>JAFSGB010000022.1 GCA_017434895.1 Clostridia bacterium
ACCTCCTGCTCGTTATAACAGGGGATTACAATATACAATATTTTTTCATTCACTTTAGGTCACTTCCTAAACAAAATTCTCTAAAAAATTCAACTTAATTTAATGAGTTTATTATACAGTATTTCCGTTTTTTGTCAAGATTGTGCTATTTCATTACCAAAGCACGGCAAATGTTTTTGTGTAAATCGCCGAAAATGGTGAATTTTGCAAATTATCACTTTACAACTTTATCTTGATAAAGTATAATACTATCATAAACTTATTTAAGGAGAGAATCCAAATGAAAAAAATCTTAGCACTTATTATGACACTTTGCTTACTTTTCAGTGTTGCAGCTTGCGGTGGCACCGCTAAAATAGTTGTAGCAGAAAAAGGCTCTGCCGGTGAAACCGCCGCTCAAAAAGAGGCCGACTTCAACGACTATGAATACACTGCAGTTGACACACAGGCAAAGGCCATTATGGAAGTAAACGCCGGCACTGCTGATGCCGCAGTTATTGACTATGTAATGTCTATCGGCTCTATCGGTAAAGGCACTGACTATGAAAATCTCGTAGTTGAGGGTGACGGCTATTCCAAAGAGGAATACGGTATCGCCTTTAGAAAAGGCTCCGATATGACCGCCAAGGTTAATGAGGTTATCCGCGACCTTAAGGCTTCCGGTGAGCTTGCTAAAATTGCCAAGACCTATAAGCTGGACGGTATTCTTTTGGGCGACAAAGAAACCGAAGCTTTCAAAGAATCCGAAACCGACTCCGATTATAAATACATAATGGATAAGGGCGAGCTTATTATAGGTATCACCTATTTTGCACCTATGAACTACTTTAACGACGATGATGAGCTTGTTGGCTTTGAAACCGAGTTTGCTAAGGCTGTTTGCGCAAAGCTTGGTATTAAGGCTAAATTCCAAGAGATTAGCTGGAACGCAAAGGAAACCGAGCTTGCAGCTAAAAATATTGACTGTATCTGGAACGGTATGACTATTGATGCAGAGCGACTCGAAAACATGAGCATTTCCATTCCTTATATGGAAAACAAGCAGGTTAAGATTGTTAAAGAAAAATAATACAGTTTAAGAGGTTAATATAATGTCTTTTCAACAGGTTACAATAAGCCTTTTGGGGGGATTTGCGGAAAATTGCAGGTTGTTTTTCGAAACCCTGCTTTTTTCTATTCCTTTGGGGCTTTTAATATGCTTTGGCTCGATGTCTAAATTCAAGCCACTAAGCTACTTGGTTAAAACCTTTGTATGGATTATAAGAGGTACTCCCCTTATGCTCCAACTATTTGTGGTTTTCTACGTTCCGGGACTGGTTTTCGGTATTCCTATGAGAAACCGAATGCTCGCTGCCCTTGTCGCCTTTGTTATTAATTACGCTTGCTATTTTTCTGAAATTTTTCGCGGAGGAATCCAAAGCATACAAAAAGGACAGTATGAGGCGGGACAGGTTTTGGGACTTACCAAAATTCAGATTTTCTTTAAAATCGTGCTTTTACAGGTTATAAAGCGTATTGTGCCGCCAATGTCCAATGAAATTATAACACTGGTTAAGGATACTTCTCTTGCCAGAGTAATTGCTGTTGGTGAAATTCTAATGTGCGCCGAGCGTTTCGCAGGCAAGGGTCTTATTTGGCCGCTTTTCTATACAGGAGTGTTCTTCCTATTATTCAGCGGTCTTTTAACCCTGCTTTTTGGCTTCATTGAAAAGAAGCTCAGCTATTTTAAATCTTAAGGAGGGAAAGATATGTCTGTTTTAGAGGTTAAAAATATAAAAAAAAGCTTCGGCAAGACCGAGGTTCTAAAAGGACTTTCCTTTTCCCTCGAAAAAGGCGAGGTTTTATCAATAATCGGTTCCTCGGGAAGCGGTAAAACCACATTGCTTCGTTGCCTTAACTTTTTGGAATTTGCCGACGAGGGTACAATTTCGGTTGACGGAAAAATTATTTTTGACAGCGCTTCCCATAAGAACTTAAGTGAAACCGAAATTCGTGACAACCGACTCCATTTTGGACTTGTTTTTCAGTCCTTTAATTTGTTTCCGCAATATAATGTACTGCAAAACATTACCCTTGCTCCTACTCTTTTAAAGCGTGGCAGCGAGGAGAAAATTAAGAAGCTTGCCCTTTCTCTTATTGAAAGGGTGGGTCTTAGCGACAAGGTTGAAAACTATCCTTGCGAGCTTTCAGGAGGTCAACAGCAACGTGTGGCCATTGCAAGAGCACTGGCGCTTAACCCTGATATACTCTGCTTTGACGAGCCAACAAGCGCTTTGGATCCCGAACTCACAGGTGAGGTTTTAAAGGTTATCAAAGACCTTAAAAGCGGCGACAGTACAATGATTGTGGTGACCCACGAAATGGAGTTTGCCCGTAACATTTCAGATAAAGTTATTTTTATGGCAGACGGCGTTATCGAGGAAATAGGTACCCCAGATGAGGTATTTTTAAACCCGAAATCTCCCAAAACCAAAAGTTTCCTCAAAAAGGATATAGAGCTGGTGGATTAATATGGATAAAAATCAGTTGACCGCCAAGCTTTTCAGACTTATTGCATCTATCAACAATCCTGAGGATTGCAAAAAGCTTTTCAGTGATATGTGCACCGAAAGGGAAATTGAGCAAATGGCAGACCGTATTTATGCCGCCGAACTTTTACTTCAAGGCAAAACTTACACACAGGTAACCGCGCTTTGCGATATTTCCTCGGCAACACTCAGCCGAGTTTCCCGTTGTGTGCAGTATGGAGAAGGGTATAATAAATTTTTGAAATAACCCTTGAAAAGCTGTAAATATATGTTAAAATATATTCAAAGATATAAAAAGGAGTAATTAGAATGGAAAAGACAGTTTTAGTAGAAATTTCTGCCCGCCACGTTCATGTTTCCAAGGCTGACCTTGAAACTTTATTCGGCGCAGGCTATGAATTAACAAACAAAAAAGACCTTTCTCAGCCCGGACAGTTTGCTTGTGAGGAAAAGGTTACCATTGTAGGTGCCAAAGGCTCTATAAAGGCCTCAATCTTAGGTCCTGTGCGTCCCGACACACAGGTTGAATTATCCCTTACTGATGCCCGTTCTATCGGCGTTGTAGCACCTATCAGAGAGTCTGGTGACATAAAGGGTTCAGGTGCTTGTAAAATCATAGGACCCGCAGGCGAAGTTGAAATCGCCGAGGGTGTTATCGCCGCTAAGCGTCATATTCATATGACCATTGCAGACGGTGAAAAGTACGGCATTAAGGACAAGCAGATTGTATCGGTTAAAATCCCGACAGAGGGCAGAAGCCTTATTTTCGGCGATGTAGTAGCACGTGTCAGTGACAGCTATGCACTTGCTATGCATATTGATACCGACGAGGCAAACGCAGCTTGTGTACCAGGCAGTTGCACCGGTATTATCCTTGATTAATTCACTGGGACTTTACATTCACATTCCCTTTTGCCTTAAAAAGTGCAATTACTGCGACTTTTATTCGGTGCCGGTAAATGACATTATTAAAAGGGATTATTCAAAAACACTAATCAGAGAAATTAAACAATGGGGCGGCAGGCTTAGTCGCCCCATTGATACTGTTTACTTTGGCGGCGGTACGCCGTCATTAATGGCTAAATATTTGCCCGAAATTATGAAAGAGGTAAGAAACAACTTCACCCTTTTAGAAAATGCGGAAATTACAATGGAAATGAATCCCGCAGATAATTCCCAAGAGGTTTTAGAATATGCACTTAAATCGGGTGTTAATAGACTTTCCATAGGGGCACAAAGCGGTGACGATAACGAGCTTGAAATTTTAGGCAGACGCCACACCGCAAAACAGACAGTTGATACAGTAAAAGCCGCCCGTAAGCTTGGCTTTAAAAATATTTCTCTTGATATTATGCTGGGGCTTCCCCATTCAAATGAAGCAACCCTTAAAAAAAGCCTTGAATTTATAACCGATTTAAAGCCGGAGCATATTTCGGCTTACATTTTAAAAATTGAGGAAAATACGGTTTTTGGCAGTATTTACAATACCCTTAATTTGCCTGACGAGGACAAAGTCGCCGAGCAATACTTGCAAATGTGCGAGTATCTTAAAAATATGGGATACGAGCATTATGAAATTTCAAATTTTGCAAAGGCTAATAAGGAAAGTCGACATAATTTAAAGTACTGGGAACTAAAGGATTATTTGGGACTTGGCCCCGCCGCCCATTCTTTTATTGGTGGCAAGCGGTTTTATTACAGTGAAAATTTAACCGAATTCATAACGGGTGCTTCCCCTCTGCCGGACGGTGATGGCGGAAGCGAGGATGAAAGGATAATGTTGGGGTTACGTCTTAATAAGGGCGTGGAAATTGCACCTAACCCCCAATTATTGAATAAATGCAAATCGTTAGAGGAAAACGGTCTTTTAACCTTAAAAGAAAACCTAATTACCCTAACCGTAAAAGGTTTTCTTGTATCCAACAGTATTATCACAGAAATTTTGGAGTGTATAGAATGAGAACGCTTAAAATTCACCTAATCCGTCATGGCTCTACCGACGCTAATGTCTTAGGACAATACATTGGTTCTAAAACCGATGCGCCTCTATCCCCCGAGGGATTAAATGAACTTAGACTTTTAAAGGAAAATATGGACTACCCAAAGATTGACTGTCTTTATTCCAGTCCAATGCTTCGTTGCCGTCAAACTGCGGCGGTGCTTTTCCCCGACAACGGGGTTTGCCAAGTAGAAAATTTAAAAGAATATGATTTCGGTGATTTTGAAGGCAAAACCGCAAATGAGCTTGAAAGCAACCCCCACTTCCTCGACTGGGTTTCGGGCAAAGCCGCACCTCCAAACGGTGAGGATAACACCGAATTTATCAAAAGACTTTGTGTAGGGCTAAGGCAGATTGTTCTGGATATGATAGAAAAAGGAAAAAGTGAAAGTGCAGTAATTATGCACGGCGGCGCTATTATGATGTTGCTTGGTGCTACTGCAGTACCAAGACATCACTCGGTAGAGTGGACTGCCGATCCAGGCAGAGGTTATACCTTGCGAATAACCCCCTCTTTATACCACAAAAGCGGTATTGTTGAGGTTATTGATATTGTTTAATTTGAGATCTTTCATTTTTATAAAATCGTTCTTTAGAATTTGACAAACCCTTTCCCCTATGATATACTGAAATGAATGTAAAATTTCCTTTGAGGAGAGTATAAAATGCTAGATATTAAATTTATTTGCGACAATCCCGAAATTGTCAAAGAAAACATTAAACGCAAATTTAAGGACTCCAAATTACCTCTTGTTGACGAGGTTATAGCCCTTTATAACGAAAAATGTTCTGCCAACACACGCGCCAATGACCTCCGCGCTAACCGTAACAAAATTAGTAAGCAAATTGGTGTGCTAATGTCTCAAGGCAAGCGTGACGAGGCAGAGGATATGAAACGCCTTGTTAACGAGCAGGCCGAGGAACTAAAAGCCCTAGAGGCAAAAGAGGCAGAGCTTAGTAAAAAGGTTTTAGAAATTCAAATGAAAATCCCAAACATTGTGGACGACAGTGTTCCAGTAGGTCGTGATGACAGCGAAAATGTTGAGGTAGAGCAGTTTGGCGAAAAAACCGTAGTCGATTTTGAAATTCCATACCATACCGACATTATGGCTTTGTTTGAGGGTATTGACAAGGAGTCTGCCGGCAAGGTTGCAGGCGAAGGCTTTTACTATTTAATGGGCGATATTGCACGACTTCATTCGGCAGTTACCGCTTATGCCCGCGATTTTATGATTGACAAGGGCTTTACCTACTGTATCCCTCCATTTATGATTAGAAGCAATGTTGTAACCGGTGTTATGAGCTTCGAAGAAATGGATGCGATGATGTACAAAATTGAGGGTGAGGATTTGTATCTTATAGGTACAAGCGAACACTCTATGATTGGCAAATTTATTGATACCATAACCGACGAGCAAAAGCTTCCTCTTACACTTACAAGCTACTCTCCTTGCTTCCGTAAAGAAAAGGGAGCTCACGGTATTGAGGAGCGTGGAATTTACAGAATTCACCAGTTTGAAAAGCAGGAAATGATTGTTATTTGTAAGCCGGAGGAAAGTATGGACTGGTTCCACAAAATGTGGAGCTACTCCGTAGAATTGTTCCGTAGTCTTGATATCCCCGTAAGAACTCTTGAATGTTGCACAGGCGACCTTGCCGACCTAAAGGTTAAATCCTATGATGTTGAGGCGTGGTCTCCCAAACAACAAAAGTATTTCGAGGTTTGCTCCTGCTCCAACCTTGGTGACGCGCAAGCCCGCCGTCTTGGCATTAAGGTTAAGGGCACTGACGGTAAAAAGTACTTAGCCCATACCCTTAATAACACAGTAGTAGCTCCCCCCAGAATGCTTATTGCTTTTCTTGAAAACAATCTGCGTTTTGACGGTGAAAAGTACAGTGTCCTAATTCCGGAAGCCTTAAGACCGTATATGGGCGGAAAAACAAAAATAGAATCAAAATGATTATGAAAAGAATATTTACCCTATTACTTATATTAACTATGGGTATAGCGGGTTGCAGACAAATGCCGCCCCTTTCGGATAATTCTTCAATAGACTCGGTAACATCCACTGTTACCGAGTCTATTTACGAAAAAAATTCTCTGCCATCCCCCATTCCAGAGGCAGAACCTGAGCCTGTGCCCCAAAACTTCAACATAACAATGACCTTTTTAGGCGATATGATTTTAGCCAATCAAAGGGATATTAAGCCTGATGGCAGATTTGAGGAGTTTTTCTCAAAAAATCCACCCGAATACTTTTTAAGCAAAGTAAACCATATTCTGTCGGCTGACGATTTCACTATTGCTAATCTGGAAAATGTGATGTCCGACAAGCAGCTTACACCTGTAGAAAAAAACTACTCCCCCGCCTTTTGGTTTAAATCCAAAACCGCCAATCTTAATGTGCTTACTAAGGGTAGCGTGGAAGCAGTTCTTCTTACCAACAACCATATTATGGACTACGGTTATGAGGGCTACAAAGACACAGTTGATGCTGTGTCTAATGCAGGTCTTAAGTACGGCACTGACAATAATATTATAGAATTAGAAAAAAACGGCTTTAAAATTGCAGTTATTTGCACCGGTCTTTGGGGCGAATATAATGTAACTAACACATTGAGGCGACTGGAAACAGCAAAAGCCGACAGTGACTTTCAGGTGGTATTCTTCCACGGCGGAACAGAAAAACTCCACACCCCCGAGGAGGAAAAGGTTAACGCTGCCCGCAAATTTGTGGATAACGGAGCCGATTTAGTAGTTGGAGGTCATCCACATGTTTTGCAACCAAGAGAGATTTACAACGGTGTCGAAATAGTTTATTCTGTGGGAAATTTCTGTTACGGCGGCGCTTTTAGACCCGAAAACAGAACCATTATTTATCAGTATACCCTTACAGTTAATCCAGATGGTCTGACCGTACAAAACAAAGCATCTAACATAATTCCTTGTTATGTTTACACAAGGAGCATTAATAACTATCAGCCCGCCATAATTGAGGATGCCGCTCATAAGCAACAAGTTCTCGACTTTATGAACGGCAAAATTGATAGTCCTATATAAGCAAAAAGCAACCTTTCGGTTGCTTTTTTTATTTTCTGTTAAATTCAGTATATCCTACAATTTTGGTTTCACTCGGGTGTCTATCTCCAAAAGCGGTAACAAACATATACCTTTCAATTCTTTGGTAATTGTTGGTATTAATCGTGATATAAGCGTCATTCCAGCAGGTATCAAAATAGTAAACCGTCCCATCGGAAAAGGTGATTTTATTCCAAGCATGTTCCTCCTGTAATCCTTGGGAGGTTCTAGCGGTGCCTCCTATAAACTCACAGTTAATTCCGACCGTTCTACAAAGAATTTCAAAAACCTGTGCATAAGCGTTGCAAATTGCTTTGCCCTCAAAAAAACCATCAAGGCTTACATTTTTGCCCTCGTAATCATACTCAACCTGATTGCAAATATACTCATTAAATTTTGCAATGGCGTCCTTTTGAAGCATACCCTTTTCAATATCTAAAGTTCTAATGACCTTTTGTATGTTTTTATAATATCCTTTTTTCGGTAATTCTTTTTTATTATTAATGGTTTCAGGAATATGAATGAAATATTTGGATAACTCATTTTGGGTTTCATCGCCACAATAGACGCTAACTTCATAATAACGCCTTAAATAAAACGCTTTGGCATATTCAGTTGCCTTTGTAAATCCGATAGTACCCAATTCCAAATATTCGGTATTGTTATTATTAAGTGCATCTAAGAGCCTCGCATCAAGCTCTGCGAATTCACCGCTCATTGGCTTGTCGTGTAAAAGATAAAGGTTTTCCATACTAACAGTATCGGTGTTTTTCGCATTAGACAGTTCTTTATATTCAAGACCCTCTTGCTTGTTAAAATCCTCAATAATCTTGTCGATATCAAGATTTGTGATTGGTTTCAACCCTTCGCCGTTACCACTAGGTAACTGCACTGAAATATTATTGTTATTTCCGTTTGTAGCGACTGTATCACTTTGAGAGGAGGTTACGACATTTTGTGTTTTAGTTGTGACTGTATCGGAGGTCGGGTTTCCGTCTTTTTTAGATGCTTGTTCGGTAACAATTACGGTTTGACCCTCAGAAAATACAGTTTCAGAAAAAAACGACTCCTCAACGGTCAAAACATCCTTACAACCCACCAACGAAAAAATTAGCATTAAACTCAAACCTAATGAAATAATTCTTTTCATGTCACAACCATCCCTCTTGTAATTTAAGTTTATTATATATTTTACTTTATGTCAATTAAAATCACTTTAATGTATCGGCAATTTTAAAAATTAATTTCTTGGATTTTTCCCAACCAAGGCAAGGGTCGGTAATGGATTTACCATATATATGCTCGCCGATTTTCTGAGCGCCGTCCTCTATATAGCTCTCAATCATAAGACCTTTAACTAAACATTTTATATCGTCATTATGATTTCGGCTGTAAATTACATCCTTTGCAATTCTAATCTGCTCTAAATACTGCTTACCCGAGTTTGCGTGATTGGTGTCAATTATTGCCGAGGGATTTTTAAGATTTGCCTCGACGTAAAGGCTATTAAGCTTAACCAAATCCTCGTAATGGTAGTTGGAAACAGTCTTGCCGGCAAAATCGACATAACCCCTCATAATGGCGTGCGCATAAGGGTTGCCCTCACTTTTAACCTCCCAACCTCTGTAAATAAAGGTATGGGAATGCTGAGCCGCAGTAATAGAATTCATCATTATGGAAAGGTCACCGCTGGTAGGGTTTTTCATTCCGACAGGAGCCTCTATTCCGCTTGAAACCAAGCGGTGCTGCTGGTCCTCCACCGAGCGCGCACCTATAGCAACATAAGCCAACAAATCGGACAGATAGCGGTAGTTTTCGGGATAAAGCATTTCGTCTGCACAAATAAAGCCGTAATCCTTAAGGGCAGACAAATGCAAATCGCGGATAGAAACAATACCCTTTAGCATATCGGGATTTTGGGCGGGATTAGGTTGATGAAGCATACCCTTGTAGCCGTCACCGGTGGTACGGGGCTTGTTGGTGTAAATTCTCGGAATTATAAAAATCTTGTCCTTTACCTCGTCCTGAACCAATCTTAATCTGCTGATGTAGTCAAGCACCGCTTCCTTATTGTCTGCCGAGCAAGGTCCGATTATCAGAATAAACTTGTCACTCTCACCCGAAAATATTTTTCTTATTTCCTCCTGACGCTGTGCCTTAATAATGGCACTTTTTTTGTCAATCGGATAAAGCTCCTTAATGTCCTTTGGTATTGGAAGCTTTCTTAAAAAATTCATACTCATTTGAAAATTACTCCTTATCAAAGAGGCCTCGCCTCTCGGTTGAACAACGCATCATTTCCCTCATACCCTCGCGGTCTGAGGATTTTATTTTTTCGTAAAGCTCATCAAACGTGGCCTTAAATTTTTCCATTTGCGACAGTAAATCTGCCTTGTTACTTAAAAACAGCTCGCTCCACATTTCGTCATTAATGCGGGCAATTCGGGTTAAATCTCTAAAAGAGTCACCTGTATATTTTTCCATACCCTCGGTATCTGCGCAACACATAAGGCTTACCGCAATGCAGTGGGTTAACTGGGAAAGAAAGGCAATCATTTTGTCGTGCTCGACGACACTTAGTGTAGAAACCCTTCTAAAGCCTAACATTTTGCCAAGGTTTTTGCAAAGTTCAATAGCACCCTCACTGTTTTTTTCGGTAGGAACCACAATGTAATTGGCGCCCTTGAAAATCGAAGGGTCTGCATTTTTTACACCGCTCACTTCTTTACCCGCCATTGGGTGGGCGGAGATAAACTCAACATCGTTACGAAGAATGGACTGAACAGTATCCACTATTTCACCCTTAACACCCGTAACATCTGTAATAATAGCCCCGCTTTTAAAATATTGCTGATTTTCCCTTACCCAGTCGATAAATATATGGGGGTAAAGAGCAAAAACCACAACATCGGCATTCCCTATAATTTCGGAGTCAATTTTGGTGGTGCCACGGTCAATAATCTTGTTTGCCACCGCAAAATCAATATCCTCTTGACATTTGGTAATGGCATCCACCTTAAAGCCGATGTTTTTAAGACCTTTGGCATAGCTGCCGCCCAAAAGTCCTAATCCGACAATCAAAAAATTTATATCCTTAATAAGCTTCATTATCTAGTCTCCACCTTAACGCCTATTTTTTTAAGGCGTTCAAAAAAGTCAGGCAGGCTTTTTGAAACCGCCTCGGCACCATAAATAGTGCCACCCGTAATACTGCAAAGTACCGCTACCGCCATTACAATTCTATGGTCATTATGGGAGGATAAAGGCAAAATCGGAGTTACTAGCTTGCAAGGGTAAACCTTAATTCGGTTTTCCTCCACATCAACCTTGCAACCGAACTTTGCAAGCTCCTCTGCCATAGCCATTCCACGGTCGCTTTCCTTGATTTTAAGTCTTGCAGTGCCTGTAAAGGTAGCGCCTTTCAAAGCCGCCGCCAATGCCATTAAAACAGGACCTAAATCGGGGCAGTCGGAAATGTCAATCTCTGGACTTCCCTTTTGAAGCAACGGATAAAGCTCCTTATAAACCTTATCGCCTTGAACGCTGTTTTCATTAAGCCCACTAACAGCAACATTACCGCCAATCAAATTAAATGCCTCAAAAAATGCAGAGTTAGAGTAATCGCCCTCTACCGTCAACTGGCGGTTTTTAAAGGCTTGCTCTCCCTTAACATACATTGTGTTTTCGTCTATTCGGCTAATGCGAACGCCAAAATCTGCAAGGGATTTAAGGGTCAACGCCAAATAAGAGCTGCTTTCGCTCTTACCTGTAATATCAATAATGCTTTCACCCTCCAAAAGAGGAAGACTGAGCATTAATCCGCTAATAAACTGACTAGAAATGTCGCCCCTTACAATATATCTGCCGCTTGTCATTTTACCTTTCACTGTAACCGAGGTATCAGCTTTTGAGAACTCAATTCCCTGAGTAGCGCACATATCCTCGTAAACACTAAGAGAACGCTCAAAAAGACGTTTTGTGCCGTTAAGGGTAATTTTTTCCTCCTTTAGCATACAAATGGGAATTAAAAATCTAAGGGTACTGCCGCTTTCGTTACAAAAAAGCTTATTACTCTTAATTTTATTATTTATTAGCCCGCCTATTTTAACGGTATCGCCCTCAATTTCTACCTTGGCACCTAAATTCTCAAGACAACTGATAGTCGCCTTAATATCCTCGGAAAAATCAATATTGCTGATTTCACTTTCCTTTGACAGCGCTCCGCAGATTAAATATCTGTGTGCCGTACTTTTAGATGGAGGAGCCGCAATTTCTCCAAAAGCGGTGCTTTTACTTATTGTTACTATCATTTATAATTCACCAAAAAATCTATTGCTTTTAAATAACCATTAATGCCTTTTCCTGTAATAGTTTTAATCGCTGCCTGACGGACATAACTTATTTGTCTGAACTCCTCACGTTTTTCCACTGCGGAAATATGCACCTCAACTGTGGGTATGCCTACCGCCTTTAAAGCGTCAAGCAGGGCAATGCTTGTATGGGTGTAGGCGGCGGGATTAATAACAATACCGTCAAAAACACCGTACGCTCTTTGAATTTCGTCCACCAAAGCACCCTCGTGGTTAGACTGAAAAAGCGAAACCTCAACACCTAACTCCTTAGCGTGGTTTTCCACACTTTCGCAAAGAGTTTTGTAATTTTCACTGCCATAAATATCCGGCTCGCGAATTCCCAACATATTAATATTTGGACCATTAATAATTAGAATTTTCAAGTAAAATTACCTCTTTTATATTCTTTTGCACATCACTTGTGCAGTTAACCTTAAAATCAGCCGAGGAAAGATAGATGGGATAACGCTCCTCGTATCTTTTAAGCAAATCCTCTCTGTTTGAAGAAAGGGGACGGTCAGATGTGGCGACAATATCCTCCACATTTCTGTCCAAAAAGTAAACTGTGCCGTTTTCCTTTAATAAATCAATATTTAAAGAATTTAAAATCGCTCCGCCGCCGGTAGCAATAACAAGACCCTGTTTTGCAGAAATTTCTTTAATTACCTCAGACTCCAACTGGCGGAAATACCCTTCACCCTTAGTCGCAAAAATTTCAGGTATTAAAATTGCCTCTTTTTTAACTATTTCGTCGTCAGTATCCACAAATTCCTTATCTAAGGCTTTTGCTAACTCCTTGCCGATAGTGGTTTTCCCCACCCCTGGCATACCGATTAGTACAATATTTTTCTTTTCATTTTCAATAGTTTTATAAATTTCATCAATTTTTTTCCTATCAAACACAGTGTCTAAAAAAAACTCTGCGGCAAAAACGGCTTGGGAAACCAACATATAAAGTCCGCCAATCGCCTTGATTTTTTTGTTTCTGGCCTCTACCACAAGCGCTGAGGAAAGTGGGTTGTAAACAACATCCACCACACCCTCAAGCTGTGGAAAATTTGAAATGTCAATAGCGCTTTCCCCAATATTCGGATACATTCCGCAAGGGGTTGTATTAATTATAATTTCAGCATCCCTGTGATTTTTTAAAGCTTCGTTATAGGTAATAAGCCCCTTACCGCCCTTGCGCGAAAGACAGAAAATTTGCTTGGCATCTAAACATTCTGCTACTGCTTTGGCAGTTTTTGATGTTCCGCCACTACCTAAAATCAGAACCTTTTTACCCTTTATTTCAATATTGTTGTGCGTTATAAGCTCCTTTAGTCCCAAAAAGTCAGTATTATAGCCGTAAAGCTTACCGCCTTTGTTAACAACTGTATTAACCGCGCCTATTTGCTTCGCATTATCGCTTATTACGTCCAAAAAAGGAATAACCGTTTCCTTGTAGGGGATGGTCACATTAATCCCCTTAAAATCCCTTTTTAGCATAAATTCCTTTACTTCATTTTGCGGAATTTCTTTAAGCTCGTAAGGGGCGCTATAAAGCTTATTATGAATTATTTTTGAAAAGCTGTGTCGCAGTTTTTCACCGACTAAACCATATTCCATTAATTCGCCATCCAGTCTGTGCCAAAGCGTGCCGACAGTAAATCGCAAAGCACTAATGCAGTTACACTGTCAAGCACTACACCTACTCTCGGCACAATACAAGGGTCGTGCCTGCCCGAAGCCATTAAAGTAGTATTGGAATTATCCCTTATATCCACCGTGTTTTGCTCCTTGAAGATTGTGGGAGTAGGCTTTATAGCAGTACTGAAAACAACCGGCATACCGTTAGTAATTCCACCGTTTATTCCGCCGTTATTATTAGTTTCGGTAACGATTTTACCGTCTACAACTCTAAAAGGGTCATTCGCCTCACTGCCAAGCATATCGGCAACCGAAAAGCCGGCGCCAAACTCTATTCCCTTTACTGCGGGGATAGAAAAAACCGCGTGGGAAAGCATACTTTCCATACTGTCAAACCAAGGCTCGCCGACACCTGTGGGAAGCCCTGTAACTACGGTTTCAATAACACCGCCCACACTGTCGCCTTTGGTTTTTGCATCTAATATAATTTCTTCAATATTCTCAGGGTTATCTACTCCGCCGAGTCGTACAATTCTGCTTTCAATTAAAATACCTTTATTTTTTAAAGCATCAATAGCAATAGCACCTGCCGCCACTAAAGCTGCCGTAATTCTGCCGCTGAAATGACCGCCGCCACGAAAATCCTCAAAGCCGTGGTATTTTTCGTTTGCCGTAAAATCAGCGTGGGAGGGGCGCATTTTAAAACGAATTTCCCCGTAATCCTCGGATTTTATGTCCTCATTTGGAATTACAATGCAAATAGGCGTACCCGTAGTTTTACCCTCATAAACACCGCTTAAAATCCGAAAATTATCCTTTTCTACTCTGGGTGTGGAAATTTGCGACTTAGGACGGCGAAGCTCCAACTGTTCTGCAATAAACTGACAGTCAACCCTAATTCCGGGTGCCAAGCCGTCAATTACTACGCCTATGCCTTCTGAGTGGCTTTCGCCGAAAAGGGTGACAGACACGCTGTTTCCTATGGTATTTTTCACTTTACTACGCCTCCTATCAGTTCGGCTATGGGAAGTTTTTTCATTTCCCATTTTCCAACCTCCGGCACAAAAACTACTGTTATGTAGTCGCCGTCAGCCTTTTTGTCGTGGCAAATAGCCGTTGCCACCGCTTTCATATCCAATTTAAAAGTTGTGGGTAAATTGAGCTTTTCAAGTACGGGCAAAAGCCTTTCCCTGACCGCTTTGGAACACATCGGTAGCATACCCAAAGCCACCGCCTCGCCGTGGTAAATATCGGTCATATTACTTTGGCTTTCAATGGCGTGTGCCAAGGTGTGACCGAAATTAAGAATTCTTCGAAGTCCTTGCTCCTTTTCATCCTCTTCCACCACAAATTTCTTGATTTTTAGGGATTTTTCGATTATCAAATCCATATCCAAGCTATCACTTTCGAAAATTCTGAAAAGCTCACTGTCGCTTGTAAGCGCCATTTTTATTGACTCACTAAGTCCATTAGAAATTTGTCTTTCATCCAGTGTTTTAAGGGTGTCGGGGTCAATAATTACTGCCTTTGGTGGATAGAATGCGCCAACGATATTTTTGTACCCCTCAAAATCAATGGCAACCTTGCCCCCGATTGAGGAATCAACTTGAGAAAGCACAGTTGTGGGGATATTATAAAAATCTACACCCCTCATAAAGGTAGCGGCAACAAAGCCTGCAAGGTCGCCCACAACCCCACCGCCTACCGCTATCACACAGTCGGTACGGGTAAAGTCCAGCTCCACCATTTTAGCAAGTAGCATTTTGTAATTATCAAAATGCTTGGACTGCTCGCCTTGAGGGATAGTCACAATAAATGGTAATTTGCATTGACTAGCCACTGCTTTGGCATAAGCCTCAGGCACACCACTGTCAGTAACAATAAGTACCCTGCGGTTAAGGTTCAACACTATACCAGACTTTTGCAAAAAACCGCGTTCAAGATAGATATTATATTCACCTGTACTTGTCTTTACGGGAATAATCATTTAAGTATTATCTCCTTTTCGAAGCTGCCAAGCACCTTTAATTCGCTACATTTTTTGCTTAGCTCTTTAAGCATTTTTGCTCCCTTTTCACTGTTAATATTACCCTCGCCCTCGGCGTAGAAATAATAGTTCCAAACCAGCTCTTTAGTTGGTCGACTTTTAAGAGCCTTAAGATTAAAGCCATTGTTCCCGATAATGGAAATTGCTTTACCCAAAGCACCCGCCTCGTTATTAACGGTGAAAAGCATAATAAAATGCTTATCATCGTTTGAGGGTTGCTTGGCAGTTCTTGAGAATACTGCAAAACGGGTAGTATTACTGTTGCTTTCATTTATATGAGACTTGATTATTTTAAGGCCGTATTCCTTAGCGGCCTCCTCACTGCCAATAGCGGCAATATCGGTTCTGCCAGACTCTGCCACCTGTTTTACCGCAACGGCGGTGTTAATTGCCTCAACGGAGCTTAAATTTCTTTTCTTAATAAACTCTGCACACTGACCTAAAGCCTGCGGGTGGGAAATAACCTCTTTAATACTGTTTAAATCAGCGCCCTCATTTGCAATTAGGTTTTGCACCACTTCAATATCATAAATTCCGTTAATGTGCAAGGGACCGAAGAAAGCTAAATCCAAGACCTTACCCACATCTCCGTTGTAGCTGTTTTCAATAGGCAAAATCGCACAGTCACAAGCTCCGTCCACAACGGAATTGTAAGCCGCCTTAAAATCACCGAAAGGCGCGGTGGCGGCGTCAGGGAAAACCTTTTTAGCCGCAACCTCGGCAAAGGCACCCTTAACGCCGCTAAATGCCACACGCATACCCTCAAGAAGTCGGCGCTGATAGGTTTTGGAGATCTCCATATTACTCTGCAAAAAACTTACATAGTAGGATTTTAATTCCTCGTTTTCAACAAATTTCGAGTTGCGGTCAATTACCTCTGTCTCCCGTTGAAGATCTAAAACCTGCATTCCGTGAAGCTTTTTATAGCTTGCAACCTCTCTTACGGCATTCATTCGCTTTTCAAAAAGCCTTGCCATCTCCCTATCGGTTTCATTTATGATTTTTCTTGCCTTTTCAAGCTCTATCATTTTAAATCACCTATAATTTTCAATTAATCTCTTAAAGCCCGCAAGGGAGTTCTTTATGGTATCGTAAGCCACACAGTAGCTGATTCTAACATAACCCTTGTAGCCAAAATCATCACCGGGGACAATCAGGATTTCCTCGCTTTTCGCTTTCTCGCAAAAAGTGTTTGCATCCGCCTCAGGAGATTTTACAAAGAGATAAAATGCACCGTCAGGCTTTGCGGCAGTATAGCCGTACTCGGTCAAAGCGTTATATAAAAGGTCGCGGTTTTTCTTGTAGGCTTCGATATCACCCGTCAACCCTTGGCAACGTGCCACCGAATACTGCAAAAGACTTGGGGCGCAAACAAAGCCTAAGGCTCTGCCCGCGCCGCAAACAGCGGCATAAACCTCACCGCAATTTGCAATTTTCGGGGATACAAATATGTAACCAATACGCTCACCCGGAAGAGAAAGTGACTTACTGTAAGAATAGCAAACAATTGTGTTGTTATAGTAATTAGGAATGTAAGGCACTACCACATCACCGTACACAAGCTCGCGGTAAGGCTCGTCGGCAATTACGAAAATCTCGGTTCCAAGCTCCACCTGTTTCTCATTTAATAGCTTAGAAAGTTTTTTGATTGTTTCGGTGCTCAAAACAACACCTGAGGGATTGTTTGGCGAATTAATTATAATCGCCTTGGTTTTATCATTTATTGTGCTTTCAAGTGCAGTAAAATCAATCTGAAAATCCTCCTCGCGGCACTTAACAACCCTTACCTTACCCCCTGCCTTTTCAATAAAAACAGTGTATTCAGGGAAAAAGGGTGCCAAAACAATTACCTCATCACCCTCGTTTAAAATGGCAGTTAAACTGATTGTAAGCGAAGCGGCGGCACCGCAGGTCATATAAAGTAAATTAGGCGTAGCCCCAATGCCGAAACGCCCGTTGATACTGTCGGCAATGGCGGTTCTAACCCCTAAATCCCCTTGGGCAGAGGTGTAACCGTGAAGCTTCGTAGCGTCAGTATTTTGCACCAAATCAAGGAGTGCCTCACTCACCTTTTCGGGGGCGGGGATACTTGGGTTACCAAGACTAAAATCGTACACATTTTCATTTCCTATTTCGGCACGGCGTTTGTTGCCGTATTCAAAAATTTCGCGTATTACCGAGCGTTTGTTACCCAGTCCCAACATTTTTTCGTTAATCATAATTATTCTCCCTTTCAAAAGAAAACCCGCAACGGTTTGCCTTTTAAAAAGCATAACAGTTACGGGCTGACTGAAACCTAATTGTCTTAAAGACAGTTACGGCAAACAGACAGACCCTTTTTAAAGTAAAAAAATCCGTATTTAAAATACTTTGACACTCTGTTCACCCATCTTTCACAAAATCTAAAAATAATTTTACACTTATTTCCCCCATTTGTCAACTGTTAAGTTGCACAAAACTTTAATGCTTTAAAGTGCGAATTGTTATTCAATTTCCAATTCCTTAATTGAACGCATACGATAGTCGACATTTTTAAGTAGGTCGGGGTTTTTAAGGGCTGCCGCCGCTCCCTTAACAACACTGTGTGAGGGGTCAGGCAATAGATTAACGGGGATGTCCAAATACTCACCGAGTTTTTTATCAAACCCTGCAAGCTGAGAGCCGCCGCCGCAAAGGAAAACGCCATCGTTACTGATGTCTGCTACCAAATCGGGGTCGGTTTTATTAAGCACTACGCGAACGGCATCGCAAATTGAATTTATGGTGTCCTTAATTGCCTCGTAAACCTCACCGGCGGTAATTTCGAAGCTTTCAGGAAGACCCGTAAAGACATTTTGTCCCTTTGCCACCATTGCCACTTCAATTGATCTTTCCATAGCAGAGCCAAGTTTAATTTTAATACTCTCCGCCATTAAAGCACCGATTTCGATATTATACTCTTTTCTTACATACCTTATAATCTGTGCATCCATATCAAAGGATGCAGTTTTAAAAGACTCGCACACTGCGATACCGCCCATTGACACCACGGCGATATCGGTAGTGCCGGCCCCAACGTCCACAATAAGCGTACCTCTGGGAATAGAGAAATCAACACCCAAGCCGAAGGCTACCGCCAAGGGACTTTCGATTATAAATACATTTCTGCCTCCAGCACCCTCTACCACATTAGCAAGGGAATGGTGCTGAAGCTCGGTAAGACCGGCGGGCAAGGTCGCCATAATACGGGGGCGCAAAATCTTACTGCCAAACGCCTCGTTCATATAGTTCCTCAGCATTGTTTCGGCAATGTCATAATCCGAAATAACGCCACGCTCAATAGGGCTTACCACCACATAGCTTTCGGGGGTTCTGCCCTTGGTCTGCTTTGCCTTTTCGCCGAAATAAACGGGGGTCCAAGTATCACTGTCCACCGTTACAACATTTGGAAGCTCAAGCAAAACCTTAGAGCTGGAAAAAATTACGGTTTTTGAAGAGCCTATATCAATTCCGATATCAGTTGCCATAATTAACCTACTTTCTTTTGATAATTAAACCTGTCACACAGTAAACCTCATTTGCACCCGCTTTAAGCAGTGCCTTTGCGCACTCGTCCAATGTAGCACCGCTGGTCTTAATATCATCCACCAAAAGCACCGTTCTGCCCTTTAGTGACAAGTTTGGGTAATAAACACCCTTAACATTCTCGAAGCGCTTTTTAAAATCGGTTTTATGCTGTATTAGTCTTTTTTTATTACAGCCTAAGGCATTTTCCACCAAAGGAACATTAAGGATTTTAGATATTCTTGCCGCCAGCTCATAGCTTTGATTATATCCCCTTCTAAGCTCGTTTTTAAGTAGCATGGGAACAAAAACTACAGCGTTAAAATCCACACCATAAAAATCGGTCTTAACCGATAAAGCCATACTTTTGGCGAAAAATTCCGCAAATTCAAGATGACGGTTAAACTTAAAAGCGTACATCACACGGCGTGCTATGTCCTCATTGTAAAAGGGTGCAGTGACAGAGGTAAAATGAAAGGCATGAAACCTGCACTGACACTCCTTTTTCTTACATCCACAAACCCTACATCTGTTGTCATTGGCGGTTATGGGGATATCCTCGAAGCAAAAATCACAAAGACTGTCGCCCTTTGGGATTATTCTGTCGCATCCGACACATTTATTTGGAAAAAGAGCATCTAAAAAGGCTTCTATTATTTTCATAGCTCGGCTTTTTCCTTTAAAAATTCGGTAAGCAGGGTGTATCTTAAGGTCTTGCGGTCATTTTTCGCCATAGCTGTCCATACGCCCTCGTCGCCGACGATTATAAGCATTTTTTTGGCCCTTGTAACTGCGGTATATAAAAGGTTTCTGTATCTAAGTTTAGACGGCACATCCATCAAGGGAATAACTACATAGTCATACTCACTGCCTTGGCTTTTGTGGACTGTAATAGCGTACGCCAGCTCCAGCTGAGACAAATCCTCCGAAAAATAAGTTGCCACCTTTTCGTCATACCTTACCTTTAAAATACCGCCCCTTAGGTCAATTTCGGTAATGTAACCTACATCGCCGTTAAAAACCCCCTCGCCGTATTCACCGTTATCCTTTTTGTACTGCAAATCGTAGTTATTTTTAATCTGCATTACCTTGTCGCCCACTCTAAAATAAATACCCTTAAAACTAAGCTGAGGGTCGTGAGACTTATGGGGATTTAGGTGAGACTGCATTACATTGTTAAGATTAACGGTGCCGGTATCCATCATTTTTGAGGGACAAAGCACCTGAATATCAGTCAGCGAATCCACCGAGTAGGCACTGGGCAGTCGGTTACAAACAAGCTCCAAAACAGTCTGCACCGTAGAATACTTATCCCCTCGGCAGAGAAAAAAGCAGTCGGAGGACTTGTCCGAAAAATCAGGTGCCTCACCGTTAATTATTGCATGGGCGTTGGTGACGATTTTACTTTTTGCAGCTTGTCTAAACACCTTTTTAAGACGGATTGAGGGAAAAATATCTGCCGATAAAATATCCCCAAAAACATTCCCCGCACCGATGCTCGGTAGCTGGTCAGAGTCACCTACAATTATAATTCTGGTGCCGTTTCTGAGTGCCTTTAAAAGATTGGCAAAAAGAAGCGCATCTATCATTGAAGCCTCGTCTACGATAATCACATCGCAGTCGAGCGGATTTTTTTCATTACGGCAAAAGGAACGCTTGTCCCCTTCGCCCCACTCAACCTCCAAAAGGCGGTGGATTGTTTTGGCTTCCCTCGAGCAAAGCTCGGTCATTCGTTTGGCGGCTCTGCCCGTAGGCGCGGCAAGCTCAATTTTAAGCTCTCTGCTTTCAAACAGTCTTATTATTGCATTAAGCGTGGTGGTTTTTCCCGTTCCGGGGCCGCCCGTAAGCACTAAAATGCCACTGTCAAAGGCCTCAAAAATCGCCTGTCGTTGTAATTCCTCAAATTGTATGTTAAGCTGTCTTTCAACGCTCTCGATTTCAAGCTCGTCCACCGTTACGGCGGAGTCTATGTAATACCTTACTGACAAAAGTCTAGAGGCAATATATTGCTCGGCAGAAAAATAATCAGGAAGACTTAAAAACTCTGTTTTGCCGATAGCTTTACTGCAAAGCCTAAAGCAGTCCCTCAGGCGGTCACAACAAATTTCTACTGTGCTTTCCTTACATTCGAGCAGTCTGCAACAGGCTTTAACGAATTTATCCCTCGGCAGACAGGTGTGGCCGTTTGAAAGGTTACGCCTTAGCACATACTCAATGCCTGCACTTACCCTTAATTCACTGTCCTTTTCTATATTGTAATCTTCCGCAATATCCTCAGCAGTTTCGAACGGAAAATCGATCCCGGTTTCACAAAGACTGTAAGGATTTGCCTTTATTATTTCGGTAGCCCTATGTCCGAAACGGCGGTATATATTAAGGCATCTATCCGCCCCTACGCCATATTTTGAAAGCATCAGCATAATATCCCTAACTCCGTACTGCTTGGCGTAATCCTCACTTACTGCCATCGCCTTTTGAAGCGATATTCCTTTAAGGGTTGCAAGGGCATCTGGTTGGTTTTGGATAATATCAAGTGACTCCTCACCAAATTTCTTCACAATACGCTGAGCGGTGGCGGGACCTATGCCCTTTATTGCTCCCGACGACAGATACTTTAAAATCGCCGCAGAGTTTTTAGGAATTAGTCTTTCAAAGCCTGCCGCCTTAAACTGTTGACCGTAGGTTGGATGAACTGTATAGCTGCCGCTGAAAACTGCGGTGTCACCCTCATTTAAAAATGGCAAAATTCCCACAACGGTAATATCCTCTTTATCGACCCTAACTGTCGCCACAGTATAGGAATTAGCGGAGTTACAGTAAGTGATTTTTTGCACAGTGCCGCGAAGCTCTGTTAAATTCTCTGCACCGAAAAAATTTTCCACTACTGTTCCTCCTTTATTACAATATCCAAAATCTTTGACTTTGAGCACATTTCAAAATTCAGTCTTTTGACTAATTTTTCACACTCTTTATAATTTTCACAATCAAGCAAGGTGTCCAGTACAATTACCTTTTCTGCAAGCTTTTCACCTTGCCATTTCGATTGCTCGTAGATGCCGAGTATCTGCTTTAAGTAATTTTCATTATCGGGAACAACAATAAGTATTCGTTTACCCTTTTTCCCCGAGGACATAAACCAAAGTCTGATGCTATGTAAAATTTCGGCAAGCCCCAAAATTGCAGGAAACGCGAATACTAAAATAAAAACTATTTCTGCCATAAAAATACCTCCCACAAGCCATATTATGCAGTAAAAGGTATTTTGACATTAAAGGGAGGATTTCTCCTCCCTTTGAATTATTTTATGGTAACGGGGGTTTCGTAGGTGCCGACTGCCCATACATTATCATAGCCCTCAAAGCTGATAACGGCATTTACGGCGTGTTGACCTGCTTTCTTGTCCGTAAGATTTACCTCTGCAAAGGCGGCACTTTCGTCCAAATTCCTTATAACATTCGCGGGGCCGCAAATCTTAACATTCTTAACGCTTGTGGAACCGCTCGTTTGCAGTCCCTGAGCTAAGCCGGTATACTTGATTTTTGTAACGGTGATAGTTTTTTCACGGTAACCCGACAAATTAACATTAACCGTAAAGCTCTCAATAGCATCCAGCAAGCGGACTCCTTCGGGAAGCTTTGCCGAAACCTCAAAGCTTGTGGAGGCACTGCTTAAAGCAGTAATATCAATAGGTGAAAGTGTCACCTCTTTTATCTTATCCACCGTTTCGGGAGTACCAATGATTGTAACCTCACTGTGGTCAACTGTGGACTTAATACTACCTTTATTAAAGCCATTGGGTGTATTGGAAAAGTCCACCTTAACCGGCACTGTCTTTTGCTTGGAAATCGGAACGGTAATTTTTACCTGATTTGTGCTCAACTGTAAATTTTCAGCACTTATTTTTTCCCCGTCCTCGTCAAGTAAAACAATGCTGGCATCAAAGGTTTCGCTTTGGGATAGAGTTTTATTAACGGCAGCCTCGGCTCTAACGGTTTCAATACTGTTGATAACCGCTCTCGGGCCTGTAATGGTTATGGTATTTCCCTCCATACCGCTTACAACTGCGGCCTCAGCAATAAGCCCATTTGAAGCAGAGACACCATCCGCCAAAGCATTAACGGTAAATTCTCTGGTTTCCATATAATCAAACTTCACCTTAACGGTTTTCGGAGTAATGCTTATAACGTCATAATTTCCATTACTGTTGGCACTGTTTGCTAAAACCGTTAAATCGTATTCGCCCGGACTGTCAACTGTGGCGGCAGAAGCATAAAGGTTAATATCGCTTGAGGTAAGCGTTGTTACCACATTCTTTTGACCGATAACCGTAACAGTAAACCTCTGCTCTGAAATATCACCGATTATGCTCATTTCATTTTCGGCCGCTAAGGTATTTTCCATATTAATGGTTGCAGTCATATCGGCAAAGCTGCGTTGTATATGATCTTTGCTTTGAACCGTTATCGTCATCCACAAAGCAAAACTTAAGAATATGGAAAATGGAATTGTGAATCTTTTACTGTAAAGCAGTTTTTTAAAGGAAAAGGATTTAATTTTTTCAATCATTATCGGTTCTCCTTCCCTTTATTAATTTTAAATATATCTTTTACTTTATTTGAAATTTTTGTAAGTAGGGACTCCTTCTCTTTCTTCTCTATAGATAAAAGCAATCGACTAAGCTCTGCACTGGCTGACATAGAGTTAAAGCCACGGTTAATCTGCCCGTTGGAAACGATGGAAATGATGCCGGTTTCCTCCGAAACCACAAGTACCACCGCATCAGAGTTTTCAGTCATGCCGATAGCCGCTCTGTGACGGGTGCCGAGCTGAGAGTTTATATCATCCCTTTGGGTAAGAGGTAAGATACAGCCTGCAGCATAAACCCTGCCGTCGCGGATAATTACTGCACCGTCATGCAAAGGAGATTTCGGAAAGAATATATTGCTAATAACCGAAAGCGAGGATTTCGCATCTAAAACTGTTCCGGTATTTATAATTTCACCAAGCTGTGTTTTACGCTCAAAAACTATTAAGGCACCGATTTTTTTCTCCTGCATTTTTCCGGCGGCACGGGTTACGTGGTCAATGCAGGTAACAGTAGCATCCTCCTCTCCGTCAAGCAACTGACCGGGACGGAAGCCTGTTCTGCCCACCCTTTCGAGTATACGTCGAAGCTCGGGTTGGAAAATTACTGCGGCGGCAATAATTGCTGAGTTCATAACTCGGGATAGGGTCCACTCCAAAACAGCCAAATCAAGCCAATCTGAGATAATATAAACTATCAATAGCACCGCAATACCCTTGATAAGTTGACCTGCTCGGGTTTCCCTTAAAAAGCCTATTGCTTTATAAATAATAAACGCAATAACCAGAATATCAATAATATCATAGGGCATTCTCATATTGGATACGGCGTAAACTATATAGTTCCAAAATGAGTATATCGCATTCCAAAAGCTACCCAAAATCCCACATCCTTACATTACATAATACTACGTAATACATTTTAACATATTTCCCTTGACCATTCAACAATTTTTTATTAAATTTTCAATAATTTTGTGTTTAAAATTTTAACAAAAGTGTCAATTTCTCGGGTAGTATTAAAGCTTGCTACCGAGACTCTGACCGCACCCTCCGGCACAGTTCCGATTTTTGTGTGGGCAAAGGGCGAACAATGAAGTCCTCCCCTTACAGCAATTCCGTTAACCGACAAAAGCTCTCCGACTTTAAAGGAGGGTATACCCTGAACATTAAAGGAAAGCACCGGAACAAACTGTCCTGCCTTTGGATACGGTGTGTAAAGGGTTATTTTAGGTTTGTTTTCGAGCTTTTTGTATAACCTTTCTATAAGTCCTAATTCACCGTTATAAAGCTTTGCAATACCGACACTTTCTACAAAATCCAAACCGGCGGAAATACCCGCAATCGCAGGCACATTTACAGTTCCGCTCTCGAGTCTTTCGGGCAACGTATCAGGTTGTAAAAGTTCCAAGGAATTAGTCCCCGTACCGCCTTCAATTATAGTGTTCGGCAAATTTTTTCGAGCAATTAATACGCCGACACCCATTGGTGCATAAATTCCCTTGTGGGGTGCAATACACAAAAAATCTATGTTTTGCTTCTGCATATTAATGGGGATTACACCCGCCGTTTGTGCGGCATCTACACCAAAAAAAATCCCTCTTTCGCGACAAATGCTTCCTATTTTACTGATAGGCAAAATTTTTCCTAAAACATTTGAGGCTCCCATACAAAAAATAAGTCTTGTATTAGGCTTGATTTTTTCCTCTAAGCTTTGCAAGGTTTTATTATCATCTGTTAAGGAAACCTCCGCCACGCTGTAGGAAACCCCCATTTTTATAAGCGGTCTTACCACTGCATTATGCTCCAAGGACGATATTATACAGTGATCTCCCTTTTTAAGTAAGCCCTTTAAAACACAGTTGATACTGTGGGTGCAGTTTTGGGTAAAAACCACCGTTTGAGGCCCGTCTGAGCCAAAAAAACGGGATAGTTTTTCCCTTGCTTTGTAAACCATTTCGGCAGTATTTAAAGACAGCGTATGTCCGCTTCTGCCGGGGTTGGCAGAGTGATTTTCCAAGGCATATTTAACCGCATTTACTACTCCCGACGGCTTTACGCCTGTTGTTGCGGCATTATCGAAGTATATCAAATAAATTCCTCCTTAAATATATTAAAAAAGGGCGTTTAAAAACGCCCTAATTTTAAGAAATACCAAGTATTCTTATTCCGTTTTTTTCAAGAATAGGCAAAGCGATGCTACAATTTTTATCCACAATAACCGAATAAGCACAGCCTTTTTTAGACCCTGAAGTGCTTTTTTCGATTTTAGCACCGAATTTGTTTTTTTTAAGCAAATCTCTTGCCTTGATAGCACTTGTTATACTTTCAAGTTCTATATTACAGCCCATATCTTAACACTCCTTTTTATTGAGACGCTTCCATTTGCATCTCATTCTTATAATATTTAACCACAACAATAAATGTTACAGGTAAAATAAGCAATCCGAAAAAGCCAAATACCCTTAAACCTAAAAACATAGTAAAAAGGATGAATAACGGATTAATACCCATCGTACTACCCACAATTTTAGGTTCTACGAAATTTCTGATTATCGTTACCAATAGGTACAAAAGCATAAGACCAATACCCAAAAAGCTATTTCCGAGTATTATATTGATAATACCCCAAGGCAGTAAAACCACTCCGACACCCAAAACGGGCAAAACATCAATAACGGCTATTATAAGAGCTATTAAAAACCAACTTTTTACCCCCAAAATCAAAAATCCTGCTGCCAGTTCCAAAAAGGTCAGTAACATTAAGAGTAAATATCCTCCGACAATTTTAACCACACTGCTTTTAAAAATTTCCTTTATAATGACTGCTTTTCGGACAGCCTTTTCGCTTACAAGATTTTTCGTAAATTGCTTTAGACCGTCGAAATCCTTTGCAATGTAACAGGTTGCAGCCAAAGCTACTACACTGCTGAAAAGAAAGGCGGGTGCCGTCTTTACAATGCTTGCAGCTGTATTTGACAAGGTTTCGGAAGCCTTTTCCAAGATGTTTTCCAACACAGAAGTGAGCATTTGTCGGGAAGTATCTTTAAAATTCGGTGAAATATCGGTTAAAATTCTCCCCAATACAGTTTCCAGTCTTAAAAATACATCTGCCGCCGCCTGCCCAAAGCCTTTTAACGAGGAAACGGCACTGCCCGTAAAGGAAAAAACACGAAAAATTGTAAATATTAAAACCGTTGCCAAAAAAATGTAAAGCACCGCGGAAAGCAGTGCGGCACAGACTCCTTTTTTTATACGGATTTTCTTTGAAAGCAGGTCGGCAGGTCTCTGCATAAGAGCGGCAACCGCTATCGAAATTACAAAAGGCAAAAGATACTGTAATAAAAATTTTCCCGCAATTATTATAATTGTTGCCCAGAGCAACAGAAAAACAACATCAATTATAAACTTTTTCTTTGCCTGCTCGCCCAAAAATCTCACTTCCAAACACCAAAATTTTAAACAGATAAACCAAAATCACCGATTATTTGACTTTTTTGTTGATTTTACACCCAAATTATAATATAATAACTTTATATATTATTTACCCAAAGGAGGGAAAATATGAATGTAGCAATTATGGGTCACGGTGTTGTAGGCTCGGGCGTTGCCGAGATTTTAATTCACCGCAATTCCCTAATAGCCGAAAGAATCAAAAACGACATTAACATTAAATACATTCTCGATTTAAGAGAATTTAACGACCTTTCTTACAGTGATAAATTTACCAAAAATTTCAGTGACATTTTAAATGATGACAGTGTCAAAATCGTGGCTGAAGCTATGGGTGGAATAAATCCCGCCTACGATTTTGTTAAAAGGTGTTTATTAGCCGGCAAAAGCGTTGTTACCTCTAATAAAGAGTTGGTTGCCGCCAAGGGTGCCGAGCTTATTAAAATTGCTAATGAGAAGAATGTAAACTTCCTCTTTGAAGCAAGTGTAGGCGGAGGTATTCCGGTGCTTCGTCCCATGGTGCAGTGCCTTGCCGCCAATGAAATCACTGAGTTTTCGGGCATTTTAAACGGAACAACAAACTTCATTTTAAATAAAATGATAGTGGATAATATGAGCTTTGAGGATGCCTTAAAGCTTGCCCAAGAAAATGGCTATGCCGAAAAGGACCCCACTGCTGACATTGAGGGTCACGATGCTTGCCGTAAGGTTTGCATTTTGGCAACACTGTCTTTCGGCAAGCACGTTTACCCCGAGCAGGTTGCCACCGATGGTATCACTAAAATCACCTTGGACGATGTTAACGCCGCCGACAGCTTCGGTTGTGTGATTAAGCTTATCGGTCACGCCGAAAAGCTGACAAACGGCAAGATTACCGCTTTTGTTCGCCCCACAGTTGTAAGCCGCGAAAATATGCTTTCGGGTGTTAACGGCGTATTCAATGCCATTATGATTACCGGCGACCAAACGGGCGAGGTTATGTTCTACGGCAAGGGCGCCGGCAAGGAGGCCACCGCCAGTGCGGTTGTTGCAGATGTTATGGACTGTGCAAAACACCTTGAAAGCAGAAAATATCTCGACTGGTGCGACGGCGACGATAATTATGTTGTAAATGATACAGATTCAGAAGAAAAAATGTTTGTAAGAATTATCGGTAAGGATTTTGACTCACTTAAAGCCACCTTCCAAAAGGAATTTGGTTCTCTTACAAGCTCTGTTACCAAAAACGAATTTTCCAAGGAGATTTGTTTCATAACAAATCCAATTAAAAAAAGTGTCTTAAATGAAAAGCTTTCTCGCTTTGAAAACATAGAAATCAAGATACTCCATACTATGATTTAATATTTTAAGGAGGTTTAGAATATGTCTCTTATAGTTAAAAAATTCGGCGGCTCCTCTGTTGCTAACGCCGAAAGAGTTTTTAATGTGGCAAACCGCATTATTGACGATTACAAAAAAGGTAACGATGTTGTTGTTGTTGTTTCCGCTCAGGGAGACACTACCGACGATTTAATTGAAAAAGCAAGGGAAATTAACCCGAATGGTAGCTCAAAAAGAGAAATGGATATGCTTCTTTCCGCAGGTGAGCAAATTTCTATCGCTCTGCTCGCAATGGCAATTGAAAAGTTAGGTTGCCCCGCTGTTTCACTTCTCGGTTGGCAAGCAGGGTTTGAGACCGACTCTCACCACGGAATTGCCCGAATCAAAAAGGTGACCGCCGAGCGTATCAAAAACGAAATTTCAAAGCGTAACATAGTAATTGTTGCCGGCTTCCAAGGACTTAATAAGTATGACGATATTACCACACTCGGTCGTGGCGGTTCGGATACAAGTGCAGTTGCAATTGCCGCTTCAATGAAAGCAGACATCTGCCAGATTTATACCGATGTTGACGGTGTTTATTCCGCAGACCCACGCAAGGTTCCTACCGCCATTAAGATGGATGAAATCAGTTACGACGAAATGCTGGAGCTTGCTTCCCTTGGCGCACAGGTTCTTAACAACCGCTCGGTTGAAATGGCTAAAAAATATAATGTTGAGCTTGAGGTTCTTTCAAGCCTTGAGGTTAAACCCGGAACAATCGTAAAGGAGACTGTTAAAATGGAAAAAACTTTAATCAGAGGCGTTGCAAAAGATAGCAATGTTGCCACTATCTCTATCGTAGGACTCGAGGACACCCCAGGTGTTGCATTTAAAATTTTTAATAAGCTAGCTCAGCACAAGATTAATGTTGATATCATACTTCAGTCTGTTGGCCGCGACGGTACAAAGGACATTACCTTTACCGTTCCTCTTGACCAAGGAAGCGTTGCGGTAAAGGCTCTTGAGGGTATGAAGGATGCCCTTGACTTCAAAACACTTAAAATGGACGATAGCGTTGTTAAGGTTTCTATCGTTGGCGCGGGTATGGAAAGTCACCCCGGTGTTGCCGCTAAAATGTTTGAGGCTCTCTATGATGCCGGCATTAATATCCATATGATTTCCACCAGCGAAATTAAGGTTTCAGTTCTCATTGACGGCAAATACGCCGACAAGGCCGTTACCGCCGTACACGACGCATTTTTAGGATAATAAAACATTATATTGTAAAATTAAAACACATCTGAAGGGAGACACTTCGTAATGAAGTTGTCTCCCTTTTGTCTTTTAAGAAGTGTAAACTGATTTTTTAAAAAAATTTTGTTTTAAGACTTTTTTCTCGCATTTTTTCACCCTTTATATAATATACTTTTTATGGACACAAAAATCCGAGGATTAAACAGAAAGGTGAATTAATAATGAATGATTTTTACCCTGAGGGTTTTAAAAGCGAAAAAAAGAGAAGTATAATAACCTCCTCCATGCTTGCAGAGGCGAAGGTGCAACAAACAGTGCTTGAAGCACCGGTTATTATGTGCGACGCTTCTCACAACCTTATTGTAAATTTAGGTTGTATGAGGGGTATTATCCCCAGAAGCGAGGGTGCCCTTGGCATTAACGAAGGTACCACCCGCGATATTGCATTAATTTCTCGCGTTGGAAAATCGGTAAGCTTCGTAGTAACCGGCTTTAGTGAGGACGCAAACGGCAAACCTTACGCACTGTTATCTCGCAGAATAGCACAAGCCTTAAGCCTTGACCATATTTTAAAGAATAAAAAAGCCGGCGACATAATCAATGCTAAAATCACACACTTTGAAAGCTTTGGTGCATTTTGCGATATAGGCTGCGGAAATGTGGCGCTACTGCCCATTGATGCAATTTCTGTGTCCCGAATTTCCCACCCAAAGGATAGATTTTATTTAGGGGAAAACATTAAAGCGGTAATTAAAAACATTGCTCCCGACGGCAAAATCACCCTTTCCCACAAGGAACTTCTCGGCACTTGGGAGGAAAATGCCTGCCTTTTTTCAGCAGGGCAAACCGTAAGTGGCGTTGTTAGAAGCGTTGAGGATTACGGAATTTTTGTAGAAATTACTCCAAATCTTGCAGGACTTGCCGAACCGCGTCAGGGCACACAGATAGGACAGCAAGCAAGCGTTTACATTAAAAGCATTATTCCCGAAAAAATGAAAATTAAGCTAATAATCATTGATAGCTTTGATACTGGATATACCCCCGAGCTTAGATATTTTTATAATGGTGAGCGTCTTTTGGAATGGGATTATTCCCCAACCAACTGTGTAAAACAAATTACAACCAAATTTTGCGGATAAAAAAATCGGTGCTTTATAAGAAAGCACCGATTTTTCAATTGTAAGTTTTTATTCCTCGCCGTTTTTAATAGCTTCGGCGTGTTCCTTTTGAATTTCGGGGTCATAGGAGAGTATAGGCTCCTCGTCCTCGCCCTTGATTTTTCTTTTTACATAGTTTTTAGTAATCTTAACAACCAAGGGAAGCAAAACAACAACACCGATAAGGTTGGGAAGCATCATAAGACCGTTAAAGGTATCTGAAATATCCCAAGCAAGGCTTGAAGTAAGCATAGCACCGAAGATTACAGTGCAAACATGTATAATTCTGAAAATAAAGGTGGTCTTTGCACCAAAAAGGTACTCCCAAGCCTTTGAGCCATAGTGCGACCAACCAAGCACTGTGGTGAATGCGAAAAGGAACATTGCAATTGCAATAAACTTAGCACCGATACCTCCCCAAGGGAATATGGTGTTAAATGCTCCGCCCACAAGGGTTGCATCGGTATAGCCCTCGGCAATTGCACCGGTTTGTGCATTAAACACACCGCCGTTAAGTCCGCCCGAAGTAAGAACCACCAAAGCGGTCATAGTACAAACTACCATTGTGTCAGCGAATACCTCAAATATACCCCACATACCCTGCTTTACAGGCTCCTTAATATTGGAGTTGGAGTGTACCATAACAGAGGAGCCGAGGCCTGCCTCGTTTGAAAATACACCACGCTTGAAACCTTGCTGAGCGGCAAGCATAATGGCACTGCCAAGACTACCGCCAACAAATGCTTCCGGCTTAAAGGCATTAACAAAAATAGCCTTAAATGCAGGGATAATAGCAGAATAGTTTACACAGATAATTGCAAGACTGCCTAGTACAAAAAGCACTACCATAAAGGGAACAATTTTTTCGGCAACATTAGCAATTCTCTTTAAACCGCCCAAGGTAATTACAGCGGTTAAAATCATAATTGAAATACCAATAATAAGATTGTAAAGTGAAACCTCACCAAAAACCATAATAGATGAAATTGCCTTAACATCGAAAGCGGCGGCAACATTGGCAACAATCTTGTTTACCTGACCCATACTGCCTATACCGAAAGATGCAAGCATCGTAAAAATGCAGAAAAGCACCGCTAAAATCTTACCAATCCATTTGCAGTTTTTCTTGGCACCCAAGCCATCGCTAAGATAGTACATGGCACCGCCTGACCATTCACCCTTTTCATTCTTGCGGCGGAAATAAATACCAAGTACATTTTCAGAGTAGTTTGTCATCATTCCGAGGAATGCGGCAATCCACATCCAGAAAACCGCACCGGCACCGCCTACGGCTATTGCAGCCGCAACACCGGCAATATTACCTGTTCCGACAGTAGCGGCAAGGGCGGTACACAAGGCCTGGAAGGGAGAAATAGCGCCCTTTTCTTTTGTGTGACCGATAACTTCCTTTTTGAAAAGACTTCCGATAGTGTTGGCCCACCAATGCTTTAGGTGGGAAACTTGGAACACCTTTGTAAGTACTGTTGCAAGTACACCGGTGCCTAGTAAGAGGATAAGACCTACCCATCCCCAAACAAAGCCGTTAACTTCGTTGTTTATTTGAGTTACCCAATCAAGAAAACTCATTTTTAAAACTTCCTTTCTTGTTTTACCAATGAAAAAATCCGAGCCTTAATGGTTCGGACAAAATTTTCTCTTAAAACTTTGTCCTTTTGCCTGAGAGATCGGTTAAAAACCTTACACCTTCGGCACCCGCACAAACGGGATTCTCCAAAGCTCTGTTAAACAGATTTTTTAATGGTGAAAAATACAAGTGACAGTATAACACATAAAACGACACAATGCAAGAAAAAGTTTCCTTATTTTTAAAAAACTGTAAATAGCCTATGAATTAACTCTTGACGCTCTTGAATTTGTACTGCTTTTGTGTTAAAATTGCATCATACTTTAGGAAAGGAAATTGCTATGGCCGATAAAAAAGTAAGCGATACCATTTCTCAACAACAAAAGTCACGTCAAGAGTTTTTAGAGCTGAAAAGAATGCAAAAGGGTGAAATAGCACCCGAACCAAAACCCAGTGAAATTGCAATCGTCCCTAAAACCTTTAAAGAAAAGCTCCAAAATTATTGGTTTCACTTTAAATGGCATACGATTACTACGGTGCTTTGTATTGCTGTGTTTATTTTTTGTGTATGTGAGTGCTCGGCGAAACCAAACTGGGATATGCAGGTAGTCTATTTTTCATATACATCAGTTTTGGACAATCAAATTGAAGCAGTTTCAAATTATTTGGAAGGCTTTGCAGAGGATATCAACGGTGACGGTGAAATAAATATTAATGTTGTTAACTGCAGTGTTTCCGAGGATGATATTAACTCCCCATACTCCAGAAATATACTAACCAAGCTTCAAAGTATGCTTTTTGCCGAGCATACCGCAATACTTTATATTACAGACGAAAAATCAATCACATATTTTGAAAATGATAAGCTTAAAAATTTCTTTTACACAGACCAATTAAAATTTGGTGATGATTTTTATGCTGCAACAAAAAATGAGCAATTAGGCGAGCTTCCCGAAGGACTCCAAATTGCTGCCCGCAAGGTTGAAGGCACCGCCTTTGAAAATAACAAAACCGCCGAGAAAATTCAGGGACACGCCTTAAAGCTTTTGGAAAAGCTAAAAGGAAAAACGTAGATTACAACCTACGTTTTTTCTAATATCTAACATCTAAAATCTAATTTCTAATCTTTAATTTCCGGCAAGCCCTTAATACAAGTGAGCAGTGTAATTACACCCGATAACATACAGGCAGAAAGAAGGCCTAACCAGTCAACCTCAGTAATGCCGAAGGTATTGGTGCCAATTACCGCAAGTGCGGTTTCCGCCATAGTTTTAACCGCTCTTATACCGGCGGCTTTAATCCATTTTTTCATTTTACACCCTCCTTAAAGCACCTTGTTTCGCAAGAGAAACAAGCTTCAAGTTTTGCGAGGACGAGCCGATATAGTAGTTAATTCCGTTTCTAAGCGCCAAGGGATTGCGTTTTTTCCAGTTACCGATGTAGTCTGACGGCACTCCTATTTGACTAAGTACCGTATCAAGCTTATTTGAAGTACCGTTGTACTTATTATAGTACTGTGGTACCTCTACCACTTCACCGGTATACTTGGCAACTTGATTTTTTGTTATGTTGAAATACTCATAAAAATTATCTGTCACAGTGTTAAGACTCTTGGTTTCGTCGCCGAAATATTTTATGCCCTTTCGGGTGTCCAAATGAACATAGCGATAGTTTTTTGAAATATTGGCAATTCCGCCAAAGCCCAAATCCTGTGCTACACAGCAGACAATCTGTGCGGGAATCGGGTTGTTTTGCTTATCATAAAAGCAGGCGTCTACTGCTTGTCCCTTGGTGTGATATCCTTTACCGTTACCGCCGACGATTTTGTCATGCTCGGACGTTCTGTAACCGCTGGATATAAGATATTTCCTGCAGTTGAGTCTTTCGAAAAGCATATCCACCATATCCATTAGCTCCTCGTCCACCAAAACGGTGTCTGAATAAAGCCTTCCCTGTCCCGTGCTTGCCATTTCGTAAACGCTTGTGTACTTAGAGCAAAGTGCACGGCTTTGTTTTTTGTAAGAATATTTTTTTACTGCCATAAAATGCCTCCTTTAATTTGGTGACATTTTAAATTGTTGCAAAACCGACATTAAAGGACATATAACACTTGACAAATACTGCATTTTATGTTAAATTATCTAAAAAGATAGAGGTGCGGCTAGTTATCAGTAGCCTTGGGGTGCTAATTTCGGCAGAAAGAAACCCAAGGGGAAAGGAACGGTCGCCGAAGAGGGCTATCGGCGGATAGCTTTTCTGGTAAACGGGAATAACATCTCTTTTACTGTCGCATTTGCGGAGAGCTATCAAAAACAGATTTTAGGGCATAAAATGTAATGATTGTATGCTTATTCTGATTTTCGGTAGCCGAGCAATCGGCTATTTTTTCTTGTTAAGGAGTATGATTTTATGAAAAAACCTATTTTTGAGGGTATAGCAACCGCCATAATTACACCTATTACCGCAGAGGGCATCGATTATAATGCCTTTGCAAAATTAATTGACTGGCAGATTGACCAGGGTATTGACGGCATTGTTGTTTGCGGTACCACCGGTGAAGGCTCCACCCTTACAGACGAGGAGCACAAAGAAGCTATTGCCTTTGCAGTAAGGCAAGCAAACGGCAGAGTTCCGATTATCGCAGGCACCGGCTCCAATGACACCGCCTATGCTTTAGAGCTTACAAAATTCGCTTGCGATGCAGGGGTTGACGGTGTTTTGGTTGTTACCCCCTACTACAACAAGGCAACCCAAAACGGACTTATAAAACTTTTCACCTCCATTGCCGATGCTTCAACTGTTCCTGTAATTCTTTACAATGTTCCTTCACGTACAGGTGTTAACCTAAAGCCCGCAACCGTATCAAAACTAGCAGAGCACCCGATGATTAATGCCATTAAGGAAGCCAGCGGCGACATTTCTCAAATTGCCGAGGTAGCCCACCTTTGCGGTGAAAACATCAACATTTATTCCGGTAACGACGACCAAATAATCCCCGTTATGTCACTGGGCGGAATCGGTTGTATTTCGGTGCTCTCTAATCTTATTCCGAAAGAAGCCTCTGCAATGTGCAAGGCTTACTCTGAGGGCGACACCAAAACCGCCACTGCTATGCAATTAAAATATCTGCCCCTGATTAATGCACTTTTTAGTGAGGTTAACCCCATACCCGTTAAGGCTGCAATGGCAAGAATGGGCTTTTGCGAGGACTACCTACGCCTGCCCTTAACACCTATGGAGGACACAACCCGTAAGGTGCTTTACAACGAAATGGAAAAATTAGGTCTTTAATATGCTTTGTGACAATATTTCTACTAACCGAGAGGGTCATTTGACCTTTGCGGGGATGGACACCGTTTCTCTTGCCGAGAAGTACGGCACTCCCCTTTATTTAATGGACGAAAACAAAATAAGAGAACATATGCGCGAGTATAAAACTGCAATGGAAAAGTATTTCCCCGAAGGTTCTGTGCCAGAGTTTGCAAGCAAGGCTTTTTCCACTAAACAGATTTACCGCATTGCAAGTGAGGAGGGCATTGACATTGATGCCGTATCCCAAGGTGAAATCTACACTGCGTTAAAATCGGGCTTTCCAATGGAGCGTTGCTTTTTTCATGGCAACAACAAAACCGACGGTGATATTCGCTTTGCAATTGAGAGCGGCGTAGGTTATTTCGTAATCGATAACGAGGATGAGCTTTTAGCTCTTGACATCATTTCGGGTGAAATGGGAATAAAGCAAAAATCTATTTTAAGGCTTTCCCCGGGAATTGATCCACACACACATAAAAAAATTTCCACAGGCTCTGTAGAGTCAAAGTTTGGTGTGGCAATTGAAACAGGTCAGGCACTGGAATTAACCGAAAAGGCTTTAAAATGCGAAAACATTGAGCTTTTGGGATTTCACTGTCACGTAGGCTCGCAAATTTTTGAGTCCGAACCGTTTATCACTGCGGCAGATATAATGTTTTCCTTTATCGCCGAAGCAAAAAATAAATTAAACTTTAACGCCAAAATGCTTAATTTGGGTGGCGGCTTCGGTGTTCGTTATACCGAAAACGATCCTCTTATTGACTACGGAGAAAAAATCGGTGAAGTTGCAGCTGTTTTGGACGATAAATGCAATAAATACGGCATTTCTCTCCCTAAAATTATGCTTGAACCCGGTCGCAGTGTGATTGCCGACGCGGGTATGACCCTTTATACTGTAGGAAGTGTAAAGGAAATTAAGGGATATAAAAATTATGTGTCAATTGACGGCGGTATGACAGATAATCCCCGTTATGCCTTGTACGAAGCAGAGTATACAGTAGAAATTGCCAACAAAATGAATGCCGAAAAGAACTTTGTTGCTACCGTTGCAGGCAGATGCTGTGAATCGGGCGACCTTATAGGTGAGGATTTTAAAATGGTGAAGCCTCAGCGTGGCGACATTTTGGCGGTAATGACCACCGGTGCATACAATCACTCAATGGCATCTAACTATAATCGTGTTCCCCGCCCGCCGGTTGTAATGCTAAAGAACGGAAAGGATTATTTAGCAGTAAAGAGAGAGAGCTTAGAGGATATCTTAAGATTGGATGTTTGATTATGGTTAATTTAGGCAACGATTGGGACGGTATTTTAGCCGACGAATGGCAAAAATCTTATTACAGGGAACTTCGTGAATTTTTAAAAACCGAATATACAAATCATACCATTTATCCTAATATGAATGACATCTTTAACGCCTTGAAATACACCTCATTTGCCGACACTAAGGCGGTAATTATCGGTCAAGACCCATACCACGGCTTCGGTCAGGCGCACGGTCTTTGCTTTTCGGTAAAAAAAGGTGTTGCTCCCCCTCCCTCACTAAAAAATATTTATAAAGAGCTTCATTTTGATGTCGGCTTTGAAATTCCAAACCACGGCGAGCTTATTTCTTGGGCAAAGCAAGGTGTTTTAATGCTAAACAATGTGTTGACTGTAAGGGAGTCTACGCCTAACAGTCACAAGGGCAAGGGATGGGAAATTTTTACCGACCGAGTAATCGGAGAACTAAATAAAAAAGAAACTCCCGTTGTTTTCTTGCTTTGGGGCGCTAATGCTCAAAAAAAAGCGGAAATTATAACCAATCCCATTCATGCCAAATTAATCTCGGTCCACCCAAGTCCTTTGTCGGCAAGCAGAGGCTTTTTCGGGTGTAAGCATTTTTCAAAAACCAATGAAATTTTACGCCGAAATAATATGAAAGAAATTAATTGGCAAATTTAATTGACATTTTTTGACATATATGCTATAATACATCCATAAATAAAGGATGTGTTAATTATGAAATCCATCGGTATTGTCCGCCAAGTTGATAAAATGGGCAGAGTTGTTATTCCAAAGGAAATGCGTGCACAGCTTAAAATCAAAAATAATGTGGATAGTTTTGAAATTTCAATGGAGGGTGAAAAGATAGTTTTAAAGAAATTTCATCCAACCTGTCTTTTCTGTGATTCACTGACAGAAGTGGTAACCTTCGGCGACCATATTATCTGTAAAAGCTGTATTGAAAAGCTTAATTCTATGTTAGAAAATGCAGAATAAACTTCCCTTAAATGGGAAGTTTTTCTTTTTATTTTGGTTTTTGTAACCTTTTTGTAACTTTTTTATATATTTTTATTAATATTACTTGCAAATTGCTCGGTTTTTGTGTAAAATGTATTTGTATAAATCTGTGTTTAATTCGTCCCTTAATTTTATAAAGAAAGAGTGAAAAAATATGTCCAACCGTCTTTTTCAAGGTGTTATTCATCAAATGAAGGAATCTATTGACAGAACCTTCGGCGTCATCGACGAAAGCTTTACAATTATTGCTTGCAGCGAACTGGGCCGTATAGGCGAAACGGCAGAAAGCTTCATCCCTGTCGCAAACGATATCACCGTAAGCGGCGGCTATACTTATAAAAGTCTCGGGATTACACAGTCTGCCAATTATACTGTTTTCGTTGACGGTGAAGATATGTTAGCAGCTAAGTATGCTAATGTTTTGGCAGTTGCCTTTGCCAACATTAAGTTTTATTATGACGAAAAGTATGACCGCAGCAACTTTATTAAAAATGTAATTCTTAATAACATTCTCCCCGGTGATATTTATATCAAAGCCCGCGAGCTTTATTTTAACAGCGATGTTCACCGTACGGTTATTTTTATCCGTGCTACAGAGCACAGCGATGTTTCGGTTTACGATATAATTCAAAATCTTTTCCCCGACAAATCAAAGGATTTTGTAATTGCAATAAACGAAACCGATATTGCTCTTGTTAAGGAAACAAAGCCCGGTATTGACCCCAAAACTATTGAAAAGCTGGCTTCTACTATTGCCGATACAATGTCAGGTGAATTTTACGTTCACGCCGTTATCGGTATTGGCACCACTGTGGACAACCTTAAGGATTTGGCACGCTCCTTTAAAGAGGCTCAAACCGCTTTGGAGGTTGGCAAGGTATTCGACAATGAAAAGACAATTATTTCTTATGACAATTTGGGAATTGCCCGTCTTATCTATCAGCTGCCCACCACCCTTTGCGAAACTTTCTTAAAGGAAGTATTTAAGCTCGGCTCTATTGAAACCTTAGACCAAGAAACACTTTTCACAATTCAGCGTTTCTTTGAGAATAATCTTAATGTTTCCGAAACCTCAAGAAAGCTATTTGTACATAGAAACACCCTTGTGTACAGACTGGAAAAAATTAAGAAAATCACCGGTCTTGACCTTAGAGAATTTGACCATGCTATCGTGTTAAAGATTGCATTAATGGTTAATAAGTATCTTAAAAACAACCCTATAAAATATTAAGGAATGATACATTTTAAATGGAACAGCAAAATTTAACTACTGAAAATGTAGCTGATGTGAAGCCGATTATCGAGTTTCGCGGCGTTTCCAAAACCTATGTGGGCGGCACCCACGCTTTAGAGGATGTAAACATTAAAATCAATTCCGGCGAATTTGTATTCGTTGTAGGCTCCTCCGGTGCGGGAAAAAGCACCTTTATGAAGCTTATTATGCGTGAGGAAAAGGCAAATACCGGTAAAATCACCGTTAACGGCTTTAACCTTACTACTATGAAGCGAAAGCACATTCCCTTGCTTCGCAGAACAATGGGTATAGTTTTCCAAGACTTCCGACTAATACCCACTATGAACGTTTTCCAAAACGTTGCCTTTGCGATGTATGTTGTGGGAGCCGGCGGCAAAGATATTAGACGTGAGGTTTCAAAGGCTTTAGCAAAAGTAGGCCTTGGCCACAAAGCACGTTCAATGCCCAACCAATTGTCGGGCGGCGAACAGCAACGCGTGGGCCTTGCCCGTGCACTTGTTAACTCCCCTGACCTTATAATTGCGGACGAGCCGACAGGTAATGTTGACCCCAATATGTCCTATGAAATTGTATCAATGCTGACAGAAATAAACAGGCTCGGCACCACTGTGCTTATGGTGACCCATGACCATAATTTGGTTCGTGACTTTAACCACAGGGTTATTATGCTTGACGGTGGCAGAATTGTTGCCGACAATGGCGGAGGTGATGCCCAGTGAAAATGACAAGTGTAAAATACCTCGTTGGTGAAGGTTTTAAAAATACTTGGGTTAACCGCCTAATGAGTATTGCCTCGGTCGGCGTTTTAATGGCATGTATGGTAATTATCGGTCTTGCAGTGCTGATTACAGAAAATGTAAATATGGCAGTCGGTAATCTTGAAAAGCAAAATGTTGTTGTAGCTTATATGAAGGACTACAACTGGGCACTTTTAGAGGGCGAGCCAACCCCTGCCGAAGACTCTACCGAGGAGCCGGATGAAAACGGCATCAGACAAAGTGACTTTTTTATTCATAACGAGGAAGAGGCCAAGGCACTTTGCGACCAAATCGCAAAAATCGACAATGTTGCGGAGGTTAGGTTTATTTCCGCCGAGGAAGGCCTAAAAGAACTTCAAGCCGGAATGAACGACGGTAAGGAGCAGTCCGAAATTATTTTGGACGGCGACAATCCCCTTTCCTGTTCTGCGGAAATTAAAATGAACGATATGGCACTTTTTGCTAAGACAGTCGAAAAAATATCCGCTATTGACAGTATTTACGAAATCCAGTCTCAAACCGACCTAGCAGAGACCATTACCGCCATTAAAAACGGTATCGGTATTGCGGGTGCATGGATTATCGGTATTTTAATGATAATTGCTCTTGTTATTGTTTCAAACACAATTCGTGTTACAATGTACAACCGCAAGCTGGAAATCAGCATTATGAAGGCAGTTGGTGCTACCGATGCCTTTGTAAGAATACCCTTTATTGTTGAGGGCGTGGTAATCGGTCTGATTTCAGCTCTCTTGGCAGAGGGAATTTTGTACTTCTGCTACCGAGTTGCAACCGAAACCATTATTAAAACGCTTAACACTACCGATATTGTAAAATACGGCGATATGGCTTGGATTTTACTCGCTCTCTTTGTAGGCATTGGCTTGTTTGCAGGCGTTATTGGAAGTGTTATTATGATTAGTAAGTACCTTCGAAAAGAAGGCAGTGAATTTGCGGCAATTTAATATTAAATCCTAGGAGAAATTATGAAAAAACCTTTATTTAAGATTTTTACGGCAATTATTTCCCTTGTCATGATTTTTACCGCATTTTCGGTAAATACCTCTGCGGCGACTGCCAGTCAGCTTCGCCAAGATATAAGCAAGCTTGAGGCAGAATCGAAAAAGTTGGAACAAGAAATTAAGAATTTGCAGGGGCAAATTAATTCACAAAAGGCAATTAAATCTAAATTGGAACAAAAAATTGCCATTGTTCAGCAACAAATTAACGCTTGTAATGCTGAAATATCCAAAATCAATACCGAAATTGATAAGAATAATAAGGAAATTGAAGCCGACAAGCTGGCTTATAAGAAGCGACTACGCACTATTCACACCAATAATTCCACCGGAAATATTCAGGTTTTACTTGGTGCTAAAAACTTTTCACAGTTTTTGCAGTTGAGCCAGTACACCTCGGCTATGTCAAGACGTGATCAAAAGCTTATTAACGGTCTTGAGGAAAAAATCAAAGAAAACCAAAAGCTTTTAGACGAACAGGTTGAAATCAGAAAAACAGTTGTCGCCAAGCAGGAAGAACTTCAAGCTGAAAACGATAAAATCCAGTCTGTTATTAACCAGATTGACGGTGACCAGTCAAAATTAGAAGCAGACAATAAGAAAATAGAAAAGCAGATTAAAGAATACAACAGCATGTTGGCTTCTATGACTTCTACCGGCGGCACTTCCTTTGTTTATGACGGCGGCGCATTCCTTTGGCCTGTTCCCGGTTATTACGGAATTTCTGCCGGTTGGCAGAGTAACGACTCTGTTCACAAGGGTAAACATTACGGTATTGATATCGCCGGCAGCGGAATTTATAATAAGCCAATCGTTGCTATTGCTGACGGCGTTGTAACAAAATCAAATAATAGTTGTACCCACAATTATAAAAAGTACGGTAGCTGCGGCTGCGGCAGTGGTTACGGCAATTATGTTACCATAAACCACGGTACAAACGGCGGTAACACCTATGTTGCAACCTACGGCCATATGACAAAAACTGCCGTGGGCACTGGTGCCGTTGTTAAAAAGGGTCAAACCATTGGTTATGTGGGAACAACTGGTTGGTCAACCGGATACCACCTGCACTTCGGCATTGCCGTTAACGGTGCTTGGCGTAATCCTATGAATTACTTTAAACGGGTTGGTTAAAATATGAAAAATAAAAGTCCCATTGCTTGGCGTATTGTATCATTGATATTACTAATAGGCTGGATGGGACTTATTTTCTGTCTATCCCAGCAAAACGCCGAGATGTCCTCCGACTTAAGCGGAGGCTTAATTGAGCGAGTAATCAGCTTTTTATTTCCAAATATCTCTGCCGATGCATTGGAAAACATTATCGCATCTTTGCAATTTTCAGTCCGTAAAACGGCTCATTTTGCCCTTTATGGTATCTTAGGAATTTTCAGCTTTATGACCTTTGCCACCTACTATTCCCTAAAACTCGGTGTCAGATTTATCCTTAGCCTTTCGGTATCGATGCTTTATTCTGTGAGTGACGAGTACCACCAAACCTTTGTGTCCGGCAGAAGCGGTGAGCTGAGAGATATACTTATAGACTCTCTCGGAGCACTTACGGGCATAATTTTCGCCCTAATCATTTACAAGATACATAAAGCAATAAAAAATAAAGGTAGTAAAAAAATGAAAAAGAAACAGTATATCGAGCTTACCGACACCCTAACCCAACGCCTTAATGTTGAAAAGAAACGCAGTGAGGAATTAAAAGAGGAAAACTCATTTTTAAATAAAGAGCTTTCACAACTTAAGGAACGGATAATTGCCCTCGAAAAGCAAATAGAGGAAAAACCGACCGAGACGGAAATTGAGGCTGTGCCAGAGGTTGAGGAGAAAATTCCCGAAAAGACACCTGACGAGCCTTCCCTTTCCGACGGTATTTCTGAGGGTGCCAAGATAATCGGCAAAATTGTGCTTTGCTCGGCCGAATACTGCAACCGTTTAACGGGTGCCGACGCCAGTGCGAATGCAAAGGAACTTGTAAATTTAATTCTCGGCAGAACAGAAGTCGCAAAGGCCGAAATCTTAAGACTCTCCGCACTTCAAATAGACCCTGCCGAACGCAAATCGGCAATGGAAAGGGAACTAAACGAAGCAGAGGATTATTTTAAAAGCGTAATGGCACAAAAATACTAAGAAAAAACGGTTAATTTTTTGACATTTGACTATTGTGTTTTATGTCGAATTAAGTTATAATTATATTTGTAAATTCTGAAAGGAGTACATATATGAACTATTCACATGAAGTAGAAAATATGTGTCCTTTAGCTAAAGGCACATATCACGGTCCTGCTCCCATTCCGGAGGAGGGCAAATGGGTTCAGGTTAAGGAAGTTAAGGATGTTTCCGGTCTTACCCACGGTATCGGCTGGTGCGCTCCTCAACAAGGAACCTGCAAGCTGACCCTTAACGTTAAAGAGGGTATTATTGAGGAAGCATTGGTTGAAACTTTAGGTTGTTCTGGTATGACCCACTCTGCAGCTATGGCTTCTGAAATTTTGGTTGGCAAGACTATCTTAGAGGCTCTCAACACCGACCTTGTTTGCGATGCTATCAACACCGCAATGCGTGAGTTGTTCCTCCAGATTGTTTACGGACGTACTCAAACCGCATTCTCCGAGGACGGTCTTCCTATCGGTGCCGGTCTTGAGGATTTAGGTAAGGGTCTTCGTTCGCAGGTTGGTACCACCTTTGCTACAAAGGCTAAAGGTCCCCGTTACCTTGAGCTTGCTGAAGGCTACATCACCAAAATTGCTATTGATGAAAATGACGCTATCATCGGATATAAGTTCGTTCATTTAGGCAAGATGATGGAAATGATTAAAAAGGGTATGGACGCTAACGAGGCATTAGAGAAAGCAAGCGGTCAGTATGGCCGTGTTGACGATGCTGTTAAGCTCATCGACCCCAGAGAAGAATAAGGAGGAAACAGAAATGGCATTATTTGAAAGCTATGACAGAAGAATAAATCAAATTAACGCTGAGCTTGCAAAACACGGTATTTCCTCCATTGAAGAGGCTAAAGAAATTTGTGATAAAGCCGGCGTTGACGCTTACAATATTGTTAAGGGCATTCAGCCTATCTGCTTTGAGAATGCTGCTTGGGCTTACGTTGTAGGCTGCGCAATCGCTCTTAAGGACAAAGTCAAGTCCGCCGCTGAGGCTGCCGAAAAAATCGGTGTAGGTCTCCAGTCTTTCTGCATCCCAGGTTCGGTTGCTGACGACCGTAAGGTTGGTCTTGGCCACGGTAATTTAGGTGCAATGCTTCTCCGCGAGGAGACTAAGTGCTTTGCATTTCTCGCAGGTCACGAATCCTTTGCTGCTGCTGAGGGTGCTATCGGTTTAGCAAGAAGCGCTAACAAGGCACGTAAAGAGCCTTTAAGAGTAGTTCTTAACGGACTAGGTAAAGACGCTGCTAAAATTATCTCCAGAATTAACGGCTTTACCTATGTTCAAACTCAGTTTGATTACTACACAGGCGAGCTTAAAATTGTTGAAGAAACCGCTTACTCAAACGGCGAGCGTGCTAAGGTTCGTTGCTACGGTGCTGACGATGTTCGTGAGGGCGTTGCAATTATGCACAATGAGGGTGTTGATGTTTCCATTACCGGTAACTCCACCAACCCCACCCGCTTCCAACACCCCGTTGCAGGCACCTACAAGAAAGAATGCATCGAGCAGGGCAAGAAGTACTTCTCTGTGGCTTCCGGTGGCGGTACAGGACGTACACTTCACCCCGACAATATGGCTGCAGGCCCCGCTTCCTACGGTATGACCGATACTATGGGCCGTATGCACTCTGACGCTCAGTTCGCAGGCTCCTCCAGTGTTCCCGCTCACGTTGAGATGATGGGACTTATCGGTGCAGGTAACAACCCCATGGTTGGTATGACCGTTGCTTGCGCAGTTGCAGTTAACGAAGCACTTAATAAATAAGGATTTTCATCACTTTCCGATACTTTCGGGCAACTTGTAAAAGACCTATTATTAAAAATCAATAAATAAAAAGTTAGACACATCATTTTGGAGTAATCTTTAATGATGTGTCTATATTTTTGTATTAAAAGTGAGGTATTTTACAATAAAGAAATTAAGAATGAAGGCAACAAAATCCATTACACTTGAGAAATGCTGTAATAAGTATCTTGCATACTGTCGGTAGAGGAATTTGATCAATATAAGAAAACATTATTGACAATTTAATAATAATTCGATTATAATAATGATTAAATATTATTAAAAGGTGATTTTATGTCTATTTATAACCGTGAAGAAACATACTTAAAACTACTCCGAGAAAGAGAGCATTCGGTTAAGGAACTGTCAGAAAAGCTTTTTATAAGCGAACCTACCGTAAGGCGGGATATTGTATCGCTCAAGAAAAAAGACCTCATTACCTCTCACAGGGGCATAGTTTCCCTTAAAGCAAAATATGCCGACCAGCGTATTCCGTTATTTATTCGCAACAAAGAGTACAACGAAGTAAAAAAAGAGATTGCTCTAAAGGCTGTTTCATATATAAAACACGGTGATGTAATTATGCTGGACGCTTCCACTACAGCATATTATCTGCTCCCCCATCTTGCCACCTTTAAAAACATACTTCTTATCACAAACGGCGCCAAAACAGCTATCGATGCAGCATCAATAGGAATTAAGACAATTTGCGCAGGGGGAGAATTAACTCCTGAATCTTTTTCCTACGTGGGCATAGATGCTGAAAAACTTCTAAATCAATACCACGCAGATATCGCATTTTTTTCCTGCAGAGGGATCTCAGAAGAAGGTATAATAACCGATAATTCTGTTTTGGAGAATTCGTTGCGTCGAATTATGATACAAAATGCAAAGAAAAAAGTCCTGCTGTGCGACCAAAGCAAATTTAATAAAACTTACCTGCACACACTATGTAGCACAAATGAGCTCGATGCGATTATTACCAATGCATAAAAAAGATAAAGGGGTGTCAATCGCATCTTTAAATTTAAGAGAGAATTTTTCCTTAACGTGAGCATCGGAACCGAGTGTGATAAGCCTTGCTCCAATGTCTTAATGCTTTTAAACACCATTTTCATTTATTTGTCAATAATTTTCAACATTTTTCTACAACAGGTAGAGACGAATATGGATTCAAAACCTCTGTAAAACCCGAATTTTTTGTTGTGAAAAATATTTCGACAATAAATAATCTTTACGGCTCTTATTACATTATAATGTAAAGCATAAGCATTTCTTTAATTTGGTTGTATATGCTTTCCGCCATTTCGATTGGCAACGGATTTTTTCCTTTTCCTATTTCAACCGTAAATCCGGGGCGAGAAAATTTTTCAATAAACCAGTCCTTAAAGCCTCCGCCGTTTGCAATGGAAATCGGGATGTCCAAAGCATAGCCTGAGCTTGTAGCTAAAATTTCCCCCATTTTACGAGATTTTGGCAGTGTTTTATTACCGTAATTCCAGTAAATAACCTCGCCTTGAGAATGAAGTGCCATTGAGTGACGTATATTCACCCTTTCGCAAAGCTCTGTTATAGCCACTGTCTCCGGCTCACTGTGGGGCTTGAAACCTCCAAAGCGTGTAGGTGACGGTCCTACAATTCCGAGTTCCTGTTCCTTTTTGTGAAGCTCCTTCCAACCGGCATCAAAATTAAGATTAAGGTCAACACCTCTGAGATTTGCATTCCAGTGAGCAAAATCCCCGCGGCAAAGTGCTTCATTTTTTTGAGCAAACTCACCGCACGCCTTTTTACCAAGCAGTGAAATATCGCAGCCGTCGGGGTTAAGACAGGGCACAAAAATAACTCCCCTACCTCTTAAAGCCTTTGTAACCTTAATATCTGCCAAATATCCGTCACTTTTGAAAGCCTCACAAAGCTCCTCAATAAACATTAAAATCACTGTAGAGGTAATTCTTTCGCTTCCATGAACACCACCAACAATAAGTGCATAGCTGTCACTGGAGCCGATTTTAAGGGCAGAAATTCCCTTTCCTGCACAACTTTTTCCTATAATGCTATGCCTTATAAATTTATATTTTTCACAAAGGCCCTCTATTAACTTTTTCCGCCCGTAATAATCATATTCTTTAGGTACAATTATATTTTCCATTTTTTCACCCCTTAAATAAATATATTCCAAGGAGAACAAAATAATGAATTTAGAAGAAAAGCAATTAAAGTCAGAGTATCTTTACAAGGGAAAAATCATTAATCTTCGCCGAGACGAGGCACTGCTGCCAAATGGCACTACCGCACTTCGCGAGGTAGTAGAGCACCCCGGCGGCGTTTGCGTTGCGGCACTTACCGATAAAAATGAAGTTCTAATGGTTAAACAGTTTCGCTACCCTTACAGTGAGGTGATTTTAGAAATACCAGCCGGCAAGCGTGACCACAAAGACGAAAACCCGCTTGAATGCGGAATAAGGGAACTCAAAGAAGAAACCGGTGCCACTGCAAAAAATCTTTTCTTTTTAGGTAAGCTTTACCCCTCCCCGGGATATGTGGGCGAAATTATTTGGATGTACGGTGCTACCGACCTTTCATTTGGAGACACTTGTCCCGACGAGGATGAATTTTTAGATGTTGAAAAAATCCCACTGGAGACCTTAGTGGAAAAAATAATGTCCGGTGAGATTAAGGACGCAAAGACCCAAACAGCAGTTTTGAAATTAAAATATTTAAGGGATAAAGGGGAAATATAGAATTATTAATGAGTGATGATTGTTATTTAGATTATGCGTTTAAGGTAGCCATTGGAGGTGCTTTAGGTTATGAATTTAATGCATTAAAAATAGATTCACATGTAAAAGATATTATAAAATCTCAAATTGAAGAATATAGACAATATGAGAATTTGATTCTAAACGGTGAATTTTATAGAGTCTTCAATCCTGTTGAAGATTTTGCTTACGCCTATTATTTTACTAATTTTGATAAAAGCTAAATACTTTTCACATATTTGCAGAATGAAAAAAATAATGCTAAATTTAGCGATTTAATTAAAATAAATAACGCTAAGTCCAATTCGGTGTATGTAGATACACGCACAGGAAAGCAATATTCTGGACATGAACTTATAAATGGTATTAAAAATTTAGCATTAAACGAACCTCGAAAATTGTTTATGTTGCACTTAATGGAAAGAAAAAATTAATAAACTTCGTTTTATTTATTTGGAGGAATAAAAGATGATTTCTAATCTTAATATAGTCGGTAAAAGTCCACTAACCACAAAATTTGTTGCACCTAAAAAAATTTGTTATGTTACTTCGGGTGTAACTGATTCTGAAAACTTACTAAACATAACTTCAGAATTACCACAAGGAAGTATTGCAAAATTTTCGACAAAAAATGGTCAAAAAGCAGCCTTGCTTTTAGACTTTGGGAGTGAGATTACTGGTGGTATACGAATTGATGGACATTGTAGAATTGAAAATAATGGATGTATATTTAAGATTATGTTTGGTGAATCTGCTCAGGAAGCTATGACTCCAAATGGCGTAAAGCATGCACAAAACGACCATTCTGTTCGTGATGCAGAAGTTCGTATGTCAATAAATAATGGTACATCGTTTGGAAAAACTGCATTCAGGTTTGTTTATTTAGAGTTAATTTCTAAGGAAGTTGAATATGATGTTTCAAACATTTGTGCGGAGTTTTCTTTTCGTGATATTGAATATAAAGGCAGTTTTTCTTGCAATGACGAATTACTTAATAAAATTTTTGACACGTGTGCATATACAGTTCATCTTTGTATGCAAGAAGCGTTATTTGACGGTGCTCAAAGAGACCGTTGGGTATGGACAGGAGATATGCGTGTAGAAACTTTAACTATTAGTAAAATATTTGGAGACATAGACATTATTGATAAGTCTTTAAAACATCTTTTAAAGAAAACATCGAAATTTCATGGGGAAATAACCACCTATGATATGTGGTACATTATTATATTGGAAGATTGGATGAAGTGTACTGGCAGAACAGAACTTTTGTACGAATTAAAGGAAGCTTTTATAAAAAAATTAAATAGTGTTTTAGATTTATTCCATGAAGATAAAAATACGCTATTTTGCGAAGATGAATTTAAATTTGCACAAGAACGTGGTTATTATATCGATTGGCCTACTCGAAACACAAAAGAGTCAGAGTCGGGTGCTATTGCCCTTTCAAAACTTTGTTTAGATGCGGCAATTAATCTTTGTAGAGTTTTAAATGAAAATGATTTAATGAGCAGATGCATTAAAACTAAACTACTTTATAAAGATGTAATAGTATCTTATAATGATAAAAAACAAATTGCAGCACTCTTGAATTTGGCAGGCTTAATAGATAATGAACACGCAGGTGAAGCTTTAATTAAAGATGGGTGCCATGGTTTCTCTACATTTATGAGTTATTATATTTTGAAGGCTATTTCAAATTCGGTAGGAATAGATAAAGCAATAGAATTATTAAAAGAGTATTATGGTGCTATGCTTGATGTTGGAGCAACGACATTTTGGGAAGATTTTGATATAGATTGGTACAAAGAAGATGCAACTATTGAACATGTTTTAAATGAAAATGAATACGATATTCATGGAGATAACGGAAATCATTGTTATAAAGGATTTAGGCATTCATTATGTCAAGGTTGGAGCAGTGGCCCCGCAGCTTTTATTGTTGAAGATATTATGGGTATTAAAATATTGGAAAACGGTTGCAAAAGATTACTTGTGGAACCTAAAATTGGTAAATTGCAATGGGTGAAAGGAACATATCCTACACCGTATGGAATAATGGAGTTGTATTTACATAAAGAAAACGAAAAAATTTGTATAGATATCAGTTGTCCTAAAGAAATATCATTAGAAATTGATAAAAATAAATATATAACTCAAATTCATAAGGTGTAATAGAATTATAACACTTTCTACATGTAGAGGTAATAATAAATAACGATTTTAGTCAAATTGGATTCCACAAGTTTACCATCACAAATCGAGGTAACGATATTCGGATCTCTTTCGGCTTTTGGAACGACATACTAATACATTAGCTATGACAGAATCAAGATAGTGAAGATATCACAAAGTTTTGTTCAACATATGATAGGCTTTGCTACAATCAAGCTTGATGTTATAGGATATACACATGAAAATAATGGTAATAAAAACAATTTAGAAATTGGTATTTTGGTTCCGTTTTGTAAATACGACGAGGTTGGTGAAATTTTAGGCAAGGTATTACCTTATTATATTCCAGATGAAAAGCAGACAAAATCTGTTTCTTATTTTCCGTTTGTATCATAGTTCTTATTAGTTATTAGCATCGACAAAGTTATAACTTTGTTGCTGGCTGTTTCGTAAATGTATATATTATTTGACATATCCGCTTCTGTAATTTACGCAGTTGCATTTGCTATTATAAGTGCAAGGATTGTTATTCTTGCCGTTCAGGCTTTGAGCACAGTTTTTGGATATCATATCAATGGGCTTGCCATTAATGGCGGAAAAATAACAGCAAATAGCGGTGGATTTACCAAAGTAGGGTGCCACTATGAAAATTTACAATTTAATATCGTGTTTTTACCGACACCTTTCTTTAATTTTTGAGAGTGCTCGGCTTACTGAAGAGTAAGCTGGACGCTCTTTTTTATCTATTCGACAAAATTTTTCATTTTCAAATAAGAAAGGAAAGATATTTACAAATTTGAACACGGAAGTTTAGTACAGCATAATTGATGCTGGATGAATATATAAAGGTTGTAAAACAAATGGGACAAGCAATGGGATAATTTTATTCCAAAGGAATTCTCTTGTGAGAACTGCTTGCTATGAAAAGTGCGAAAAAATAAAATTTAATTTAAGAGGATTCTATTTAGCAAACAGAAATCTCAGCGGTATAGTTCAATTCAGCGTCAAACTAAGAACTGCCTATGCAGTGTTGAAGTTTGGCGTTTTTTGTTGTGTGAATAATTTAGTACGATGTCGCGGACCTCCTTTAAATCTTTGGATTTATTCGAAATAGATTTAAAGGAGAAAATTAAATGTCGACAGAATATTATGAAAGCAAGAAATTAAAAAGGAAAGATGTTAAAAAGGTATATACATTTGTAGTATGCAAAATTAAATCTGCAATTAAAGTTTAAAAGCAGTTTCTTTTAACGCAATATGCATTTTAGAGATAAAAACAGTCGGACTGTTTTTTTACGCTTCAGACCTTCTCAGGTTCAAGTCCTGCAACATAAAATAAAATCCAAACCCAACCTAAAGGTCTGATTTGGATTTTGGTCGGGGTACCCATATAAGACTAAAGTCGCGAAATACGAGGTGAAAAAATAGAGCACCTCGGCACGCGAATTGCATGTCGAGGCTCTCTACTGGTCCGAGTGACAGGACTTGAACCTGCGGCTACCTCTTGCGGTGCCCGACGAAAAACTTCCTTGGAGCGTCGTTTTTCTGTCGACCGCGGCGCCATTTCGAACTCGCTGTATCTCACACTGTGAGCGCTCGTTCTCAATGCCTGACCTTTGGTCAAGAGTCCACAGGTTCAAATTCTATAATTCAAATGAAAAAGCAGCTCCAACCAAAAGGTTGAAACTGCTTTTTGGTCCGAGTGACAGGACTTGAACCTGCGGCCTCTTGACCCCCAGTCAAGCACGCTACCAGCTGCGCCACACCCGGATAAATTGAAATAATAAGTAACTAAAATTCACACAAACATTATTATATCACTAATTTACGATTTGTCAACA
>JAFSGB010000023.1 GCA_017434895.1 Clostridia bacterium
ACGGTTCTTTGTTTGATGCTACTCAGACAATGGTTTCTAAGGTTGCTGATGACCTTTATGAAGTACAGGTTGTTTCTTGGTACGATAACGAGAACAGCTATACAAGCCAGATGGTTCGTACTATTAAGTACTTTGCTGAAATCTAATCCGTTAGATAATAATTTAAGACCTCCCAATTTGGGAGGTCTTTTTAATTTAGCTTATTTGCCATTTTAAAAAATTTATAGTAAATGCCTTTTAATTCTAATAGTTGGTCATGGGTGCCTTTCTCAACGATGCCTTCGTCGGTGAGCACCAGTATTCTGTCGGCATTACGAATGGTTGAAAGCCTATGTGCAATGGTAAGTGTTGTTCTGCCTTGACTTAGTCGGGCGAGGGACTCGGCTACTACAAATTCACTTTCATTGTCAAGTGCACTGGTGGCTTCGTCGAGAATAATAATCGGTGGATTTTTTAGGAAAACACGTGCAATACTTATACGCTGTTTTTGTCCTCCGGAAAGCTTTACACCGCGTTCGCCAACATAAGTGTCATAACCGTCTTTAAGCTCGGTAATAAATTCGTCAGCACCCGCTTTTTTAGCAGCATCTATAATTTCATCTTTAGAGGCATCAGGTTTTCCGTAGGCAATATTTTCAAGCACAGTGCCCGAAAACAGATACACATCCTGTTGAACAACACCGATATTGCTTCTAAGTGATTTCAAGGTATAGCTTTTAATATTTTCTCCGTCTAGAAAAATATCGCCACTTGTAGGATCATAAAAACGGGGGATAAGATTACAAAGTGTAGTTTTTCCTCCACCAGAAGGACCGACAATTGCCACCTTTTCACCGCTTTTAATGTCGAGGTTAAGATTCGAAAAAACTCGGTTGTGGTCATCGGGATACTCAAATGAAACGTTTTTAAACTCAATATTTCCCTTAGGGTCGGTTAACGATTTTGCATTTGGCTTGTCAAAAATTTCAATATCGGCATCCATTATCTGCAAAAAACGTTCGATACCTGTCATTCCTCGGTTGAATTGCTCGGAAAATTCGATAATTCGCCTTACTGTTGCAATAAAGGTTGTAACATATAACAGATAAGCCACAAGGTCACCGGCATTAATCTTACCGTCGATAAGAAAAAGACTTCCGATAATTACCACAACGGCGTAAATCAGACCGTTAAAAAGACGGGTGGAGGTGGAAAATGCACCCATATATCGGTAGGAAAGCTTTTTAACATTAAAAAATTCCTCGTTGTTGCCGTCAAACTTCTTTTGCTCAAGTTCTTCATTGGCGAAAGCCTTAACAACACCTTGACCTAAAAGCGAGTCTTCAATTCTGGCATTTAATTCACCGGTAATTTGCCGTTGCTCGCGGAAGGTCTTTTTCATTTTGCGGCTTAATCTTCCGCAAATTACAAGCATTATGGGGATAATCGCAAAAATGATAAGTGTTAAAGGAACATTTATATTAATTAAAATCAGAAAAGAGGCAACACCCTTAATTCCTGCAATAAAAAACTCCTCGGGGCAGTGGTGAGAAAACTCAGTAACATCAAAAAGATCGTTGGTAATTCTGCCCATAATTTGACCGACCTTGGTGTTATTAAAATAGGTGCTTGAAAGCTTTAAAAGGTGGTTGTATGCATCGTGCCGCATAGCGGTTTCAATTTTGGTGCCCATAACGTGACCTGCATAAGCCATATAGTAATAAGCTGCAGAGTCAATAAGCCCCAGCACCAAATAAAGACCGCCGATTTTAAGAACATATTGAACAGTAAGGGTCATATAACCGTCAACCGCTGAATTAGTGATATTTCTCATAATAAGCGGCAGTATAATTTCACAAACAGTTGTAAGTGCAGCACATAAAAGGTCTAAAATTAAGGTATCGATATTATTTTTGTAGTAAGGAATAAACCGTTTTAAAAGCACACTTGTTTTATATTTTCTGACATCATTCATAATGTAACCTCAAAGCCACCTTTACGGTGGCTTTAATTATTTTGCCGCAGACTCGCAATAAAGACAGCGGTAAATTCTATTTTCTTTATCTGCAAGGGTGAAAATGTGGTCAATCTCCTGCTCAGTGCAGGTGATACAGCGGGGATTTTTGCACTTGATAACATTTTTTAAGCGTTCGGGAAGCTCAAGAGTTTTCTTTTTAACGATCTTGCCTTCACGAATAACATTAACCGTTATATTGGGGTCAACAAAGCCTAAAATATCTGTGTTAACCTCGAAATCCGTATCAATCTTAATAATATCCTTGCGGCCATTTTTACGGCTGGGGGCATTTTGAATAAGTGCTACCGAGGCGTTTAGCCTGTCAAGATTTAAAAGTTCATAAATTTTCATACCCTTGTGGGCGGTAATATGGTCAATAACAATTCCGTTTTTGATTGAATCAACTGTCATTTAACATACCTCCAAAAGCTTTAAAATCAAAGCCATTCGCATATATTTGCCGTTTAGTACTTGGTCAAAGTAGCAAGCGCGAGGGTCAGAGTCAATCGCAACGCTGATTTCGTTAACACGGGGAAGCGGGTGAAGTATCGACAAATCTGTCTTTGCATTATAAAGCTTTTCGGGAGTTAAGATATAACTGTCCTTAAGCCTTAAATACTCCTCCTCGTTAAAGAAACGCTCCCTTTGAACACGGGTCATATAAAGAATGTCCAAATCGGGCATAATTGCTTGTAAATCGGTGGTTTCAGTAAATGTTATATTTTTAGATTTTAAGCTTTCTTTAATATAATTTGGTAAAACTAATTCCCTTGGAGAAATAAGTACAAAATTCACATTTTCATAACGGCTGAGAGCAGCTATAAGTGAATGCACTGTTCTGCCGAATTTAAGGTCACCGCAAAGACCGACTGTTAAATTATCAAAACGACCCTTTTTGCGGTGAATTGTAAGTAGGTCAGCCAGTGTTTGTGTTGGGTGATTGTGACCGCCGTCACCCGCATTAATAACGGGAACGCTCGCGTTAAGCGAGGCTACAAGTGGAGCACCCTCTTTCGGGTGACGCATAGCAATAATGTCTGCATAACAGCTAACTGTTTTTGCAGTATCGGCAACACTCTCCCCCTTAGCAGTTGATGAGCTTTGCGCTTCGCTAAAGCCCAAAACATTTCCTCCAAGCTCGTACATAGCAGCCTCAAAGCTAAGTCTAGTACGGGTTGAGGGCTCGAAAAATAGGGTTGCAAGCTTTTTACCGTCACACTTGTGGGCGTATTTTTGAGGATCAGCAATAATATCCTCGGCAGTGGCAACTAATTCCTCTAATTCAGCAGTGGATAGCTCTAAAATATCGATTAAGCTTCTCATTATGCTTTTGCTCCGTTAACTTCTAAATATTTCTTGATTCTGTCAACATTTTCTCGGTTTTCAGGGTTTTCCTCGAGGTATTCGATAATATCGTAAACATCAACAACCGAGTAAACGGGGAAACCAAACTCCTCGCCAACCTCTGCCATAGCACTCTTTTCGGTCTGACCCTTTTCCTTGCGGTCAACCATAACAAAAGTAGCGACAACCTTGCTGTTCTTTAGGGAGGAAAGGATTGACATACTTTCACGAATTGCAGTACCGGCAGTGATAACATCCTCAACGATGACAATTTCTTCATTTGGCGTCGGCTTATATCCTACAAATACACCGCCTTCACCGTGGTCCTTTTCTTCCTTGCGGTTGAAGAAAAAAGGAACATCAAGTCCGTTTTTTGCAAGTGCTACGGCAACAGATACGGCTATGGGGATACCCTTATAAGCGGGGCCGTAAAGGACTGTCTTTTTGTTGCCTACCTTTTCAAAATAGGCCTTAGCGTAAAACTCGCCTAATTTACAAATCTGCTCACCGGTTTTAATGTCACCGGCATTAATGAAATAGGGGATTTTTCTGCCGGATTTAGCGGTAAAATCGCCAAACTTCAAAACTCCGGCATCCTCCAGAAACTGTATAAATTCTCTTTTGTAGCTTTCCATATTAATCACAAAACTCCTTTACACATCTTTCATAGGCTACAACGGGGTCCTCTGCAGCAGTAATAGGTCTGCCGACTACTATGAAGTCGCTTCCAATTTTTTTAGCCTCAGCAGGGGTCATAACTCTCTTTTGGTCGCCTATATCACCATCAGCGAAGCGGACACCCGGAGTAACGGTTATACAGTCATTACCGCATGTATTATGTACCTTTTCGGCCTCAAGCGGTGAGCAAACAACACCGTCAAGTCCCGCTTTTGCGGCATTTGAAGCATAGTGCATAACAACCTTATCAATAGGCTCTTTAATAAGTAGGTCGTTTTCCATTCTTTCTTGGTCAGTACTGGTTAACTGTGTAACGGCGATAAGTAAAGGTCTTGTGCCGTCAGGACGGGTAAGCCCTTCTAAAGCACCCTCCATCATAGTAATAGTACCGGCGGCGTGAAGATTGGTCATATCAACATCAAGGCGGGATAAAACTGCCATTGATTTTTTTACTGTATTTGGAATATCGTGGAGCTTGAGGTCTAAGAATATTTTGTGACCTCTAGCCTTAATTTCCCTAACAATTTCGGGACCCTCGGCATAAAATAGCTCCATACCGATTTTAACAAAGGGCTTTCTGCCTGTGAATTTATCCAAAAAGCTGAAAACCTGTTCCTTGCTAGCAAAATCGCAAGCTACAATTACATCCTTACCCATTGTGTGCTCCTCCTATAATTTCAGTCAAACTGTTAATTCTGTATTTTTCCATAACTTGAGGTAAATCCTCAATGATTTTTTTGCAGGCAAAGGGGTCAACTAGATTTGCCGCGCCTACTTGTACTGCGGTAGCGCCCGCAAGCATCATTTCAATTACATCCTCGGCAGTGGAAACACCGCCCATGCCAACAATAGGAATTTTGACGGCATTGTAAACCTGATAAATCATTCTAAGGGCTACGGGGAATACTGCAGGTCCTGAAAGACCGCCCATTGTATTAGCTAAAATCGGCTTGCGGTTTTTGAGATTAATTCTCATACCAAGCAGAGTATTTATAAGGCTTACACCGTCGGCACCCTCAGCTTCACATGATTTGGCAATTTCGGTAATGTCGGTAACATTTGGGGAAAGCTTTATAATTACAGGCTTATTTGTAACCTTTTTAACGGCTTTTGTCACTGCCGCAACATTTTTGAGGTCGGTACCGAAAGCTAAGCCGCCGCCGTGAACATTAGGGCAAGAAACATTAACCTCAAACCAACCGATTTGTTCCTCATGGTTTAATTTTTCACAAGTGTAGGCATAATCTTCAACTGCAAAACCGCTTACATTTGCCATAACCAATTTTTTAAAGCAGGCTTTAAGACGGGGCAGTTCCTCGCTGATAACCTTTTCAACACCCGGGTTTTGAAGTCCGACGGAATTAAGCATACCACTGGGTGCTTCAGCAATACGAGGTGTGGGATTGCCGAATCGCGGATCCTTGGTTGTACCCTTAAATGAAAAGGTGCCAAGCATATTAATATCATAAACAGTAGCAAATTCGTAACCGAAGCCAAAGGTTCCGCTTGCGGGGATAATGGGGTTATCAATTTCAATACCACAAAGATTAACCTTAGTATTTACCATACAATTTCCTCCCTTTCGAGTACAGGGCCGTCCTTACAAATTCGCTTATTGCCGTATTTTGTTTTGCAACTGCAACCCATACAAGCTCCAAAGCCGCAACCCATACGTTCCTCAAAGCTATACTGACCACTGGTGGTAACAGTGTTTTCAATAGCTCTAAACATCGGCTCGGGACCGCAAGTATAAAAGTAGTCATACTCTAAATCCTTAATTGCATCTGTCACATATCCCTTAATTCCGTAACTACCGTCAACAGTGGTCACGTAAACATCAATGCCCAGTAATTTGAACACTTCCTCGTAAAACATTTCGGATTCGGTATTAAAGCCTAAAATCACTGTTGGTTTTTTGCCAAACTTAATTAATTCCTTGCAAAGACCGTAAAGCGGGGGAATACCAACACCGCCACCGATGACAAGTGGTTTTTTGCAATCATTTTCGGCGTTAAATCCGTTTCCCAGACCTACTAATAGGTCTAATTTTTCGCCGGCAACCATTTTTGACATTTTTTCGGTTCCGACACCAACAACCTTGTAAATTAAGGTTAAGGTCTCTTTATCATAATCACAAACGGAAATTGGGCGTCGAAGATAAAGCCCGTCAATTTTAATATTAACAAACTGACCTGGTGATAAAATGGCAGAGGTGTCGCCCTTTAACACCATTTTAAAAATATTTGGGGCAAGCTCAAAGTTGAAAAGAATTTCATAAATTCCTTGCTTCATCATAAGAAATCACCTTAAGAATCAATGGTAGAAATAGTTATTGTAGTTTCATCAAGTACATCAAGTAAAACTTTAACAGTATCAAGAGAAGTGAATATTGTAACATTATTTTCAGTAGCTTGTCGACGGATTTCGAAACCGTCGGAAACAGTTCCGGCAGAATTAATATCCCTTGTGTTAATAACATAGGCAATATGGCCTTGGCGGATAGCCTCGGGAATTTCCTCACTGCCTTCACCGATTTTCTTTAAAACATGGGTGCGAATGCCGTTTTTCTTTAAGAAATCGGCAGTGCCTTTGGTAGCTTCAATATTAAAACCAAGATTATAGAAACGCTTAATTAAGGGGAGAGCCTCCTCCTTGTCATTGTCGGCAATGGTGACAAAAACTGTACCGTAATTTTGAACCTTCATACCGCTTGCCTGCAAAGCCTTGTAAAGTGCACGGTTAAGCTTATTGTCATAGCCGATAGCTTCACCGGTAGACTTCATTTCGGGTGAGAGGTAAGAGTCAAGACCTTTAAGCTTATTAAATGAGAATACAGGTACCTTAACGTAATGACGCTTCTTCTCGTCAGGATAAATATCAAATATACCTTGTTCTTTGAGCGTTTTTCCAAGGATTACTTCAGTAGCAATATCTGCCAGACTAAAGCCGGTCGCCTTTGAAAGGAAAGGAACTGTACGCGAGGAACGCGGATTAACCTCAATTATGAACACATTATCGTCCTTATCAACAATAAACTGAATGTTATAAAGACCGATTATACCAATGCCGAGACCTAGTTTTTTAGCGTACTGTAAAATTATGCCCTTAACCTTGTTAGAAATACTAAAGGTGGGGTAAACACTGATACTGTCGCCTGAGTGAATACCGGTGCGCTCAACCAGTTCCATAATACCTGGGACAAATACATCCTTACCGTCACAGATAGCGTCGATTTCCACCTCTTTACCGTAAATGTATTTGTCAACCAAAACTGGCTTGTCCTCATCAATTTCAACGGCGGTTTTCAGGTAATGTCTTAACTGATTTTCGTCGGCAACAATCTGCATAGCACGGCCGCCTAAAACAAAGGATGGACGAACTAGCACTGGGTATCCGATTTCGCTAGCGGCGGCAACACCGGCTTCAATATTGGTGACTGCCTTACCTTGTGGTTGAGGTATATCAAGAGCTTTTAATACCTTTTCAAAGCTATCGCGGTTTTCGGCACGCTCAATTGCTTCACAGTCGGTGCCGATAATCTTAACACCGCGTTTCATAAGTGGCTCGGCAAGATTAATCGCAGTTTGACCGCCCAAGGAAGCTACAACACCTTCGGGGTTTTCAAAATCAATAATATTCATAACATCCTCGGGTGTGAGTGGCTCGAAGTAAAGCTTATCCGAACAGGTATAGTCGGTGGAAACGGTTTCGGGGTTATTATTTATTATAATAGCCTCATAACCGGAATTTTTAATTGTTGTAACGGCGTGAACGGTTGAATAGTCAAACTCAACACCTTGGCCTATACGAATGGGACCCGCTCCCAAAACAATGATTTTTTTCTTATCTGTAAGGCGCGAAGCGTTTATACCCGAATACGATGAATAGAAGTAGGGGATATAAGCGCCTGTATGGCAGGTATCAACCATACGGAATGCGGGCACAAGAGCGTTATTTTTACGGGTGTTATAAACGTCAAGTTCGTCGCATTGCCACATTCTTGCAACATATTTGTCCGAAAAGCCCATTATTTTTGCACCCTTTAAGATGTCAAGATTGAATGGGTTTTGTTTTAAAAGCTCCTCGGTGTCAATAATCCGTTTAATTGATTCAAGGAAAAATGAAGTGATTTTTGTTATGTTATGAATTTCCTCGACAGAAGCACCGCGATAAAGCAACTCGGCAATTGCAAAAAGGTTGTCGTCTCTAAATTCGCTTATATATTCGCGAAGCTCATTGGCACTCATATTGTCAAATTTATTGTGGTATAGGTGATTAACACCAATTTCGAGTGAACGAATGCCCTTTAGCAGACTTTCCTCTAAGGTAGTGCCGATTCCCATAACTTCGCCGGTGGCTTTCATTTGAGTGCCTAAAATGTTTGAAGCGGTTGTAAATTTGTCAAAGGGAAAACGGGGAAGCTTTGTTATAATATAATCAAGCTTTGGTTCAAATGCAGCGGTTGTGTTGGCGATTTTAATATCCTCTAAAGCCATTCCTACTGCAATTTTCGCGGTAACGCGGGCAATTGGGTAACCACTTGCCTTTGAAGCTAAAGCAGATGAACGGGAAACTCTGGGGTTAACCTCAATCAGATAATATTCTGAGCTTTCGGGGTTAAGGGCAAACTGAACGTTACAGCCACCCTCAATCTTAAGCTCTTTTATTAGTTTAATTGCACTGTCATTAAGCATTTTAAGGTCGTGGTCGTTTAGGGTAAGAATAGGCGCAACAACCAAGGAGTCACCAGTGTGAACACCTACGGGGTCAATGTTTTCCATACCGCAAATAGTAATTGCATGGTCGGTTGAGTCGCGCATAACCTCAAACTCAATTTCTTTATAGCCCTTAACACTTTTTTCAATGAGAACTTGATGAACGGGAGATAGCTTAAAGGCATTAAGACCGACCTCAATAAGCTCCTCCTCGTTATTAGCAAAGCCGCCGCCGGTACCGCCCAAGGTAAAGGCGGGGCGAAGGACTACAGGGTAGCCGATTTTGTTTGCAGCTATCTTTGCTTCCTCAATATTGTATGTGATTTCAGAAGGAATAGTCGGCTCACCAATAGACTGACAGAGTTCCTTGAATAATTCGCGGTCCTCAGCTCTTTCTATACTTTCACTTGAGGTGCCGAGCAGTTCAACACCACATTCCTTTAAAATGCCCTTTTCTTCTAATTGCATTGCAAGGTTAAGACCGGTCTGTCCGCCAATTCCAGGCAGAATTGCATCGGGACGCTCGTAACGTAAAATTTTGGCAATGTATTCAAGTGTTAAAGGCTCCATATAAACCTTGTCTGCAATTGTGGTGTCGGTCATAATTGTAGCAGGGTTAGAATTGCAAAGTACAACATTGTAACCCTCCTCTTTGAGAGCTAGGCAGGCCTGGGTACCTGCATAATCAAACTCGGCTGCTTGGCCGATTACAATAGGTCCTGAGCCTATAATCAATATTTTTTTAATATCTGTTCTTTTTGCCATAATTAATATCCTCCTGAAATTCTAAACAGATTTATAAACTATCTTACTGTCACAGACAGTCATTTTGTTGACACCAAAAAACTTTATACCCTCAAAGGGAGTGGCTTTTCCCAGAGAAAGGAAATCCTTAGGGTCAACAGTATATTCAGTGTCTAAATCGAAGACACAAATATCCTCATTAATCGGTAATCCAAATCGTTTACGGGGATTGATTGCCATAAGCTCAACTAACTTTTCCAGAGCTATAATACCGGTTTTAACAAAGTGGGTATACAATGCCGAAAATGCGGTTTCGATTCCTACAACACCCATAAGGCTGTTTTTAAGTCCGCGAGATTTTTCTTCAGCAGAATGGGGCGCATGGTCGGTGGCTATCATATCAATAGTGCCGTCACAAATACCCTCAATTAAGGCTAGTCGGTCAGACTCGCTTCTTATTGGAGGGTTCATTTTAAAGCGACCGTGTTCTTGTAAATCCAAATCATTAAACACAAGGTAGTGTGGCGCGGTTTCGCAGGTGATATCCAGGCCATCTTTTTTGGCATTGCGGATAAGCTCGACACTTTCTTTGCAGGAAATGTGGCAAACATGGTAGCTACAGCCTGTTTTTTTTGCAAGCTCTATATCACGCTTAATCGGACCCCATTCGCTTTTACTGCAAATGCCTTTATGACCGTGAAGTCTTGCGTATTCGCCATCGTGAATGTAACCGCCCTTTAAAAGGGAATTATCTTCACAGTGCGCAACAATTATTTTTCCCATCGCTGTTGCTTTACGCATAGCTTGTTCCATTAATTCTGCTGACTGAACACCTCGTCCGTCGTCAGAAAAAGCAAAGCACTTATCGTTAAGCATATCAAAATCGCTTAATATCTTGCCCTCTTGATTTACTGTAATTGAAGCGTAAGGGTGTACCCTAATAATAGCATCCCTATCAATTATGTCTTGTTGTAATTTTATATTATCGGTACTGTCGGGTACTGGCTTTAAATTTGGCATACTGCAAACATCGGTATAGCCGCCCCGTGCCGAGGCAAGAGTGCCGCTTTTAATGGTTTCTTTATATGAAAAACCCGGCTCCCTGAGATGAACATGAACATCACAAAAGGCCGGAAATACAAAACAATTATTAAAATTAGAAACAATACCGCCCTTATTTGTGGGGAAAGGGTCGGAAATGTTAATGGAATAATCACCAAATTTAAAGGCACCGTCTTTGAAAAAATGAACATCCTTTAATGTTATCAACACTATAAATACCCACCTTTCAAAAACATACATTTTTATCTAATGTATTTTATCATGAACAATATATTTAGTCAAGAATATTTTAAATAATTATTGCAAAGTGCTTATAAAATTGCTCACTATCCAGTTCTTATTTACTTTTTGAATTAAATATGTTATAATTTTATAAAACATATATTATCGGAGGGTAAAACAGTGAAAATACAAAGCTCACGTAATTATGGGATTGATTTGCTTCGAATGTTCTCGATGTTTTGTGTAATTATACTACACTTGTTGGGACATGGAGGCGCTTTAAAATCAACAATTTCGGGAGAAGACTTTGCAATCCTTTGGTTTTGGGAAATTTTTGCATATCCTGCGGTTAACTGTTTTGTTTTGGTTTCCGGTTTCGTTGGATACCGCAATGAAAAATATTTTCCTAGGTTAAAAAATATTATTATAATTGTTTTTTCGACATTTTTTTATAGTGTGCTTTTTTTCTTAATTTATACTGCTGTAAGTTCACAAAAAATAGAAATTATAGGATTAGTAGAAGCGGCGTTCCCTATACTAACCAAACAATATTGGTTTGTCTCTGCATATTTTGCGTTATTTTATATTTCACCTATCATTAATTTGTTCGTAAATAAAGCAGATAAAAAAATGCTATTTATCATATCCCTTATCATTTTATTTTTTGCAATTCCATCAACAAAAATAAATGCTTTTGATTTAAATAGCGGCTACAGCGTTCTTTGGTTTATATTCTTATACTTATTAGGCGCAATCATAAAAAAAGAAAATATTATTGATAGATTTTCTTTTTCCAAAGCTTTCATACTTATCTGTATTGGTTTTTTGGCTACTTGGGTAACAAAAATTATGATTGGCATATTTCTTGAACCTCTTTCCATTTTTGAAAATATTTTAATTTCATACTGTTCACCCACAATATTGTTAATGGCAATAGGATGGTTAATTGCTTTTTCAAAAATCCAAACGGCAACATTCTTAAATAAAATAATATTGTTTTTTACACCGTCTGTTTTTTCGGTATATCTAATACACGATAATTATTATATACGAGAAACATTTATAAAAAGCAAATTCGTATTTATTAACCAATATAATTTTTTGATGACAAGTGGTATTGTTTTATTATCGGCACTTATAATTTTCATTGTTTGTTTGTTTATTGATAAAATAAAAACATTTCTGTTTGAACTTTTTTGTATACCGAAATTTGTGAATGCTTTTGAAAAATTAATTAAAAATTCAATTCATAGATTTTATAATTATTTTATATCATAATAGATAAAGCGGAGTGATTGACTCCGCTTTTGTTTTATCTTGTCTTTAGATGAGGCAATACCTACGGTAGAATGGAGGGTTGAATGACGGCTTATTATAGAATAACATCAGCAATTTTAACGCTTGTAAGAGAAATGTTTTTTCCATTCGGCGAACATACTTGTAATCATCTGCAACAGCCTGGGGTACGCCTGTGCAGATGATTACAAAATCTGCACCAAATCGGCTTTTGAAAAGGTTAGGAAACTCGGGGGGTGGTAACGTCGGCAATAATCACATTTACCACAGAGAAGAACAGAAATAACTACTTTGTCGCCGACTTTAATTAGGTCGCCATTTGTATCAACAGTAACGCCTTTATCGATACCTACACCCTCACCGGTTCCCTCGTATCCGAGTACGATTTCCTTGTAACCAAAGGGATTATAACGGTATTTGTGAACGTCGGTACCGCAGATACCGCAACCCTCAACCTTCACGAGGATTTCACCAGGACCAGGGGTAGGAATTTCGATGTCTCTGAGTTCGACTATAGCTTCGCCCTCGACACCGTCAACGATTTTGGGCTTTACAAGATATGCCACTTTTGATGTTGCTATAATAACACGCCCTGTTGATATATTAAATAATCAGCAATGTGTTATTAAAAGTTTAACATTATTAATCTTGTTATTCTTATCAATCTTAATTTATTATTTAAATAATCATTGCAAAAAAGTTAGAATTAAAGTATACTGTAAAATGGTTATTTATTTTCACAAGGTAGGTGTTCTAATGCTTTCTAATATTCACACCCATTCTGTTTTTTGTGACGGGGAAAATACACCCGAAGAAATTGTTCTTACTGCCATAAAAAATGGTTTTGTTTCTATCGGTTTTTCCTCCCATGCTTTCACAGATTTTGCTGAGCCCTTTGGTGTTGACGATTTTGAGGACTACATTAAAACATTAAAAGAACTTAAAAATAAGTATAGAAACGATATACAGATTTATGTCGGAATTGAAGAGGATGCCTTGGCACCTATTAAAAACAGAAATGCTTTCGATTATATTATCGGCTCGCATCACTATATTAAGCTTGATGGCAAAATCTATCCTCTCGATATAGAATTTTCCACATATAAAAAGATATTATCATTATTTGACAGTAGCGAGCGATTTGCTGAAAATTACTATAGTACTTTTTGTGATTATATTTTGAAATATAACCCTACGATTATCGGTCATTTTGATTTACTTACAAAATTCGACGAGCAGGACGGTAACCTGCTTTTAAGTGACGAGCGCTACAACAAAGTCGCTGAAAAATATATGAAAGTAGCAATAAAAAGCCAAAGCTTTTTTGAGGTCAACACCGGTGCCATTTCTAGAGGGTATAGGACAAGCCCATACCCATCAGAAAGCTTACTCCATATACTAAAAAAAGAAAATGCAAAAATAGTCCTTAATTCAGATGCTCACGTGAAGGAAAATTTAAGCTTTGGCTTTAAAGAAACTAAGGAACTACTAAGGGATATCGGATTTAAGCACACATATATTTTATACAACAACGAATTTATAAAACAGGAGTTATAATGAAAAACAGAGTATTCGAAATTTTTAAAGAAATTACTGCCATTCCCAGAGGCTCAGGAAATATGAAGCAGATTGCAGATTTTTGCGTGGCTTTCGCAATTAAAAATTCCTTAAAATACCTAAGGGATAATGTTGACAATGTTATTATTTTTAAAAATGGAACTAATGAAAGTACAGAGCCGATTATTTTACAGGCGCATTTGGATATGGTTTGTCAGAAGACTGCAGACAGTACCCACGATTTTACTAAAAACAGCCCCGAAATTGTTGTTGACGGTGATTTTATTAGGGCAAATGGTACAACTCTAGGAGCTGACAATGGAATTGGACTCGCATTAATTTTAGCAATACTGGAAAGTGATACTCTTTCGCATCCCCCTATTGAGGCGGTATTTACTATCAACGAGGAAATCGGTATGATAGGTGCGTTGGCATTGGATGTATCACCCCTTAAATCTAAAAGAATGATTAATCTCGACTCGGAGGAGGACGATACTGTTACAGTTTCTTGTGCCGGCGGAAGTGAATTTCTTTTTTCCTTTCCAATGGAAAGCGAAAATTACGACGGAAATGTAATCGTAGTAACACTTTCAGGACTTAAGGGCGGTCACAGCGGTGTGGAAATTGATAGGGGCAGAGTAAACGCCAACGCGCTAGCCGGCAGATTTTTAAACCACCTATATAATTTGTCAGACTTTAGAATCATCTCTTTAAACGGGGGAGACAAGAGCAATGTCATATCACCAGAATGTGCTATAACCCTTGCTACCAGTGATGCAGAGTTCACGGTTAAGGCAAATGAGTACCTTAGTCTTATTAAAAATGAAATCAGCAGTCGTGAACCTAATTTTTACTTCAACATTAATTTGGATAACAAAGCTGTGACTGCTTTTACAAAATCTCTTACCGAAAGAATCATATTTACCCTTTTAAATGCACCTAACGGAATTATTGATATGAGTGCAGATATTGAGGGACTTGTTGAAACCTCACTCAATATCGGTATTCTTAAAACCGAAGAAAATAATGTCAAAATTGATTTTTCTCTCCGCAGTAACAAGTCAAGTGCTATGAAATTTCTTGAAGAAAGATTAATTTCCTTTGCAAATTTTGTTAAGGCTGATGCAAAAAGCTTTGGTCATTATCCACCTTGGGAATATAAACCAAACTCTAAACTACAAGAAATTTATGTTTCAGAGTTTAGGAAGCATTATGGCTTTGAACCTAAGATAGAGGCTATTCACGCTGGACTTGAGTGTGGTGTTTTCGACGGTAAGCTTGACGGTTTAACCGCTATTTCGGTAGGACCTCAAATGTATGATGTTCATACCGTTAACGAAAAGCTTTCTGTTTCGTCAACCGAAAAATTTATCGGTCTTTTAATAAAAGTTTTGCAAATGCTTTAAAGTGCTAAATTTTTCTTGCTTTTAAACCCTTTTTATGATAATATATATGAGTATTTTGTGTCCTGAAAAAACTGGACGGATTGGAGACATTATGGAAAACAAAAACGAATTTAAGCCATATATCCCCGCTGACAAGGTAACGCCCGAAATTACTGTTACCTCAATTCTTATGGGAATAATTTTGGCTGTCGTATTTGGTGCGGCAAATGCTTATTTGGGACTTCGTGTGGGTATGACCGTTTCGGCATCAATCCCTGCGGCAGTTATCGCAATGGGTGTTATCCGTATTCTTATGCGTCGCAACTCAATACTTGAAAGTAATATGGTTCAGACGATTGGTTCTGCCGGTGAGTCCTTGGCAGCCGGCGCTATTTTTACACTGCCTACATTATTTATTTGGGCAAGTGAGGGTAAAATGGACAAGCCCGATCTTTTGGAAATCACCCTTATTGCTTTAATAGGCGGATTACTAGGTGTATTTTTCATGATACCACTTAGAAATGCTCTTATTGTTAAAGAACACAATATTCTGCCATATCCCGAGGGAACCGCTTGCGCTGAGGTTCTACTTGCCGGTGAAGAGGGCGGAGCAAACGCATCCACTGTTTTTGCAGGTATGGGATTTGCCGCGCTTTTCAAATTTATTATTGACGGGTTAAAGGTTGTATCCGGTGAAATTTCAGGTAGTATTAAAGGCTTTGCCGGTGAAATCGGCACACAAATCTATCCCGCCGTTATGAGCGTTGGTTATATTTGCGGCGCCAGAATTTCCTCCTTTATGTTCGGCGGTGGTGTTCTAGCTTGGCTTGTAATTATCCCTCTAATTGTTCTTTTTGGAGAAAACAGTATTCTTTACCCCAGCCTTGATGCTACCATTGGTGAAATTTATGCCGAGGGTGGTGCCGGCGGTATTTGGGGCTCTTACATCCGTTACATCGGAGCAGGTGCTTTGGCAGCCGGTGGAATTATTAGCCTTATTAAATCTCTACCTCTAATTGTTAAAACCTTTAGCGGCGCCATGAAAAATCTCGGTGGCATGGGTAATAACGGAACTCTGCGTACCGAAAAAGATTTAAGCATCAAAACAGTTCTTATCGCTATTGCTATTTTAACACTAGTTATTTGGCTTGTACCATCAATTCCTGTTAATCCCATCGGCGCTATTATTATTGTTGTATTTGGTTTCTTCTTTGCAACAGTTTCCTCCCGTATGGTTGGTCTTGTTGGAAGCAGTAACAATCCGGTTTCGGGTATGGCTATTGCAACACTTTTAATTGCAACACTTACTCTTAAATTTACTGGCACAGACGGTATCGCCGGAATGTGTAGTGCTATTGCTATTGGTTCTGTAATTTGCATTGTATCTGCTATTGCAGGGGATACCTCGCAAGACCTTAAAACTGGATTCCTATTGGGTGCTACACCTAAGAAACAGCAAATTGGTGAGATTTTTGGCGTTATTGCCGCTGCCTTGGCTATCGGCGGTACACTTTATCTTTTGGACAATGCTTGGGGCTTTGGCTCTGACGAGCTTGCCGCTCCGCAGGCTACACTTATGAAGCTTATAACCGAGGGTGTTATGGGTGGCAACCTACCTTGGGGACTTGTTTTTACCGGCGTATTTATTGCTGTTGTTGCCGAAATTGTAGGAATTCCCGTTTTGCCCTTTGCAATCGGCGTTTATCTACCAGTCCAGCTGAATGCATGCATTATGGTTGGCGGAATTATCAGACTTTGCTTTGATAAGATGAATAAAGAAAAAGAACAAAAGGATAGAATTATTAATGATGGTATTCTTTTCTGCTCGGGTATGATTGCCGGTGAAGGCTTAGTTGGTATTTTATTGGCTGTTCTTGCGGTATTTGGCATCGGTGAAATTATCAACCTTTCCGGTTTTGTGCCACCACTTGTTTCTAATATTGGCGGTTTAATACTATTCGCTATCATTATTTTAACGCTTATGAAATTCACAGTTTGGAAAAAACGTGCTAAATGAATATGAATAATAACTTTTTAGATTTAGTCCCTCAAATTTGCGAGGGACTAAATTGGAATAAAGACGAAAACGATTTTGTTACTTTGGAAATTCAAAATAGGGGACTGTTTAACAGAATTGCGCAAAAGGTTTTTAAAAAACCTAAAATCAGCTATGTCCATCTTGACGAATTAGGCAGTTTTGTTTGGCTTTTAATCGATGGTAAAACCGATATTGCTAAACTTGGTGTTTTGGTTAAAGAACATTCTGGAGAAAAAGCAGAGCCTTTATATGAAAAACTTGCGAAATATTTTCAAATTCTTAAAAGTTATGACTTCGTTGTTTTAAATTAATTTTTCAAGGAGAGAATTTTGATGGAAATTATTGCATTTGTATTTTATTTCGTTGCTATGCTTAGTATCGGCTTGTTTTTCTTTTTAAAAGCCAAATCAACAAGTAATAGCGAAAAAGAGTATTTTTTAGGCAATCGTTCAATGGGACCTTGGGTAACAGCAATGAGCGCCCAAGCTTCCGATATGTCAGGTTGGCTATTGATGGGATTCCCCGGAAGTATTTTAGCATTCGGCATGGGAAAGGTCTGGATTGGTATTGGTTTAGGTCTTGGAACAGCGCTTAACTGGATAATCGTTGCAAAGCGTTTGCGCAGATTTTCCCGTGCGGCAAACGACGCTATCACTTTACCTCAGTACTTAACAAACCGCTTTGCTTCACAAAGTCCTGTACTTAAAATTGTTTGCGCTGTGATTTTCTTAATCAGCTTTACTGTTTATGTTTCCTCTGCTTATGTTGCAGGTAAGAATGTTATGTGTGCAATTATTCCTGTATTGCAGGGCAGAGAAATGCTTGCAATGGCAATTTTTGCAGTTATAATTTTGATTTACACATTCCTTGGTGGCTACAGAGCTGTTTGTTGGACTGACTTTTTCCAAGGACTTTTAATGCTTGTGGCACTCCTTGCTGTGCCGATTATTATGTCTATTGGTAATTTTGATGCATCTTATGCTCAAGCTTTCAAAGAGGGCGTTGCTCCTTTCGGTACTAATCCGTTTGCCGCTGATTGGCGAGAAATTGTGACCGGTCTTTCTTGGGGACTTGGCTACTTTGGAATGCCACATATAATTGTTCGTTTTATGGCTATTCAAAAGCCCTCAATGATTAAGAAATCTGCTTTGGTTGCTATTATTTGGGTAATTATTACCTTAAGCGCGGCAATTGCTATTGCGATTTTAGGAAGAACTTTCCTATTGTCTAATGGTGACTCTTTGGCTGCTACGCTTATTCCTGAAAACGCTCAAAACATATTTATAACAGTTGTTCAGGATATGTTCCCTGGATTAATTGCTGGACTCTTACTTGCTGCAATCGTCGCTGCTGCAATGTCTACTGCTGATTCTCAGCTTCTTGTTGCTTCATCTTCTTTTACAAGCGACATATATAAGCCGCTCCTCAGAAAAGAAAAGGCAACCGAAAAAGAGGTTTTATGGGTAGGAAGAATTGTGGTTTTAATTCTATCCGCTGTGGCTTTCTTAATCGCGGCTTCTGGAATCAGTAATTCAAACAGTTGGGCAAATAGTATTATGAGCATGGTTGAGAATGCTTGGGGACTTTTTGGTGCTTCGTTTGGACCGGTTGTAATTCTTTCGTTATTCTGGAAGAGATTTAACTATGCCGGTGCGTGCGCAGGTATTATTGCTGGTGCTGTTGTCGACATTTCTTGGTTACTATTGTTTACTAATACAATTATGCCCGCTGTTATTAGCAATACAGGCATCTACGAGATACTTCCCGGATTTTTCGTTAATACCGTTGTCGCTATCATTGTATCGTTAATCACTAAAGCTCCATCTAAGGAAGTTGAAGCTATTTACATAAGCGCGACTAATAATTCAATTGATGACTAATAAATATGTAAATCACCTAACCGATTGGTTAGGTGATTTTTTTAGTCTTCCGCAATGCCGTTATTTCTGAAAAGTAGTGAAATGCACCATACACCTGCAAGGGCAATAACTGTGTAAACTATTCGGCTTATAATTGCGGTGGGGCCACCAAATGCCCATGCCACAAGGTCAAATTCAAATAAACCTACAAGACCCCAGTTAAGGCAACCAATAATGGCTAGGATTAAACAAATTTTGTCAAACATAATCTCACTCCTTTGAGTTTAGGATACGATTATATTATTAATGAAAAATTTAAAATTATACAAAAAATAGCACCATTTGGTGCTATTTTTTCATTCAAAGTTCATTATTGAATTCATATCGTAAAGTCCTGGCTTTTTGCCACTTAAAAACTTTGCGGCTTTTACAGAACCAACGGCGAAAACTTCTTTTGATTGAGCGGAATGTGAAATAGTAACTGTTTCGTCGTGACCGGCAAAAATCACATCGTGTTCACCGACAATTGTGCCACCACGAATTGAATGAATACCAATTTCGTTTTTGCCGCGTTTTTGGCGTTTTGAGTGGCGATCATATTCATATACTTTTTCACCATTAAAACAGCTATTAACGGCATTTGCAAGCATAATAGCAGTACCCGATGGCGCATCAATCTTTAAATTATGATGTTTTTCAATAATTTCAACATCAAAATCGTCTCCTAAAATACCAGCAGCCTTTTTTGCGAGACTGCAAATAAGGTTAACACCTAACGACATATTAAAGGTAAAGAAAATTGGGATTGATTTAGATGCTTTTTTAATTTTTTCAATTTGAGCATCACTGTAACCGGTAGTAGCCAAAACAACGGCCGTATTATTTGCCATTGCATATTTCAAAATACCATCAAGTAAAATTGGGTGAGAAAAGTCAATTATAATATCAGCTGAAACATTAAGCTTGGAAAAATCATTGTATATCGGAAATCGCTGACCGCTATTTAATTTATCAATACCGGCAACAATTTGAATATCACTGTCTTTTTCGCAGGTTTCTGCCACAAAACTGCCCATTTTACCGGCGGCTCCGCAAAGAATTACCTTAATCATTTTTTCACTTCCTTAATAGCTTTAAAATTTAATACCGCATTCAAGCATTTTTTCCTTTAAAATTTCAATTTTATCCTCGCTCATTTCATAAAGAGGGAGCCTGAAGGAACCTACCTCCATACCCGCAATATTCATAGCGGTTTTAATGGGAACAGGGTTTACATCGCTAAATAATGCTTTAATTAGTCCTGTATACTTAATTTGAGCGTTGGCGGCGGCTAGTGTATTGCCGTCTAAAAAATACTTACATAAATTTTGTGTTTGATTTGGTAAAATATTTGATAGTACTGAAATTACTCCAATACCGCCGAGTGACATTATGGGAACAATCTGGTCGTCATTTCCAGAATAAATATCCAAATTGTCTCCGCATAGGTACTTGGTTTCTGCTACCGATGAAAGGTCGCCGTTAGCTTCCTTAGTAGCGACAATATTTGGGTGCTTGGAAAGTTCCTTATAGGTTGTGGGCGCAATTGACAAACCAGTACGGGAGGGGACATTGTATAGAATTATTGGCTTATTCACACGATCTGCAACATAATTGTAATGAGCAACAAGACCTTTTTGAGAGGTTTTGTTGTAGTAAGGTGTCACCATTAAAAAAGCATCTGCACCAACACTTTCAGCATCGTTACAAAGCTCCACTGAATAAACGGTATCATTACTGCCGGTGCCGGCGATTATCGGTACACGCTTGTTGCAGGCCTTCGCCGCGGTCTCGATAACCTTAAGATGCTCGTCATATCTAAGTGTTGATTTTTCTCCAGTTGTTCCACAAATTACCAAAGCGGCAATTCCCTCGGTAATTTGCTCGTCAACCAATATTTCAAGTCTTTTGAAATTTACACTTCCGTCATTGTTCATTGGGGTAACAAGTGCCGTTGCAGCACCTTTGAAAATGGGGGTTTTCAAAACAATCACTCCTAAGGTTATATTAAAGCGGCAGAAATTTGATTTCCGCCGCTAGGGTTAATTAGTCCATATATCCCTTGGCACAGAGCAGTTCGGCCAATAGAACAGCACCGCCGGCGGCACCTCTTAATGTATTATGTGACACACAAACAAATTTATAATCATACTGACTGTCCTCACGAAGTCTGCCCACAGATACAGCCATACCGTTTTCTAAGGTGCGGCAAAGCTTGGTTTGGGGCATATCATCCTCAGAGAAGTAATTAAGGAACTGCTTTGGAGCGTGCGGTAATTCCAATGTTTGAGGCTCACCGGAGAAGTTTTTCCAAACATCTAAAATCTCATCTTTAGCGGGCTTATTCTTAAAGGTAACATAAACTGCGGCAAGGTGACCGTCAGAAACCGGAACACGAATACATTGCGCTGTAAATTTAGGAGAATCTGAAAGCTTGATTTCGCCGTCCTCAACTGTGCCCCAAATCTTTAGGGGTTCTTTCTCGCTTTTTTCCTCTTCACCGCCGATATAGGGAATTACATTGTCAATAATTTCGGGCCAACGGTCAAAGGTTTTACCTGCGCCGGAAATAGCTTGATATGTGCAAACAAGCACCTTATCAATTCCAAACTTTTCGTCAAGGGGATAAAGAGCAGGAACATAAGACTGAAGCGAGCAGTTAGATTTAACTGCGATAAAGCCTTTTTTGGTTCCGAGACGCTTTCTTTGAGACTCAATAACATCGAGATGCTGTGGGTTAATCTCAGGGATAATCATAGGAACATCGGCAGTAAATCTATGAGCGGAGTTGTTTGAAACAACGGGGCACTCTTTTTTAGCATACTTTTCCTCAAGGGCTTTAATTTCATCCTTTTTCATATTAACAGCACAGAAAACAAAATCAACCTTGGAAACGATTTTGTCAATATCCTTTTCTGCATCATATATAATCATATCTTTAAGGTTAGCGGGAATATCCTCGGTCATAGCCCAACGACCATTAACAGCTTCACCCAGTGTTTTGCCGGCGGAGGAAGCGCTCGCAGCTAAAGCCGTAACATTAAACCAAGGGTGGTTTGCAAGAAGCAAAGAAAACCTTTGACCAACCATACCCGTGGCACCGATAATACCAACATTAAATTTTTTCATTCTTAATCATCCCTTCGGAAATTGTACTTGATTTTTCAAACAAGTTAAATATAATATATTATGATACCATTTGATATATATTTTGTCAAATAATTTTATGTATAAAAAACTAATAAAATACCGAAAGATAAAGGTGCGTATGAAAACAAGTGACTTTTATTATGATTTACCTAAGGAGCTAATTGCACAAGTACCTATTGAAAAGCGGGACAACTCGCGTCTTTTAAAATTAGACCGAAAAACCGGTGATATACAACATAAAAGCTTTTTTGATATTAAGGAATACTTAAAGGCAGGGGATTGTCTTGTGTTAAACAATACCCGAGTTTTACCTGCAAGAATTTTCGGTGTCAGAACTGATACAGGCTCGGTTGTGGAATTTTTACTTTTAAAGCAAAAGGATATTGATATTTGGGAGTGTCTTGCCGGTCCAGGTAAAAAGGCTAAAATCGGTAAAATTTTTAAATTTTCCGAAAAGTTTTTTTGTGAGGTTATAGATATAACCGAAGAAGGCAACCGTATAGTAAAATTCACCTATGAGGGCGAATTTTTTACAGCGCTTAGCGAAATTGGTCAGATGCCTTTGCCACCTTACATTAATGAAAAATTAAAGGATAATGAACGCTACCAAACGGTTTATTCTAAGGAGTTAGGCTCCGCCGCCGCACCTACTGCCGGACTTCATTTCACAAACGAGCTTTTAGACGAGCTTATTGGAATGGGCGTAAAAATTGCCTTCGTAACCCTACACGTAGGACTTGGAACCTTTAGACCCGTTAAGGTTGACGATCTTACAAAACACAAAATGCACACTGAGGAATATTTTGTAACTAAAGAGACAGCCGATGTGATAAATAAAACTAAACAGGAGGGCGGCAGGGTAATTTGTGTTGGCACTACCGCTTGCAGAACACTTGAAAGTGTTGAAAAGAAATACGGAAAAATTATAGAATGCTCGGGAAATACTGATATTTTCATCTACCCTGGCTTTAAGTTTACGGTAATGGATGGTCTTATTACAAACTTTCATTTACCCGAAAGCACCCTTATGATGCTTGTTTCTGCCTTTGCCGGTTACGACAATGTTATGAATGCCTATAAAATTGCCGTTGAGGAAAAATACCGTTTTTTCAGTTTTGGCGATGCGATGCTCATCCTTTAAAGGAAGAGCAAGTAAGAGGTAAGACGTCGGCTTCGCCGACGAATTTATAAATTTCCTTTTCAAATATCCCCATAAACTTCGATGATGAGATGCTTATTATTTAAGTTTTTGTTGAAAAAATTTACCAAATGATGTATAATATTTGTGATAACAATTTAGGAGATTAATTTATGAATAATTTTGTTATAATTACAGATTCGGGTTGTGATTTAAGCCCTTTGGTTTTAAATGAATGGGGTGTTGAATATATTGACCTCACATTCCGTTTCGAGGGTGAGGATAAGGAATATTCAAATAATGAAATGGGAAGTACGTCATTCTATAATAGAATGAAAAACGGTGAAACCGCAAAAACCGCAGCTATCAATCCTGATAAGTTTACCGAAGCTTTCGAAAATATATTGAACAGTGGTAAGGATATTTTGTATCTTGGCTTTTCATCGGGTCTTAGTACTACATATAATTCCTCACTTATTGCAACCGAGGAATTGTTAGAAAAATATCCCGAGCAGAAAATCATTTGTGTTGATACTCTTGCCGCGTCTGCCGGTCAGGGTCTTCTTGTATATTTTGCAGTTGAAAAGAAAAATAGCGGAGCTAATATTGAGGATGTTGCAAAATATATTGATAGCATTAAGCTTTCTCTTTGCCATTGGTTTACAGTTGATGATTTAGTTTACCTTAAAAGAGGTGGCAGAATAAGTCCTGCAGTTGCATTTGTAGGCGCTGTTTTAGGAATTAAGCCGGTACTTCATGTTGATAATGATGGTAAGCTTATAAGCGTTTCCAAAGCCCGTGGCAGAAAGGCTTCGCTTTCTGCTTTGATAGAAAAATATGAGCAATTGGCCGATGAAAATGCTGAAAAGCTTGCTTTTATATCTCATGCCGACTGCGACGAGGATGCTGAATTTGTAAAAGACCAATTGTTAAAGAAATTTGGAACTCATACTAAAATAATCACAAATGTAGGCCCTGTTATTGGCGCACATTCCGGTCCAGGAACATTAGCGCTTTTCTTTATAGGAAAGGAAAGATGAGGTTTTAAATGCCCATTATTCTAAAAAATCTGCCTAACTGTATTACGGTTACGCGAATGCTTGGAACTGTTGCCTTACTGTTTACAAAGCCATTAACCACTTGGTTTTACATAATTTATGCTTTGACCGGTCTTACCGACGTTTTAGACGGTTTCTTGGCAAGACGGCTTAAAATTACAAACGAGTTCGGTGCCAAGCTTGACAGTGCCGCAGACCTTTTGTTTTATGCGGTAATGTTAATAATGCTAATGCCTTTTTTAATTAAAAAGCTTCCCATGGCAATTTGGTACTGTGTGGCAGTGGTTGTTCTCTTACGCATCGGTGCATATATTACCGCTGCAATTAAACTTCGAAAATTTGCGGCTAAGCATTCGCCGATTAACAAAATTACCGGTGCTATGGTGTTTTCAATACCATTTATTTTACTTTTACCTTTTGCTGTTCCGGTTTGCTTTATAATCTGCTTTGTATCTGGAATCGGCTCACTTACAGAATTTATTGAATATTTAAAAATCACTCAAGATTAACTCTTGAGTGATTTTTTTATCTACTTTATAATTGCATTTACTGCATCTTTAAGGTAGCTGGTTTCAAAGCGTTCGAACTCACCGTTGTCTACCATTTTGGTAAGGTTTATATCGATTGGCATTTTACCGAGTAGCGGAACACCAAGCTCCTCTGCAACGGTTTCACTGCCACCTCCGAAAATATTAAAGCTCTTGCCACAATCAGGACAAACAACATAGCTCATATTTTCAACTATTCCCAAAACGGGGATATCCATCATTTTGGCCATATTGTAAGCTTTTTTAACTATCATTGAAACAAGGTCTTGGGGAGAGGTTACAATAACTGCGCCATCAAGCGGAATGCTTTGGAAAACTGTTAGGGGAACGTCACCGGTGCCTGGCGGACAGTCAATCAGCAAATAATCAAGCTCGCCCCAAACAACGTCATGCCAAAACTGTTTAACAGCTCCTGCAATTACGGGGCCACGCCAAATAACAGGGGATTCGTGGTCGGGAAGCATTAGATTAATGGACATAATTTTAATTCCGGTTTTGGTAACGGCTGGCAAAATACCAATTTCATTTTGCATAGCTCTTGTATTGATTCCAAAAGTTTTCGGAATAGAGGGGCCGGTAATGTCGGCATCCAAAATACCAACCTTAAAGCCCTTGAGGGCAAGCTCGATAGCGAGCATGGAGGTAACCATTGATTTACCAACACCGCCTTTACCGCTTACAACACCGATAACGTGCTTAATGTTGTTGTATTCGCCTGTAGGCTCGATTAGGCTTTCGGGCTCTTTTCCTTTACAATTTGATGAACAACTACTACAGTTGCCTGAACATCCTGACATATTTTTCACCTAACTTTAAAAATTCTAAAAAGAATTATACTACTAATTTATCAAACTTTCAAGTAGTGCTTTGCAACCTTTTTCAATATCCTTATAGGTTACATCAAAATTACCGTAATACCATGGGTCTTCAACGTCGCTTGCAAGAAGCTTTCGTATTTTATTTTGCGGGTCACACTTAAAAATATGCTTAATATTTCTGAGATTATTGTCGTCCATACAGATAAATAAATCATATTTTTCGTAATCATCTCTTTTAAGCTTAATGGCATATTTTTCGCCTACGGAAATGTTATTACGCTTTAGCTCTGCAAGTGCGGGAGGATAAATAGGATTGCCAATTTCCTCATAGCTTGTAGCAGAGGATTTTATTAAAAAATTATCGGCAAGGCCCTTTTCAGCAACCAGCTCTTTCATTATAAACTCTGCCATAGGACTTCTGCAAATATTGCCGTGGCAGACGAACATCAGTTTAATCATAGCATTTCCTTTATATTGCAGTTTAAAATTTCAGCTTCCTCTTTAGAATGGGTGACTAAAATAAGCGGTTTTTCGCCTAAGATTTCATTTATAAGGCCGGCACAAGCTGATATGTTGGTTTTATCAAGACCTGTAAACGGCTCGTCAAGAATTAAGAAATCAAAATGAACCGACAACGCGCGGGCTATGGCAACACGCCGAGACATTCCACCGGATAAATCGGACGGATGGCAGTAAAGATAATCTTTAAGCCCTAATTTTGTTAAGATATCGGTTGCTTTTTTTATATCACAACCGAAAAGTGTTAAATTTTCTAAAACTGTTTTAAATGGAATAAGTCTGTCCTCTTGAAAAACAACCGAGGGTTTAAGGTTTTTATTTTTAATTATTTCTCCCATTTGAGGTGTTTCTAGACCTAAAATGAGTCTTAAAGCGGTAGTTTTACCTGAACCGCTGTCACCAAACAGACAAATTCGGTCGCCTTTATTAATTTCCAGTGAAAAACTATCTAAAACCGATTTTTCCCCATAAGAAAATTTTACATTATTCAATTTTATCACTTGGTTTCCCTCCAAAAAAATTTAATAATGTTTTCAAGTATTAGGCTTAAGATAACAATAGTTAGTACAACTGCAAAAACCCTTGTATACTCAAGGTTGCTTTTGGCATTTGAAAGAAGCGCGCCTATGCTACCCGTAGGATTACATATGACCTCAGCCGCAACTCCGGATTTCCACGCAAAACCAAGCCCCGTAATTACCGATTGACGGAAAAAGGGGAGAACAGTTGGTATTTTAATATTCGTTATAATACCCTTTTTGCTCATATCCAAAACGGTTGCCATTTCAACAAGTTTTTTATCTACAGAAAGCAGACCTGTTTCAACCTGAAGCCAAACTATGGGAAACACCATTAAAAATGAAATAAATGAGGGAATAACAGTTGAGGGTATCCAAAGCCAAGCCAAAATTATAAAAGCGGCAACGGGTACCGAGCGAATGAGACGGGAAATGGGATTTGTAAGGGTTTTAAACATTTCGCTATTGCCCGAGAGTAGTCCGCAAACAAAGCCTAAAATTACTGCCGCTAAAAAACCGCTTAATATATGAATAAGCGAGCTTCCGACTGCTTGCCAGAATCCCGAAAGCATTAAGCAATTAAAAAACTCTTTTAAAGTTTCAAAAGGAAGCGGTATTTTAAACAGTAGCTTATTGTTGACGCAGGTGGCACATATATGCCAAAGCAGAATCCATAATAAAATGGACCCTGCTTTAAACATTATTTTCTTTAAATTAACCTTCATAATAGAAACCGTCTGTCGGTAATTTTCCGCCAACTGCGGTCATATCTGCGGCAAAAAGAACGTTTAAATAACCTGAAAGCTTTGTCTTCATTTCTTTGCCATCAACATAGGTCAAGTTGCAGTTAGGAATAGCTTTTTTAGCGATAGGAGCCTTAGGAATTATTCCGTAGGTTTCGCAAAGAGCGGCGGTGCCATCGATATCGGTGTTAGCAGACTCAATGGAAGCCTTGTATTCCTCAAGGAACTTGTCAATAGTTGCTTTATTGTTATTCAAAAATTCGTTACGAACAACAACACAGCCCATCATTAAAGCAGAATCGGTGTTAACCTTATCCCATTCCTTAGTTAAATCAACAGCAATTTTAGCGCCTTGATTTTGAATGGTTAGAGTGGTTGCAACGGGCTGAGGAGCAATAATAATTGCAGTGGGGTCGGTGCTCCAAACGGTTAAAAGCTCGGTGCCCTCAGCTTTAAATTCAAGGGTAACATCATCCTTAATACCATTTTTCTCGAGTAAATGATTAATAATATACTCTGGGTTGGAGCCTTGTCCGGTTGTGTAAATCTTTTTACCCTTTAAATCTGCAAGACTTGTAATTTCTACACCGTCTGGAGTTACAACATTAAGTACACCTAAGGTGTTTACTGCCAAAACAGTAATTTCACCCTCGGTTTTGTTATATAGCTTAGCGGCAAGATTGGTGGCGATAGCGGCTATATCAGCCTCGCCCTTGGAAATTTTAGAAACAACCTCGTCGGGCTGAGCAACAACTGTAATATTGTAATCACCTACAGTCTCGGCTTTGTCGGCTTTAGCTTTAAGGTTTGCGGCGCCAATACCTGTAGGACCGGAAAGAACATAAACATTAGCCTTTGTAAGCTGAGCTTCCGGTGTACTGCTGCTATTATCTTCGCTACCGCAAGCGGTAAGACCGAGTAGTAGTACTAATGTTAATAGGATGCTGAGAATTTTTTTCATTTTAAATCACCTTTATATTATTTTTTTTCCGTTTGATTTTTCCACTGTACTCAAGACTGTCAAAACTTCGGTAGAGGGTTGCTCTGCCAATGTTTAACATTCTTGCCAGTGTAGTCATACTAACGGGTAAGTTAACTATTTTTTCACTGTTCATATTTTCAATCAAATATTTATAAACCGTGTCCTCTGCATTTGTGCAAGAAATCATATTAAGTTTAAGGTTTAAAAAACGGATTTTGTTAGACAAAAACATTATATAATTAACTGTGGTAACAGGGTAGAGGTTAAATATTTTTTTAAGTGTTTCCTCAGAAATAAATAAAACCTCACAGTCACTTTCGGCAACAATTTTGCTTACGTAACAATTATCACTTCCAAAAACCGCTGCGGCGCCGAAAACATTCCCTTTTTCAAAGCTTTTTTTGAAAAGACTGTCATTAACTGCGCTGGCCTTACCGCTTACAATGTAACCCAAAGCCTTTTTAAAATTATTTCGCGAATAGATAACTTTGCCCTTTTTAAAGAAAAACGGCTTATCTAACAGAGAAATAATTTGCTCTTTTTCATTATCACTTAAATTATTTAATAAAAATAAATCATAAATCATTGAAAAACCTCAAACCGTCTCAAATGATACAAATATTAGATCATAAATATCATGTATGTCAATAAAAAAATCAGCATTTTATGCTGATTTTTTAACTAAATCTTTTATAACTGTAGCAAGTATTATTATAAAGGAAAGTCCAAAAATTACAGTTCCTATAATTGCCACGGTTCTTACTGTTTTAGCATTTGTGTTAATACTAATTTCATCGGAAATTATATCACTTGTTTTAAATGCCGTTTCAATATAATCTGTGCTTACACCTGATTCGGTATAAAAGCTCAAAGTATAAAGCTTTTTATCTGTTACCGTAAAATACTGGGTAAGAATATAACCGCTTGCAGTGTCTTTAAGATTAATATTCACATATTTTTGCTTGTCCTTTAAAACAATATTGCCTTTGATATTGTTAAGTCCCGTAATATCGGGCAATAGACTTTTAATATTACTGTCTGATAAACTTGAAAGGTCACCGACTGCATTTGAAAATTCACTTTCTGTTTCGGTTAGCTGAATTTGTTTGGTATTTCCTTTATTTACGGCTAAAAACTTTATGTTTTGTTCTTTAATCTTGTTTTCAAGTTGTTCATTATCAATTTTTAAGATTTCGGCAACACCGTCAGGGTCGGCAGAGTAAATTATAAAATCATTGTCTGGTGTGATTTGGTCAACGGTTAGTGCCGTAACATTAAGGCTAAGCATTAATATAATACAAAGTGACAAAATTATTTTTTTCAAAGTGTTCACCTTAAATTAAGTTATTTTGCTTTTTTGCGGCAGTAAGAGTGTTTTGCATCAGCATTGCAATAGTCATAGGGCCAACGCCACCCGGAACCGGTGTAATGGCGGAAGCCTTTTTGCTTACCTCGTCAAACATAACGTCACCGCAAAGCTTACCGTCAACTCGGTTAATACCGACATCAATTACAACCGCACCGTCTTTTACCATATCTGCGGTAACGAAGTTAGGTCTGCCGACGGCCGCTACTAAAATATCGGCATTTTTGCAAATCTCTACTAAATTTTTAGTTTTTGAGTGACAGATTGTAACTGTGCCGTTTTTGTGAAGCAGTAGCATATTCATAGGCTTGCCGACAATGTTTGAACGACCTATTACAACGCAGTTTTTACCCTCAACCTCAATACCCTCGAAAGAAAGCATTTCCATAACACCGGCGGGGGTGCAGGGCAGAAAATAATAGTCGCCAATCATAATTTTTCCCACGTTTACAGGGTGAAACGCATCAACATCCTTTTCGGGGTCAATAGAGTTAATTATAAGCTTTTCGTCAAGGTGACTCGGTAGAGGCAGTTGGCATAAAATACCGTTGATTTTAGGGGAATTATTAAGCTTTTGAATTAATGCAAGCAATTCCTCTTGGGTTGTGTTTTCACTAAGTGCATATTCCTCTGAAATAATACCCAAAGCCTCACAAGCCTTTTTCTTGTTTGCAACATACACCTTAGATGCAGGGTCCTCGCCGACAATTATAACTGCAAGTCCGACAGAGATACCCTTTTTATTTAGTTCAACAACTTCGTTTTTTACTCTTTCCTTTACTGCGGTGGAAATTATCTTACCGTCAATTATCTTGCTCATTTTCTGTCTCCTCTTTTTCCGTGAATAGAGTGTCATATTCCATAACAGGTACGATTTTCGTTTTTTTCAAGAACACATACAGTAAAATACCGCAAATGATACAAATTGTAAATGAAAGCAGGGAAGAAATTCTAATCTGTCCCCACATTAGGCTATCAGTTCTGATAAGCTCTAAAAAGCCTCGCTCCACGCCGTACCAAACGCCGTAGCTAAGGAAAATTTGACCGCTGAACTTTTTGTTTTTACTAATTTTATGTAACACAAATACACCAAGCAAGCACCATATTGACTCATAGAGAAAGCAAGGGTGCACAAGACCATTGTCGCCCATAACTGAGATTGTATTTGCACTTTCCATGCCCCACCAACTGCTACCGGTAAAGGTGCCAAAGGCCTCTTGATTTACAAAATTTCCCCAACGGCCGATACCTTGACCGATAAGGAAGCAGATTGCGGTTAAATCGAACATATCGGGAATATGTATTTTGCGAAGTTTACACATAAGCCCGCCGCAAACAAAGGCACCGATTACCGCACCGTAACTGGCAAGCCCTGAAAAGCCGGAGGAGGAAAATCCGAAGAAATCACCAATGCCCTCCATCTTTTCTCCATCAAATATCAAATAATAGGTTCTGGCACAAAGAATTGATACAGGTACAGTAACGATTACCATATCTAACATTTTGTCGGTATTAATATCAAACCGTTTAGCATTCCTATAAGCATAGATCAGTGCCATTAAAAATCCGAAGGCAATAATAATTCCGTACCAGTAAACATCCCAGTGCCTTTCACCCAATGGAATAGAAAAAGCAATAGGATTAATTGTAAGCTTTAAACCGAAAATTGTAACTTCCATTTTATACTCCTGTTAATTTTTTGGACTTATAACCGAAAGCACAGAATTTTCCAAATTAATTTCATTAAGCTTTCGTGTTACATCATCAATCGTAATAGCCTTTAAATACTTAAGCTCGTCAAAAAGTCCGCAGTCATTCATAGCACATTCTGTAAGCTGCATTGCAATGCTTTCGACATTGTTGAATAGGCGAATTGAAGAACCATACATTCCGGCTCTGATAGCATTGAAAAGCTTTTTGTCTATACCATCGTTTTTAAGCCGTAAAATCTCGTTTTTAATAGCCATAGACACTGCCTTCGGGTCTTTTGATTCGCCCTCAAAAATCAGTGCGGAATATCCGTTACCGCAAAAATGCTCATTATCAAACTCGTCATTAATAAGTCCGTCATTAATTAACTGCTTGTAAAGAGGAGAGGCGTCGCCCGAAATAATGTTAAGAAGCAGTGAAGTGAGAATCTTTTCCTTAACGGTCTTTTCGGGGGAATCGAGAGACTCCTTAAAGCCAAAGCAAAACATCGGTTGTGCTACCTCTAAGGCTTGCTCGGTGTAATCGGTTAAAACACTATCGGGTTCCTCCGGTTTAATGCGGATAATTTCCTTGGGGTCACTTTTCTTTACACCTTCGCTTATTTGCTTTAAGCAGGTATCAGTGTCAACATTTCCGGCAATGCAAATAAACATATTAGAGGGGTTGTAAAAGGTGTTGTAGCAGTCATAAAGTAAATTATAGTCGATTTTAGAAATAGACTCAACCGTTCCCGCAATATCAATTCTTACGGGGTGATTGTGGTACATAGCCATCAGCATATTAAACATAACGCGCCAAGCAGGACTGTCATCATACATACGGATTTCTTGTCCTATAATGCCTTGCTCTTTATTTACAGTTTCCTCAGTAAAATATGGAGACTGCACAAAATCAAGTAAAATACTTAAATTTTCATAAAACTTATCAGAACAAGAAAACAAATAACAAGTGCGGTCAAAGGAGGTGAAAGCGTTGGCGTAGGCACCGGTTTTGGCAAATTTTGAAAAAGCGTCGCCGTCCTGACTTTCAAAAAGCTTGTGCTCTAAAAAGTGGGCAATGCCCTCCGGAACAGCAATTTCCTTACCGTCAACATTAAAAATAGTATCGATTGAACCGTATTTCGTACCGAAAAGGGCATATGCAGAATTATATTGTGGTTTTTCCAATATGAAAACCTTAAGACCGTTATCAAGGATGACCTTGGTGTAAGCTTCACCTATTTTGTTTTCAAAGAGTTCTTTTTTCATTATTTAGCCTCCTTGGGTAAAAGCTTATAGACGGTGTTAAGGCAGACGCCCTCTGCAGCATTAATTACATCCTCTCGGGTAATGGTACTTATTTTTTCGGCAATATCTTCAGGCGTATAAAGACTATCGTTATTCACCTTAATCACATACCATAAATCAATGGAATTCTGACTGTCATTATAAGTGTTTAGTGAGTCTGTAATGCTCTTGATAGACGACTCAAATTCAAAATCAGAAAATTCACCCTTTTTTAGGGCTTCGAGCTGATTTAAAATTTCCTTTTCTGCTTTTTCAAAGTTATCGGTTTCAAGACCGCTTTCAACGGTAACCAGTCCTTTTTGACGAATGGCGGAAGCTGAGCAGTAGTAACAAAGACTCATTTTTTCACGAACATTTGAAAAAAGTCTGGAATACGGCCCACCACCGAAAATATCGGTCATAACCATAAGCGGAAGTGCGACATCGTCATTACCGCAAAGAGTTGTCGAAAATCCGAGACATAGCTTTCCTTGGGAAACATCCATATAATCGGTCACTGTTTTCGGTGTTGATACCTTTTTAGCCGGTGCAGAAATTTTGCAGTCGCAAACATTGTTTCGGTCAACTGTGGAAAAACGCTCTGAAACCTCTTCAAAAAGTCCGTCAGGTACGGCAGAGCCTACAACCTGAACACGCACAAATCCAGAGGATAACATATTTTTCCATGCTTTATAAAGGCTTTCGCCGGTTATTGCTTGAACATCCTCGACGGTACCGCACTTCGGTGTACCATACGGCTCATTTTTAAACATTTCCTCAATCAAACGTTTTTTGGCAAAAACGCGCTTTTCGCTGATTTCACCCTTAATATGCTCAATTGCTTTTCGTTTTTCACGCTCAAGGTCATCCTCAAAAAAGACACCGTTTTCACATTTTGGTTCAAAAATCAAGCCAAGTAATAACTCGCTGGCATTTTTAACAAGAGAGTCGCCCTCTAATGAAAATCGGTCATTAATAACCGAAATTGTCATTCTAAGCAGCTGATAATCACCGTACTTTTCGGTGCTGGCATTAAGTCTTGCCCCGTAAAGCTTGGAAAGCTTATAGTTAAGGCGTGAAAAATCGGGATACCTATTCGAGCATGAGGTAAGTATAAAAGGAAGCAACGCATTTTCTGCAGCAGTTTCCTTTTTTAAGGGCAAATAAAAATTATAAGAAACTAGTGTAGTATTAAATCGGTTATTTTTAATAAATAAGCCTTCGACACCGCTTTGTAATTCCAAAATTTCCAAAGACATAAAAGATATCCTTTCAATAGTAGTGTTTTAATTATACCATAAGTTACAATAAATTTACAACTAATAATTTGCAATAATATGTAATATATGTTACAATATGCCATAAGAGGTGAGCACTTTGAAAAAAAGAGGTATACCGTTTCCCACTCACATTATTATTTCGGGACTTGTTTTAATTATTCAGTTGTTTTTTATTACGGCTGTTATAGTAGACTACACCGTGACCTCAATCAGTGCTTATACACTGTCGGTTATTCTTGGTATTATAACCGTTATTGTGATAATCAATCGCCGAGGAAATCCTGACCACAAGATTTCTTGGATAGTTTTTATTTTAGTATTTCCGGTTTTCGGAATTACGGTTTTCTTACTTCTTGGCGGTGGCAGAGTAAGACCCAGAATAAAGAAACGTATGCGAATTTGCGAAGCCCGTTATAAGCATTATTTAAATAACTCTGACGATTGCCTTAATTCTTTAAAATACTATGATATGCTTCATTCTCGTCAAGCGGAATACCTTATACGTGAAAGCGGTTACCCGATTTACTCCGGCACATCAACCGAATTTTTTTCACCTGTCGAAAATCTAATGCCCAAACTTTTACAGGAATTAGAAAAGGCAGAAAAATATATTTTTCTCGAATTTTTTATCCTTGCCGAGGGTAAAATGTGGGATGATATCCATTTAGTCTTAAAGCGTAAAGCGGCAAGTGGGGTAGAGGTTAAAATAATTTTTGACGATTTTGGCTCTATTAGGCGTCAAAACAAGGACTTTGTTTCCAAGCTTCGTGCAGAAAAAATTGAGGTTGCGGTTTTCAATCCCATAAATCCGACAATGAACATTTTTATGAATAACCGCAATCACCAAAAAATAGTAATCATTGACGGTAAAACTGCATTTACCGGCGGTTTTAACATAGGTGACGAATACGTTAACATCGTCGAGCGTTTCGGGTACTGGATGGACTGCGGTATTATGTTAAAGGGCGAAGCCGTTAAAAGTTTTTTATGTCTTTTCTGTATTATGTGGGAATTTACTACAAAAAAACGTATTGCAATGCGAAATTATATTTCTGATTACACCGCAGAGACTAACGGCTTTGTAATTCCTTATGCAGACGGACCGTTAAGTCAAAAAAATCCCGCCGAAGGCATTTATTCACAAATGCTTAACACTGCACATAAATATGTTTACATTGCAACACCGTATTTAATAATCGATAACGCAATGAAAAACAATCTTTGTATGGCGGCAAAGTCGGGGATTGAGGTTAAAATCGTAACTCCTCACATTCCGGATAAATGGTATGTTCATAATGTTACACAGTATAATTATCTTGAGCTTTTAGAGGCTGGAGTTAAAATCTACGAATACACACCGGGTTTTATTCATTCGAAAATTTTTGTTTCTGACAATAAGGTGGCAACTGTCGGCACAGTAAATATGGATTACCGAAGCTTTGTTTTCCATTTTGAATGCGGTGCTTGGATTTGTGACAGTGATACTGTAACCGATATTAAGGTCGATATGCAAAAGATATTTGATGCATCAAAGGAAATCAAAATTTCAGACTGGAAGAAGCTTCCGTTACTTAAAAGACTTTTACAGGCAATTTTGCATTTATTTGCACCCTTAATGTAATTGACATTTTTAAAATTAGTTGATATAATAAGTTTGCAAAGAAATTCGGAAGGAGTTTTATATATGAAAGGCTTTTTAAAATTTTTAGGGTCTCTTTTGGCAGTTTTCGGTGGAGTAATTGGTGCTCTGGCTATTTTTGATAAGTTTTCAAATAAAAACCGTATTAAAGGCGATTATCTAGAGTGTGATGTTGAGGATACCGAGGATTTAGACGAAGCTGAATAAAATTTTATCCAAGCTTAAACAGTGCAGTAAAACTGCACTGTTTTTTTATATAGCAAAACCCTTGTCCAATCATTGACTGAACAAGGGTTTTAAAATTACTGATTAACAGATTTTATTTACCGTATAACTCAACGAGCTTTTCGAGATGAGCACGACGAGCCTTTGCAGCCTCGCTTGCTTGTTCAAATAGCTCCTCAGCACGCTCTGGGAAAGAACGGGTGAGTGATGAGTAACGAGCTTCATTAAGGATGAATTCCTTATAATCAGCAGTAGCAGGCTTGCTGTCAAGACTGAAGGGATTCTTACCTTCTGCCTTTAGCGCGGGATTATAACGGAACATATCCCAGTAACCAGAAGCTACAGCCTTGCGCATCTCGTTCTGGCAGTTAACCATACCGCCCTTAATTGAGTGCATTTCGCAAGGTGAGTAGCATATTATGATAGAAGGACCGTTGTAAGCCTCAGCCTCTTTGATTGCACGAAGGGTCTGGTTCATATCAGCACCCATAGCAATCTGTGCTACATAAACATAGCCATAGCTCATTGCAATTTCAGCAAGGCTCTTCTTGTTGATTGCCTTACCAGCAGCAGCAAATTGAGCAACTTGACCAATGTTAGAAGCCTTAGAAGCCTGTCCGCCGGTGTTAGAGTAAACTTCGGTATCAAATACCATAATGTTTACATTCTCGCCGGAAGCCAATACGTGGTCAACACCGCCGAAGCCAATATCGTAAGCCCAACCGTCACCGCCGAAAATCCAAATAGATTTCTTGGAGAGGTATTCTTTCTTGTCGAGAATTGCGGGCGCAGTGGGACAACCTTCCTTAGCAGCCTTTTCAATTTCTACGATAAGAGCCTTAGTAGCAACATCGTTCTTGTTAGTGTCATTGTAGGTCTCAAAGTAAGCATTGGCAGCAGCCTTAAATTCGTTGGAAGCCTTATCGGAATCAGCCATTTCTTTAACTTGAGCTGCAAGACCTTCACGAATTGCCTTTTGACCGAGGTAAATACCGTAGCCGTGCTCAGCATTATCCTCAAACAAGGAGTTAGCCCAAGCGGGTCCGCGACCCTCAGCAGTTACAGTGTAAGGAGATGTTGCAGCAGGACCGCCCCAAATAGAGGAACAACCGGTTGCATTAGAAATATACATCTTTTCACCGAACAACTGGGTAACAATTCTGGCATAAGCAGTCTCAGCACAACCTGCACAAGAACCGGAGAACTCAAGTAAAGGCTTCTTAAACTGAGAAGCAATAAGATTAGCATCACTTGCTACGCCGTCCTTCTCAGTTACATTAGCTACACAGTAATCAAATACATCTTGCTCTGCAAGTTGAGATTCTTGAGATACCATTTTAAGAGAATTGGTGGGACATTCGCCAACACAAACACCGCAACCCATACAGTCTAAAGGAGATACTGCCATTACATAGGAATAGCCCTTATTGGTAACGAGCTTCTCTTTAACTGCAACCTTGATGTTAGCGGGAGCAGCAGCTTTTTCTTCAGCAGAAAGAGCATAGGGACGGATTGTAGCGTGGGGGCAAACAAATGCGCACTTGTTACAACCAATGCAGGTTTCGTTATTCCACTCAGGAACCATAACGGCAACGCCGCGTTTTTCGTGAGCAGAAGCGCCTTGCTCGAAGGTACCGTCAGCATGGTCAATGAAAGCAGAAACGGGGAGAGAGTCACCGTCCATAAGACCTACCGGCTTCATGATGTTGTCAACCATCTTGATTAACTTGGAGTTAGTTTCCTCATTGGTTGCGGTTTTTTCATCAACAGCATTTGCCCAGTCAGCGGGAACGTCAATCTTAACGTAAGCGGTAGCACCGGCATCAATAGCCTTCTCGTTCATTTGAACGATTTCGATACCCTTCTTCATAAACTTCTGAGCTTTTTCTTTCATATAACCGATAGCTTCCTCGGCAGGAAGAACCTTGGATAGAGAGAAGAAAGCAGACTGCAAAACAGTATTTGTACGCTTGCCAAGTCCGATTTCAGCAGCAAGATCAATAGCATTAACGGTGTAAAGCTGAATGTTATTGTTAGCAATGTAACGCTTAGCTTCAGCAGGCATGTGCTTATCTAACTCTTCGGGAGTCCACTGGCAGTTGATTAAATATACACCGCCGGGCTTAACATCGTTAACCATCTTGTAGCCCTTAATTACATAAGAGGGGTTGTGGCAAGCAACAAAGTCAGCCTTGTTAATATAGTAAGGACTCTTAATAGGCTTGTCACCAAATCTTAAGTGAGAAATGGTGATACCGCCGGTCTTCTTAGAGTCATACTGGAAGTAAGCTTGAACATACTTGTCAGTATGGTCACCGATAATCTTGATAGAGTCTTTGTTAGCACCAACAGTACCATCACCGCCAAGACCCCAGAATTTGCACTCTATTGTGCCTTCTGCAGCAGTGTTGGGAGCCTCCTCCTCGTCGAGGGATAGGCAGGTAACATCGTCGTTAATACCAAGGGTAAACTGAGCCTTAGGCTCGTCCTTAGAAAGCTCATTGTAAACTGCAAATACGCTTGCAGGAGGTGTGTCCTTAGAACCAAGACCGTAACGGCCACCGATAACGGTGTCAATCTTTCTACCGGTAACTGCAAGAGCAGTAACAACATCCAAGTACAAAGGCTCGCCTAAAGAACCGGGCTCCTTAGTTCTGTCAAGAACAGCAATCTTCTTAACAGTCTGGGGAATAGCCTCAACTAGCTTTTCAGCAGAGAAAGGTCTGTAAAGACGAACTTTTACGAGACCAACCTTTTCACCGGCAGCGGTCATATAGTCGATAACCTCTTCTGCAACGTCGCAGATAGATCCCATTGCAATTATAACCTTTTCAGCGTCAGGAGCACCGTAGTAGTTGAATAGTTTGTAATCTGTGCCGAGTTTTGCATTAACCTTGTTCATATACTCCTCAACAATAGCGGGAGTAGCATCGTAATACTTGTTGCAAGCCTCGCGGTGCTGGAAGAAGATATCGCCGTTTTCGTGTGAACCACGCATTACGGGATGCTCAGGGTTAAGAGCACGGCTACGGAATGCAGCAACTGCATCCATATCGCACATATCCTTTAGATCCTCATAATCCCAAACTTGGATTTTTTGGATTTCGTGAGATGTACGGAAACCGTCAAAGAAGTTGATGAAAGGAACGCGGGACTTTATTGTAGCGAGGTGAGCTACTGCGCCGAGGTCCATAACTTCTTGAGGATTGGTTTCAGCTAACATTGCAAAGCCTGTCTGACGGCAAGCATAAACGTCAGAATGGTCGCCGAAGATGTTAAGAGCGTGAGAAGCTACGCAACGTGCAGAAACGTGGAACACGCTGGGGAGTAACTCACCGGCAATTTTGTACATGTTAGGGATCATAAGTAAGAGAC
>JAFSGB010000024.1 GCA_017434895.1 Clostridia bacterium
AGGACGAGCACCAGCGGCAATACCGCAAGTAGCCATTCCTACAACAACACGAAACTCATTAGTGCCCTCACGAAGAACAACCTTGTCTTTCATTTTGTCCTTAATTGCCTGTAATTCAGCCAATGATTTCATTTCTTTTCCTCCTACTTAATTTATATATTGTTCTTTAAGAAACTCTTTAATCCACTTTATTACCTCGTATGTGTTAAGGGGTACACCCTCAAGCACCTCGCGAAGTTCTCTTGTGTCAAGCGTAATTTCCTTTTCCTCTGTTTTATGCGTAAAGAGAAAATCGGTATCTGGATGACCTTGAATTAAAGTGGCCACTGTCTCAACCACATCACCAAGCGGTATGCAGTCGATATGGTTTTTATAAAAAACGGCACAAACTTCAGTGCCGTGATTTATCGGGTCTTCTGAAATATGCTTTGAAGTGACCGTCATACTGCCACCGGTCATTTCAGCCTCAAGCTTTAAAAGGGGTAAGCCCATGCCTACTTTTCTGGTAGTACGGGTAGTATAAAAGGGGTCGGTTACGGTCTGCCTTATTTCCTCGGTCATACCAATGCCGTTGTCGGTAAATGTTAGAATTATTTGCGTATCTGTTTGCTCAATAGAAATTTTAGCCAAGGTGGCTTCCGCCTTGACTGAATTTTCCGCAATATCAAGGATGTTTAAAGCTAATTCCTTCATAAGCCTTTCCTCAAATAATTAATAACACTTTCCCCCGCTCGGTTTTTATCGGTTATTTCCTCAAGGAAAATAAAATCCGAACGCTCCTTAATATCCCACAAATAATGGGCATCAGAGCTTATAACCAAGCGTTTGTCACTTAAATCATAATTTGTAGCATATTCGTCCCACTTTTCAGCATCATGCAACTCTGCACAGGTGAAATGCGGTGTTTTCGGGAATGTACCCAAAACCGAAATTATGCCGTTGGCATCTCTATCAATGTGGGCAGGATAACAAATTCCTCCGAAACTTTCCACCAATTTCGGAGCCTCTTCAATGGAAATTGTGGTGGCATTGGAAAGCAAATGCTCCTCCTCACCAATGACATTATCCTCACTGTCACAAATAATTTGTCTGCCGAAAATATCCGTACGGTTAGGAATTAATATCCGTCTTTCCTGCAAAAGCTCATCAAACTCCATAGCCTTTTCCAATGTCGGGAATAAACACACTGCGTGAATATCCTCCGCCGTTGTAAGCTCCATTCCCGCAACGGGGAAAATACCGTGGCGAAAACAGGCTTTGAAAAATGCCGGACAGTTTTTACAAGTATTATGGTCAGTCAATGCCATAATATTGAGAGAATTAATCTCCCCTATCCCCGCAATACTGTTTGGAGTCGAATCATCGTACCCACATGGCGACAAACAGGAATGAATGTGCAAATCGTAGTAATATTTTTTCATAACAGCTTTTCAAGGCTTACTGCGGCATCATAGCTGCTTCCAGAAAAGGTGAGCACATTAATGCCCTTTGCCTTTGCAGTTCTTGTTATTTCTTCGGTGAGGGTAACACCCTCGCTTAAAATAATACAAGCACAGTCGGTCAAAGCAGCCACAGCTAAAATATTAACATTTGACATTATGGTAATCCAAGCGTCACCGCTCTTAGCCTTACCCATAACCCAGCTTAGCAAATCGCCGATATAAACCCCCGAGATTTCTCGCTCACCCTCCACTAAAGAAAGAGCCTTGAAGTCTCCGCCCTCTAAAAGGCCGTTAACCGTCATTATCGCTCTCCCCTTTCTTTAAGGTTCGTTGTCTAATCAGGCAATTTTCAAGATTGGTTTGTTTTTTGACAATATCCTCCGCAAAAGCTCGACAATTGGGCGCTCCACAGGAGCCACAGTCAATTCCCGGAAGTTCCTCTCTAAGTTTTTGAATTTCCAACATCATTCGCATGGACTCCTGCATACTGTCACTTAGTCTGGAAATCGGTTTGTAAACAGGAAAATCATCAAACATTACACTGTCTGGCAGTTGCTCATCTTCCTTAGACAAAAAGTTTTGGGAAACGGGCAAATAGCGTCTAAGACCCTGCAGTCTTGCCTTTGCGATAAAGGGATTTTGAATTGTCAAAACGCCTCCAACGCAACCTCCTGTACAAGCATTAAGCTCAATGTATTCTAAAGGCGGTATATTTCCGTTTTCAATTTGGTCTAAAACCTTGTTGCAATTGTCAATACCGTCAGCCGCTAAGTAGCTGTCATTAAAAATCGCAGTGGATTCGCCGCCTGAGGTTGCCCAACCTATTCCTATCATACCGGAAGCAGAAAGACTTCTAACATCCTCACCATATTTCATTTTGGAAATCAGTTTGAAGTAGATATCCTTAATGGAAACTACCACATCAACTAAGCTTTCATATTCAGCAAAGCCATTTCGAACATAGCTAACCTTTGCAGGACAGGGTGATATAAAGCAAACGCCAATATCACTATCTTTAAGGTCTGGATGCTCTCTCAAGGCTTTTTCACGAGCTAAACGGGCGGCAACCTCCATTGGAGGAAGCATTGGAATTATGTTTTCCTTGAGCGACGGAAATCTGAGACAAATAAGTCTCATAACAGCGGGACACGCCGAGCTGATAAGCGGTTTTTTGATATTTTTCTTTTTCAGGTAATTTCTGGTGTAAATTGACACCAACTCCGCCGCGGCAGAAACCTCAAAAACATCGTCAAAGCCTAACTTTAAAAGTCCGTCAAGGACATAATCCACATCGTCCAAATTATCGAACTGACCATAGAGAGTGGGTGCAGGAAGTGCTATTTTGTATTTAAATCTATCCATATCGGAAAGCTTGTTGCAAATAGCTTTCTTGGCAGAATGCGGGCAAACCCTTATACATTCACCGCAATCAATACAGCGTTCCCCGTTAATAACAGCGTGATTATCACGAATACGGATTGCCTCTGTGGGGCAATGCTTAAGACAGGTAGTACATCCGTTACATTTTTCTACATCCAAATATACCGAATGCTCGTATGTGTACATAAAATCCACCTTACCGAAGATTAAGAAAGATTAACCTTCATTGTAATAGTAGTGCCTACTCCTATTTCGGTCTTGATATCCATATAATCGGTATAGCGCTTCATATTTGGAAGTCCCATACCGGCACCAAAGCCCAAAGAACGGATAGTGTCAGTAGCGGTGGAAAATCCCTCCTGCATAGCCTGCTCAATATCCTTAATTCCGGGGCCGTGGTCTGTGAGAATAATTTCAACACAGTCCTCCCACACCTTAACCTCAGCTTCACCGCCGCCGGCATGGATAACCATATTAATTTCACCCTCATACATAGCAATGGATACCCGTCTTATAATTTCGGGAGGCAAACCTAACTGCCTTAGGTTTTTCTTTACAATAACCGATGCCTGACCGGCACAGGTAAAATCCTCACCGTCAACCGAAAATTTAAAGCTTACTGTATCAGGCATTTTTAATCCTGTTACCTACAAGACCGTTGCTGTAAAGTATACCGCAGGCCTCGTACATTCTTTTAGGTGTGGCAAGTAATACCATACCGTGTTCCCTTGCCAGCTCAATCATTTCGGCAGTCGGCATTTTTGAACGGACAAATACGATACAGTTCATATCCATCATTTCAGCTGTTCTTATAACCTG
>JAFSGB010000025.1 GCA_017434895.1 Clostridia bacterium
CAGACAAATAATATCCAAGCCAGACGTATCAACGTCGAATCAATATTAAAATACTCTGCTATACCACCGCAAACACCATCAAGCTTTTTGTCTGTTCGTGATTTATATAATCTCTTTTCCATAATAAACCTACTCAAATTCGATTGTGCCGACCGGCTTAGGTGTAATATCCATAAGCACACGGCTAATGCCCTTAACTTCACTTGTAATTCTGGCAGTAATGCGGTGAAGCAGCTCATAAGGGATTTCCTCAATAGTAGCAGTCATAGCATCGGTAGTGTTAACCGCACGGATAATTGCACACCACCCGTCAAGACGCTTACCGTCAATAACACCGACTGCAGTCATATCAGGAACAGCAATAAAGTACTGCCAAACCTTTTCGGCAAGACTGCTCTTTTCAAACTCTTCACGAAGAATTGCATCAGCCTCGCGAAGGGCGTGAAGTCTGTCGCGAGTAATAGCACCCAAGCAACGAACACCAAGACCCGGTCCCGGGAAAGGCTGACGGTAAACCATAGTGTGTGGGAGACCCAAAGCCTCGCCTACAACCCTTACCTCATCCTTATAAAGAAGCTTAACGGGTTCAACGAGTTGGAATTCCATATCCTCAGGCAAACCGCCAACATTATGGTGAGCCTTAACGCCGTCACTCTCTAAAATATCAGGGTAGATAGTACCTTGAGCCAAGAAAGAAATACCCTCAAGCTTACCTGCTTCCTCGTCAAACACCTTAATAAACTCGCCACCGATAATCTTTCTTTTCATTTCGGGGTCTGCTATACCCTGTAAAAGACCCAAGAAACGGTCGGTAGCGTCAACATAAATAAGGTTAGCATCAAGCTCCTTACCGAAAACCTCAATAACTTGCTCGCTCTCCCCTTTTCTCATTAGTCCGTGATTAACGTGAACACAAACCAGTTGCTTGCCGATAGCCTTAATAAGCAAAGCGGCTACAACCGAGGAATCAACACCGCCCGAAAGTGCCAAAAGCACTTTTTTGTCGCCAACCTGTTCACGCACAGCCGCAACCTGTTCGGCAATAAATTTATCCGCCAATTCCTTGGTGGTAATTCTCGCCATACTGTCCGGTCTTACATTACTATTCATAATAAATCCTCCTTAAAGCAACAAGAATAATCCGCTTTTGACGGATTATTCTCTTAATTATCAGTTGGTATAATTATCAAAATATCCCTGAACCAAAACAACAGGGGTACCCTTGTCACCCGAGCCAGATGTCAAGTCACAAAGGGAACCGATAAGGTCGGTTAGCTGTCGGGGTGTGGTACCTTGAGCTGCCATATTACCAACAAGACTACCGTTCTTTGCACGAATACTTGCAGAAATAGCCTCTTTAAGAGCATCGCCCGAAAGGTCTGCAAAATCGTTATCTGCCAAATATTTAAGTTTCAGCTCGTTAGGTGTGCCGATAAGTCCTTCTGTAAATGCAGGGGAAACAACAGGGTCCGCAAGCTCCCAAATTTTACCCTTGGGGTCCTTGAAAGCGCCATCGCCGTAAACCATAACCTCAATATGCTTGCCGGTAGCCTCAAGAATATTCTTTTGAATTTCCAAAACAAGGCCTTGACAGTCACGTGGGAACAGCTTAATCGTATCCTCAGTGGACTTATTGGAACCAAGCAAACCGTAATTTTCGTTAAAGCCACTGCCATTAACAGAAGCATCTAAAATTTCGTCCAAGCCGCAAACCGCCTTGGCGCCGGCTTTCTTGAGTAAACGCTTAGTGCGAGCACGGGTATGGATATCGCAATTAAGCACACAGTCAGCATAATCGAGAATAGCAGTTGCTTGATTGGCAAAAATAATCTCCACCTCGGCACCGCATTCTTTTATTAGATTTTCGTAATATTCAACATAATCTACGCCGGTGAACTCTAAAGGATGCACACCGAAAACCTCGCGGTAACGCTCTAGAGATAAAACATCAGAGTAAGGGTTAATACCTGCCTCGTCAAGCTTGTCCCAGTCAGCCAATTCGTTACCAACCTCGTCGGATGGATAAGCTAGCATTAGCACAATTTTTTTAGCTCCCTTTGCAATACCCTTAAGGCAAATTGCAAAGCGGTTACGGGAAAGAATAGGAAAAATAACACCGATAGTTTCCCCACCAAGTTTATTTTTAATATCTGCTGCAATAGCATCAATATGAGCGTAATTGCCCTGTGCGCGGGCAACAATAGACTCGGTTAATGAAATAACATCCCTATCGCGAAGCTCGAAGCCCTCGCTCTTAGCGGCATTCAGCACACTGTCGGTAACAATTTGAGCTAAATCATCCCCCTGACGGATGATGGGGCAACGAATACCTCTTGATACCGTTCCAACCAGACGTGCGTTTTCTGACATAATAATCGTCCCTCCCTAAAATGAGTGTCGAACAAAAAATTCGGCATTGATAAAAAAATCAACAATTCATTATAAAACATTCTACTTTACAGTGCAATAGTTTTTGTTTAAAAAAATGAACTTTTTTCTATATTTATCTTTCTGTCATATAAATATAATCTCTATGGGGCTGTACGGCCATATAAGCAGGACGGATAATCTTACCCGCATTAATGAGTTCCTCAATTCGGTGAGCGCTCCAGCCCGCAATTCTTGCAATAGCAAAAATAGGAGTATAAAGCTCGGGAGGTAAATCTAACATATTATAAACAAAACCACTATAAAAGTCTACATTGGCGCTAACGCCCTTATACATCTTTCGTTTTTCGGCAATAACTTCGGGGGCTAGTTCTTCAATTAAGGTGTAAAGACCATATTCACGCGATAGTCCTTTTTCTTCAGACAGGCTCTTAACAAATCTTTTAAAAACCTTAGCGCGTGGGTCAGAAACAGAATAAATCGCGTGGCCGATACCATAAATAAGACCCGCTTTATCAAAAACCTCCTTGTTTAGGATTTTGCGGAGATATTCGGTAATTTCCTCTCTGTCAGTCCAGTCCTTAACATTTTCCTTAATGTTTTCAAACATATCCGAAACCTTAATATTGGCTCCACCGTGCTTTGGTCCCTTAAGGGAACCCAGTGCTGCGGCAATAGCCGAGTAGGTATCTGTGCCCGACGAGGAAACAACATGGGTAGTAAAGGTTGAGTTGTTACCGCCGCCATGCTCTGCGTGAAGCACTAATGCAATGTCTAAAACTTTAGCCTCAAGTGGGGTGTACTTGCCGTCAAGACGCAGCATATAAAGGAGATTTTCAGCAGTAGAAAGCTCCGCTTTTGGTTCATGAATAAAAAAGCTGTCGCTCTTTTTCCAGTGGTAATTGTAAGCATGATAACCGTAAACCGATAATTGCGGGAAACGGGCAATAAGCTGTAAACACTGCTTTAAGACATTAGGTATGCTTGTATCATCAGCATTAAGATCGTTAGAATAAAGCATCAGCACACTTCTTGCCAAGGAATTCATCATATCAGATGAAGGGGATTTCATTATAACATCGCGTACGAAATTATCGGGTAAAGGACGGTAGGAAAACAACTGTTGCTTAAACTCCGAAAGCTCCTTTTCGGTAGGCAACACGCCGAAAATCAATAGGTATACAACCTCCTCAAAGCCGAAGCGATTGTCCTTTATAATTCCGTTTACAATATCCTCTACTCTATATCCACGGTAGTAAAGCTCACCCTCGCAGGGAACCTCCTCGCCGTTAATAACCTTTTTTGAAATTATATCGGAAATTTCGGTAAGTCCCGTTAATACGCCCTTACCGTTAAGGTCACGAAGTCCTCGGTTTACCTTGTTATCTATGTAAAGCCGAGGGTCGATTCTTCCGTTTTTAAGGCATTTTTCAGCTAAGTTTAGCTCTCTTTCGGTTAAATAATTCATTCTATCACTCTTTTCTAACTCAAATCATAGCATTTACTTTTTAATAAAACAAATACGCTTTTTTAACTTTCCAAAAAAAAGACAAAAAGGCTTTACCGAGTCTACTCTCAGTGAAGTCTTTTCACAAACATAAAGCTTTAGGTCCCGTACTGCCGTAATGTGCTTAAAATAACCTGACAAAGGTCAGGTGGGTGCCCGCCACACAGCTTCGCGCTCCCTTCTTCCGAACTCGGCACAGCCGCGGGAGGTCTGCAATCCCACTGCGTGAGTCAAGGCTCCCATGTTAAAGGTTGTAGGGCTATATAAGTCACGGTCCGCGAACAGCACAGGACTGGATTTTTGGTTTATTTATTGTCTATTTCAAAAAAATCCTCCAGACGGTCAACAAAGGCATCAGCAACGGTTTCATACTCGTCGTCATCCTCTATTTCGCAGAAAAATTCCTCACCGTCTTCCTCCATAACCTTAACAATTACAAGCTCACCGCTGTCATCAAGCATTTCCTGCGCGTCGTCAAAGGTGGGAAGCAATGCCAAATATCTGCCGTCATCCGTTTCAATGGCATCCAAAACCTCAAAGCTATACTCCTTGCCGTCATCGTCAGCCAAGGTTATTAAATCAGGATTATATTCTAATTCCCTTTCATTTTCACTCATAATAAAATACCTCACTGTTTTCTCTAATTATATTTTACCTATAAGGCCATGTTTAGTCAATATTATTTTTCGACTTTTCCTTTTCATACTCAATAACCTTGCGGAACTGGGTTTCGTAAAGCTCCTTGTAGCCCTCACTTTTTTCAAGCAGCTCATCGTGACTGCCAGTTTGGGTTATTACTCCGTTTTCAAGCAGCATTATATTATCCGCCGCCATAATGGTGGAAAGTCTGTGTGCTATTACAATGCTTGTGCGGTTTTGCATTATGCGGTCGAGTGCAGTTTGAATAAGACTTTCGGAAATGGAGTCTAGCGACGAGGTTGCCTCGTCCAAAATTAAAATTTTGGGGTCCTTTAAAACCACACGCGCAATGGATATTCTCTGCTTTTCTCCTCCCGAAAGCTTAAGTCCGCGATTACCTACAACGGTGTTAAACTTGTCAGGCAAAGTCATAATAAAATCGTAAATGTTCGCCACCTTGCAAGCGTTTTCAATTTCCTCAAGAGTAGCATCCTCCTTAGCGTAAAGAAGGTTTTCAAGTATTGTGCCGTTAAAGAGATATGTATCCTGTGTCACCATACCTATATTTGAGCGAAGGTAGGACAAATCGTAATCCTTAACATCCACACCGCTTATCCTTATATTACCCTCCACAGTATCGTAAAGACGCGGGATAAGCCCGATAACGGTGGATTTGCCCGCTCCTGAAGTACCCACAATCGCATACATTTTTCCTTTTGGAACATAAAAACTTATGCCCTTTAAAATAGGCTTTGCACTGTCGTATGCAAACTTAACATCGCAAAATTCGACACTGCTGTCGGTCATATCAGGACTTTGAGGATTTTCGGGATTGTGAATGTCAATCTTGCGGTCAAGGTACTCGAAAATACGCTCGAACAAAGCAAGCGACCTTACGAAGCTAACATGAATGTCCAAAAGATTTCTAACCGGCATATTCATTCTGTTAATAAGGGCAACAATAACGGTAATATCACCGACAGTAAGTCCCCCATAGGAGTTGTTTATAACAAATAAGCCACCTACGAAATATATAATCAACGGCACTGACTGTATAAACATACCCATAGCAACGTGAAACCAACTGCCTGCCCGTTGCTCTTTAACGGTAATTTTAGTAACCTCGTTGTTAATATTCTTAAACTTATTATACTCACTGTTTTCCTTAGTGAAAAGCTTTACAAGCATTGAACCGCTAACCGATAGCGTTTCGTTTACCTGCTGATTCATTTCATCGTGCTTTTCTTGAGCAATGGACACTAATTTCCAACGCTTTTTACTTATATAGCGTGTGGGAAATACAAGTACAGGAAGTAAACCAATGCCCAAAATTGCCATTCGCCAGTCGGTATAAAACAGATAAAAGGTAGAAACGGCAACAGTCAGGGAATTACTTACGATTGAGGTGAGTGTTCCGGATATTACGGAGCTTACTCCGTTTATATCACTGTTCATACGGGTTATAATATCGCCCTGCTTTTCATTCGTGAAAAACGAATGAGGCATTTTTTGCAAATGTCCGTACATCTCATTTCGCATATCGTAAATAATCTTTTGGGAAATCCAAGAGTTTATATACCTTTCCAAAATACTCAAAATTTGGGACGAAGCTACCACCAGAAAGGCAAGTACCACAAGGTTTATAAGCTTATTTATACCGCTATTACCTGTTCCGGCTACAATTGTATCAACAATTTTACCCGTAATTACCGATGGAAGCAGTCCTAAAGCGGCGGAAACTCCCAAGGCTGCAAATACAAGCAAAAAATACCATTTGTAAGGCAGCATATATGCAAGTATTCTTTTTATTAATCCCTTAGTTATTTTGGGCATTTGTTCTTTTTCCTGCTCTGTTAAAAAGCCTCGCGGTTTTCCCATTGATAGTCTTTCCATAGGTCTCATACTCTTTACCTCTTTTCTTTAACAGTTATATTTTACCACATATCGTCTCAAAGGTAAAGTAAATAAATTATTAAAAAAGAACTGCTCTTTCGAGCAGTCCTTTAAAAGCTTATCTTAAACCGATATAGGGTCCGGGGTTAACTCTAACACCGTTTACAATCACCTCAAAGTGTAGGTGATTACCGGTTGACCAGCCTGTACTTCCCACAGTAGCAATCATATCACCCTGAGCCACAGTAGCACCCTTGGAAACGCAAAGCGCATTAGCGTGTGCATAACGGGTTTTAAGGCCGTTTAAATGTTCGATTACAACATTGTAGCCGTAGTCGGAATCCCATCCGGCATAGGTAACCTTGCCGGCCTGCACCGCAAAAATAGGTGTTCCTCGATTAGCAGCAAGGTCAATGCCCTTGTGGTTTCTGCCGTCACCGTAGTATGCCGAAACTTTATACTTGCCTGCAGAAATGGGACAAATAAAACCTGCAGAAGCAACATTGGCTTTTGTGGTAGCACTAACATAATTAACACCTGTACCAACAGTTACAACCCTTGTTACTTGCTCCTTAATAACCTTACTTGAAAGCTCGGTAGTAGAGCTTACCTCACCGTTTATTTTGACGATTTCCTCAGTCTTTTCAGTGATTCCGTTCTCACCCTTAGTAGTAATAAGTGAGTAGCCTCTCGGCTTTTCGCTTGTTTTAATATTCTTGGTTTCATAAGGAATTTCTACCTGAGAGGTGACAACCGAAACAGTCTTAACAGATAAGTCGTCAATATAAGCCTTCGCAGTCTCAAGGTCAACCATATCCGATTTTAAGAAATATCCTCTCTCTACCTTTACATTGTCGGCAAATTCAGATTTATTATCGGCACCCTCTACAAAATATGCCTTAAGACGGGCATCAATTAACTCATTTACCTTTTCGCCTTCGACACAGAAAGCAACCTTATCGTTTACTATAATACCGGTTGCGGCAACAATTTCGTCGTTATTGTCAACGATTGCATCGACAATTTCCTCAGTGGTGTTAAGCCTGTTTTTAACTGTCAAGGTAATACCGAACTTGGGAGAAATTGCGGCCTTGCTTGCAGACTCCTTGTCCATGCTACTAAGAACGATCGCATCAGCCTTGTCATATTGAGCTTCGCTTGAAACAACGGCAATAACCTCATTGGAATAACGTACGGTGTATCCAAAGGTAACACCCGAAGCAGCAATGGTTAAGGAAACCGCGGATATTGCCAGCATTATGCAGGATACATATTTAAAGATTCTGTTGCTTTTTATGAATTTGTAAGACTTTGCAATAAGCTCTTTTACATTCAAATTCCTAAAAATAACAGTCACACTCCTTTAAAATATTACAATTTGTAACAATTACAATTGCAATTATATCAAAAAGGTTACAATTTTGCAACTATTTTCTTGCGAAAGGTTACAATTTTGTAATATTTGCACAATTTGTATATAAACATCTTTTAAATTTATGGATTTTGCACAAATACATAGAAAACTACACATTATATATAATATGTAAATAGCAAAATTTTGGGTTGAATCTTAAAAACCTAAATTTTTTTGTTGACAGAAGCTACTATTTTGAGGTATAATCTAAAATTGTTAGGTTATGTCCATTTAATTTTAGGGTCTAACCGCCAATCTGACATTAAGGAGGGTTTCGTGTGAAAAGAACATATCAACCTAAGAAGCTTCACCGCAAGAAGGAGCACGGTTTCTTAAAAAGAATGGCAACTGCAAACGGTCGCAAGGTACTTGCACGTCGCAGAGCTAAAGGCAGAAAGCAGTTGACATACTAAAAGCCACTACTGTGGCTTTTCATTTTATTGCGATGAAAATAACAAAAATTAAAGAAAACTACCTATTCCGCCGCGCCTATAATAAGGCAAAAACTTTTGTGGGGCCCTTTGCGGTTATATATATAATGAAGAACCGCAGATTAGGGCCACGCCTCGGTATAACCGCAGGCAAAAAAATTGGAAAGGCTGTCAGCCGCAACCGTGCTAAAAGACTTATCACCGCCGCTTTTAGGGACTGTCTTCCTAAAATTTCCGGTAATTATGATATTATTATTGTGGCAAGACCGCGAATTTTGACCGTTAAAAGCACCGCCGTAAAGGAGTCATTTATGCAATCCTTTTCAATGGCAGGTGTTTTCAGGGAGCAAGAAAATGAGTAGGCTTTTAATCTCACTCGTAAAGTTTTATAGAAAATGTATTTCGCCCATAAAGCCTCCTTGCTGCCGCTTCGACCCCACCTGTTCTGAATACGCTATTGAGGCTATCAGAATCCATGGCAGTCTTAAAGGCACTGCCCTCGCCCTTTGGCGAATTTTACGCTGTAATCCTTTTGGAAAGGGTGGATACGACCCCGTACCAGAAAAGCGTAACAGAAAATAAAAATTACCGACAAGGACGGTGTATAAATTGGGTATTATCAACGCACCATTTGCATGGGTGCTTAAGACCATTGCAGAGCTTATGGATGGCAACTTTGCCGCTTCTATTTTCCTATTCACCCTAATTATTAACATTATTCTCATCCCCTTAAGCGTTAAGAGTCAAAAATCTGCTGTTCAGCAAACCCGCATTAAGCCAAAGCTTGATAAGCTTAAGGAACGCTACGGAGATGACAGACAAAAGCTGGCTCAGGCACAACAAGAGCTTTATCAAAATGAAAAGATTTCTATGTCCGGCGGTTGTCTGCCCATGCTTTTAAGGCTTGTTTTAATGATGTGTATTTATACTATCATTCTTTCGCCCTTAAGCTACCTAATGGATGTCGACAAGAAGGCAGTATCAACTGTTAGAACATCCCCAGCAGTTGTTAAAATACTTGACAAAAAAGCTCCCTCCGAGCTTGATATAATTAAGGCTATTGAAAGTAAAAAGCTTACTGCTGACAAGCTTGAGGAAAGCAAAAAGGAAGACGCCAAGGAGCTTAAAGATGTTAAAACCGCTATTGAAGAAATTTCCGAAAGCATAAGCAATTCTGATTTAGATTTCGAGCTTTTAGGTATTGACTTGACCGAAACTCCTAAATTCAGCTTCAATATTTTTAAAAAATTCCAGCTCAACTGGTTAATGCCGGTTATCGCATTTTTAGCTCAAATTTTAACCAGTTTAGTTTCAATGAAAATGCAGAAAAAGATCAACCCCGATGCTCCAAGTATGAGCGGAATGCTACTAATGATGCCCTTGTTTTCTCTTTACATCGGTTTCACCCTTTCTTGCGGTGTTACTTTTTACTGGGCATGCTCATCAATTATCGGCGGTGTTATTCAAACAGCCATTCAGTACTACTACGGACCCCATAAAATGCTGGCAAACGAACGTTTAAAAGAATTGAACAAGCAGGCAGATTTTGAGGCAGGTCAAATTAAAAAATTCACTTCATCTGAAAATTAATAAGGAGGATTTCCCTTGATTAAGGAAGCAAACGGCTTCGGTTCTACTATTGACGAAGCAAAAGAAAATGCCATTAAAAATCTCGGCGCGTCAGATTTTGACGATATTCAGTTTGATGTAATTTCCATGCCTAAGAAAAAGGTTTTGGGAATTTTCGGCGGAAACAATGCCGAGGTTAGAGCCTATATAGAGGTTCCTGACAAAAAAGAAAATAAGAAAAAGACCAAAAAAGAAAAACCCGACATCAAAAAGGAAACTGCGCCTAAAAAGCCTGAGGTTAAGACAGTAGCAAAAAAAGAAATCAAAGAAGCTCCCTCCTACGGCGAGCCTGTTGACGAGAGTGAAATTGTCGCTGATTCCGTAACCGGCAAGGCTATCGCTTATATCAGAACCGTTCTCGCAGCTATTGGCGCCCAGAACGTTACAATTAAGGTTGCAAGCCGTGAAAATGCTTCCCTTATCATTTTAAACGGCGAGGATTTAAGCGTTCTTATCGGCAGACGGGGTGAAACCTTGGATGCACTGCAGTACCTCACAGGACTTGTTGCCAACAACGGCGGCGGTCATTACAAGATTTCTCTTAACATCGGTGACTATCGCGAAAAACGCGAAGAAACACTCACTCAGCTTGCAAACCGCGTTGCCGCTCAGGCTTTGGCCGCCGGCAAATGCAGAACTCTTGAGCCTATGAACCCCTATGAGAGAAAGATTATCCACACCGCCATTCAGAATATTGAGGGTGTTAAATCAGCCTCCTTTGGTGAGGGCGCCGAAAGACGCGTGGTTATCGCTCCCGAAGCTGTTGAACTTAAACCCAGAATGATAAACCGCAACAACCGTGGCAAAAACGACCGCCGAGGAGGTAGGGAAAGAATAAAGCCCCAGTCCAATACGGTGGCTTCCACTCCTACAAGAGAACCTAAAAAGGATAGCGATATCCCGCTTTACGGCAAGATTAACTAGTATTAAAACCGCTGATAACAAATCAGCGGTTTTTCCTTGCATTAATTTCTTTTTACTGTATAATTAAATTAGTTTGGAGGGATAGTATGAAAAAAAGCGTTAATATAACATTTTCGGCCTTGTTTGCGGCGCTAATTTGCATTTTGTCCCAAATTTGTTTTATCACTCCGACTGTTCCCCTAACCCTCCAAATTTTAGGTGTTGCTCTTTGCGGCTTTGTTCTCCCCTTGAAATGGGCGCTGGGAAGTGTTTTAACATATATTGCTGTAGGTGCTTTGGGTCTGCCCGTTTTTTCGGCGTTCAAAGGCGGATTTCAAATGCTAATCGGCCCCACAGGAGGCTTTCTTTTGGGATTTATTTTGCTGACTGCAGGTTGTGGATTGGCAGTTAAATGTAATAACGGTCTTTTAAGAGTTTTGATTTGTGTACTGGGAATTGCGCTTTGCCATACAATAGGAATCGTTCAGTATAGTATTACTACGGGTATAGGCATTATAGCGACTTTTTTAACCGCTTCACTACCTTTTTTATTTAAGGATGCCATACTTGTTTTTGCCGCATATTTTCTGTCTAAATTTGTCAAAAAACGCTTGGAAGCACTTAAAACTTAGAATTTGACTCCTCTTTAGGTAAAAAATTTATACATTCTAACAAAATAATTATTTTTTTAAAAAAGGGGTTGCAAACCCTTCCGATTTAGTGTATAATAACATTACAGAAAGTTGAATACCGCGGGGTAGAGCAGTTGGTAGCTCGTCGGGCTCATAACCCGGAGGTCGCAGGTTCAAGTCCTGTCCCCGCAACCAAAAGTGCGAACCGAAAAAGATATCGGTTCGGAAAACCCAGAAACCACAACGGTTTCTGGGTTTTTTCGTGCCATTTTTTAAAGTTAAAATTAAAAGATATCATTTCCCCAAAACGACCTTTGGGGAGGACTTGAACTAAAAACCAAGGATTTAAGGGGCAGATTATGCGGTTATTTTCGCAGAGTCTGCTCCTTTTTTGATTTCCTTTTGACGCTTTTACAAAATTTGTTGACATAAGATAATACTTCGTGTTATGATGTATAACATATAAGGAGGTATGCTATGGATATTCAGTTAAAGCGAGGTCTATTAGATGTATGCGTGTTGGCTGCGATTAAAAATGGGGATTCATATGGATATAAGATCATTAAAGATATGAAGCCGTACATTGAACTTTCTGAATCCACCTTATATACAATTTTGAAACGCTTGGAAACGGCAAATATGCTGACCGTCCGCACCGCAGAACACAGCGGCAGGCTTCGGAAATATTACCGGATAACCAGCGAGGGACTGAAACGTATTGAGGATTTCAAGGATGAGTGGAAAGAAATTCTGTCCATATATCGATTCGTAACCAAGGAGGACAACAGCAATGAATAAACAAGAGTTTCTTGAATGTTTGCGGAAAGGATTGTCCGGCTTACCCCAAGAGGACATTGAGGAACGCTTGACGTTTTACAGTGAAATGATAGATGACCGAATGGAAGAAGGGATTACAGAGGAAGATGCGGTTAGCAGGATCGGATCTGTCGATACGATTGTATCTCAGATCAAGGCAGATATCCCACTTGCCAAACTCGTAAGAGGAAAAAGAACATTAAAGAAACATGTTAGAACATGGGAAATCGTACTTTTGGTACTTGGCTCTCCAATATGGCTTTCTCTTCTGATTGCCGCATTAGCTGTAATTCTTTCACTTTATGTTTCGTTATGGGCTGTGGTAATTTCCTTGTGGGCGGTTTTCGTTTCGCTTATTGGCTGTGCGTTTGGCGGCGTTGTAGCAGGGATTATCATTGCTTGTAGCGGTAATGCACTTTCGGGAATTGCTATGCTTGCTGCAGGAATCGTTTGTGGCGGACTTTCCATTTTTATGTTCTACGGATGTAAGGCGGCTACAAAAGGTATCTTATTGCTGACAAAGAAGATTGCAGTATGGATTAAGAACTGCTTTATTAAAAAGGAGGAAGCGTAATGAGTAAAATTAAAAAGA
>JAFSGB010000026.1 GCA_017434895.1 Clostridia bacterium
AGTGAATTATTGAAAATAACACTTAAAATTCCGATAGGAACAATCAGCTTCATAGAAACAAGTAATTGGAAAACCATCATTCCTACACCAAAGTAAAAATTAACCCAAACCGCTGTACGCGTAGTCTTTTTGGAATAAAGACCGTAAAGGAAAGGCGCTAAGAAAGAGCCTGCTAAAGCGCCCCAAGAAACACCCATCATTTGGGCAATGAATACAAATTCTTTCCAAATTGAATCTTTTAAAATCGCAATTAAAGCTGATAAAATTATAAAGAATAAAATTAACCAACGCATTGTGGTAATTTTGCTTTTTTCGGTGGTTTCCTTTTTCCTTGCGGGCATAATTACATCCAAAGTTAGGGTTGATGCAGATGTGAGTACCAGCGACGAGAGGGTTGACATTGAGGCGGAAAGCACCAAAACAATTACAATTCCGATTATGTATGGTGATAAGTGTGAAAGTATTGTTGGAACAATGGAGTCAAAACCTTTTTGAGCTACGGACTCTGGTGTAACAAAAAGTCTGCCAAAACCACCAAGGAAATAGCAACCACCCGCAACAACAACCGCAAAAACGGTGGAAATTAATGTTCCTTTTTTAATTGCAGCTTCGTTAGAAATGGCATAGAACTTGCCCACCATTTGCGGAAGACCCCAAGTACCCAAGGAGGTTAACATTACAACAATAAAGAGAAAAAACGGATTGGGACCTAGGAAAGAAGTAAACTCACTACCGCTTTTTTCTGCCAAAAGCTGAACGGAGGGTATCAAGCCGCCGTTGACATTAAGTGTTGCTAAAACAACTGTAACAATGCCAACAAGCATTATTATGCCTTGAATAAAATCGTTGATTGCAGTTGCCATATATCCGCCGAAAACCACATAAACTCCGGTAAGGACCGCCATCACAACAATGCAAACCCAGTAAGGTACTTCAAATGCAATGTTAAATAGGCTTGAAAGCCCGTTATAGAGCGAAGCAGTATACGGAATTAGGAAAACGAAAACAATGATAGAAGCGGCAATTTTAAGCCCCTTAGAGTTATATCTTTTTTGGAAAAAGTCAGGCATTGTTTTGGAATTAAGATGTTGGGTCATAATACGAGTTCTGCGACCTAAAATATTCCAAGCAAGCATTGAACCAATAAAGGCGTTGCCGAAACCAATCCATGTAGCGCTAACACCGAAATTCCAGCCAAACTGACCGGCGTACCCCACAAATATTACTGCGGAAAAATATGAAGTGCCGTAGGCAAAAGCCGTAAGCCAAGGACCAACCGACCTACCGCCTAATACGAATCCATCAACATTGGTGGCATGCTTACGGCAGTAAAGACCCACAAAAACCATCAGAGCAAAAAAGCAAACAACTAAAATACCTGTGAAAATTTCTCCTGTCATAATAAAACCTTCTAACTATTGATTTGAACTTCAACAAGACTTACCTTGCAATATTTTTCTCTAAGCGCCGGTTTTTCGATTTTACCGGTAGGATTTCTCGGAACCTTTTCAAAGAAAATTTTACGCGGACGCTTGTAGCGTGGTAATGTCTCACAGAATTTATTGATTTCTTCCTCTGTGGCTGTCATACCATCCTTAATTTCAATAATTGCGGCTGTAATTTCGCCAAGACGGGCATCTGGCAAACCAATTACCGCTACATCTTTAATTTTGTTGTTGGAGCGTAGGAAATCCTCAATTTGAACGGGATAAATATTCTCGCCGCCCGAAATTACAACATCCTTTTTACGATCAACTAAATAGATGAACCCATCCTCATCCATTTTTGCCATATCGCCCGTATAAAGCCAACCGTTTTTAAGCACCTCGGCGGTAGCATCCTCGTTCTTGTAGTAGCAAGTCATAACGCCCGCGCCCTTAACGATAAGCTCACCAACCTCACCTTGGGCAACACTGTTACCGTTTTCGTCAACAATGTCAACTTGCCACTGAAATCCTGCCTTACCGATAGCGCCAACCTTGTGAATATTTTCAATACCTAAGTGAACACAGCCTGGTCCAATAGATTCAGAAAGACCGTAATTAGTGTCATACTGGTGCTTTGGGAAAATCTCTTTCCAACGCTTGATAAGACTTGGAGGTACGGGCTGAGCGCCGATGTGCATTAGTCTCCAACCGTCAAGCAAATAATCGCTAAGCGTTAGCTTGCCCGATTCAATAGCGTCCAACAAATCCTGCGCCCACGGAACCAGCAACCAAACAATTGTGCACTTCTCCTCGCTTACAGCACGCAAAATCCACTCAGGCTTAACACCTCTAAGCAGAACCGCCTTACCACCTGATAATAGCGAGCCAAACCAGTGCATTTTAGCGCCTGTATGATATAACGGCGGAATACAAAGGAAAACATCTTCCTTGGTCTGACCATGATGATTTTGCTCGGTTTTACATGCGCATACAAGGGACTCGTGATTATGTAAAATTGCTTTTGGAAATCCGGTTGTACCCGAAGAAAAATAAATTGCCGCATCATCAGTTTCATTCAGAGCAATCGGCGGCGGATTAGAGGAACAAAATTCGCAAAGCGCCATACAATCCTCGGTATAATCGGGGCCGTTCTTACCAACATAGAAAAACATCTTAACTTGATTTAAGCCGTCGCTAATTGGCTCCATTCGTGAAACAAATTCGGGACCGAAAACCAGTAGCTCAACATCAGCAAGCTCCAAGCAATACTTAATTTCGTCACTGGAATAGCGGAAATTCATAGGCACTGCAATACAGCCCGCCTTTAAAATGCCAAAATAAATCGGCAACCACTCAAGGCAGTTCATTAAAAGAATACCAATCTTGCTTCCCTTTTTAAGTCCTCGACTAAGCAATAAATTTGCAAAGCGGTTTGCCTTGCGGTCAAAATCCTTCCATCTGATTTCCCTACGGTAAGGGGCATCGGGTGTGGAGCTTTCAATAAGATTGAATTCTCGCCAAGTAACTGCTTTATCCATCTCCTCCGAGGGGTTAATTTCAACCAAAGCAGTATCCGTACCGTAAAGGCGTGCGTTTTTTTCTAAAAAATCAGTAATTATCATAATTTTACCTCTATTTTCTCAATACTTTAATAGTTTAACACTTTTAAGCGTTAAAGTCAAGAAGTATTTTGTATTTTTATAAAAAAACTGCTTCACAAAACCAAGTGAAGCAGTTTTTAAAAATATGTAATTATTTAATGCCGTACACATATATCGGCGAGCCGGTGATTTCTAAGGTCACCTTGCCGTTTTCAGGAATGTAAGTTTTTGAATTGCCCATTATATCAACAACCGTTACTTTATCGCCTGCAGCATCAAAGCTTCTGAATTCACTTTTAAGCCATCTGCTTTCCCAAGCGGGCATCGGTATACGCTCTAAACCATTTACTCTGCCATAGGCGCTTGTATTTGGCTGAACATAAATATTTGACCATAGAACTGCAAACTCTGTGTTATCCTTTTTCGTAACAGTGAAAGCACGAAGTGTTCCCTCCTCGTCTTCCTCATATTTTTCAAAGAAGGAAACCTTATCAACACCGTCAAAACGGCGGGTCAAATCGGAAAGTGCCGCTGCCCAAGGCTTTGGCATATATCTGCCGAAAAGGTCTGAATGATAACACGCACCAAAATAATTTTCGTTCCATGTACCGGTACCTACAAGGAAGCTTGTGCGGTCAAACAGGCAGAAATAGTTGATTAATTCTGCACCGGCTTCAAGGAAAAATAATGCTATTCTTACATTAAAATCCGCAACCGTGCGGTTATCTATTTCACATTTGTTGTGAACATTTGAGGGATAACCGGTCTCACCAATTATAAAACGTTTTTTTCCGTAACGGCGGGTAATTCGCTTCCATCTGTCAACCGCATACTCATTTGAGAACAAGCTTGCAAACATGCTGGACATTTGGTTGGAAAAACATTTATCAGGTCCTGTGGGACTGGAATAAGAATGAATATCAATGATTTCTGATTTATCCCATAAACCGCTCTCATAAAAAGCCTCAAGCCATTCTATCGAGCCATGGCAATTACTTTCCCAAACTATGCTATCAAGCTTCTCAGGAAAGTATTTTGAAATGCAATCATAAGCCGGCTTGAAATTGTTAGGATAAAATACATTATTTATGTACTTTACGGATTTACCGTAATTTGCTTTGCAGTATTTATCCGCTTCATTTGCAAGGAATATTATTTCGGTGCGGTCCTTCCAATCATTTACAACCTTTTTAACGGTTGCGGTAAACTCCTCTATCAGTTCGGGGTCGTTGTTTAGAGGAATACCGATATGCTGCCTTGTGACACCTTTCTCCTTTAACAAATCTGAAAGTGTGAAATTATCGAACTGTTTGTCAATTCTGACAGACGAAAGACCCATTCTGCCGACAAGCTCAGCAACGGGCAAATATACTTTTTCATTGCTGTCGGTATAGGGTGCATCAATACCAAAAGGATTTGTGCCTCTATAAGCGAATTTGTAATCCTCTGTCATAGAGAAAGGAAAACACTCCCTATGCTCACCGACATCGGTCGAAACATACAAATTTAAGAAATACATACCGTATTTTTTAAGTTTAAGCTTGATATTTCGATTTGCTTCGCCATTTACCGCAAGCTTATTATTATAAAATACACCTTCCTCTACAATCTCACCGTCGTAATCAATGATATTATATCTCGCATTAAACAAAATATCACGCTTATCAATATTTGCGACATTAATGTTAAGGTGCAAATCTTTTCCAAGGAAAATAGTAGAGTGACAATTATCCTGTACTGCCTCTACTCCGGCAGCAAAATCCAAATTCTTACTCTTGAATAAAGAATGATATGTTGCCTTATTATCATTTTTAAGGAATACAAGACTCATATTATACTTGTAATCAAACTTTTGGAAATTTTCATTAATTTCTATTGGAAGGTTGGTAGAGGAAATACGATTAATCTTAATTTTTTTAGAGCTGTTAACATCGCGAATATATGTATACAGAGCATAATCGCCGTATTCGTCAGAAAAAACAACCGCGTCGGTCTCTTTATGGACAAAATCATTGTCATTGGGATAATCCCAATAATACGAAACTCGTTTTTTACTCGCAGAAAAAGTATTTATTCGTTTTCTCTCAAAGTTGCATTTTGTATTGGTAACTGCCTTGAAACGTGTTTCGCTGAATAGCATTTTTCTATCTATTCCGTCACAATAAATATATGCTTCAATATCAATTTTTTTATCCTTGAATATGTAAGTATTAGATAATTCCTTTAAATACTCAAAATCACCTTCGGCAGTATAATAAACCTTTACGGCCTTGAAACCATCAACTGTAATTTCGTCGAATTTAAAAAGTTTTATATTACGTATGAATTTTTCACCGTTGTTTGCAATTACTCCGAAACTACCTGCACCTGCAAATGTTGGAATTAACCTTCCGTCATCGGTTTTAATTGCAATTATCTCACTGCAGTCAGATTTAATTCCGTAAAAATATTCGTCATTTGAATAGTAATAATCGTATTCTCTTTCCGAAAAATCGATCTTTTCAAAATCAGAAGTACCCGTAACAGTTGCTGCAAGGTCACCGAATTTTCCAGGGAATGCTCCTAAATTTTCAACGTCCGTAATATTATTAAACTCACCAATGGATACATTTTTATCTATATCCATTTTCCATAGTCTTACATCGGTTTTCATAAACATCACATCCTTAAAAGAATACATTATTTTCTTTGAGTATGCCTTGAAGCTCACCTATATCAACATTTTTAGCCTCAATTTTATTTTTTGAAACAAGCGCTGCAGCAACACCGGCAGCCTCACCGGTTGTACAACAAATAGGCATTATACGAATCGAAGCCTGTGCTTCATGTGTGCAGGAGATACATCTGCCAGCTATAAGTAAATTTTCAACATCCTTTGCAACAAGACTGCCGTAAGGAATAGTATAATAAACACCTGCAGGGAAATAATGGTGATGCGTTCCGGTACCTTCTGGATTGTGAATATCAATATCATAGTTGCCTGCTGCAATAGCATCGTCAAATTTCTTCAATGAAAGCAAATCATCAACAGTCAGTACATATTCACCGACAATTTTTCTGCTTTCACGAACACCGATTGAAGGCGCACTATAAGCCAACTGAGCATTTTTAAATGAAGCAAAATTGTTTTTTAAAAAGGTGAAAAGCTCAAGCATTTGTTCACGAGCCTCAATTTCAGCTTTACTTAAATCAAAGGGATCGATAGGATTCATTTTAACAATACGGGTCGAGTTAAAATGAAGAACATTATCTATCATCGATTTAAATACTAAAACATTTTCCCTCGGATTTTTAATTTTTCCCTCTTCTTTGTATTGTTTGTAAAGCTTAAGTATTTCCTGCTTTTCTGCAGTAAAATCTTCATAGCTTACATTAGAAACTCTAAAGCAAAGGGTCATTGGCTGGCAAAGATTGTCCTTCAGACGTCCAAGCTGAAATTCACATCCTGCAAAAGCAGCAAGATTTCCGTCACCGGTCGAATCAACAAAGCTGTCCGCTTCAAATACCATTTTGCCTGAAACGGTTATCACTTCAACCGCAGTAATACGTTTATCCTGCTTTATTACATCACATACAGTCGTGTGGAATAAAACATCAACCTCATATTTTTTCATAAAACGGTCAAGAACAATTTTTAAATGCTCTGCATCAAAATTCGCAAAATCTTTTATAACATTTAATTTCTCTATTTTTGCGAGTTCTTGGTTAATTTCTTCAAAAATACCGCGTGACAAAAATTTGCGTTCTACTGTACCGTCTTCCTTTAAAACATTAGTATAGTAAGGCATATATGGCATAACTAATGCGTTATTTGCAGCACCACCCAATGCACCGGACTGTTCAATTAACAGAACATTTTGTTTTTGCTTTGCTGCGGCTAAGGCAGCCCCTACACCTGCAAAACCTCCACCTACAACAATTACGTCATATTTTTTCATTAATATGCCTCCCGTTTTTTATAATAATAACATCAAATTTATTGTTTCAAAAGTTAGATGTTACCATAATTCTATGATAATTTATCACAATCACAAATTCTTTAACTTTTGAAATATATACTTGAACAAAAGATATTAATATGCTAAAATTACAGTAAAAGATGAGTAATTTGTTGAGGTGATTGATTTATGGATAATTATCTATACAACCTTATATACTTTATCAAAAAAAACACAAAGTTACATATTTCTGTGATTTTTTTCGGCGGATATGGAAATGAAAGAACCATGCTTCCTCAGGAAAACCTCTTTCATTCTCAGCCGATATGTAAGCATTTAAAAGCTACCATAGGAAATAAAAGATGTTTTAAATGCAAGAATTTAGCCTTGAACAAAGCAATAAAAACAAAAAAACCATTTAGCGGTATTTGTATAAACGGAATATATGAATACTGTCATCCGATAATAAATAATGATACGGTAATCGGCATTATCTTTATCGGTAATATGTATCCGCCAGAGCATCTAAAAAAACGTTTCAAAATTGCTTCATATTCACCCGATCTTTTAGACACTCTTGAAACATCTTTTTCCGACGACGAGTTAACACGATTAGGAACGCTTTTAGAGCAATATATTAAATATCTAATTGAAAATTATCCAACCAGTGACAATTTCAACCCTTTTATTCAAAATATTAAAAGTGTAATTGAGGAAAATCTGACCTATAACTTTTCAATTTTGGATATTTCAAAATCTATTGGCTACAATGAGAAATATCTTGGTCGGCTTTTCAAAAAGAAAACCGATTTTACAATTAAGGAATACATAAATCACCGCCGACTTGAAAAAGCAGAAAAAATGCTTATAAATACTGATTATTCGGTTATTGAAATTGCAACCAAAATCGGATATAACAATGTTACATATTTTAATAGAATTTTCAAAAAAAAGTATGCTGTTTCGCCGTCAGAATACCGAAAAACTTCAAAAAAACAGCAAAAATATTAAAATAATACTTGATTTTATATTTAAGTTGTGTTATTATATCTTGGCGGTCAAAAAACGGACCCCCTTTGCGCTGATAGCTCAGCTGGATAGAGCGTCTGGCTACGGACCAGAAGGTCGGGAGTTCGAATCTTCTTCAGCGCGCCAAAAACACAGTTCAACCTTTATGGTTGGGCTGTGTTTTTAATTTTCATAAATTGCCGAAAAAGATGAGAACTCCCGTATGATGCTCCTCAAAGTGCTATTTTAATAATTCTTCACTAAACGCTTTTTGAAACTCAAGCAAAGCGTCAAAATCCATCGCCTTAGCGTAATACTTTTCCAATTCGTCGTGGACAGTCTTTGCCTCCCCCAGAGTTTCAACAGCAGAGTTCAAAAGTTTCTTAGCGGTTTTTGAGTTATATCTTATTTTCCTTGCCTTTAATAATTCTTTATCAATAAATCTTGTGGAATGTATCCTTCTGATATCTGCTTTTACATTAAAGTATTCATTTTCACGAACAAAAGCAAGTTCCAATTCAGGTATAACAATATGGTCAATCAATTCGGGCAATAAAGCATTCTTAAATGTAATAATTTTATATTCGTTTTCTAATGCCTTATCTTTGATTTTTTTAAAAATTATGCTACTAATACATCCATAATTGTCATTAATAATAATCGGCGTATCACAATAGCTAAAAATTGTTTCCTCGAAGCTTACTATTCCCTTTGGTGTAACCCCCGTTAAGAAACGGATTTTTTCTTCGGCACCGCTCCCCTTACCTTTTAAATATCTGCCACATAACCTCTCAGCAAAGCAGTTCACCTTTGCCTTATCGACTGCCCTCATAACAGTATTGCAGTTGTCCTTTAATAAATGCCTTGCTGCAAAAAGATATTTTGACGCCGTTTTATGCAGTGCCTTATTTTTATCGGTAATTTTAATTATATTGCAGTCGGTTAATTTAGTTTTGTCCCAAAACTGACCGAAGTTGAGTATCTCGTCAACAACCGCAGGATATATCGGGTCAACAGTATGAGGAGAAGTTCCGTCTATAATAACCGTCTTAATTTGCGGAAAAATCACCGCATCTAGAGAGTCAGGGTCACTGCTGCATGGACAAAGGTGTCCTTCTATTCCCTTTTCCTCAGCCACCAAGGCTACCTTTTTCATAAACGTAGATTTGCCCGTTCCGGGTCCACCCTTGATTATATATGCACGCCAGCCGTCGTACGGATCATAAGCAGTATTAAAATATGACACAAATCCCTCGCAGGAATTAGCGGCTAAAAAGTATTTTTTCTTAATATTATCCATAAAATCACCTTTTTTGAGTTATTCAATACAGTTTATTCTCAAATCCCCCTTTTGACACAAATCGGTTTTTTTACGATTTAAAAACGATTTCGTAAATAAATTAAATATTATTTTTTGACATACTATGCTTTTTATGGTATTATTAAGAAAGAGTCGGTTAGACGGTTGCGAGACTTATGTCTTGAGGAAAGTCCGAGCCCCACAGGGCAGAATAGCGGCTAACGGCCGCCGAGGGTGACCTTAGGGAAAGTGCAACAGAGATATACCGCCTTGGCAACAAGGTAAGGGTGGAAAGGCGAGGTAAGAGCTCACCTATCACATGGGAACATCGTGATACTGTAAACCCTATTTGGAGCAACGCTAAGTGTAGCTATACATTTGCCCGATGTGCTACGAAAAGCGGCTTGAGTGGCGGGAGCAATCCCCCACCTAGATAGATAACCGTCCACGACAGAACTCGGCTTATCGACCGACTCTACATTTTCTTTAATGGATAAAATAGATATATAAATACTTTTCATTTAAAACTTTCGGTCTTGGATGTATTAGACTTCCATTTTGAATTTACAAAGGAAATGGCATTAAAAAATCACTCCTATGGTAGAATTAAAACAACTACCATAGAAGTGATTTTTTTATTATCTTTTTCACTGGACTTGTGCGCATAGCAGATAAATATTTATTTATATATTAAATAATAATTCGCCGTAGCTGGGATAAGGCCAAATGTTTGTGGGAACAACCGATTCGGCGCTGTCAGCATATTTTCTGATATCCTCCATTAGCCGTAAAACCGTATCATGGTAAAGTCTTGCCTTTTCCAAGGCATCAACTGTCTTTTCCAAGGTTGCCACTGACATTTTAAGCTCACCCGTTAGGTTATAAATCTCCTTTTCTGCCGCAGAAAGACGGAAAATCAGTTCTCTTTCAACATCGCAGTTCATACCGCCGATTTTATTCTTGTTAAGCAGTGACTCACAAAGCCTGTTAGTATAGGCGGAAATTGTAGGAACTACCTCCCTATTCATCATTTCGATAAGGGTTAACGCCTCAATATGAATAATCTTCGTGTAATTTTCAAGGATAATATCTACACGGGAATTAATTTCGGTTGCGGAAAATACCCCGTGCTTTTCGAACATTTTAATATTCTTTTCGCTCTTTAAAAGGGGCAAAGCGTCCACAGTACTTCTAAGGTTCAAAAGTCCTCTGCGTTCGGCCTCCTGCTCCCACTCATGAGAGTACCCGTCACCATTAAAAATTATACGGCGGTGGGTATTCATTGTATCCTTAATAATACTATTAATCTCCGCATCGAAATTATCAGCATTCTCCAATCTATCGGCAAATTCGCTGAAAACATCGGCAACCATTGTGTTAAGCATAACATTCGTATCACTTATTGAGGAAGCTGAGCCTAACATTCTAAATTCGAACTTATTACCAGTAAAAGCAAAGGGCGAAGTACGGTTGCGGTCGGTATTATCCTTGCGGATTTTTGGGATAATATCAGCACCCATATTCATTTTAACCCTTGCTAAATTATCGTAATGCGTGCCCCTCGCAATGGACTCCAAAATCCCCTCAAGCTCTTCGCCTAGGAATATGGACAGTATTGCGGGCGGCGCTTCATTCGCGCCCAAACGGTGGTCGTTGCCGGCAGTTGCAACCGAAATTCTAAGCAAATCTTGGTGTAAATCAACTGCACGGATAACTGCCGCAAGTGTCAGTAAGAACAAGGGATTTTTATCAGGCTCCTTGCCGGCCTTTAGAAAATTAATGCCTGTATCAGTGGAAAGGGACCAGTTATTATGCTTACCGCTTCCGTTAACGCCGTCATAAGGCTTTTCATGAAGCAAGCAAACAAGACCGTGCTTTTGGGCGATTTTTTTCATCATTTCCATTGTAAGCTGATTGTGGTCAGCCGCAATGTTTGTAGTAGCAAAAATAGGAGCAAGCTCATGTTGAGCAGGAGCCGCCTCGTTATGCTCGGTTTTTGCAAGTACGCCTAATTTCCAAAGTTCAACATCAACCTCACGCATAAACGCCGCTACTCGGGATTTTAAAACGCCGAAATAGTGGTCGTCCATTTCTTGACCCTTAGGGGGCATTGAACCGATTAAGGTTCTACCGCAGTAAATAAGGTCGGGACGCTTGTCGTAAAGCGCTTTGTCCACCAAAAAATATTCTTGCTCGGGGCCAACCTCAACATTAACACGCTTAACATCATCATAACCAAAAAGCTTAATAATTCTAAGTGCTTGCTTGTTTATAGCCTCCATACTGCGAAGCAAAGGAGTTTTTTGGTCAAGAGCCTCCCCTGTGTAGGAGCAGAATGCAGTAGGAATGCAAAGTGTTTCGTCCTTTACAAAAGCATAGGAGCTTGGGTCCCAAGCAGTGTAACCTCGAGCTTCAAAGGTAGTTCTTAGTCCGCCCGAGGGGAACGAGGAAGCATCCGGCTCACCCTTTATAAGCTCCTTGCCAGAAAATTCCATAATTACTCCACCGTCATCAGTAGGTGAAATAAAGCTATCGTGCTTTTCGGCGGTAATACCCGTCAAGGGTTGGAACCAGTGAGTGTAATGAGTGGCTCCCTTTTCGATTGCCCACTCTTTCATAGCATTAGCCACTGTATCGGCAATGCTCGAGTCAATTCCCTTGCCCTCTTTAATTGTAGATTTTAAGTTATTATATGTATCCTCGGGCAAACGCTCCTTCATCACAGCATCGCCAAATACATTACTGCCAAAAATTTCAATAACCTTGTCCATTTTTTCACTCCCTAAATATAAGGTTATTATACATTTTTTGCATAAGTTTGTCAATTAATATCAATTTTTAAATAAAGAAAAACTACCATCCATTTTAAGTATTATAAATAAAATTGCGATAATCAAAACTATAACCGAAATAACAATAAGTAAAACAGATTTTTTATTTATTGTGTACTTAACGGGATTGGCAGTATCTACAAGTCCCGATTTTTTAAGTGAAGTAGTAATAGGCTTATAAATTATAAGTACAGAAGCGGCGTTGATTATAGCCTTGCAAAGGTTAAAGGGCAAGAGTAGGATTGGAATTAAGCCTATGATATTCTTAGTAGGAACACCCATATAATAAGGTGTTATGAATATATTCGCAACCATCATAACAGCAGTAACGCAAACAACAGAAGTGGAAACAGCCGCAATAGCGCCGCCAAAACTTCTTTTAAATTTATAAACCAAACCGCAGCCTAATGCAAAGGTAGCGCTAGAGATGAAGTTCATTATCAGTCCGTAAACACCGGTATCGCTAACCGATAAAAATTCAAGCACTGCCACAACCGCCGACGATACAACGCCGTAGATAGGTCCATACAGTAAGGAAACAACCGAGATGATTGCATCCTTAAAATCAAAGGTCAAAAAGCTTACCTTAAAGCGAAACAAAAAGGTCATTAAAAATGCTATGGCACAAAAAAGTGCCGTTACTGTAAATTTTTTAAGATTTGTTTTACTGCTCATAAAAACCTCCAAATTAGAGATTCTTTGTCGCTTTGCGCCTCAAAATGACATAGAAATAAGATATTTTGTCATTCTGAGTGTAGCGAAGAATCTAAAAAATTAAAAAGCCCCCGAATAATCGGGGGCAAATTTGCAAAAGTGCCTTGCACATCTTCTTTCATCCGGACTCTACCGTCGGCTTTGGAATTTCACCAAATCAGCATAATTCTCGCGGGCTTTAACCGCCGGTGAGGAATTTCACCTCGCCCCGAAGATAACACCATTTTATTACTTATATATCAACTTGTCAAGGATTATTTAATCATTTCTAAAAACTCTTCCTCGGTAATAATTTTTATGCCTAAGGTTTCTGCCTTTGTAAGCTTACTACCGGCTTCCTCTCCAGCTAGGACATAATCGGTCTTTTTTGAAACCGAGGATGAGGTTTTACCACCAAAGCTTTCAATAATTTCCCCTGCCTCGCTTCGCTTAAGTGTAGGCAAAGTGCCAGTAAGCACAAAGGTAAGACCCTTAAAGCGCGCGTCCTCAATCACCTTTAGCGAATTCATATTAACACCCTTTTCTCTTAAAGACTCAATCATTTGCTTTGTATCGGGGTGACTGAAAAACTCTGCGGCAGAAACTGCCAAAATATGACCGAAGCCATCAATTGCCTCAAAATCCTCCACAGTAGCGTTCAAAATCGCATCAATGTTCCCGAAATGCTCCGACATTAACGCTGCCGCTTTAGCGCCGATATGGCGAATACCGAAGGCAAAAATCAGCTTCGCCACATCCTGTGACTTTGACTTTTCGATAGCATTTTTAAGGTTTTCAACCGACTTTTTGCCCGTTCTCTCTAATTTTTCAACCGCATCATAATCTAAATTGTAAAGGTCTACTATATTTGAAATAAGTCCCGCATCCAAAAGCTGTTCCAAAACAGCTGATCCTAATCCCTCGATATCCATAGCATCACGGGAAGTAAAATGAATTAAATGTCGAAGAAGCTGAGCGGGACACTCAGCATTGGTGCAACGGATAACCGCCTCACCCTCCTCCTTGTAAACCGCAGAACCACAAGAGGGACAATGGGTGGGCATTTTGTAAACAGTGGAATTTTTACAATGCTTTGCCACCGCTAAAACCTCAGGAATAATATCCCCCGCCTTTCGAACTATTATGGTATCTCCTATACCAATTTCCTTTGAAACAATAAAATCCTCGTTATGAAGTGTGGCGCGGGAAACAGAGGTGCCCGCAAGGGTTATAGTGTCAAAAATCGCAGTAGGTGTAAGGGCGCCTGTTCTGCCAACACCTATTTCAATTTCCTTTAGCACCGTTTCCTTTTCCTCCGGCGGGTACTTGTATGCAACCGCCCATTTGGGAAATTTTGAGGTGCTTCCTAAATCCTCGCGATAGCTTAAATCATCCACCTTAACAACCGCACCGTCAATGTCAAATTCCAAATTGCCGCGGTTGTTACCTATTCGCTCAATTTCTTCAATTACACTGTCCATATCACTGCATTTTGTGTAAAAAGGCAAAGTGCTAAAGCCCAAATTCTTCAAAAAATCAAGGGTTTCTACATGGGAGGAAAATTCCTTACCAACAATCCTTTGAATATTAAAAATGAATATGCTAAGCTCACGCTCGGCAGTAATTTTGGAGTTTTTCTGTCTTAGTGACCCCGCCGCCGCATTACGGGGATTTTTCGCGGGGGTCTCCCCCATTAGTTCTTGGCGTTTAAGTAGTTTTAAAAAGCTTGCTTTCGGCATATAAACCTCGCCTCGAACCTCAAGCTCACCGTCAAATTTAATAGCTTTTGGGATACTTTTAATCTGTAATAAATTTGCCGTTACATCCTCACCTACAACACCGTCGCCACGGGTAGAGCCTCGAAAAAAAAGTCCGTCTTTGTATTCAAGACTTACCGAAAGTCCGTCAATTTTAGGTTCAACCGAAAACTGAGTACGTGTCATATCAATCTTTTCGCCAAAGGCTTTAAGCTCATCAAAACTAAAAACATCTTGGAGACTTTCCATTTTAACTGTATGAGTCACTTCACTGAATAGTCTGTTAGCCGCGCCGCCTACATTTTGTGTTGGAGAATCCTCCTTTAAAAGCTCGGGGAATTCCTTTTCCAAATCCTCAAGCTCGCGGAGCATTCTGTCATACTCAAAATCTTCAATCTCGGGAGAATCATCAATATAATATTTTTTATTGTGGTACTTTAATTCTTTACTTAATTCCTCAACTCTTAGCTTTGCGACATTAAAATCCATAATTTTCTCCTATTCTACCAATGCTCCGTAATCATTTATAAGTCCGCCTGTATTATCCGTAGGGCTTTCAATAACATTTGTAAATGCATCGGGCGTTTTGCCTACAATCACCGTTTGAGCTGCAATTGCACTGGTTTTAGCCGATATGCCTTTATTATACCCGATAATAACAAAGCTCCCCTTAATATTAATGTTAACATTTACAATATGTAATACCTGATTAATGCCCGCCGCCTTGAATTCGTGGCTGAAATCCACAAAAGCAGTGGTAGTAATCTGCATTTTTAGGTTGACATCGGGACCAAAGCCGTTTGTGTAGCTATTTCCCAGAAATGAACCAATAGGAATACCCACATCATACTTTTCCCTTTTAGCAATTAAACGGGACATCTCATTTGAAATTTTACTTTTAAGGTTGTTAATCTGCAAAACATCAATTTCAAGGCTTGTAACATACCCGTCGCTATTTTGAGACAACAGTACAATATCCTTGTATGACACTTCACCGTTACCCAGCACATTTACAATAGCTTCATTGGCACAGTTTAGCATTATGGTCTCTGCAACGCTGGTAGCGTAACGCAAAATTACAGGTTGCATTAGATAATATGTGACCGAAATAACCACCGTCACAACAATTAAAACAAGGCACAAAATCAAACGTCCGTAACCTCTTTTTCGGTATCTGCGTTTCATTAATTACCCCGCCCTTTCAGTACATTTTACGAAAAAGCGGAATTATTGTGAATTATAACTCTATTCTACCTAAAAATTAATAAAAAAACAAGTTAAATTTAAGTTGAATTATTAATTTTTTTTGATATAATAAAATTACAAAAATATAAGGATGTAAAAAATGTTTAAATATAGAATTTTAACTTTGATTTTAATTACAGTTTTGCTTTTATCCACCGTCGGTTGCTCGAGCAAAACCGATGACGCTTACATATATTTTGAGCTGCCCTCCACACCTGTGACCCTTGACCCTCAAACCGCAAGCAGTGACGCCGAGTTGCTTATTGTTCGTAATATTTACGAGGGCCTTATGCGTAAAAATGACAAGGGCGAGGTTGTGACCGGTGCAGCAGAGGAATATCAAAAAAATGACCTTTCCTACATCTTCACCTTAAGGGAGGATATTTTCTGGTCCAACGGCGAAAAGCTTACCGCCAAGGATTTTGTTTTCGGACTTATAAGGGCTGTTGACCCACAAACCCAGGCGCCCTTTGCCTCAAGACTTTTATGTATTCAGAACGCAGGCGAGATTGCAAACGGTCGCCTTTCCCCCGAAAAGTTAGGGGTCAGAGCATTATCTGACCGCAAAATTCTCATTAATTTGGAATATGATGACAAGGATTTTTTGGAAAATTTGACCACCTCGGTGGCAATGCCCTGTAATGAAAAGTTTTTTGAGAAAAGCGCGGGAAAGTACGGACTTTTCAAGGATAAAATAATCTGCAACGGAAGCTACCGACTTTCCAAGTGGAATAAGGAAAGCTTTGGTATCCGTCTTTACAAAAACGAGGAATATAACGGCGGCTTTAAAGCCCGTAATGCCGCAGTTTTCCTAACCTGCAACCATGACGAGGATGTAACCCAAAAGCTTAGCGACAACCATATTGATATTGCATTCATTAACGTCGCACTAACCAAAGATATGGAGTCTAAGGGCTTTAAAACCGATAGCTTTCAAAATATTTGTTGGGTTATGACCCTAAGCTCGGACTTTTCCTATAATATGCGTACTGCACTTTTAAAGCTTGTAGGCAATGAGGTTTACGGCAAAAGCCTTAAACGGGGTTATAGTAACGCCAACTCTCTTTTTCCAAAAATTTTTGACGGTGCAGCTAACTCAAACGGCTACACTGCTTACGATTTAGAGTCGGGCAAAGATTATTATAGTAACGAGGTAAAACAACTGGACGATTCTAAGTTTCCGTCTGACATTACACTTTATTACTACGACAACGGTTTTATAAAGCCCATTGTCACCGACATTGTGGGGCACTGGCAAAGTAACCTTTCGGCCTTTGTTAACATTGAAGCCGTCGATAATCTTCAAGGTCTTTTACCCCAGTTAAAAGAGCAGACCCTTTCAATGGCAATATTTCCCGTACGAGCTGACAGTAAAAACAGCGCAGAATATCTTAAGAATTATACGGATGATTATGAAAACACAAATTTCACTGCAATTCAAGAAAATATTTTAAGCTCAAAAAACATTACGCCTTTGTTTTTTGAGGAGACCGCTCTTTGCTACTCCCCCACTATTACGGAAGTTTTCATTAATGAGGATAATGGTTTTATTGACTTTGCCTTTGTTATTAAGCAAGAGAATTAATTGACAAACCGCGGGAATTTGCAAAGCTCGGGAATAAAATCCACCCAACTGAAGCACTGATTAAATTTTAAATCAGTTTCACTTGTATTTATAATATAGAGCAGGCTTTCCTTTGTGAAGCCTGCTTTTGCTATACCCTGAATAATTTTCTCCGCAATTTCACGTTTTTGAGAGTCACTCACATTAGTGTACTCCAGAATTTCGGTAATTTGAACCCCTGTATGCCTAAAGTCACCAAGTTCAATGCCTCCAATACTGTCAACGAAGTATCCCACCGTATTGTAATCGCAGTTAAGTGTGTAATCTACATAATAACCGTACCTTTCGGGGCTTTCGTTAATAAAAGCAATACTTATAATTTTCTCATTGAAATCAAGATTTAAAACAACCTCATCTTCACAAAACCGCATTAAAAGGCAGGTATTTTGAGGAGTTGCTTCATAATAGGGCACGGAATTAACATTTTCCGAAACCTCTTTTTCGGAAAGTCTACTGTCTAGAAAGAAATAGCCCACCGTAAACACACTTGCACCAAAAATGATGCTAACCACTAGAGTCTTTAAAATTTTGTCAAGCAAATTAATCACCGATTTAATTATCCCCGAAATTTTTACAAATATTATTACTGTTTTTTAATATTTTATTATTGACAAACGATAATTGTTGTGATATTATGCCATTAAGGAAAGGGGAATTTATATGAACAAGACTAAAATCTCTTTAAATATTTCAATTGGTGTTTGCTTTGCAGTATCGGCAGTTTTGTTCTTTCTAATTTTTGCAGGACCGCAAATTTTCAATTTATATTTTGTTGATTTTCGTGGTTTTGATGCAAAAGGTGAATTTATTAAAACCATCGGAAAGGTTTTTGCGCTCTGTTTTTACCCCAGTGCAATTATTTCCGCAATAATTCTTTATTCACTATTAAAGCTTCTATTCAACATTAAAAATGGCAAAGTTTTCACTGAACAAAATGTTAAGCTTTTAAAAACCGTTTCCTACGGTGCACTTGTTATTTCTGTAATAACCTTTGTAAGCGGTATTTACTTTATGCCCTTTTTATTCATAAGTGCAGCGGGAATTTTTACGGGAATATTACTTAGAGTACTTAAAAACGTTATGCAGTCGGCGATTCTTTTAAAGGACGAAAATGACCTGACAGTTTAAGCGAGGATAAATTATGATAGAAGTAAATCTTGATGTTATGCTGGCAAAAAGGAAAATGACCTCTTTAGAACTGGCAGAAAAAATCGGTATTACACCGGCAAATCTTTCAATTTTAAAAACAGGAAAGGCAAAAGCCATACGTTTTTCTACCCTTGAAACAATTTGCAAGGTGCTTGATTGCCAACCGGCAGATATACTTAAATTTATACCCGATAAGGAGTGACAGATATGTGTGAAAATTTAAACAAGGTAAACCTAAATGAGTCGGTAACCGATACTATGCCTCCAAAAAAAGTCTTTGAAATTACGGGTAAGGATACACTTTTTGCCATACTTTTCTTTGTGTCTTCTTTTCTGATTTCCGCTCTTGGTGTAACCGGCGGTTTTAACGGTGGCTTTACAATTTCGGCATTTATCCTCACTGTAGTGATGACACTTTACCTTAAAAATACCGTCAAAAAAGTCTCTGTATTTTCTGTGATTTGCTTAATTTTAAGCATTACTGTAACACTCAGCTTCTTAATTACCACCAATGGTTCGGTCAGATTTTGGAGTTTTGTGGTTTACTACCTCTTAACACTTTGTTGGTTTGTTTCTATGGCACGAGAGGACAAATGCACCGGTGATATGGGAATTTTGACATTTATGTTCCGCCCTGCTTTCACAGAAAGCCTACCTAATATTCCCACATCGCTTCTTTCTCTTTTTGCATCAAAATCAAGTTTTAACAAAAACTTCGTCAAAATACTTGTGGGCGTTCTCCTTGCAATTCCACTTCTTTTCGTCATAATACCCTTGCTAATCTCCTCAGACGAGGCATTCAACGGTATGATAAGCCTTGCAATTAGGGATATTTTTAGTTTTGTTTTGAAGCTCATTTTGTCAGTAATTATTTTTATTTTTCTTATTTCTTTTGCCTTTACACTTAAGAAGGAGGAAGAAAAGCCGCACAAAATAATTAATGTAGCAAGACTTGAGCCTATTATTGTAATTTCCTTTTTATCGGTACTGGCAATCTGTTATTTAAGCTACCTTTTTTCACAACTTGCATACTTTTTCAGTGGCTTTGGAGGTTTCCTACCGAAGGATTATAAATTTAATGTGGCAACCTATGCAAGGCGTGGCTTTTTTGAAATGTGCATAATTGCAACCATCAATTTTTTAATAATTTTTATCGTTCTTTTATTAACAAATAAGGAAAATAAAAAGCTATTCATCACAGTTAAATCGATTTGCGGATTTATTGGTGTTTTTACCTTGGTAATTATCGCCACCGCCCTTAGCAAAATGTTTTTATACATAAAATCCTTCGGTATGACAGAGCTTAGAATTACCACCGGTATGTTTATGGTATTTTTAACAGTAGTTTTCATTTCTCTTTTAATGAGAATATTCAGCGAAAAAATCAAGGTTATAAAGACCGCACTTATAACGGCGGGAATTGTTTTAACCTTGCTTGGTACTGTAAATGTCAACACGGTTATTGCCACATATAATTACAATGCTTACATTAATGGGGCACTTAAAGATATAGATGTGAGCACTATTTCAAATTTGGGAGATGAGGCTATTCCCTACCTTATAAAGCTTACAAAAAATGAAAATATCAATATTGCAGAAATGGCAGAAAATGAGCTTTCGGCACAATATTATAACTATTATGAAACCATTATTGAAAATAACCGTTTGACCGCAAAAAGTAAAATCAGCAGTGTGGAAATCTTTAATATTTCAAAGCTTAGAGCTTACAAAGAATTTTACAAATATCTAAAGAAAAACCCCGAAATAATTAATGACAATTACGCTTTAGAGCAAGCAGTATTCTATTAATAAAACCTCTCCGCAGGGAGAGGTTTTAATTTATGCCTTTGTAATTTTAATTTCACTGTCGGCGGTAAGGGTTATTTCATTTATACCGCCCTCGGTGGATTCAATTATCATATCAACAATTTTAGCTTCAATTTCACGTCTAATAGCGTTGCGAAGCTCTCTAGCGCCTCGCTTGCCGTTTTGACATCTTTGTGCTAAGTAGCGGCAAACCTTTTGGTCGTACCTTAAGGTAATGAGTTTTTCCCTTAAGCCCTCTACCAACTCATCTAGCATCAAAGCGGCAATTTTTTCTAGGGTTTCGAGTGACAAGGGTGAGAAAACCACAATCTCGTCTACTCTGCCTAGGAACTCGGGTCTAAGGAAGCTCTCGAGCGCTTTAATTGCCTTTTCCTTTGAAGCATCGGCAACAGTTTTGCCAAAGCCCAAAAGATTGTCTGTCCTGTCACTGCCGGCGTTAGAGGTCATAACAATTACAGTATTTTCAAAATTAACGGTTCTACCTTGCGCGTCAGTAATTCTGCCGTCATCCAAAATTTGAAGTAGGATATTAAGGACATCGGGATGAGCCTTTTCAATCTCGTCAAACAGAACTACACTGTAAGGCTTTCTGCGAACCTTTTCGGTAAGCTGACCTGCCTCGTCATAGCCAACATATCCGGGAGGCGCGCCGATAATTCTAGAAACTGCGTGCTTTTCCATAAATTCTGACATATCAAGCCGAATTAAGGTCTCAGGTGTATCGAAAAGTTGTTCGGACAGTACCTTTACAAGCTGGGTTTTACCCACACCCGTAGGACCTACAAAAATAAAGGAGGCGGGTCGGTGACTGTTACTAGTCTTAACCCTTGCGCGCTTAACAGCGGCTGCAACAAGCTTTGTCGCCTCTTTTTGACCGATAATCTTTTTATTAAGTTCTGCCTCCAAGCCGCTAAGCTTAATAAGGTCACTCTCTTGAATTTTCGTAGCGGGGATACCGGTCCAAAGCTCAATTACCTTTGCAACATCAAAGTCGGTAACCGTAATGTTAGAAACCCTATTGCAAAGTTCTTCCGACTCCTTTTTATACTTTTCAAGGTCAGCCTTTACAAGGGCTTGCTGCTCGTAATCGGGGTTTTCAACCTCTGCCTCGAGACTTTCAAGTTTAATTGAGTACTCTGCAACCCTTTTATTAGCCAAATAAAGCTGGTCAATGTCCTTATTCTCAAGGCTGGCGCAAGCGCAAGCTTCATCCAAAAGGTCAATAGCCTTATCTGGCAGATATCTGTCGGTTACATATCTTTCAGACAGAATAACACATTTCTTAATGATACTGTCGGGTATTGTGACACTGTGGAAACCTTCGTAATAGCCCTTAACTCCCATTAAAATTTCCTCGGCTTCCGCTAAGGAAGGTTCCTCAATAGTAACAGGCTGGAAGCGGCGTTCCAAGGCGGCGTCTTTTTCAATATACTTACGATATTCCTTAAAAGTGGTAGCGCCGATAACCTGAATTTCGCCACGGGAAAGCGCCGGCTTTAAAATGTTAGCGGCGTTCATACTACCCTCGGCAGAGTCACCTGCGCCTACTAAATTATGGATTTCGTCAATAAAGAGGATTATATTGCCAGCCTCTTTTATTTCCTCTACAAGCCCCTTTACGCGGCTTTCAAACTGTCCTCTGAACTGAGTGCCCGCAACAAGTCCTGTAAGGTCTAAAAGATAAATTTCTTTATCTAAAAGCCTTGCAGGGGCAGTGCCGTTTGAAATTTTAAGTGCCAATCCCTCGGCAATAGCGGTTTTACCCACACCCGGCTCGCCGATTAGGCAAGGATTATTCTTGCTTCGGCGGGAAAGAATTTGAATCGTGCGATAAAGCTCTTTTTCACGGCCTACAATTATGTCAATCTTTCCTTTTTTAGCCTTTTCGGTAAGATTAGTACAATATTGCTCCATAAAACGGCGGCGTTTTTTTTGAGGCTTTTCTTTGCTTTTTTCGTTCTTTTCGGACTTTTGGGCAGTATCAGAGCCCATATTTCCAAAAATTTTATTAATAAATGGCATTGCAGGGGCGGTTCCTAAATCAAAGGTTTCGTCGTTTAATGCACCGTCGTCCATATCCTCCATAGACATTATATCCATAAACTGATCGCTCATTTGCTCAATATCCTCGTCGGATATATTCATTCTTTTGAGCATATCGTCCACCGGCTTAATACCCAATTCCTTTGCACAAACAAGGCAAAGTCCGTTAGGCTCGGCGTTTGGATTCGACATATCCGACATAAACACAACTGCCGGTCTTTTTTTGCATTTGGAACAAAGTTTCATCATGTGTTTTAAAACTCCTTGGAAAAACTATAATTTAAATTGTAAAACTCAGTAGCTTGAAAATTACCGAGCTTGCAATATTATTATTTGTGAAAATTAAAAATCCATTTTCGGTTAAAGAAACGACTACAGAAATAAGCGTGCAAACAAGCATTGCTACAACAACACCCTTAATAATTCCCAAAACTGCACCTAATATTTTATTAGCCTTACCTACGAGGCTAAATGAAAACAGTTTGTTTACCAGCTTTGCCAAGAAATTAACCACAAACAGTAAAATCAAGGTAATTATAATATTGTAAAGTAGGGTGAAAATTCCAGCAACAACAGGTTTTATTAAAGTTTGGGATGCGGAAGATACCGCATTTGCCACACCATTATTGATATCATCAATAATTATATTATTAAATTTTTCAAGGCTAAAATCATCACCTAAAATAGTGGTAATAAAGGAAGGAATTACATCATCGGTAATATTAAGCGAACCGTTCTCTAGGTGTAAATCCTCTACTGCGTTTATGATTGAAGGCTCCAGTAACTTATCGTATGTAGCATCTGCAATTTTAGGACTAATATTGTTAGCAAGCAGTATCGCAGCAACAAAGCCAACAATCTCAATCAGCGTTCTTACAAAGCCTCTTTTTGCAGAAATTAATGCAAAAATAACAATAATGGCAACTACAATTAAATCAAGAACAATACCCATAAAATTAATTCCTTTCGCTAAGCTTTATTCTTTTAATTTCACTATCGGTAATGACGGCAACCACATTTGCCGAGGAAACTGCAATTCCCTCACCGCCAAAGCCGTAATCGGCAGTGAATTTTACATTCCCGTCAAAATCCAGAACGCTGACAGTGGTATCATTTATACAGTAAGCATTACTGCCCCTAACCTCAATATCATTAATAATTCCTTTGTAACGGATTATTTTTTTCACCTTTCCGTTTTTTGAAAAAATTACAATTTTATTATCAGTTTTGTCGCTGTCCCGCGTAAATACGCCCACATTTGTACCTCCACTGTCGCGGAAATAAGAGATTTTATAATCATCTGTGTAAGCGTTCTCCTTAAAGCTTGACCATTTTACAGTATCAATACCGTTAGATTTTATTATATTAAATCCGGATTTATTACTGCATTCAAGCCCGTAAACAATTTCTCCGTCGATTTGTTTTGTATACTCCGGTGTGGCGGATTTAAAACCGATAATATGAACCTTAGAATTAAATACACCAGAAGTCGAGTTATAGGTTGAAATTGCAATTTTTTTGCCAGAAGAGGAAACCGCAATACTATTAATTGTATTCTCGGCAGAGTACCATTCATAAACGATTTTTCCTCGGCTATTATAAACCGTTACCGCCGACGCATAGCTTGGCGAATAGGTTACAACCGCAAATGTTCCCGAATCGGAAATATCACCGCAGATTATTTCATCCTCAGTTTTTAAGGAATATTTTTCGCCCTTTAAATTAAAAATCAAAAATTCCTTGCCGCCTTGATTGTATATAAGTGCTCTGCCTTTAGATGCACAAAGGACTGCCCGCTCGTAGCCGTGAGCCTCGGAGAAAAGTATTTTTCCTCCGTTTGAATAGGCACTTATGTGGGTGTCGGTCAAATGGTAATAGTAGTTGCTAATTGGCACAACACTTAAGGTTTCGCCGCCCGAAACCGCGATTGGATAGCTACCCGTTCCAATAGTTGTCACAGCATTTGAAACGGTTTGGAAAAGGCCGGCAGGCATTAGTGCTTCAATTATTATCAATACCACTGCAATCACTGCAACCGCCGAGACAATAACCTTAAATTTTCTGCTGCGCTCCAGCTTTCCGCCTTCAATAACCTTGATTTTAGTTTCAGGCTTAGAGTTTGATTTTGTTTTTGGAGACTTAGATGAGGTCATAACAATGTCCTCATCTATCTGGCGTTTTTTTATTGGTGCCTTTGCCCGTTTTTTGGGAGCACTTAGTATTCTGTTGTGCTTTTTCTTTTTATATCTCGGCATTGTAATACACTCTTTCTAAAAACAATCCGTTTGGTGGTGCGGTAACACCCGCAATATTACGAAGCTTTGTTTCAAAAACCTTATCGGCACAGTCGGGATTTAAACGCTCAATACCAACCTCTGCTGCAGTACCGGTAATAATTCTTACCATATTGTAAAGAAATCCATTTGCCGTAATCTCGAGCCGTACAAAGTTGTTTTCCCTATATACCTTGCAGTCAGTTACCGTTCTTACGGTGTTTTCAACCGTCCTTCCGGAGGAGGAAAAACCGTAAAAATCGTGCTCACCGATGATTTTCTCGCAAAACTCATTCATTAATTCCAAATTAAGCGGTCGTTCAATTCTCCACACAAAGGGTGCTAAAAAAGGGTCGCTTTGGTTGGAATTTAAAATGTTATAAATATAAGTTTTGCCGGAGGCACAGTACCTTGCGTGAAAATCAGAATTAACCTCTTTAGCATCAATCACTGCAATATCCTGCGGTAAAATACTGTTAAGTCCCCTTGTGAAAGCAGTAAGGGGAATATTTTCTTCGCAGTCAAGGTGACAGCAAAACATTTTTGCATGAACACCCGCATCTGTTCTGGAGCATCCTACAACAATTGTCTTTTTGCCCAAAATATTAAAAAGTGCGGACTCCAAAACCTCTTGCACTGTAACATTATTTGGTTGTGTCTGCCACCCGTGGTAGGCAGTGCCGTTGTAGCTTAGAGTTAATAAAATTCTTTTCATAAATACCTTTAAAATATAATATTTAAACCGATTATTCCGCAAGTAAATACTGCGATAAAGATTATAGCATACAGGTCCGAAACCGACAGTGTTAACTGCTTCATTCTGGTTTTGCCTACTCCCCCGTTGTAGCAACGGCATTCCATAGCCTCGGCAAGCTCATAAGCACGCCTTACAGAGGAAATAAGAAGCGGGATAAGTATTGGAATTAAAGCCTTTACCCTCTCTACCAGACTGCCGTTTTCAAGGTCGGCACCCCTTGCCTTTTGGGCGTTCATAATCTTTTCGGCTTCCTCAATCAAAGTGGGTATAAAACGAAGTGCTATGGTCATCATCATAGCGAAAATATGCACTGCATTTTTAAGACCTATATATTTTAATGGAGAAAGTAAACTTTCAATTCCGTCGGTAAGACTATTTGGTGTTGTAGTGTAGGTAAGCACCGAACTTATAAAAATCAGCAAAATAATTCTAAGTGCCATAAATACCGCTCTGTAAACACCGCCGGTGGTGATTTCAACAATCCAAAAGGAAACCAAAACCTTGCCGGTATTACTGTAAAACAGATTTATAACCGCCGTAAATGCCAGCACTACCCAAATTGCCTTCAAATTTTTCAAAAACAGCTTAATTGGAACCCTCGAAATTAGCAGTACAAAAATTACCGAAACGCAAGCAAAAGCCAATGAAAACATATTTTGTGACACAAATATAAGCACTATGAAGGCTATCATTAAAAGGATTTTAACTCTGGGGTCACATTTATGCACCACAGAGGTGGCATCATAATACTGCCCAAAGGTTATATCTTTAAGCATTATCCCCCACCCTTTTCTTTAAGATTTCCACTGCCTCATCCACTGTTAGTGGGATATTATTAAGACCTAAAGCCTCGAAAACTTGGGAAACTATCGGAACATTAAGACCGATTTTTCTAAGCTCATCACTGTGCGAGAAAACCTCTCTTGCAGTACCGAACATATAAAGGCTTCCCTTGTTCATAACAATCACCTTGTCCGCCAAAGCCGCCATATCCTCCATACTGTGGGATATTATTATAACGGTGGCATTTGTGGCCTTACGGTAACTGCGAATAATTTCCATAACATCCTCGCGGCCTTTAGGGTCAAGACCGGCAGTAGGCTCGTCAAAAACGATAACCTGCGGTTTCATTGCCATAACACCTGCAATAGCCACACGGCGTTTTTCACCGCCCGACAAATCAAAGGGGGATTTTTCGAAAAATTCGGGTTTTACCCCTACAATCCCGCAAATTTCCTTTACGGTATTTTCAAGCGCCTCGCTCTCAAGTCCCATATTACGGGGACCGAATGAAATATCCTTAAATACAGTTTCCTCAAAAAGCTGGTATTCGGGGTACTGAAAAACAAGCCCTACCTTAGAGCGGATTTTTCTAATTTCCTTCGGGTTCTCCCAAATATCCTCATTTTCGAATAACACATTACCCTCGGTAGGCTTTAAAAGTCCGTTAAGGTGTTGAACCAAGGTGGACTTACCCGAGCCCGTATGACCGATTATACCGATAATTTCGCCCTTTTCAACAGTAAAGGAAACATCCTTAACCGCATCATTCATAAAGGGTGAGTTACCCGAATAGGTGTGTGTTAAATTTCTTACCTCTAAAATCGCCAAATTTAAACTCCTTCAAGTACCTTTTTAATTTCCCTTGCAGTATCTGTAACGGAAATTACATTTGTATTAACCTTAAAACCGTTCTTTTGTAAAGCATACAAAAGCTCGGTGGTCTGGGGAACATCAAGTCCCACAGATTTGAGCATTTCCACATTTTGAAAAACCTCATGTGGCTTGCCGTCGCTAATAATTTCACCGTCATTCATAACAAGCACTCGGTCGGCATTTTCTGCCTCCTCCATATAGTGGGTTATCAAAATTACAGTAATACCCTTTTCTTTATTTAACTTGTGAAGCGTATCCACAATTTCCCTTCTGCCCTTTGGGTCAAGCATCGCAGTAGGCTCGTCCAGTACCAAGCACTCAGGCTCCATTGCAATAATTCCCGCAATGGCAATTCTCTGCTTTTGACCGCCCGACAGTCTGTGAGGTGTAGAGGAAACAAATTCCTCCATACCGACAGCCTTTAAAGCACTGTCAACCCTTTGGCGGATTTCTTTAGGCGGTAGACCTAAATTTTCGGGACCGAATGCCACATCCTCCTCCACAATAGAGGCAATAAGCTGATTATCGGGATTTTGGAAAACCATACCCACACGGCGTTTAACCTCAATTTCGGTTTCCTCAGCCAAAGTGTTAATTCCGTCCACCAAAATTGTGCCTAAAGTAGGCTTATTTAGTCCGTTAAGCATTTTAGCAAGGGTCGATTTACCCGAGCCGTTGTGACCTAAAATTACAGTGAAGCTTCCACGTTCAATGTTAAGACTTAAATTTTTAACAGCAATGTGAGTTGCTTCGTCCTCGGTATATTCGTAGGTCACATTTTTAATTTCAATAATATTATCCATTCTTATTCGTCCAAATAGTTGTATTTCCGCAAGGAAGACTAAATACCTTTGTTGTAATGGGAAGACCTATTTCGTCGGTGGTAACCGCTCCCTCTCGCTTTTTTACAACATAGGTTTTAACCATATAATTCAAAATTGTTGGCGAAAGACCGCCTGTGTAGGAATTGAGAAAGAAAAATAAAGCATTTTCCGACAAGAGCTTGCCCACTTCGGTTAAAAGCTCGGTAAGTTGTTGCTCCAGTTTCCAAACCTCACCGTTAGGCCCTCTGCCGTAGGAGGGTGGGTCCATTATAATAGCGTCATAGGTGTTGCCGCGGCGAATTTCACGCTTTACAAATTTAAGACAATCATCCACAAGCCAACGGACATTAGCATCAGCCAATCCCGAAGCGCTTGCATTCTCCTTTGCCCACTGTACCATACCCTTTGAAGCATCCACGTGGGTCACTTTTGCTCCGGCGCTAAGGCACGCCACAGTGGCGCCGCCCGTATATGCAAATAAATTAAGCACCGATATGGGGCGATTTTCATTTTTAATTAAGTCCTTTGCCAACTGCCAGTTAACGGCCTGCTCGGGAAAAAGTCCAGTGTGCTTAAAGCCCATTGGCTTTAAGCGAAAGGTTAAATCCTCAAAACCTATACTCCAAACCTCGGGAACGCTTCTTAATCTTTCCCAGTAGCCTCCGCCTGACTGTGAGCGGTGGTAAATTGCATGGGGATTAAACCAACGGGGGTCTGTACGCTTACCAGACCAAATAACCTGCGGGTCGGGTCTAATCAATATAATATCGCCCCAACGCTCTAATCTTTCCCCATTATCGGCATCAATCAGCTCATAATCCTTAAAATTTTCTACACTTCTCATATTAATTCCTTAAAACATAGACTGTTGTGTGCTTTCCCCGCTAAAGGGTATTCCCAAATGGTCGTATGCAAGCTTGGTAGCACATCTGCCACGGGCAGTTCTTGCCAAGAAGCCTATTTGCATTAAATACGGCTCGTAAACATCCTCAATAGTTACGGCCTCCTCACCCATAGCCGCCGCCAAGGTGTCAAGTCCGACAGGACCGCCCGAGTAATTATTAATAATAACAGAGAGCATCTTGCGGTCAAAATCATCTAACCCCAACTCGTCAATCTCAAAGCGTTCCAAGGCCTTGCTGGCAACTTTTTCGTTTATAACCCCGTCATACTCGACTTGGGCAATATCGCGAACACGCTTTAAAAGGCGGTTGGCAATTCTGGGTGTACCGCGTGAACGGGAGGCAATTTCCAAAGCACCGTCCCTATCAATTTCTATACCCAAAATTCCCGCAGAACGCATAACAATTTCTGCTAATTGTTCGGGTGTGTAAAGCTCTAATCTTAAAAGAACACCAAATCTGTCACGCAGTGGTGCAGTTAACTGACCCGAACGTGTTGTGGCACCCACAAGGGTAAATTTCGGCACATCAATTCTAATTGAACGGGCACTTGGTCCCTTGCCGATAATAATATCAAGAGAAAAGTCCTCCATTGCGGGGTACAAAATTTCCTCTACATTGCGGGAAAGACGGTGAATTTCATCAATAAACAGAACATCCCCCTCCTCAAGAGATGTTAAAATTGCCACCAAATCACCCTGCTTTTCAATGGCCGGTCCTGAGGTTACTCTTAAATTAACGCCCAGTTCCCTTGCAATAATTCCCGAAAGGGTGGTTTTTCCAAGTCCGGGAGGGCCGTAAAGTAAACAGTGGTCAAGGGTTTCCTTTCTCTGCTTTGCAGCAGTGATATAAATTCTAAGGTTATCCTTAACCTTGTCTTGACCGATGTAGTCATTAAGGGTTTTAGGTCTAAGGCTTAGCTCTGCCTCGTCCTCGGTAAAGCTATAATCGGGAGAAACTATACGGTTTTCAAAATCCATTTCCTCATTAATCACTTTTTATAACCCCCTTGAAATTAATTTTAAGGCTTGCTTTAAAAGTTCGTCTGTGGTTAAATCCTCTTCGATTTTACCCACCGCCAAGGAAGCCTCACCCTTGGTATAGCCTAATGACATAAGGGCTGCAATAGCCTCGTCACTGGCGGTCTTTTGCGGTTTCTTTATCGGTTTTAGGTCGGCCGTTGTGACATAGCCTATCTTTTCAACCTTATCTTTTAATTCTAAAACAATTCTTTGTGCCAGCTTTATTCCAACACCTTGAGCCGATGTTAAAGCTCTTGCATCGTTAGAGCCAATATATAAAAACAATTGATTAGGTGTAAATTCACTAAGCAATGCAATTCCAATTTTAGGACCTACTCCGTTTACCGAAATTATCATTTTAAAGGCTTCCATTTCTTCAATAGTCAGAAAGCCGAACAAATCCATTGCATCCTCTTTTACCGCCATATGGGTGTAAAGGAAAATTTCCTCCCCTACTTGAGGTAAATTAGATAATGTGACAGAGGTTGTGGCACAACGAAAGCCCACACCGCCACATTCAACGATTAAGGATGTAGCGTCACTATATAAAAGATTTCCTCTAAGTGTTGCAATCATTTGTTTTGCTCCCCTCTGATAATTTTAGAAACGCTCGACCCCGCAAAATGTCCGTGGCAAAGTGCCAGTGCCAAGGCATCGGCAGTGTCGTCAGGCTTTGGAACGGCTTTTAATTTTAAAAGGCTTTTAATCATTTCCATTACCTGCCGTTTTTCCGCCTTTCCGTAGCCGGTAACCGCTTGTTTTACCTGAAGCGGAGTGTATTCGTTAATCCTTACTCCCTTACTTTGGGCAGCAAGAATAATTACCCCTCTGGCTTGTGCCACATCAATAGCAGTAGTGGTATTGGTATTAAAGTAAAGCCGCTCGATTGACAGCTCCTCGGGGTGATATTTGTCAATTACGGTCAGCATATCGTCATAGATATATTTGAGTCTTTGAGAAAATGGCAAATTTGCAGAAGTAGTAATGGCTCCGTAGCCTACCACACTGAAATTATAACCGTTTGTGTCAACTATTCCATAGCCCACAATGGCATACCCCGGGTCAATGCCTAAAATCCTCAAATAATCACCACCAAAGCATAATAATCCAATTTAAGCATAATTTTATATATTATATCATATAGATTATATTTCGGCAATGTTTTTTTATTATTTTAATCAAGTTTAGAAAATTCTTGACAATTCAACCGATTTGCTATATATTTTATTCTGGTTATTCTTATATTAATTTGCCTTAAATCTTGAATAAAAAGGGGTTGTTTTTAATGATTGGAGAAAACATTGTTGAGCTTAAAAATATCTCGGTCAGCTTTGACGGCGAGCAAATACTGAATGGGCTTAATCTAGACATTAAAGATAAAGAATTCATAACCTTTTTAGGCCCCTCAGGTTGCGGAAAAACCACAACCCTCAGACTTATTGCAGGCTTTTTAGAGCCTGACGAGGGTGATATTATATTTGAAAACCAAAGAATTAATGATGTTCCTGCCTATAAAAGACAGGTTAACACTATTTTTCAGCGTTACGCCCTATTCCCCCACCTAAATGTTTACGAGAACATTGCCTTCGGTCTTAGAGTTAAAAAAATGAAAGACAAGGAAATTAAGGAAAAGGTTGAGGAAATGCTCGAGCTTGTAAACCTTAAAGGACTGGGAAACCGAAGTATTGACACCCTCTCGGGCGGTCAGCAGCAGCGTGTTGCAATTGCCCGCGCTATTGCAAACAGGCCTAAGGTTTTACTTCTTGACGAGCCCCTTGCCGCTCTTGATTTAAAGCTTCGCAAGGATATGCAAAAGGAGCTTAAAAAAATTCAGCAGCAATTAGGCATTACCTTTGTTTTTGTAACCCACGACCAAGAGGAAGCACTGACAATGTCCGACCGAGTAATTGTTATGGACGACGGTAAAATTCAGCAAATCGGCACCCCTCAAGATATTTATAACGAACCTAAAAACGCTTTTGTTGCGGACTTTATCGGTGAATCCAATATTCTTGACGGCAAGATGCTTAAGGACTTTTATGTTGAATTCTCGGGCAATAAATTTGACTGTCTTGACAAGGGCTTTGAAAAGAACGAGCTTGTTGACGTGGTTGTCCGTCCCGAGGATGTGGACATCGTACCCGAGGACAAGGGTCAGCTGACAGGTATTGTAACCTCAGTAGCTTTCCTTGGCGTTCACTATGAAATCATTGTTGACATCGGCGGTTTTAAATGGATGATTCAAACTACCGACGAGCATTTTGTAGATGATAAAGTAGGTCTTTATATCGAGCCGGATGCCATTCACATTATGAAAAAGAGTGAATATTCGGGTCTTTACGGTGACTATTCCACATACAGTGAAGAAATGTATGAAATGAACGAAATTAATGAACTGGCGGAGGAAGAAGCTCAATGAACACTTCTTTTTCAAGGAGGCTCATTAACACCCCATGCTTAATTTGGTCGGCAATTTTTATTGTAGTGCCTCTATTTATCGTGCTGTACTACACCTTTTCCGACGGTAATGGTGGATTCACCCTCCAAAATATTTACGAGCTTAGGCTTTATAAGGATGTTTTTGTAACCTCAGTAATTTACGCCTTAATTGCAACCCTTATTTGTTTAATTCTTTCATATCCCTTTTCCTACTTTTTAACCAAAATTTCGGTCAATTCCCAAAAAATGACCATATTACTTGTAATGCTTCCTATGTGGATGAATTTACTTATTAAAACATATTCTTGGACTGTTATTCTCGATAATAACGGCGTTTTAAACCGCATTTTAAATCTTTTGGGCTTTGAAAGTGTTAAATTTATGGGAACCCCCGCAGCAGTGATTTTGGGTATGGTTTATGACTTTATACCCTATATGATTTTGCCTATTTACACCACAATTTCCAAGATTGACAATTCCCTTTTAGAGGCTGCGTCCGACCTTGGCTCTAACGCCTTTTCAAAACTGAGACGGGTTGTTTTGCCCCTTAGCATTCCAGGTGTTTTATCGGGGATTACTATGGTTTTTGTGCCCTCTATCAGTACCTTTTATATTTCCCAAAAACTAGGTAACGGAATGATACTTTTAGTTGGAGACATTATTGAAACACAGTTTAAAATTCCAAACTACCCTTTGGGAGCCGCAATGTCTCTTGTGCTTATGATATTTATTATTATAAGCATTGCCGTTATGAATAAATTCGGAGATACTGACAAAGGGGGTATTATGATATGAAAATGCTCCGCGAGATTTTTATTTCTTTAATACTCATATTTTTGTATGCTCCCCTTTTAGTTATGACCTTTTTCTCCTTTAACAGCTCGAAAAGCACATCTGTTTTTGAAGGCTTTTCACTTAAATGGTACGAGCAACTTCTTTATGACAGTGAGTCTATAACCGCTCTCCAAAACACCTTGGTTTTAGCAATACTTTCTGCGTTAATTGCCACTGTTTTAGGTACCGTTTCGGCGGTAGGAATTTATAAAATGAAAAAGGGCGCCTTTAAATCCACCCTTACAACTGTTACAAATATTCCTATGATGACACCCGAAATCGTAACCGGTGTGTCCTTAATGCTGTTATTTGTATTTATGACAACTATTATCGGTAAAAAAGAAGCACTGGGCTTTGGCACAATTCTTTGTGCCCATATAACCTTTAACCTACCGTACGTTATACTTAATGTTTTACCTAAGTTAAAGCAGACTGATGTTCACCTTTCCGAGGCGGCAGAGGACTTGGGTTGTACCCCCTTACAGGCATTTTTTAAGGCGGTGCTGCCCTCAATTTACCCCGGAATTTTTACCGGCTTTATTATGTCCTTTACCCTGTCTCTTGACGATTTTGTAATCAGCTATTTCACGTCGGGACCCTCTTTCCAAACATTGCCTATTCGCATTTATTCAATGACCAAAAAGACGGTTAAGCCTACTATGTATGCCCTTTCCACCATTATTTTTTTAACCGTTTTGATTTTACTGGTGCTAACAAATCTTTCCCAGAGTGAAAGCAAAAAATCAAAGCTTAGACCAAGACTTATGAAAGCGCTTACCGTTGCGATTTGTGTTGCGATTGTCAGCAGTATGACGGCGGTTTCGGTTATGAGCCAGAAATTAAAAAATACCAACATTGATATTATCGGTAATTATAGCCGTGATTTGGCGGGCACTACCCTTAATGTTTACAACTGGGGCGAATATCTTTCTTTAGGCGAGGACAACACCCTTGATGTTAACGCCGCCTTTGAAAAGCTTACGGGAATTAAAGTGAATTACACAAATTTTGAAAGCAATGAGGAGATGTATGCCAAAATTAAGGCAGGCTCCTCGGCCTATGACATTATAATCCCCTCGGATTATATGATCCAGCGAATGATTAAGGAAAATTTACTTTTAAAGCTTGATATGGAGGAAATTACCAACTATTCCCTCATTGCCGATGAGTATAAAAACCTTTATTTCGACCCTCAAAATCAGTACAGTGTTCCATACAATGTGGGTATGGTAGGACTAATTTACAATAAAACCAAGGTAAAAGAAGCGCCCGATAGCTGGGAAGCTTTATTTGACAAGCGTTATAAGGGCGATATTTTAACCTTTAACAACTCCCGTGATGCTTTTGCCATTGCCCAGTTTGCTTTGGGGCTTGATGTTAACAGTGAAAATAAGGAGGACTGGAACAAGGCCGCCGATAAATTAAGCCAACAAAACACCGTTTTACAAGCCCGCGTTATGGACGAGGTTTTCAATAAAATGGAGTCTGGCAATGCGGCAATTACCCCCTACTATGCCGGCGATTTCTACATTATGAAGGAGGCAAATGACGATTTGGAGTTTGTGTATCCAAAGGAGGGTACAAATATTTTCGTCGACTCGATTTGTGTGCCTAAAACTACTCAAAATTATGATGCGGCAATTATGTATATCAATTTTCTTTTAGAGCCTGAGGTAGCCCTTGCTAATGCAGAATATATTTGCTATGCTTCGCCGAACACCTCGGTTATTAACAATGAGAAATATTCCTTAAAGGACGACCCAATTCTTTACCCCGAAGAAACGGTAAAGAAAAACACACAGTACTATCACGACCTTGACCCCGACATTAGAAGTCATTACGAAAATCTCTGGATTGATGTTAAATTAAATTCATAATTTGTAAAAAAACAGGTCTTTCGACCTGTTTTTTTAACTTCTTAAAAGTTTTTCAAATATAAATTTTCTTGCCCAGTTTGGTATTAATGCCACAACAAATTGAACTGCAAGAGTAACAAAATAATCCCAAAACGAAATATACCCTGTTTGATAAATAATTTTTCGGCCAGACTTATACTTTTTTAAATATGAATAACCGCCGCGTCGTTTAAACATATTCTCACCTGTACGGGCAAATACCAAGTAATCATCAATATTTGCACAGTAAGCACCGCTTAGTATCATATTAACCCAAAGAAGTGTATCCTCCATTAAGGGTGCGTGCTGATAGTTGCCCGCATTAAGCACAGCGGATTTTTTGTACATAACCGTCATGTGATTAAAGGAATCACGGCGTTTTTGGTATGCCTTTATTTCCTTGTCAGTAATAGGTACTTTACGAATTGAGGTAATAGTCTCGGGTGTGGTGGAAAACTCCTTAATATGACTACCGCAAATATCTAACTGAGGGTTTCTCTCAAACATTTCGAGTTGCTTTTCAAAACGGTCTGCAACAGCAATATCATCGGTATCCATTCGGGCAATCAGCTCATTTTTACAATGTAAAACGCCCTCATTAAGTGCCAATCCCAAACCCCTGTTTTCCCTTAAGGGAACACGGTTTAAAAGATTTGGATATTTACTTTCATACTCGTCCAACAGTGCATAAAGCTCGTCGGTTAAAGGACCGTCCTCAACAATTACCCATTCGTCTGCCTTAATAGTTTGGCAAAGTAGACTTTCGAAACAAGCTCTTGCATATTCAGGCTTTTCCTTAATATAAATTGAGAGTAAAACCGAAAATTTTTCGCTCATCTAACTTTCTCCTATTATTTTAAAACGGCTAAAACCGTTTCAAGCATAGTTTTAATGTCACCAAAGAAGCTGAAATTTTTAATTGCCTCGAGATTATACTTCATCTTTTCGGGTAAAACCTCGTTGATGTAAACCTCATCGGTATTTTCGGCAGACTCTAAAAGGCGTTCCTCATCCTTGTATTCAATGCTTGCCTTTGAGGTAATACCGGCCGGCAACAATAAAGTAGCTTTCATTTCGTTGGTATAAGCCGCAACATATTTTTCCACCTCGGGTCTGGTGCCGACAAAGGTCATATCGCCTAAAAAAACATTAAATAGCTGCGGTAACTCGTCCAAACGGCAGCCTCTGATTACCTTTCCCACCCTTGTTACCCTCGGGTCATTGTTTGTGGTAACTTGAGTTCCACGGCTTTCGGCATTTTGAACCATTGATCTGAATTTATAAATTCTGAAAACCCTATTATAGGTGGTAACTCGACGTTGTCTGAACATTACGGGACCCTTAGAGTCAAGCTTAATAAAAAGAGCCAAAATCAGCATAACCGGGGTAAGAATAACAATCATTATCCCCGAAGCAATAATATCAAAAATTCTTTTTAAAACAAGACTGGCATTTCTCTTTTCTAAAATGTCGTAATATTCTTTAACTTCAGCCACCTGCATTTCGGACGGTAGCTCATTCCATTTTTTCATTTAAAGCTCCGTTCTAGCTGATAGCCTTTTTAAAGGAGTCAATAACATAGTCTATTGCCTCATCGGTCATAGTTGAGTAGAGAGGTAGGGTAATTACATTTTCAAAGCGAGCATAAGCTTGCGGATAATCTTTAATGTCAAATCCACGCTTTTTGTATGCCGTAAGCAAAGGTAAGGGTTTGTAATGAACATTTGTAGCAATACCCATTTCTGCCATTTTTACAATAATATCATTACATTCCTCACGTGTTTTACCTTTAACATTTACAAGGTAAAGGTGACAGCTTGATGTGAAATCGTCACCATAATGATGTAGCAAACTAACAGGTAAATCCTTAAAAGCTTCATTATAAGCCTTAACAAGCTCTAAACGGCGTTTGAGCATATTAGGGTAGCGTCTAAGCTGTGCTATACCAATAGCTGCCATTATATCGGTCATATTACATTTGAAATACGGCTCGACAATATCATATTCCCAAGCACCAAGACCGTTTTTTGAAAGGGCATCCTTAGTTTGTCCGTGAAGGGAAAGAAGCATAAACTGTTTGTAAATATCCTCGTTGTTGATACCTTCAATATCCTTCCAAACAACCGCACCGCCCTCAGCAGTGGTAAGATTTTTAACAGCATGGAATGAAAAGCTTGTAAAATCACCAAAGGAACCGGCTCTTTTGCCATTTTTGACTGCACCTAAACTGTGGGCACCGTCAGCTACAACGGCAATTCTGCCAATTTTGCTTTGAATTTCATTAGAAGGCTTAAAAAGAGACTTTTTACGGTTTACAATCTCAAAAATTCTATCATAATCACAAATTACGCCACCCAAATCAACGGGAATAATAGCCTTTGTTTTGGGAGTGATTTTAGCCTCTAAGTCATCATAGTCCATCTCAAAGGAATCCTTAGCAATATCAACCAAAATAGGGGTTGCACCAACATGATAAATTACACTGGCAGATGCAGTATAGGTATAAGCAGAGGTAATAACCTCGTCACCCTCACCAATGCCTAAAATATGGAGTGCGAGCTCAGCACAGGCGGTAGCAGAATTCAGGCAGACAGCAGTGCTCGTACCGCAAAACTCGGCAATTTGTTTTTCAAAAAGCTTGGTTTTAGGTCCTGTTGTAATCCAACCGCTTTTAAGAGTGTCTGTAACCTCTAATATTTCTTCATTTGTAATGTCAGGTGGTGAAAAAGGTATTTTCATAAATATTCCCCCTCGGCGAACAATGGATATCATGATTTTTTTACAATAATACCATACCAACACATGGTACATTATACACAAAAAAACCTATTTTGTCAATAAAGCCCTTAATATTATTATTTTCACATATCACCTTTGCAAAAATACTATCATACTTATCAAAAAATGTTGAATACGCCTTCGGCAATTACATACTAATCCTTCGGATTAGATAAAAATAAAGCACTTCGTGACGAAGTGCTTTATTTTTTGGTGCACCTGACAGGACTTGAACCTGCAAGTCTTGCGACATACGGACCTGAACCGTACGTGTTTGCCAGTTTCACCACAGGTGCAAATTTATTTTCTCAACAATTATATCACAACATTGAAAAAAGTCAAGAAACAAAACTACTTTCTGTGATATTTATAAAATACAATTATGTCCATTTGGGTGTTGTTAATACGATTCACTCCCGAAACGGTAATACCGTCACCGCTTAAGAGCATATAGTAAGTAGCATCCTCTATTTTGCAGCAAAAAACATCGGTAACGCCGCACATAACACGAATTTCCCCATCAAGCACGACAATTCTACCCTCTTTTCCAAGGATAATTTCTTTAACCTCGCCCTCGTCGGTTCTAATACGTTGAGTTACATATTTAATTTCTCTGCCGTCCATCTGTTTTAGGACGCTTTCGTTGGGATTTTTCTTTTTAAAGCCGAACATAAATATCACCTTTATAAATTATATAAATTTTTAAGTTCCTTGTCAAGAAATCTGCGATTAAATTAAAAGCTAATTGTGCATAATATTTCCTATATAGCACTTGACTTTAAGCTTCAAAAAAGTTACAATATATAATGATTAATTATGTATAAGAGTTAGTTTACCTATTTTAACATAACATACTTTGAGTATGTATAAATATAACAAATTTGGAGGCTATTTATTTAATGAACCAAACCAAACAAAAAACAGCGACTAGCGGAAAGGAAAATACACACAAGCCTTACAAAAAACAGGAAAAAGGTACTGCTAAAAAGAAACAGACAACTAAAAATTTAAGTGGTAAAAAAACCGTAACTAAAAGCAACTATAAGCGTCCCCAAAAACCAAAACTACCAATTAAGATTATTCCTCTTGGCGGTCTTAACGAAATCGGTAAAAATATCACACTTTATGAATATGACGGCGATATGTTTTTGGTGGACTGCGGAATGTCTTTCCCAGATGAAGAAATGCCGGGTATTGACATTGTAATTCCCGACTTTACCTATGTGCTGGAAAATAAGGACAAAATTAAAGGTATGGTTGTTACCCACGGACACGAGGACCATATTGGCGCTATCCCCTATCTTTTAAAGGATTTTAATGTTCCGATCTTCGCCACACGCCTTACAATCGGTCTAATTGAGGGTAAGCTTAAAGAACACAAGCTTTTAGCAGATGCTAAGCTTAACACCGTTCAGGCGGGTGACACTGTAAGCCTTGGAAAATTTAATGTGGAGTTTATTAATGTTAACCATTCTATTCCCGATGCGGTTGGTTTTGCAATCAACTGTCCCGCCGGCACCGTTATCCACACAGGAGACTTTAAGATTGACACCACTCCAATTGACGGAAATGTTATTGATTTGGGCCGTTTTGGTGAATACGGCAAAAAAGGTGTTTTGGCTTTACTTGCCGACTCTACCAACGCTGAAAGACCTGGATTTACATCTTCCGAAAAGCTTGTTGGTGGCTCTTTTTCCCACTTTTTTAGCCAAGCTGAAGGGCACAGAATTATAATAGCAACTTTCTCCTCCAACATACACCGTATTCAGCAGATTATTAACGAAGCTATTCACTGCAACCGTAAGGTAGCAGTTTCAGGCAGAAGTATGATTAATGTTGTATCGGTAGCGTCGGAACTGGGATACCTTAATGTTCCCGAAAATGTGCTGATTGATGTTTCTGATATTAATAATTATGAACCGGGTGAAATTGTCCTTGTGACCACCGGAAGCCAAGGTGAACCGATGTCTGCATTGCACCGCATTGCCTTTTCCGACCACAGACAAATTGAAATTATCCCCGGTGATATGATTATAATTTCCGCAACCCCCATTCCCGGTAACGAAAAGCTTGTAAGCAAGGTTATTAACGAGCTTATGAAGCGAGGCGCCAATGTTGTCTACGAAAAGATGTACGATGTACACGTTTCCGGACACGCTTGTCAAGAGGAATTAAAGCTTATTATGAGCATTGTCAAACCAAAATACTTTATTCCTCTCCATGGCGAGCAAAAGCACCTCATTAAGCACGCAGGTCTTGCCGAGCAGGTTGGAATTGACCCGAAAAATATTATAATTTCACAAAACGGAAATGTAATTGAACTGCAAAAGAACTCCGTTATAGCCAAGGAAACGGTTCAAGCAGGCAGAGTTATGGTTGACGGACTTGGCGTTGGCGATGTTGGAAGTATTGTGCTTCGTGACAGAAAGCTTTTATCTGATGACGGTATTATAATCATTGCTATGAGCGTCGACCGTTACACCAGAGAAATAATTTCCGGACCTGACGTTGTAACAAGAGGATTTATCTATGTTAAGGAATCGGAGGAACTGATTAAGGAAATAAATGAACTGGCTTGCGATATTTTGGAACGTTGTTACATTCATAATGTTCGTGACTGGAACACAGTAAAAGCAAAAGTTAAGGAAGGAATTTCCCGTTTCCTATTCTCAAAAACCAAGCGCAGTCCTATGATTTTACCTATTATTATGGAAGTTAATGTTTAAGGAGAATAAAAATGAACGTTGTATTATTAGCAGATGTTAAGGGTCACGGAAAAAAGGGCGAGCTTTGTAATGTTTCGGATGGCTACGCCAAAAACTTCCTTTTTCCTAAAAAACTAGCTGTGAAGGCTGACAATACCGCTCTTAACGAGCTTAGAAACCGTGAGGCATCTAAGGCTCACCACAAGCAAGAGGAAATTAATGCCGCTAATGCTACCGCCCAGTTGCTTGACGGTAAAACCGTTACGGTTAAAGCAAAGGCTGGCTCTAATGGAAAACTATTCGGCTCGATTACCTCAAAGGAAATTGCGGCCGAGATCGAAAATAGCCTGAAAGTTAAGATCGACCGTAAGAAAATGCAGGTTGCCAACATTAAAAATTTTGGTGAATACACAGCAGAAATTAAACTTTACCAAGGTATTTCTGCTAAGGTTACCATCGTTGTAACCGGATTATAATAATGATTATCTAATGTCGAGAAATTGAACGAATTTATCGACAAAGACGATAAAAATCGGCTTTATGTTGCAAAAAACGCCTTAAAGCGTTATTTTGCAACTGCGATATCATTTCAATGAATATGTACAATTACCGTTGGTAATTGTTTGCGAATTCAAAGAATTTGCAGTCGAAATAAGGCTTTGCCCTATTTCGACATCCACATAGTCATTATGGTTATGTTTAGTCGAAACACATATGTTTCGACATAAAATCTTTGATCTTACGACAAATTTTCTTTGAAGATTTGTCCATATCCATTGCAATAAGTGTCGTTCAAAATCAAATCACATAATTAAATTTTGCTAAATCCACTTGAAAAGTGGATTGTCGAAGCGCTTTTTAGCGTTTCGACAAACTACAATCATTATAATAAAACAAACGGAGTTTTAAAATGAGTGACCAAAAAATGATTTACAATCTTGACGGTGCGCGCCTACCCTATTCTATTGAAGCCGAGCAAGCAGTTTTAGGTTCAATTTTAATTGACCCACAGTGTCTTAGCGAGGTTGCTGCCATAATGAATGCAGAGTTTTTCTATCTGCCGCAGCACAAAGAAATTTACTCGGCAATTACCTCAATGTATGAGTTAAGTCAAGCCATTGACCTAGTATCATTAATAGAAAAGCTAAAGCGTAATAATGTTTACGATGAGGCGGGCGGTAAAGCATATTTGTCACAGCTCATCCAAAACACCGCCTCCTCCGCCAATGTTTTGACCTATATTGAAATTGTAAAAGACCACTATTATTCCCGTGCAGTAATGCAAGCCGCACAGAATATTATTAAGAATGTTAATGAGGGTACAAAAAGCTCCTCTGAAATTATTGACAGTGCCGAGCAAAATATTTATGATATTCGTCAAGGCAGAGAGGTAAGCGGTCTTACCCATATTAAATCAGTTCTTGAAGCCGAAACCTATGACCGACTAACCAAAATGGCAAATCCCGAAACAAGAAATGATTACATCGGTATTCCGACAGGTATTAGCGCTTTGGACAAGGTAATCGGCGGTCTTTACAAATCCGACCTTATTGTGTTAGGCGCCCGTCCCGGTATGGGTAAAACTTCATTTGCACTTAACATTACCCGTAATGTAGCTGTAAATGCGGGCAAAACTGTTTGCTTTTTCTCACTGGAAATGTCCCGTGACCAGTTGGCTCAGCGAATGCTCTCCAGTGAAGCGGGTATTGAAAGTGAAAAGCTTAGAAACGGCGAGATTTCCGACGATGAGTGGACAAGAATTGCCCAAGCAGGCGATAATTTAGCAAAAGCTAACATTTATTTCGATGAAACCTCAAGTATTACTGTTCCCGAAATGAAAGCTAAGGTTAGACGGCTTAAAAAGGTTGACCTTGTTGTAGTTGACTATTTAGGTCTTATGAAATCTGCCCGTAACATTGAAAACCGCGTGCAAGAGGTTTCTGAAATTACACGAAATCTTAAAATCTTGGCAAAGGATTTAAAGGTGCCGGTTATTGCCTGTGCCCAGCTTTCCCGTGCCACAGAAGCCAAAGGAAAATCCCATAAGCCTGCCCTTTCAGACCTTAGAGACTCCGGCTCTATTGAGCAGGATGCCGATATCGTAATGTTCCTTTACCGCGAAAAGTATTACGATAATGAAAAGGCTGACGACGAGGATAAGGCAGATCCAAACAAGTCCGAGTGTATTATAGCCAAAAACCGTCACGGCGGACTTGATACTGTCGAGCTTCATTTTGACGGACAGTATACACGCTTTACATCGGTGGATACATTCAGATGATAGAAAAAATTATTTTAGATACAGCGGCAAGCTATTCACTATTCCCTGAAAATTCGGTGGTTACGGTTGCCCTTTCTGGTGGCGCTGACTCGGTTGCGCTGCTATATGCACTGTATAGGCTCCAAAATAAACTTAAAATCAAGGTGAAAGCTGCACATTTAAACCACCAAATTCGAGGCAATGAGGCTTTAAGAGACGAAGATTTTGTTAAAAAACTATGCTCATCCCTTGATATTCCGTTAATTGTGAAAAGAGCCGATGTGCCAAAGTTCGCAACGGAAAAGGGGCTTAGCCTTGAAACTGCTGCAAGGCAGGTGCGTTATGAGTTTTTAAACCGCATAAACGAAGGCGTTATTGCCACCGCACATACTGCAAGCGACAATCTCGAAACGGTGATTTTAAACCTTGCGAGAGGAACCGCTTTGGACGGACTTTGCGGGATACCCGTTAAGCGGGATAATATTGTACGACCGATTATTTCGGCCACAAGAGAAATGGTTGAGGATTACTGTAAACAAAACGGTTTAAGCTTTGTGACTGACAGTACAAATCTTTCTGACGATTACACACGTAATAAAATCAGGCACAAAATAGTGCCTGTTTTAAAAGAGCTTAACCCTAGGATTGAAAAATCTGTCTTTAAAACCAGTCGCTGTGTAAGTACTGTTTCAGAATTGTTGGAAAAAGAAGCTAAAAATTATATTAAAAATAATTTTGCAAATAATACCTTAAAGCTTTTAGACTTTGAGCTGCTTAACAGTGAGATTGCAAAAAGAGTCATTCTGGAATTTGTTAAGTCTCAGAATAGTGAAATATCTCTTGAGACTTGTCACATTGAAAGCATCTATGAAATTTGTCTTATCGGCGGCAAAACCAGTATACCAAAAAATATGTATGCCTTAAGTGAAAACGGTATTTTAAAGCTAGGTACTGAGGGTGAAATTCCTAAAACACCCCGATTTTCGGTACGAATTAGTAAAAAAATGGAAAAAATTAATAATTTGTTATTAAATAATTCTTTAGATTGTGATAAAATTGTAGGAAAATTGGTAGTAAGGACAAGGCAGTCGGGTGACAGTATAAGACTTTTAAACCGCGGTTGTTCAAAAACGCTAACCAAGCTCTATAATGAATGCAAGGTCTCAAAGCATTTACGTGATGCTCTACCCGTTATTTCTGACGACGAGGGCGTTGTTTGGATTTACACATTAGGCGTAGCACAAAGATGCGCTGTTACAGGAAGTACAAAAACTGCTTATGAAATAGAGGTTAAAGAGAATGGATTGTTATAAAAACGAGCTTGCCGGAGTTTTGGTTTCGGAAAGCGAAATCAAAGAAATTTGCCGAAGACTCGGCGAGCAAATTACAAAAGATTATGAGGGCAAGTCACCCATTATAGTTGGTGTTCTTAAAGGCTCGGTTGTTTTTATGGCTGATTTAATTCGAAATATATCCTGCGACTGTGATATTGATTTTATGTCAGTTTCATCCTATAACGGTGCCCAATCAAGCGGAACCGTCACCTTTAAAATGGACCTTGACAGGGACATTACCGACCGCCACATAATTATTGCCGAGGATATCCTTGATACCGGCATTACCCTTTCTAAAATCAAGGAGGTTTTGCTACATAGAAATGCCGCAAGTGTTAAAATTTGTGCTTTTCTTAACAAGCCTGCTAACCGCAAGGCTAACATTACTGCCGATTATGTCGGCAAGGTTATTCCCGACGAGTTCGTTATTGGCTATGGTCTTGATTATAATGAAAAATACAGAAATTTACCATTTGTCGGAATTCTTTCCCCAAAGGTTTATACTGACAAATAGAAAAGGAGCAAACAGTTGAAACAGAATCTTAAAAATGTGCTTTTGTACATTGTAATACCAATAGTTTTCATTCTGACAATCCTCTCGGTTTCTTACTTCACCAAGGATACCGCCGAGCTTAAATACTCTCAGATTGTTCAAATGATTAAGGAAAATGAAGTTTCCGAATTAGAGCTTAATCTTTATAGCGGTGAGCTTTCATACAAGAAGCGTGACGATGGTAAAACCTACCGTTATACCGTACCTAATTCGAGTCTTTTCATTCAAGATGTTAACGACGATGTTTGGGCCATTAAAGAAGAAAACAAAGGTACTGACAAGGATATTGAATATAATCTGGTAAGAGGCGGCGAAACCTCTTGGATTACAAGTCTTTTGCCCACGCTATTAATGGTTGGTCTTACAGGTGTTCTCCTTTTCTTTATGATGAGAAAAATGAGCAGTGCAATGAATGCCGACAAAACAATGGGCTTTGGTAAATCGAAAGCACGTAAGCTTGATACCAAGAAAAAAACCACTTTTGCCGATGTTGCCGGTGCAGACGAAGAAAAAGAGGAAATGTCAGAAATAGTTGACTTCCTTAAAGCACCTCAAAAGTTTAACGAATTAGGTGCCAAAATTCCCAAGGGTGTGTTACTTGTAGGCCCCCCAGGAACGGGTAAAACCCTGCTGGCACGCGCAGTTGCAGGCGAAGCCGGTGTTCCCTTTTTCTCCATTTCAGGTTCTGATTTTGTTGAAATGTTTGTAGGTGTGGGTGCTTCGCGTGTGAGAGACCTCTTTAACGAGGCAAAAAAGGAAGCCCCTGCTATCGTATTTATTGATGAGATTGATGCCGTTGGCCGACAGAGAGGTGCAGGTCTTGGCGGTGGTCACGATGAGCGTGAGCAAACCCTTAATCAATTGCTTGTTGAAATGGACGGTTTTAACGCTAATGAGGGTGTTATTGTTATGGCAGCTACCAACCGCCCTGATATTCTTGATAAGGCACTGCTTCGCCCGGGTCGCTTTGACAGACAAATCACCGTAAATTATCCGGATGTTAAGGGCAGGGAGGAAATCTTAAAGGTACACTCTCGCGGCAAGCCCCTAGGACCAGATGTTAACCTTGCAAATATTGCAAAGGCTACCTCCGGTTTTACGGGTGCTGACCTTGAAAACCTACTGAACGAGTCTGCTTTACTTGCAGTTAGACATGGCAAAAAAGCAATCACTCAGGTAGAAATTGAGGAAGCCACAATTAAGGTTGTAATGGGCGCCGAAAAGAAATCCCATATTGTTAAGGATAAGGACAAAATGGTTACCGCTTATCACGAAGCAGGTCACGCCGTTGTTTCCTATTTCCTACCCACCCAAGACCCCGTTCACCAAATTTCAATTATTAAACGCGGTATGGCGGCAGGATATACAATGTATCTGCCTACCGAGGAAAAGGGTCATGTTTCCAAAAACCAAATGCTGGAGCAGATTTGCTCACTCTTAGGCGGCCGTGCCGCAGAGCAGCTGACCCAAGACGATGTTTGCACAGGTGCTTCTAACGATATTAACCGTGCTACTGACCTTGCCCGCCAAATGGTTACAAAGTTCGGTATGAGCGTTCGACTTGGACTTGTTACCTACGGCAACGACAATAACGAGGTATTCCTAGGTCGTGATTTTTCATCTACTCCAAACTACTCCGAGAAAACCGCCGCCGTTATTGACGAGGAAATCGAGAGTCTTGTAATGGCACAGTACCAAAAGGCACTTTCCATTCTGGAAAACTCTTTGGATAAGCTTCATGCAACCGCTAAGGTTCTTTTTGAAAAGGAAAAAATCAGCGGTGATGAATTCCGCCAAATTATGGAAACTCCGTAATTTTTAAAAACTCCCCTTTGGGGAGTTTTTTGTTGAAATAATCCTTTATTTGTGGTAAACTATAATGGTAATTGGAAAGAGGTAGTTATCTTATGGTAGATTTAAAAGAAAAAGTCATTTTAAAGATATTTAGAGGTCATATCAGAAACCATGCAGAGCTTTGCGATATTCTGAATATTAATACCTCCCTTGCTCGCGCAGAAAAGGAAAAACAGATTATAATTAAAGCATACGAAAAATGGGGTTACGATTTACCAAACCATATTTACGGTATGTTTAGCTTTGCACTGTGGGACGAGGAAAAAAATCAATTATTCTGTCTCAGAGACCAATTTGGCACAAAGCCTTTTTATTACTATTTAACCGAGGATAACCGCCTTTTATACGGCACTACCATAAAGGAAATTATGGCACAGGACGGCTTTAAAAAAGAGCTTAACGATAAGCTTTTGCAAATTTACCTTACCATGACCTACACCACAGGCGAGGATACATTTTTTAAGGGTGTTAAAAAGCTTCTCCCCGGCAGATATTTAATTTTCAAAAACGGTGAACTTTCTATTCACCGCTATTGGAAACCTGAATTTAAGCCCGATAACACTAAAAACCTTGAGGAATGGGCCGATGAAATTCACAGCACACTTTTAGAAGTTTTACCTCAGGTTAAAACCGAAAATGAATATGTCGAAAGTTTTCTGTCAGGCGGAGTTGACTCATCTTATGTGCTTGCCGCATCGGACATAACTGTCAGCAACTCTTGCGGTTATGACGATAAGCGCTTGGACGAATCGGGATTAGCACGTGAGACCGCCGATATACTCAGCAAGGAAAACCGCCGTTGCTTAGTCACTCCCGAGGATTACTTTGCTGCTGTTCCTTATGTTATGTATAATATGGAGCAACCCTTGGGTGACACCTCAGCAGTAGCCTTTGCACTTGGTTGTAAATCTGTTGCAAAGCATACTGATATTTGCTACTCGGGTGAGGGTGCAGACGAATTTTTTGGCGGCTACAATATGTACCGCAACGCCGAGCGATACGGTGAAAACCTTAAAACCTTTTATGTTGGTAACACCAACATAATGAAGGAGGAGGAAAAGAAAAAAATCCTCAAAAAATATTACAAGGACTTCCTCCCTATTGATTTGGTTAAGGATATCTACACCGAAAACGAAGGTCTTGACCCACTTTCTAAAATGAGTGATGTTGACATTCAAGTTTGGCTTGAGGGTGATATTTACCTTAATGTCGATAAAATGGGCCTTGCTGCAGGTTTAGAGGTAAGAATGCCACTGACCGATCTTAGAATTTTTGATATTGCTTCCCGTATGCCATCCCGCTTTAAGGTAAATGAAGAGCAAAACAAGGTAGCTTTCCGTACTGCCGCTGCAAAGCTTTTACCCGAAGAAATTGCCTTCCGCAAAAAGCTTGGCTTTGTTGTTCCCATTAGAGTTTGGATGGCGGATAGCCGTTACAACAGTGACGTTGTAAGACTCTTTAACAGCGATATTGCGGACAAGTTCTTTAACGTGACGGAAATCAATGCTATCTTTGACGAGTATATTGGCGGTAATTCCGATAACTGGCGTAAGGTGTGGACAATTTACACCTTCCTTGTTTGGTACGAGGAATATTTTATCAAAAGATAAGTTTGTGAAATATCAAATAAACACAGTATCTTTCTTAACCAAAGATACTGTGTTTATTTTTTATCCTAAACCAAAACTGACCGACAGCGCCTTGTCCACCATTCCCATAGAGGTTTCATCAAGACATCCCATTCTCTCTTTAAGGCGTTTTTTATCCAAGGTACGTACCTGTTCCAATAAAACAATTGAATCCTTTGCGAGACCGCATTCACCCGAAATCACGGATATATGTGTGGGTAGCTTTGTCTTTTCTTTTTGACTGGTAATTGCTGCCGCTATAACAGTGGGGCTGTATTTATTTCCTACATCATTTTGTATTATAAGTACGGGTCTAACTCCGCCTTGCTCTGAGCCTACAACGGGACTTAAATCCGCATAAAATATATCGCCTCGTTTGATATTCATTCAATCACGCTTTCAAAAATCTTGTCTGACTATATTTTTCCCTCAAAAACTGTAAGTTAATCATTAATTTTAAAATTCTTTTATACATACTATGCAATTAATTTTTTGCGTGATAATAATAAAAATACTGTGCATCTTAATTTAAAGATGCACAGTATAAAATTTTAACTGAATTTTTATGTAAAATTTCAAACTCTAATGTCCCTATAAGCCACCAAATCCCAAAAAAATGGTTTGGTAATTCTTAGGAAGGTATTGAATTCCTCGCCGGTTGAATTTACAATTGCAGTGGCGCGATGCAAAGCAATTACGGTATTACCCGAATCCTCCGAATAAATACAAACGGGTGCACCGCTCATCCCACCCTGAGTTTTGGTATTATTACTGCGTAATACTCTTTCGGTCGAAAGCGATATGGTGCCTTTTGTAAAACACATCAGCATTGATTCGACATTGAAATTATTCGGATGCTTTGGAAAACCGCTAATATTAACGGCAGTGCCAATATACGATTCCTCTTGGTACCTTAAACCCAACCAACCAACCTTGTCGCCGATATTTGAATCTAACTCTAAGATTGCTAAATCATAATCTTTATCAAAATTTTCTAGCCAGGGCGTGTAAACTATGATATTTTTGATTTTGGCGGAACCGTATGGCGTATTACCATCGTTATACCCGGGAAAAACCGTACCGCTTTTTATAAAATAATTACCGCCATAATCGGAATTAAATACATTATGTGCAAGCGTTGCAACCGCCGACGGGCCAATCATAAAACCTGTTCCTCGATACGAAGAACCGTTTGGTGCAATAGAACTAATATATACTGTATTCCTAAAACGGCTATTGGTAGTTCGGCCCAGAGCAGTTAGAGCGTCGGTTGGATATTTAACGTAAGCTATCGGATTGTCCTCAACTTCGTTTAAATTGTTTTCAATAGAATACTCGCAATTTTCACCTTTTACTGTGAAAGATTTATTAGTCAAATCATTTGTGTAACCGCTATACCCTATTTTTTCAACTTGTTGTTTTGAAAGATCATATCTAACCTTTAGAACTAAAGAAATGTTTGTCGATGCATTAAGATTAAGAGTTATTAACACTGTAATAATTAATATACAAAACATTGAAAATACTTTTTTCATACCATATTTCTTTATAAAATTGAATAAGTATAAATTTTCCGCAACCTATTGGGTGCGGAAAAAATTATTCTTCTGTTTCTGTAGGCTTTGGTGAAACCCTAACAGAAATTTCCTCGGTCATAAAGTCATTTGCTTTTGTGACAGTAATTTTAAGGTTTTCTAAATCAAAACTGTAACCTATTTCGGGAATGGAACCAGCTTGCTCAGTAATAAGTCCGTTAATGGTTGTGGCCTCGGACTCGATTTCACCCTCAAGCTCGAAATACTCCCAAAACTCCTCAACCAAAACATTGGTCATAACAATGAAATTATTTTCGTCTACCATAGTAAACTGCTCTATTTCCTCGTCAAGCTCGTCCCAGATTTCGCCGACAAGTTCCTCCAAGATATCCTCCATTGTCACGATACCCGAAACCTCGCCGTACTCATTAACAACAACCGCCATATGGAAGCGTTCCTTTTGCATATCCTTAAATAAAACATCAAGATGTACAGATTCGGGAACAAAGACAGGCTGTTGAATAACCGATTTTCTCTTAAAGCTTTTGTTAGTACGCTTTAGCAGATAATCTCTTACATAGAAAATGCCGATGATATTTTCATTATCATCATCCATGACCGGCATTCTGGAATAGCCTTCCTCCTCAATAATTTTGAGGATTTCCTCGTCGGTGGTATCAGAATTAATGGAAACAACCGATTTTCTGGGGGTCATTACATCCTCAGCGGTCATTTTATCAAGCTTGAATACATTTTTTATGTACTCAATGTCGTCTTCATTTATTGTGCCGTCATCAGCACCGGCGTCAAGCATGAGAACAATGTCCTCCTCGCTGACGGATTCTTCCTTTTCATTGGGGTCAATGCCCATAATTCTAAGCACTGCATTGGTAGAAATGGTAAGTAACCAAATAATAGGTGTTAAAAGACCAGCAAGAAAACTGATAAAACCGCAAAACAGTTCTGCCAACTTTTCCTTGTTCCTCATTGCAACACGCTTTGGTACCAATTCACCTAAAACGAGCGTAAAGTAAGAAAGAACGATAGTAATGAAAATTACCGAAATTGAATTAACTAAAGAGGCGTTTTTAAAATCAAGAGTTCTTACCAAATAATCAGTCAGGTCATCCGCAAAGTTGTCGGCAGCAAAAGCGGAGCCTAAAAATCCGGCAAGTGTAATACCGATTTGAATGGTGGAAAGGAACCTTGTTGGCTCCTCAATCATTTTGAGCATCTTGACGGCTTTTTTATCGCCGTCCTCAGCCTTGGCTTTTACCTTTTTCTCATTAAGAGAAATTACCGCAATTTCCGTAGCGGCGAAAAAGGCATTCACTGCAATTAGTACTAATTGCAAAAGTAGTTGTTTTATCATATTAAGACTTAATCCTCCAAATTATATATTATTTCTGCAAAAAAGCTCTTAATTGAGCCTTACTCTGAAAAACCGTATGTTTGACAAGGCAGAATAAAAATAATTATTAACTTTTGAGGCAAGCCCAATTTCAAACCTATTCCTACTTCGAGGAAGCGGGTCCACAAAACCATCTCCTTTTAACAAATTAGCATATACGCCGACAAGGATATGATACTATAAAACCTTTTATTTGTCAAATATTATCTTGCAAAAGTGCCAAAACTCTGTTATTCTATAAACGGTGATGTATATAAAAAGTATTTATGATTATCTGAAAATCAGCAATATTAATATTGAATATTACGAAACACTCCCCTCCACAAACTCCTATTTAAAGGAACGAGCAAAGAGTGAAAAAGAGGGTCTTGTTGTTATTGCAAATAATCAAACTTCAGGCAGAGGACGATTTGACCGTAAATTTTACTCCCCTGATAATACGGGAATTTATATGAGTATATTGCTGAAGCCTGCATTTAATAACTTTGATGCAACACTGATTACCACCGCCGCCGCAGTTGCAGTAGCAAGAGCAACCGAAAAGTTGTCCGGCAAAGTAACAAAAATTAAGTGGGTTAATGATGTGCTTATAAACGATAAAAAAATCTGCGGAATTTTAACCGAGGGCAGTATCAACCCGCAAAACAGCAATCCCGATTATGTGGTTTTGGGAATCGGTGTTAACGCCTTTGCCCCTGAAAACGGCTTTCAAAATGAAATAAAATCCATTGCGGGGTATGTTTTTGAGGAATACAATCCAGACATTAAAGCAAATTTTACCGCCGAAATTATAAATCAGTTTTTTAAGTACTATCAAGCAATGCCAAATAGATTTTTTTTAGATGAATACCGCCAGCGCAGTGCCGTTATAGGAAAAGAAATTACCGTTATAAAGAGTGATGCTAAAATTCCAGCCACTGCCCTTTCTATTGATGACCGGTGCCGACTGGAAGTGAAATACACGGACGGCACCTACGAGTTTTTATCCTCGGGTGAAATAAGCATAAAACTATAACATTGTTCTACCTCACCGCAAAATAGCATAGTTTGTATGGGGTGGTATTGTGAAAATGAAAAAAAGTATTGCTATATTATTGGTGCTCGCTTTGTCGGTTGCAATACTCAGTGGCACTAAGTTCACTGCCGATTACATTTACACCTCTGTCAAGGTTACAAGTGAGCAGACAATTTTAATTGATGCAGGCCACGGCGGGTTTGACGGCGGAGCCGTAGCATCAGACGGCACTGTAGAAAAGGATATTAACCTTAAAATCGCCATGACTTTAAGCCAAATGCTTAAATCTGCAGGTTTTCGTGTAATTTCAACCCGCGAAGCAGATGTCTCCACCGATGATGTGGAAACCAACGCCATTGCCATTCGTAAAAAAAGCGACCTTAAAAACAGGCTCAAACTAATGAGCGACTACCCCGATGCAGTTTTCGTGAGCATTCACCTAAACAAGTTTACCACCTCTGCAGCACGTGGCTCACAGGTATTTTACAATGGCAAAATCGCCGAATCAAAGGTGCTAGGTGCCGCAATCCAAGATTCGATTATAAAGCTTTTGCAACCGGATAACACTCGCGTTAACAAGCAAGCTACGTCCAGCACCTATCTTTTGTATAATGCCACTATACCTGCCGTACTTGTAGAGTGCGGATTTTTAAGCAACAAGGCAGAGCTTGAATTATTAAAGGATACAGAATATCAGAAAAAAATAGCATTTTGCTGTTTTTTAGGAATAATGGAATATTTTTCAAATAAAGGAGATTTAACAAATGTCGCCAAAGTCTAAAACAGTCTATATATGCAGTAACTGTGGCTACGAATCGGCAAAGTGGCTTGGAAAATGTCCCTCTTGTAACGCTTGGAACACGCTTGAGGAGGTTGTGGCACCCGTAAAGTCAGCTACTGCCCAATCCCGAGTAAGCGTTTTTTCCACTTCTGCCACTCCCCTTTCTAAAATCAGTTTTTCGGACGAGCCTCGGTTTGTTACCGGTATTTCCGAGCTTGACCGAGTTCTCGGCTGTGGGATTGTTAAAGGCTCGGTTACACTGCTTAGCGGTGACCCCGGTATCGGTAAATCTACCATACTTTTGCAAATCTGCAACGCGCTTCAAAACGAACTTAAAATTCTTTATGTATCGGGTGAGGAATCTGCAACGCAGATTAAAATGCGAGCGCAGAGAATAGGTATTAAGGGCGACAGCGTTTCTGTTATGACCGAAACCGATGTAATATCTATTTGTGAATACATTAAAACCACCAAACCCGACATTGTAATGATAGATTCTATACAGACGATGCAAATTGCCGAGCTTCCCTCTTCGCCTGGTAGCATTGTTCAGGTTAGAGAATCTACAAATATGTTACTCAAAACGGGCAAGGGACTGGAAATTCCTATTATTATTGTGGGTCATGTCAACAAGGGCGGAGAAATTGCCGGTCCCAAGGTTATGGAGCATATTGTCGATACTGTCCTTTATTTTGAGGGCGAACGTAACCAGTCTTACCGAATTTTGCGTGGTATTAAAAACCGTTTTGGTTCTACCAACGAAATCGGTGTTTTTGAAATGACCGAAACAGGGCTTAGTGAGGTCCCAAACCCCTCTGCAATGCTTTTGTCGGGCAGAATGAGTAATGTTTCGGGTGGATGTATAACCTGCATTATGGAAGGTACACGACCTATTTTAGCTGAGGTTCAAGGACTGGTGACCCCCAGTGGCTTTGGTAACCCACGCCGCACCTCTACCGGATTTGACTACAACCGTCTTAACCTTTTACTTGCGGTTTTAGAAAAGCGAATCGGTCATAATTTCAGCAATCTTGACGCTTATATTAACATTGTAGGCGGTATGCGTTTGGACGAGCCCGCCGCAGATTTAGCAGTGGCACTTTCCCTTGTTTCTGCGCTTAAGGACACTCCCATTGATGAAAACACCATTGCTTTCGGCGAGATTGGTCTTTCGGGTGAAATTCGTTCTGTGCCGAGGATAAATTCCCGCATTAGTGAGGCAGCTCGCCTTGGCTTTACAAGGTGCATTTTACCGAAGTCTGCATTAAAGCAGTTAAGCCAATGCCCGCCCGACTTAGAGCTTTGCGGTGTTAGAAGTCTTAAGGATGCCATCGCTTTGATTTAATGACTTTGGCTTAAAATGCGGACATTCATTTTTTACTGAATTTACAGTTGTAAAATGCTCCAATCCGCAAAATCCTTCCTTTTGATACTGACAGTTTTCATCGCACTGAATTAATGACAAATCAATCACCCCTTAAGGGTATTTTTTAAAGAATTAAAATAAATATACGGTAAAATGTAAAACTATTGCGCTTAAAATACTACTTACCTAAAATTAAAAGGCTCCCCAGTGCTTTATGCACTAGAGAGCTTTTTGCATGTCATTATATTTCCATTGTCCAGCCGTAGGTATCGGCGATTTTGCCCCACTGAATACCTGTTAGAGTATCGTAAAGCATTTGGGTTACCTCACCGATTACGCCATTGTTAATAGCGTACTTAGTACCCTTGTAGCAAAGCTCACCGATAGGAGACACAACGGCTGCTGTACCGCAACCCCAAGCCTCTTTAAGAGTGCCATTCTTTAAAGCCTCACCAAGCTCGTCAACACTCAAAAGTCTTTCGCTAACCTTGAAGCCCTTATCTTTAAGAACTTCAATACAAGACTTACGAGTAATGCCTGGTAGAATGGAGCCTGAAAGCATAGGAGTTACAATTTCGTCGTTTATCATGAACATAACGTTCATAGCTCCAACTTCCTCGATATACTTTCTCTCAACACCGTCAAGCCAAAGAACTTGAGCATAGCCCTGTTTAGCAGCTCTCTCACCTGCTCTGTTAGATGCAGCATAGTTTCCTCCGCACTTAGCGTAACCTGTACCGCCTCTGACTGCACGAACATCCTCGTCCTCAATCATAATCTTAACGGGATTAATACCCTCTGCATAATAACTGCCAACGGGGGAAGCGATTATAACATAGGTAGCGTTGTGAACTGCGTGAACTCCCAAGGACTCATCATTACCGAACATAAAAGGTCTAAGATACAGGGATGTACCCTCCGCAGAAGGAGTCCAATCTTGCTCTAGCTCTACAAACTTTGTAAGAACATCCATTGCAATATCCTCAGGTATTTGAGGAAGGCAAAGACGCTCAGCAGAGTTGTTCATTCTGCGGATATTTTCAATAGGTCTGAAAAGTTGAACCTTGCCGTCCTTACGGCGATAAGCCTTTAAGCCCTCGAAAATTTCAGAGCCGTAGTGAAAAACGGTAGAAGCAGGATGAATAGAAAGATTTTCAAAAGGTACTATGCGGGCATTATACCAACCCTTTTCACTGTTCCAGTCCATCATAAACATATGATCGGTGAAAATTTTTCCAAAGCCCAAGGTACTGCTATCTGGCTTTTCCTTTAAAGCAGTGGCTTTTGTAATCTTAATTTCCATAATTAATTATCCTTTCCGAGAGTTAATGCCTTAAGGTTAAACTCCAGCATATCGGCGTGGCGAGCGGAAATCACCTTAGAAAGAGCGGCATTAATGCCCTCTTCGTTAAATTCGCCAAGCTCTGCCATAACCTTACCCACAATAATCATATTAGCCAAGGTAGGCATATTATTTTCATTGGCAAGTGCGGTAGCATTAATGTAGTGAACCTTAACATCGTCACGCTTTACCTTGCGTTCAATAAGGGTGCTGTCAACAAAAATTATACCACCGGGAACAACAGTATCTTCGTACTTGTCAAGACTGGGCAAATTCATTGCAACCAAAACATCAGGCTTGGAAACGATTGGAGAACCTACGGGAGTGTCACTGATAATTACAGAGCAGCTTGCAGTTCCTCCGCGCATTTCAGGACCATAGGACGGAAGCCAGCTTACCTGCTTATCCTCTTTAAGACCCTTATAAGCTAAGAATTTTCCAGAGAAAAGTATTCCCTGTCCACCAAAGCCGGCAAACAAAAACTGTGTAGTAGCCATTATTCTTCCCCCTTTGCACTTCTGTCCTTATAAACACCTAAAGGATAGTACGGAATCATTTTTTCGTCAATCCACTCAAGCGCCTTCTGAGGAGTCATACCCCAGTTGGTAGGACAGCTTGAAATAACCTCTACAAGAGAGAAGCCCTTACCCTCTACCTGATTTTGGAATGCCTTTTTAATAGCCTTTTTAGCGGCCTTAACATTTTTAACGTTGTTAACGGCAACACGCTCAAGATACTCAGCGCCATCAATTTGAGAAAGCATTTCGCAAACCTTAATGGGGAAACCGCAGTGGTTAACATCTCTGCCGTAAGGAGAGGTCTGAGTTACTTGGTTAGGTAATGAAGTAGGAGCCATTTGACCGCCAGTCATACCGTAAATTGCGTTGTTAATAAAAATTATTGTAATATTTTCATTCCTTGCGGCGGCATGAACGGTTTCTGCCATACCGATAGATGCAAGGTCGCCGTCACCTTGATATGTAAATACAATATTATCAGGTAATGCGCGCTTAACACCGGTAGCAACTGCGGGAGCACGGCCGTGAGCCGCTTCAATCATATCGCAATTGAAATAGTCATAAGCCATAACCGAGCAACCAACAGGGGCAATACCAACGGTCTTACCCTCAACACCTAATTCATCAATAACCTCGGCAACCAAGCGATGAACAATACCGTGGGTACAACCGGGGCAATAATGTAGCGGCACATCTGCCAAGGAGTGGGGTTTATCAAATACTACCATTATTTTGCACCTCCGTTATTCATAGAAATAATAGACTCTAAAACCTGTTCGGGGGATGGTATCATACCTCCGGCACGGTTGCAAAGGGTTACAGGAACCTTACACTCGGTGGCTAAACGAACATCCTCGATCATTTGACCCATTGAAAGCTCAACAGAAATTACACCTTTAACCTTATCAACCGCCTTTTTGAAAGGTGCTGTGGGGAAAGGCCAAAGAGTTATAGGACGGATTAGTCCTACCTTAATACCCTGCTTGCGAGCTTCGTTAACTGCATTCTTAGCAACGCGGGCGGCAATACCAAACGCAGCAATACAAATTTCAGCATCTTCCATCATATACTCTTCGTACATTGCTTCGTTTTCCTCAATAACCTTATAGCGATTATAACGCTTGAAGTTTTCCTCTTCAAGCTTTTCGGGGGAAAGGAACAAAGAATTTGTAATGTTGTGCTCACGCTCTAAATTAGTACCTGTTGTAGCCCAAGGCTTTTCGGGAGCAGGCTTAATATCGTAGTCAAGAGAAACCGGCTCCATCATTTGACCCATAGTACCGTCAGCTAAAATCATAGAGGTCATACGGTACTTATCAGCAAGCTCGAAGCCCTTAACTGTAAGGTCAGCCATTTCTTGAACGGATGCAGGTGCCAAAACCAACATATGGAAGTCACCGTGAGCGCCCCCCTTTGTGGCTTGAAAATAGTCTGACTGAGAGGGTTGAATACCACCAAGTCCGGGACCACCGCGTTGAACATTAACGATTAGCGCGGGCAAGTCTGCACCGGCTAGATATGAAAGTCCTTCACCCTTAAGGGATACACCGGGACTTGAAGAAGATGTCATAACTCTGTGACCGGTACTTGATACGCCGTAAACCATATTAATTGCGGCAATTTCACTTTCAGCTTGTAAGAAGCAACCGCCAATTTTAGGCATTCTCTTTGCCATATAAGCGGCAATTTCTGTTTGTGGTGTTATGGGGTAACCGAAGTAATGGCGGCAGCCTGCAATTATAGCGGCTTCGGCAATAGCTTCGTTACCTTTCATTAAAACCTTATCTGCCATTTTGAATTCCTTACCTTTCTACCTTAATAATACAGTCAGGACACATTGTTGCACAAAAAGCGCAACCGATACAAGCGTCCTCATTAACAGCCTCCACAGGGTGGTGACCCTTTTTGTTAATTTTGTCCTTAGCAAGAGCTAATACCTGCTTTGGGCAAGCGTCCACACAAAGGCCACAGCCTTTGCATTTGTCAGACTTAAAAGTCAGCTTTGCCATTTTAAGCACTCCTTTTAATAAAGTTTAATTTATTTTCTTTTGAAGTTTTAGGGCAATAAGATTATCTATCTTGCCCGAAAGCTCATCAAACAGTTTGTCACTCACCGAGGTGGCAACTAATGGTAAGCCTGTAGCCTTTGCTACACCGTCGGCGTAATTTTGGGAAGACAAAACATCCTCAGCAGTGGTTTCCACCCCTAAATTAGAATTGTTGACAATTCCCGTAAATTTGAATTTTCCCGCCGTCTCAATCTCCGCCATAACCTCTATGGTAGAGGTTACATCGGGGGTTAAGGGTCGGTACTTGTTGATTACAAGCAAGGCTTCATAATCGTTTTCATTTTCAATTTGGGGCATTATTCTGCCAAGAGCCAAGGCTCCTCTATCGTCTCCACCTACATCAATTACCGCATGAACGGTTTTATCGTCGGTTATGGAATACATATCTTGGGGAAGCGCGGGAATATCAACATTACTGCCCGCATATTTGGAAGCAATCAGTTTTATTCCTTTTTGCTTTAGCTCCTCGGCACTGTCGGTAGTGCGAAAATAAGGATTTACAATATCCAAATCCGCAATAGCGACATTGTCATGCTTTTCCTTTAATTCGTACGCCATATTAAGAGCAATATTAGTCTTTCCGCTCCCGTAATGCCCGCAAAGTATTGTTATTCTTTTATAATTCATCGCTACCTCAAATTACAACTTATTTCTCTGAATCTTACCGCTTACAGTCTTAGGCAGGCTGTCTCTGAATACCACAATTCTGGGGTACTTGTAAGGTGCGGTTTTTTGTTTAACGTAATTTTGGATTTCTTTCTTTAGTTCCTCGGTAGGCTCTGTTCCGTTTACAAGTACAACGCTCGCCTTTACAACCTGACCGCGAACCTCATCCGGAGCGGCGGAAACGCCGCACTCAAGAACATAAGGAAGCTCCATAATAACGCTTTCAATCTCAAAGGGTCCAATGCGGTAGCCTGATGATTTAATAACGTCGTCAACTCGGCCAACATACCAGTAGAAGCCATCCTCGTCCATCCAAGCAGTGTCGCCTGTATGGTAGTATTTACCATCCCAGGTTTCCTTTGTCTTCTCCTCGTCACCGTAGTAACAGGTAGCAAGACCACAAGGACGGCCGTTTTCAATACCTATTACGATTTCACCTGTTTCACCAACCTCAGCCTCGTTGCCGTCGGCATCGATAATATGAACATCGTAAATAGGCGAAGGCTTACCCATAGAACCGATTTTATGCGGTGCGCCGGTCATATTACCAATAATCATTGTACTTTCGGTCTGACCGAAGCCTTCAAGAATTTGAAGTCCTGTGATTTTTTCAAATTGGCGGTAAACCTCAGGGTTTAGTGCTTCACCTGCAGTGGTCATATGCTTAACCGAAGATAAATCATATTTTGAGATGTCCTGTTTTACAAGCATTCTAAGCATTGTCGGAGGTGCACAGAAGGTAGTAATATTATGTTTCTGGAACATCGGTAGGATTTCGGCTGCATCAAAACGGTCAAAGTCGTAAACGAATATGGCGGCTTCACAAAGCCACTGACCGTAAAGTTTGCCCCACATTGCCTTTGCCCAGCCGGTATCAGAAATGGTAAAATGAAGCCCGTCGGAGTCAACATTGTGCCAGTACTTTGCAGTATGGAAATGACCCAAAGGATACTTGTAGTTATGAGCAGCAATTTTGGGATAACCTGAGGTGCCCGAGGTAAAATACATAAGCATTAAATCGTCACCGCAAGCAGTATCCTCTGTACGCTCATAATGGGTACTGTAAAGAGTATATTCCTCGTTAAAATTACGCCAGCCTTCCCTTTCGCCGTTAACAATAAATTTGTTAACTACTTGTGGATTGCTTTCGCAAGCCAAATCAACCTGATGTGCAACGTCTCCGTCAGCAGTGCAGACAATGGCACTAACTCCCGCAGATTTAAAGCGGTAGTCAAAATCGTGTTCCTGTAACTGATTTGTTGCGGGAATTGCAATGGCGCCAAGCTTGTTGAGAGCCATCATACAGAACCAGAACTGGTAATGCCTTTTAAGAACAAGCATTACCCTGTCGCCCTTTTTGATACCCATTGCTTTAAAGTAGTTTGCAACCTGATTAGAAGCTCGTTTAATATCCTTAAATGTGAATTGTCTTTCCTCTCCGTCACGGGAAATATGTAGCATTGCCAATTTTTTGGGATTTCGGTCTGCTAAAGAATCAACCAAATCAAAGGCAAAATTAAACCTTTCAGTATTCTTAAAATTAATAGAAATCGGGGTGCCAACCTCGTTTTCTTCAATATCAATAAAGTTATTGTAAATTCGCTCTTTAGGGTCTTTCTTGTGATTTGGAGCCTTAATTTCGGTTGCTTGGGTAATTTTCTTTGAAAGCTCAGGGATTGGCTCGCCGGTGGGATTTAAAACAATAGCATAAAACTTGCAGTTTTCACCCTCAACCGCAATCATACCGTGAGGTGTGGAGGAATCGTAATAAATACTGTCGCCCGCACCTAGTATTACTGTATGGTCGCCCACTTGAACCTTAAGCTTTCCCGAAATTACAAGGTCACACTCTTGACCTGCGTGGGTGGTAAGCTCAATTTCCTTGCCTTGAGCCGACTCATCATAAATGCTTTCAACATAAAGCGGCTCTGCAATACGGTTTTTAAAGGCGTAAGCTAAATTGTAATAGGTCATACCGTGAGCCTTTTCAATTTTTTGACCTTCACCTGCTCTTGTAACAGTGTATGACTTAAGCTTTGGGCTTTCGCCCTCAATAATATCGGTAACATCAACATTAAACGCAAGTGCACAACGGTAAATAAACGCAAAGTTAAGGTCACTTTGTCCGTTTTCGCATTCTATGTATTCCTCTACGGAAACGTCGGTTTTTAGTGCCATATCCTCGACAGACAAACCCTCAATCTCACGAAGCTCCTTTATACGCCCCGCCATTTCCTTGATTTTAATATCAAGACCTGTAATTTGTTTCATTTTTTTCTCCTTCTCAAGTGATTTTGGGAGGGCAAAAAACAATAAACGCCCGTCCCAAAGTTATGACTTTGAGACGAGCAATGAATTTTTTCATTTACCCGCGGTACCACTCAAATTGCAGTAATACTGCCACTCAGGGTCCAACAACCCTTAATGCCTTTACGCAGCAATCACGGAGGGGTTCTACTAACCGAAGACGACTTTCTTCCCCTCGGCTCTGAGGCTACAAACACAAAACCGCCACCGATAGCTTTCACCAACCGCTATCTCTCTAAAGGTGTCAAATTTGTGTACTCCTCGTCCACGCCTTTAATGAAAATTATTTTATCATAACAAGGTCGATTTGTCAATATTTTTTGAAAAGATTAAATGATTAAAGCTTATTTCGTTGAATTTTTCCGCTTATTGTCTTTGGCAGACTCTCTTTAAACTCAACCACTCGGGGGTATTTATAAGGAGCAGTGTGTGATTTAACATAAGCCTGGATTTCCTTCTTTAATTCGTCAGTGCCCTCTGTTCCCTTTGTGAGTACGATACTTGCTTTTACAACCTGACCTCTTACCTCGTCGGGAACGGCAGAAACTCCGCATTCTACAACATACGGAAGTTCCATAATAACACTCTCAATTTCAAAGGGACCTATGCGGTAACCGGAGGACTTAATAACATCATCTATTCGGCTGACATACCAGAAATATCCGTCCTCATCACGCCAAGCGGTGTCTCCGGTATGATAGTATCCGTCGTGCCAAGCATCACGGGTTTTTTCGTCATCAAGATAATAGCCCTTATAAAGACCGAGAGGTACACTGTCAGCAGTGCGAATTACAATTTCGCCAACCTCACCTGTAGGAACAGAGTTGCCGTCAGAGTCGTGAATGTCAATTTGGAATTGCGGTGACGCCTTACCCATTGAACCAACCTTTGGTGTAGTGCCTGCAAGGTTTGCAATAATAAGGGTAGTTTCGGTTTGACCGAAGCCCTCCATAATTTCAAGACCAGTTGCCTCTTTGAATAGCTTGTGCACTTCAGGGTTTAATGCCTCGCCCGCAGTAGTCATATGATGAATACCGGATAAATCGTATTTTGAAAGGTCACCGCGAATTAACATTCTAAGCATTGTAGGCGGCGCACAGAAAGTAGTTATATTATACTTTGCAAACATAGGCAAAATATCGTTTTCGTCAAAACGGTCAAAGTCATAAACAAAGACCGCTCCCTCGCATAGCCACTGGCCGTAAAGCTTGCCCCAAAGAGATTTGCCCCAGCCGGTGTCGGAAATTGTAAGATGAAGTCCGTCACGCTCACAGCAATGCCAATATTTGGCAGTTACAAAATGACCCAAGGCATAGGTATGGGCGTGAGCAGCCATTTTAGGGTTACCGGTGGTACCTGAGGTGAAGAACATTAATGCAGTGTCACTTCCGCAAGAACAATCCTCAGTTCTGACAAATTTTCTGGTATAAAAGCCATAATCACTGTCAAAATCATGCCAGCCGTCCTTTTTACCGCCAACAAGAATTAAATTTTTAACCTGTGGACATTTTTTGGCGGCGGCTTCGGCAATATCGGCAGTGTCACCGTCGGCAGTGCAAACAATAGCACTAACTCCGGCAGCGTTAAAACGATACTCAAAATCGTGTTCCTTTAACTGATTTGTGGCAGGAATAGCCACCGCGCCAAGCTTGTGTAAAGCCACCATACAGAACCAGAATTGATAATGACGCTTTAAAACCAGCATTACCTTATCACCTTTTTTAATACCAAGGGAAGCAAAATAATTGGCAACTTGATTTGATTTGCGTTTTATATCCTTAAAGGTAAAATAACGCTCGTTTTTGTTAACATCAAGGTGGAGCATTGCCAATTTGTCAGGATATTTATCGGCAATTTCGTCCACAATATCAAATCCGAAATTAAAGGTGTCGGCATTTTTGAATTTGATATCGACCAAAGCGCCGTTTTCGTCCTCTTTTAAGTCCACAAACTTTTCGCAAATAAGATTTTGAGACTTTTTAGCAGAAATAACACTTCTTCTAACCTCCGGCTCGGCGGTTTCCTCGCCAGACATTACAACTGCACAGAAAACACAGTCCTTTCCGTCAACCGCAATCATACCGTGTGGTGTTGAGGAATTGTAGTAAATACTGTCTCCCTCGTCGAGAATTTCGGTGTGATTGCCAACTTGAACCTTCAACCGACCCTCAAGCACCAAATCGAATTCTTGACCCGAATGGGTTGTAAGCGAAATGGGTTTGTTTTGTTGAGCAGCAGAGTATTCATACTTTACCCAGTAAGGTTCGGCAAGCTTATCCTTAAATTTCGGTGCCAGATTTGCAATGTCGATGCCGTCCTCCTTGGCAGTGCCTTGACCTTGCCCCTTGCGGGTTACAGTGTAGCTTGTAAGCTTTGCAGTTTTACCCTCCAAAAGCTCAGTCATTTCAACACCGAACTCTAAAGCGCATTTATGAATGAACGTAAAAGGAATATCAGCCTTGCCGCTTTCGTAGTAGAGGTATTTTTCCTCTGTAACATCGGTTTTTTCTGCCATTTCTGCGGTGGAATAACCCATAATTTCACGCAGTTCCCTAATTCGGGAAGCTACCTCTGAAAGCTGAAGCATAGCATTATTAGTATCCATTTTTATATCCTCCTTTGTTTAAAATAAAAAAATTCGCCTCAAATTTCTTTGAGACGAATGAAATTTACATCCGCGGTACCACTCAAATTGCAGTAATCCTGCCACTCAAGGTCTAACAACCCTTATGCCTTTACGCAGCAATCACGGGAAAGCCTACTGTTGTTTCAGCATTCCGGCTCGGAAGTGATGGGTTCTGAGAAATAATGCCGTCGGTTTGCACCGTCCACCGACTCTCTTTAGACACGAAATCTCAACCGTCTTCGTCAAAGCTTTTACAAGTTTTAATAATTATATCACTGTATTATTTTATTGTCAATCTTTTTTTAATATTTTTTCAGCTTCCTCGCCTTATATTTTTCCTTTGTCGCCATTCCTCCACGAATGTGGCGTTCGCTTTTATTTATTTCAAGCACCGCTTTTACCTGTTTAAAAAGCTGCGGATTTTTGACAGAAAGCCTTTCGGTAATATCTTTATGTACGGTTGATTTAGATATCCCAAATACCTTTGCGGCGGCGCGGACGGTGGCACCCGTTTCAAGTATATATTCACCTAAAATTACCGCACGCTCATCTGTCACTTGTTTCATACAATCAACTCCAAAAAAGGCTATTTAATTGTATGAAAAAAGTTTAAAAAATATGTTAAATTAACAAATCTTTCACTAGATTTGGTATTTCCGCAACAGTTTCGACCTCATATTGACACCGTTTTATATTCTCAAACTCCCAATTTCCAACGGTCTTAACCCAAACAGGTATATATCCTGCATTCCTTGAGCCTTCTACATCATTTAATGGGTTGTCCCCTACATATAAAAGCTCGCTCGGTGCGATACCAAGTCTTTCACTCATTATAGCAAATGGCTTTGGGTCAGGCTTATGAGCACCAACATCCCCAGATATTATAATTTCGTCAAAGTATTTTTCAATCCCTAACATATCAATTTTAATTTGCTGTGGAGCGTGACTGCCATTGGTTAACAATCCAAGCTTCAGTCCCATATTTTTCAGCTCCTTAAGGCAAGGCTCGGTAAAGGGGAATTTTACTGCTGCCATTGGCCAACAGTATGTATAAATACAGTACCAAACCTCTTCACCGCTTGTCGAAGGCAAAAATATGCCCTTCTCGGCTAACCTCTCTACAGTATATATCCAACCATAATAAAAATACTTTTTTTCCCCTTCAATAAAAGCCTCAATAAAATCTTTTTCAGACAAATTATCGGGAATTTTGTTTCTTAGCCTCTTATACAATTCAGGTAAAACGACCCTCAAAGTAGCATAACGGTCAAATAATGTATGATCTAAATCAAAAACAACGCCTTTAATCATAATTTTGTCCTTTATTTTAATTTTTATTTGGTGTATAATATATTTATCGGGAGGTAATTTTTATGTCAATAATTCACATAACTAAAGATAATTTTAACGAAATAATAAGCTCTGAAAAACCGATTTTATTGGACTTTTATGCTGACTGGTGCGGTCCATGCCAAATGATAGCACCCATAATGCAAGAAATTGCCGAGGAGAACGAGGATATCATTGTAGGTAAAATCAATGTGGACGAGGAAGGCCTTTTAGCACAAAAATTCGGTGTTTCAAGTATACCTATGCTTGCGGTGGTAAAAAACAAAACCATTACCAACCAAGCGGTAGGTTATATGCCAAAGGAAAAAATTCTGGAATTATTTTAGTAAGTATATCACTGCAATCACAATCTGTCAACAATCAACTAATAAAATATTTAATTTTGGACAAAATAGTTTTGCAATAAATTTTAGAATGGAGAAATACTATGCAAAACAATTCAATGTCATTTATTAAAGGGCTTGGTGCCGGTATGGTTGCGGGTGCCGCAGCTTTGGCGGTAGGCAAGGTAATACTAAAGGACCAAAAGAACATCAGCAAAGGCTCCACAAAGCTTGTTAAGGCAGTCGGCGACTTCGTAGACGGCGTACAAACAATATTTCATTAAAATAAACCGAACATATCATACATTAAGATATGTTCGGTTTTTTATAGATTAGCTATTCCAATATATTATTCTTTTTAAGCAATGAGATAAAATCCGTAACGTCCGATTGTGCGGTATGCATATCGATTCCGAATTTCTCGGCGAAATTTGAAATTAATACGTCAATATCCACCGAAGAAGCCAAAGCTTCCCAAATAAATTTGCCGGTCTCATTTAGTTTAATTATTCCGTTAAAATCAACAATTTTTGAACCGGTGGGGACTACACAATGGGTATCGCCGATTTTACTTAGGACAAAATGCGGATTAATTTTCATAAATTATCACCTAAAACCGCGTTAAAAACAGTGTCAACAGCGTTCTCACTAATATTACACTTTAATTTAAAAATAGGTACGGCATTAAACAATTCATTGATTATTCCAACAGTTTTTTTGCCAATATCTGAATCGTGATATGGGTTTGGCAGCTGCTTGGTCAAAAACAAGACACTGCTCACCGCATCCATTCTTTCAATACTGCACTCAGTATCCCGTTCGAGACATACTATGGCAGAAAGCGGCACACAGATATTGGAATTAATATGCGTTTTCCCGCTCCAAGGGGTGCCGTATAGGTATGGCTCACCGTCAATAAAACGGATGGCGGGCTTATCGTCATTAAGGGTCACTACCATATCACTAAATTTTTTATGCCAAAGCTCTGTGTGGGTTGATTTGCCGGTCCCCGAAGGTGCCGTAAAAACAATACCTTTGTTTTCATAAGCAATGGCGGAGCTGTGCAACACGGTACCACCCAAAAATGCCAAGCGATTTGAAAACATAAATCCCGTAAATATATATTCGAAATCGCAAGCATTAGTACTTAAAAAATTGATATCCCTTTTAATTTCAATCCGCACATCACGGTAGTCAGTAGTATAAAATACCGCAAATAGAATTTCCCCGTTTGGGGAGTCTTTTTTATAAAAGCAATTCTTGTTTTCGGCTGTTTTAATCACAAAATAGGTATCAAGTGCTTGAATTATCTCACCATTCGGTTGAGACAACTTTTCAAACACAACGGTTTCCATAGACATATCGAGGGGTAAACCGTCATTACAAATATAATTTGAAAATAGCTTTTCAAAAAAATCAGTATTTGAAGATTTAACTCTAATTCGTAAATCCGCAACCTTAATAGTATTCATTATTACCAATTACCCGGAATAATAGACATACTTGAATAATCAATACGGCTTACCGTTGAGCTTGTGGCAGAACTGCTCACCGTACTGCTTGTTGCACTGATTGTTGCACTGCTTGTTGTACTGCTTGTTGTACTGCTTGTTGTACTGCTCGTTGTAGTGCTTGTTGTACTGCTCGTTTTACTGCTCACATTACTGCTTTGATTAGTATTACCGTTACCTGTAGTTGGAGGCATAAAATCATCCTCCGGAATAAGCACAATTTCGGACGAACTTCCATCGGTTGTTACAGTTGGAATCGTATTAGAGGTGCTTGCAGTAGAGGTGGTATTATTCTTTTTCTTACCGCATGCTGTAAAAAGCAGTGTAATTAATAAAACCGTAATTATTAAAGCAAAAAATCTTAGCCTCATATTTTTTCTCCTTAGAAATAAAATTAAAACCTCGGCGAAGAAAGTTCACCGCCGAGGTGATAATTACTTGGAATTAATTAGTATTATTGCCGTCTTGTTCGTTAAGGGCATTCTGGGTTGACCACCAATCGTCTTCTATGCTGGTATTCGGTGCTTCGGGAAGGGTAGGCAATCCATCTGTTAAAACCATATCCTTGTCGGCAAATTTTACAACTTCAAGAGATGGTTTCTCGTAATTAAGCATTATATAACCTCCTAAATGTTAAACTGTTTATCTTGAACAGAAGAATTAATTGTAGAAATCAGAGCCGAAATTCGTATCATCGTCGATAGTAGCTGGCATGGACGACTCAAGATAATCAGAGTAAATAGTGGCAATATTATTTTTATTTGATGCAATAAATACTATAAACTCGTCGCCGTTAGTACCATTTGCCAATTCAGCTTGGTAAGTATCAGACCAACCGATGATTTTATAATCAACAATGTTAACATAATCGGTCATACCACGTTCGCCTAAAGGAGTCAAGTTACCTTCTTCGCCGTTTTGAACAATAAATCTTGCAATATTCATTGTAATACCGGAAATAGAGCGGATTGCATAACCGCCTGCAACACCGGATAAACCGTCAGCAGTTTGTTCTCCGAGGGCATTTTCTGCATCAACGTAAGAGTAGTAAACGCGGCCGTCATTAAGAACAACATACGCTCTTGCAATTACACGAACGCCGTAGTACCTAGAAGGAACTGAAACTGCAGCTGCATAATTTCCGTCAGCCTGTGGCTCATTTTCACCTTGAACCTTTATAACATAATCGCTCATAAATTCCGGATCAGAATCAAGTGACTGATAGGCATTTAAGAGACTTAAATCTTCCTTCTCGGTAACATACTTGCCAAGATACTGGCTATAGGTAGCAATAACACCGTGGTCACTAATTTCTATACCCTCTGGCAAATCAGTCGGCAATGAATATCTGAAATAGATATCTCTTGTACCGGCTTCGGTTAATGCCGCAGCATCGGAAATTGAAGCACCTAAAAGTTTGGGTGAATAGGTAGCTGAATACTCAAAGTCATAATCGCAACCATTTTCGTTGCTGTAATTAGCAACACCATTTTCGATGTAATCTAACATAGCGGTGGAAAGTGCGGTTGCACCGGTATCTGAAAGATGCCAGCAAGTGAAATACGAGTTACTATTTACAAAATACGAATCATCCCAATCAGCAGAAAGGGCTTCAACATCAAAAATGGATAAACCGTATTCGTCAGCAACTGCCTTAATAGCCTCAGAATATACTGCATGAGCTGCTTCGTAATTATTTTTAGCATTTACAGCAGTTCCGGTAGGCTCGTCAAGAGGTTTATAGGAAGGCAGTGTACAGAGTACTACCTCAGGATTGTTGGGGTTGCTTAGGAACTTGTTAACCAAATCTGTATAAGCAGATTTGATGTTTTGATAGTCGGCATTAAGTCCGTTCGTGCCATTACGCATTATATCGAAGTTGCCCAGCATAATAAATACAACATCCTGCTCGGAAGTCCAAGGAGTAAAGTTTATTACGGTTTGATAATAACGAGCATAGTTATTTTGTAAGAATTGTCGACTTAGAGCATCACTACTAGTTGAGTGAAGCAATTTTTCAAAGCTGTAGTCGTTATTCTGAGTATAGTAGCTCTCAACTGTGTAGGCAGCATCTAATGAACCCAAGCCGGAAGCTGCACTGTTTAATACATTGTCACCATATAGACCGATTAGGGTGCTATCGTCAGCTGTATTTGTAGTTTCCACTGCGGTAAGCATTGTATTGTATTCATCAGCATAGGCGGACTTGACATAAGCCCTTGCCTCTTTTGAGAGTCTGCGGAAAATATTATATGCATTAGCATTAAGACTTTCGCCGTAAAGATTGATAAAGCTATCAGCCTCTTTTTGAGGAGTTGAGGTATCGCCCCAATCAGCTTGACGGGCAATTACACCGTCAAGAGTGTTAAGAAGCGGGGTGTTGTACTTAAGATTCACATTACCCTTAATAGCTTTGTAGTTGGTTAATTCAGGGCTGAACTTTGTAAAGTCATAAGGAACGGTATTTGCGGGGGTAAGAGAGCTTGCGTTTGACACACCTAAATCCTCGTAAAAGCTCATTGCATCGGTATTAGGTGTTGTAATTACTGTATCGACAGTATCAATCACTACAGTCTGTGTCTCTGCAAAATTCAATGCAAGATTGTCAAAATACGTTGGATTAGCGCCATTATAATAAGAATTAGTGAAAGCAAAAATTCTGTTCTCGGGTGCAATGTAAACTCCCGTGGCAAGCATTTGATCAACGCCGCTGTCATCCGACAAAACTAAATGCAGTTGATTTTCGGCATCATATATAAATTCACAATGCAACCACTTATCACTACCATAGGTAGTCGCATTAGCCAAAGCTGCAAGTACACTGATATGGGTACCCATAGCAACGGCAACCGTGTTTTCTGTGTCTTTTGGGAAAGCGGTAGAAGAAATCAAAAGATAGCACCCACTACTTCTAACAGTAAAGTTAACCAAATAATAATTAGTGCTGTCTATACCGAAAACAACATTGGTAGAAAAACGTCCTACTCTACCAACAGAAATGTCAAAGCTACCGGAGGCTAAATATTTACTGTTGGCTGCATATCCGTCAAACACAGATTTTGCAGGTGAATAAAATTCGGACATATTGTAATTTGTAGCTGTTTTATCTGTTTTAGCCACAGGTAATGCAATTTTACCCACATTATTTTCACCACCCTTAGCCGGTACAAAGGTAGAGTTAGTGGTGCCAACATCATAGTTGTTAACAATACTGTGTTCTGCTGTAACATTTTCGTGAACGTGAACATTCCATGCATCCTCAGCCACTAATTTATCTGTCTCTGCGTCTTCAAAATCATTGAAATAGGTATCTGCTTCCTTCATAACATAATTGCATGTCGTACAGTACTGCGTAATGAAGGCATCAGGATCTTGAATATTTGGTGTATGGGATGCAGTAGTATCTTCTTTTTCATAATCGCAAACCGAGCAAGCTACTGTATGGCCGTTAGCATCGCAAACATAACCGTCAAATACGTGTGCTTCTGGGGAGATCATAGCACCGCACCAGTTACATTTGTGACCGTGTTTTGTTTCGGTTGTAACAAAATCACCCGCTTCGTGAGAACACTCTTCAAAGCCTAATGATACATCATCGAAATAGGCCACCTTATCATTACCTCTTTTGGCATAAGTAAACGCCAGCATACGCTCGGATGGGGAAAAGGTAGCATCGGTGTATTCAAATGAAGCGGTAACAGGAGTTTCCGAAGAATCATATGTATTATACACATCTGTAACAGTTATATTATAATGACCGTCAGCATCGTAACTAAAATCAATCCTTGAGTTAATAACTGTTTCAATTGTCGCGGTAATTTGCAAATAAGGCTGTTGATTATTAGATACTGTTCCAAAGGCTGTCGTTTCTGTGCCTGCAGCTACTTTGTATATATTGAAGCACAAATTATTACTATAATTAGTAAATCCAAGGAAATAGTAATATTTCTGTCCTTCTTCGGTTTTTTGACCGAAAATAATTATACTGTTACCGGTATTTCTTTGACCGTATCTAGCGTTAATATTCATTAAGAAGCTTCCACAGGTGAAAACCCTCGGTCTTTCCATAGAAGCATATTCTGTGTAAACTGCCGTATCGGGAGAAATAAATTCACCCAAGTTACCTATCGTAAGGGTTTTATCGGTATTTGCAGTGATTGTTCCAAGCTGTAAGACACTATTATCGCTTAGGGTGGTGGTTTGATGGGTCACAGCAGGATCAGAGTCAGCAATCACAAGTGTTCCGTTTTGATTACCATAATCAAGGTCTTCGTATGCATTGTTAACGAAACTGTAATCGTCATTACCTTCAAAGTTGAAGGTTTCATACATTATTTCGGGAAGAGCCTCAAAGGTTAAGCTGACATCGTCAAAGTAGTAAGGTACGTCGCCTTGATGATAACGATAAGAAAAAGCAAAGGCTCTTTCATTATAAGGAATAGGATTTTCAGATTTAAAGCCTGTAAGTGCATTTCCGTTATACGTTGTAAAGCTTATATTAAGGTAGCCCTCATCATCATAATAGAAATTAAATTGTAACCACACATCAGACGCGTTTTCCAATTTTTCCGAAGTAGTACCTGAAGGCATAGCAGAGTAATCGAATTTGTGACTATCTGCCGTTAAGACTGCTTCTTGATAGCGAAGAGTGCAGGTGCTACTTTGTCTAATTCCGAAGTTTAAAACGTAAGCTTCTTCAGCATTTTGGCCGAAAACCCACACAGGTGAAAAACGGCCAACCTGACCTAAGCACACCTTAAAGCTGCCGGAGGTTAAATATTGACCGGCGGCGGCAGTTTCTTCAAATACCCTAGAATCAGGTGAAACATACTCAGCAACGTCACCAAGGTTATCATCTTTTGAAAGAGTTACGCCTTCTTCTCTCGCTACAACATCGCCAATTCTGCCTATAGAATAGGTTTCCTGTTCACCAAAAAATTCGGTAATGCCAGTAAATCCAGAACCATCAGTCGTAATAGCCTCATAAGTGAAATTTGGAGCTGGCGTATACGGTGGTGTAAATGCCGAGCCAACTTCCGGATTTTCCGGATCTACATAATCCGAATCGTAAAAATCGTAAGCGTCACTTTCGTCAAAGTTAAAGGTATATGTAGTAGAAGCCGGCTCATCAGCTTTGGGAGCAAGCTGAATAGCGGGGAAGGAAACCGCCGTTATTACACATACCAACAGAATTGCGAGAAGTTTAGAAGATTTTTTCATAAATAAAATCACTCCTGTTTTTTGAATTTTTATCTCGTAATTATTATGAATAAAATAAGCTTGTCACCCGTCAGTGGTCAGATGTCAGAAATCTGTAATTTTTTGTCCGAATTTCATACTGATAAACTTGGTGACAAAGAATTGGAAATTGATGCCAAAATATATGCTTTTAGAACCCTGTGTTTGGTTTGAAGACAATACATAAAATTTAAAATACGCACAACTACCCTATTCTCTAATATTTTAACTCATTTTCAGTTGATTGTCAACAAGCATTTTTTTATTTTTTTAACAGAAAACATTTTTAAATTCAGTAATATTGCACAAACAAATAATATCTCCCACTTTTGTTATTCGTCCTCTATTATTCCGTTTTCTTTCATGGTTTTTATGAATACGTTTGTATTGCTCAGAGCCGATAATCTCGACATTTTAAATTCTCTTTCCAAAAACTCCGACATTTCTCTCTGAGACACTTCCCTTTCTGCTACAAGTTGCCAAAGAAATACCGCAATCTCATTTAAAATTATCACACTGTTGAAATTTTTGTGAATTCGGCGGTCGGCAACTATTGTTTGTCTGTCGGACACAGTTTTTAGCTTAAAGCCTTTTTTAATTTTCATAAATTATCACCCTTTAATTAATTTGTAATATGTGATTCAAAATAAAACTTGAAAGTTAAAGAATTTGAGTATATACTATATACAGTATGTTTTTAGGAGTGATTTTATGGCTGACAATTCTTTTGCCTTTGAACAGAATTCCATGGCTACCTATGCAGAACAAATAGTGGCTATCAAAAAAACGGGCGGTGCAGTTGCCGCAGTTTTCGGTATTTGGCTTTTAGCTTTAGTTTTAATCATTTTGCTTTTATTATTTAATATTCCCTTAAATCTTTTACTTTGCTTTGGAGTGGCATACGGTGCTTTTTGGCTTACCTGCAGATTTAATGTAGAGTATGAGTATATAATTACCAACGGAATAGTAGATATTGATAAAATTGTAAACAAAAGCAATCGTAAGCGCGTTATGACCTTTGACCTACGCAATACAACCCGTCTTGAAAAGTACAATCCCGCCGCTATTATAGGTATTAACCAAAAGGAAATTCTTTTCGCTTGCAACAAGGATGCCAATTCATATTTTATTTCTGTTGACAAGCCGTCAGGCGGAAGTGTTAATCTGGTTTTTGCACCAAACGAAAAGCTGCAAAAGGAAATTTGCAAAACCGCACCCAGATTTTTAACTAACAATGTTTTCAAGTAAGCCCGAAATCATAACCAAGCCGATTTTTAAAAAGCGTGACCCCAACGCCCACAAAGGAACCTTTGGCACTGCATTGCTTTTTTGCGGAAGCTACGGAATGGCGGGTGCGGCAATGCTTTCGGCAAAAGCGGCACTTAGAAGCGGCGTGGGTATTGCAAAATGTGTTTTGCCGAAAAGTATTTACGCTCCCTTCACCTGCTTTTTACCCGAAGCGGTTTGTGTCCCTACAGACGAAACCGAAAACGGTGCTTTGAAATTTTCGGCTATTGATTTTAAAACCCTTTTGCCAACCTGCAACGCTGTTTTGTTCGGTTGCGGCAGCGGTAAATGTGAGGATATACAGAAAATATCGGAGTATTTGGTTTTGAACTGTGAAAAGCCCTTAATAATTGATGCAGACGGTATAAATGTACTGGCAGAAAGCATAGAATTATTAAAACAAAGTAAAGCTCCGATAATACTTACTCCCCATCCCGCCGAAATGGCAAGGCTTTTAAAGACCGATGCCGAAGCAGTTGAGGAAAACCGTGCCGAAATTGCACAAAAATTCGCCGCCGAATATAACTGCACCTTGGTTTTAAAGGGTCACGAAACATTGGTTGCCGAACAAAACGGCAAGCTGTTTATTAACAAAATCGGCAACGCGGGTATGGCAACGGGTGGCAGTGGTGATGTTTTGGCAGGAATTTTGGTCTCCCTTTGTGCACAAGGTATCCTGCCCGAGGTTGCGGCAAGATATTCTGTTTATTTACACGCCTTTGCAGGTGACAAGGCCGCCAAAAAGCGCAGTCAGCACGCACTTATTCCGACTGATATAATAGAGGAGCTTTAATTTTTAACGAGGTGTTTTATCTTGAAAAAATTAATGCTCCTTATTTTTTGTACCTATTTTTGTGTTTTATGCGGTTGCAATGATGTTAGTAATGTAATTCCAAATACAAAAAATTTGGCATTTACAGTGGAAAGTAATTTTAAAAACACAGACTATATTTTTTATGCCACCACTGACGGTGACGGAACGCTTTCTTTAACAGTAAAAGAGCCTGAAAATATTGAAAACCTAAAGCTAATGTTTTTAGATGGCAGTATTCGGCTTAATTACCTTGAAATAGAAAAAGAAATCCCCATCGAAAATTTCGAGGGAATTTCACTTTTTAAAATTTTATATGAAGGATTTAAGGCAGAAAAAAGTCTGGAATTTGACGACGATGAATATTTCAGCGAATTTAAGGTTGATAACGAAAAATTCAGATTTTACTTTGCCGAAAGCGGTCTGCCGCTTTGCATTAAGGGTGAAAATAAAAAAATATTTTTTAAAGGGGTAACGGTCATTAAATAGTCGGGGTTAATATCGCCGTCAGAACGGTTATATCGTCCTCATGAGCATCAGTTCTGCGACGTTTTGCACCCTTGCAAATTTTCTCGGCAAGCTCTTGTGCAGAGCCTTCTGTCCAATGCTCAATTTCCTCTCTTATCCAGTCTGTGCCATCATTTACCGCTCCGTCGGACATAAGCACGACTATATCACCCGATTTGCACCTAATATTTGCCTTATCGAAGGTGATATCCCTTAAAATTCCTGCCGGAAGCGAGGTGCTTTCGGCTTTTCCTGTTCTGCCCGAACGTCGAATGATTGTAGGGGCGGCACCTGCCTTATAAAGCTCGGTTTGACCTGTAAAAAGGTCAATACTGGCAACATCAACCGTTGCCAAGGACTCGTCGGTAGATTTGAAAAGCATTGAGGAATTTAAGAATTTAAGCGAACAGTCATAACCGAATCCGGCTTTTATAAGACGGGTCATTAATCCGCAAGCCATAGCCCCATCAACTGCAGCACGTCCACCTTTACCCATACCGTCACTTAAAATCATTAAAAAATGACCTTTGCCGTCATTGAAATATTTATAGGCATCTCCGCACATTTTCGAATCGTTGGCACTGATTTGCTCAACACCGCAATCAACGGTATAAACCGCCTTTTCGCTCAGAGTAATATAAATTTCACCGCCCACCTCACTAATGGTAGGCACATCAAAATCACGTTCGCACGCAAGCGATACCGTTTTCATTACAAGTCTTTTATTAATAACCAGCTCTTTGGTTTTTTTGAGTTTAAATTCAAGACTCATTCTGCCGTATTTATCAATTCTACACCCCGCCTCATCAACACGGATATCAAGACTCTTTAGTGCACAAGCAGTATTTTCGGCAGTCACACTGTCAAAATATTCGTCATTTTTAAAATCAAGACTAAGGTCGCTTAGCATATCGGAAATTCCGTCAAACTGGTCAGAAACAACCCCTCTTACCTCGTCTATACGGTTTTCCGCCGCAATTTGTGAAGCGAATTCAGAATATTTTCTAAAGGTGACATTACCTACTTTGGAAGCTCTCAAGCACCTGCCCTTAAATTCATCGGGTGCAGAATTTTCGGGGCAAGTGTCACCGTTTTTTATTGCCTTTGTCATTTCCATTATTGCATCAACCGTACTGTTTTTACGGTTTTCCCAACAATGTACTCTGAGTTTACATCCGGCACATGCCTCCTGCTCGATAGAATATATTACCCGTCCGAAATCAGGTGCATTTATTTTTGAAAGCTGGTTCGACACCTGCTCAACCGTTTCGCTTACATCCCTTAATGCATTAGATGCCATTTCAAGCCGCATTGTAAGTGTTTTTTTAATTCCCTGAGCCGAAGCAAGTCTTGGTGTAGCAGAAAATATTTTCCCAAATGCAACACCTACATTTCTGGGCATTACAAAAAACATAACAAGAGCAAGAAATGTTTCTGCTGTGGTTTGAGAAATTAAAGTAATATCTCCTGTCACTGCAGAGCCTATAAAGCTGAAAATTAACAACACTGCCATTTGGACATATTTCCCAAGCGAGGAGAATATTCCGCACACAAGACCCGCAAGAGAAAAAACTACACCTAAACTTCCGGAATTGCCTGTAAGCAGGTAAGAAAAACCCACGGTTGTTCCGCTTATAGCTCCTGCTGTAATTCCGCCGTATTTAGAGGCAACTAAAATTAAAAACAGTCCAAAAATTTTACCCAGCGAAACACCTATTAAAGTAAAATCAAAAAGTCCCATTATGACAAGGCTTACAGTTATTAAAAGGCATGCCAAATCCCTTTGCGAAAGGCTTAAATGTTCGTTCTCAAAGGTATCAAAGGTTTTATTAACGAAATAAGAAGCAATACCACACAGCAACGCTTCTGTAATAACGATTAGTATTTCAGCTTGTCCCGTTCCGATAGAAGTCAATCCCGTTAAAAAGCACGCCAGAAAGGAAATTAAAGCACTGAAAATTGGGTTATTGACTATTTTTTTGTAGTTTGAAAGCAGAAGCTTAATCGAAAGCAGTGCGAATAAAGCTGCAATATACCTAAACCCCGAAACATCTGCGGCAGGTATGAAATAGCTTACAAATCCGCCAAGCATTGCCGACGGCAAAAATGTCGGTGTTACCCCGCCCAAAAAGGATAGTCCAAACGGAATTAAATTATTAAGTATTACTCCTCGCCCGGCCAAAGCTGTTGAAAGTGCAACAAAAAAATGCACACCTACTGCAACGGTTAACTCCTTGATGGTATAATTTTCAACTTTCGCCATTATCTTTACATTATCTTTCAAAGCTGTCACCCCATTATTTTCTACTGACAATTATATAATGGTGTACTGCTTATTTTTTGTCACAACTGATAAGTGAAAGAAATATAAATTTGTAAAAAAAGAATAAATTTTGTTTATTTGTAAAATATGTAAATAGGAGGAATTGAAATGAGATATATTAAAATTATTATTTCCTTAATTCTTGTTATATGCATATTTTCTTTTGGTGCGGTAGCTCTTTCAAAATTCGGGTCGCAGTCAGCCGAGGTAATAGAAATTCAAACGCGGCTTAAAAAGTGGGGATACTACAATGGTGAAATTGACGGCATTTTTGGTTCTGCCACAAAAAAAGCGGTAATTAGTTTCCAAAAAAAGAACGGACTTACAGCCGACGGAATTGCCGGCAAAAAAACCTTGGCCGCAATGGGGATTAACTCCTCTGATGCAACAAGTAGCTCGTCGGATTACGATTTGCTTGCAAGAATAATATCTGCCGAAGCTCGTGGAGAACCCTATATTGGACAGGTTGCAGTGGGCGCAGTAGTGTTAAACAGAATTGAGCACCCCTCCTTCCCTGATACAATGTCGGGAGTAATTTATCAAAAGGGTGCGTTTTCTTGCCTTTCGGACGGTCAGTTTTACGAGCCGATCACTGAAAGTGCCTACCGAGCCGCTACCGATGCTTTAAACGGTATGGACCCAAGTGGCGGTGCTATTTATTATTACAACCCTAAAATTGCTACAAGCAAATGGATTTTCAGCCGTCCCGTAATTACTAAAATCGGTGACCATACATTTTGTTCTTAAAGGTAATAATTTGCCAATTCGCACTTGACATTTAAGAAAACTTGTGTTAAAATTTCGAAGTTGGATAAAAAGTTTATTCACTTGCGGGTGTGGCGGAATTGGCAGACGCACTAGCCTTAGGAGCTAGCGCATTAGCGTGCAGGTTCAAGTCCTGTCACCCGCACCAAAAAATCTCATTCTTCGGAATGAGATTTTTTATCCGTTGCGAGAGCAATGGTATATCATCGCCGTAAGGCGTATATCATCACGCATCAGCGTGCATCTCATCAGCCGTAGGCTGTATTTTCTTTCGCAATGATGAGATACATCGGCTTTTCCCTATTTCGACATCCACATAGTCATTATAACATTTTCACGGTACTCTGTGCAAAGGTGTCGGTGGACTCTGGAACTTATAAAAATATACCCCACGAAAATCGTGGGGTATATTTTTTAGGGATATTTAGCCCTGTTTTCTCTTTTCCTTCCTGCCGTAAAGCGTTGTACCAATAATTCCGCCACCACTTACGAACAGAAGCGCAAACCAAAGGTGAAGGTTAGTATTATCGCCGGTCTTAGGACTGTCGGGATACTCAGGTTCCGGTTTCGGTTCTGGCGCCGGCTGTGTCTTAGGCTCATAAACGTTCTTGAAGGAAGCGGTTATCGCCTCTGCTATCTCACCGTTCTGCATAATCTCAGCTCTAAGCATACCGTCTTCACTTAAAGTTATCTTAACGCTCGCAGTTGCTTCGCTCTCGTCATAGGCCATACCCTCTATTGCGGTATTGATTTCGGTAAGCTTGTAGTTATACGTCTTATCTTTATCCGTAAGGGTGTATTCTAAAACGAAGTTGGCGTTGCCATCGGTATCGGTTGTCAAAATCTGCTCATCAATATTATCACCTGTGAGCTTAAACTTAAATCCATCAAGCCCCATCGCCTTATCGGTTTTATTTTCAAGCAGTTTATTAACGTTTACCGTAACAGAAACATTTTCGGGGTTGTTAACGTTGGTAAATTTGATTTCGTTAACCGATGTGTCATCAACCATTATAATTTTGGTTGCCTTCAACCGACCGTTGCCATCATCTGTTACTTTATAACCAATGGCATATATCGTGTTGTCATAGCTTATATGGCTATGATGGGTGTTAACTTCCTTTACCTCATAATGATATATACCTGCCGTTTCAAAAGTGATTGAAAAATCAAACTTGCCGTCTGCACCGTTCTTTGCTACCTCGATGATTTCGCCCGACAATACGCTGATAAGCGCAAAATCAAATTCACCATCGGTAAGCTTCTTGTTTTGGAGAATTTTCAATCCTTCTAAGGTATCGGTTGCAGGAGCAGGGGTATAGGTGTTATTGAACACTATTTCGCTGACATCGCTCTCTTTTGAAAAGACCGCAGTATCGGCATGAAGCTGTCCTAAACCATCATCGGTTACGGTAATTACTACCTCGTACACGCTTTCATCATAGGTTACACCCGAAACATTACCAGGCTTTTCGGATACCCAGTATACATAGGTGCCTGCTTTTTCAAACTCAATGGGAGCAAACTCTATCTTTTCGCCGATATTTTCAACCGTCTGCAGAACCGAGTTTTTATCTCTGAGCTGGAACATAAAGTTATCACTATCACGAAGTTCTCTTCCCGCGAGATGCTTAGTTGCGGTAATTGTATATTTTGCCGGTGCAGGTTTGTAAACGTTGAGGAAATCTGCTCCGCCTACAGAATTACCGTTTTTATTATAATAAACAGTTGACCACTCAATGTATTTAGTTCCATCTTGAACTACTTTAGAAACAACCTTGTATTCCTCTTTGGAATAGGAAATACCGTTTTTACCATCGTCAACTTCAACGATATAAAACACATAATCTTTAGCCGCATCTACGGTTATTTCATCAAACATAACCGTTCCGTCTGCCGCATTTGATTTTGTTTGCAAAACATTACGGTTTTCATCAAGCAGTTGGAACTGGAACTCGTCAGCATTCAGTTCACGGCCTGACAATATTTTAACTGCATCAAGCCAAAGCTTACCCGACTCAGGTGTGCAGCGGTTGGTAAACTTGATGGTATCGGTATACGGAGTTCCGCCCAGAGAAACGTCCACAGTCGCTTTTGTTGTGCCATCATAGTTGTCAGAAATTTTCACCGTCACATCGTAAACGGTTGTATCGTAGGTTATACCGTGGATGCCGTTGTTGATTTCTTTAAGTTCATAATGGAAGGTCTTACCTGCGGCATCGGGAGTATAATTAATGGTAAATGTTGCTTTTCCCGAAGCATCGGTAACAGAGGATTCAATCACGTTATCATTTTCGTCATATAAACCGAACTTGAAACCATTTAAAGTATGGTTTCCACCTGCTGCATCCATTAGTTTTTGAACATCAAGATTAACCGTTGCACCCTTAATTGCCTCATAGGAATTGTTAAAACGGGTTGCAGTAACGGTATATCCGTTTGTACTGTTGCCTGTTACTACAGTATTCATAACGTTTTCTACCGATACAATTTCAAGCTTTCCGTCCATATCGGCATCGGCAACATTTACTGTAAACTGACGCTCTACCGTATCATAGGTTATTCCGTTTTCAACCGAAACCGATTTTTCAGTAAGAAGATAACGGTATCTACCAGGAACGGTATAGGTTTCAAAAGAAAGGTCTATATTAACATTTGCATTCTGCATCGTTGCAGACACGTTCTTTACAGTGGTTCCTGAAACATCTGTGGGATTAAATCGAACAAGTGTGAAATTAAAGGTTTCGCCTGGGAGCCAATCTCTACCGGAAAGATTTTTAGAGAGGACAAGACCCATATTAGGGCTTACGGGCTCAGGCTCATAAACGTTTACAAGGTTTGCAACCGATGCGGTGGTTGTTATAACACCCGATAGATTAACAGCGGACGTGGTCTGTGTAAAGCCTTGGGGAATATTCTGTTCGGTTACCGTATAAGCCGCATTTTCGGGTAAGCCCCCAAGCATTACCGATTCGCCGTCTTTGATGGTTATAACAGCCTCACCTTGAGCAGTGGTCGTATTCTTTGTTTTTCCATCAGAAGTTGTTATCTCATATTCATAGTTTGCTAGGGGTTCGCCGCCGTTTGTAAATTTAACAAGAGCATTAAATGCGATATTATCGGGAACGGTATAAGCTGTGCCATAGGGGTGGCGTACGGTTTTTGTTATTGAAAGCGCTCCCTTATCGGCAAAACCGTTCACAAAGCTAATATCGTCAATCTCGTATTCGGTAACGGTTCCATTTGCCGACTTGCTCGCCAAAACTGCACCATTTACACTAACCTCTTTAACGGCGTAAACATAATCTTCAACAATTTCGTTAACCGTGTAGGTTGTTCCTGCCGGTAAGCCGGTTATCCACATGGTTTCGCCCGCCTTAATTTCAAAGGTCAGCTTGTTGCCCGTCTGTACCGCCAAAGTGCCTTCTGTACCACTTGATTCATCGAGTTTGGAACGCATATACGGATAACTTGTAGCAGTTGCAGTAGAGGAAAGTGTAACTTCAAACTTGAAGGTGTCGTCGGTGATTATTCCTTCTTCCATAACCTTGGATACGCGTATTCCGGTTTCAGGCGTTAAAGAGATTCTGCCGTTGTTGCCGAGTTTAACCGTTGCTGTAGAAGTACCGCTTTCTATAGTTATAAAAGGCTTATGCGAGAACATAATTGAGTTTGTTTTGTTTTCGCTCTTTGTAACGATGGCGGTGGGATAAATTAAACGATATACAGTACCCTGCTTAATGAACCACTGTCCGTTATCATATATCCTGTTTTCAGCACCGATAGATATATCGGAGATTTTATCATACTCCTTCGCTACTTTCGACTGACCTTCAGTGAAATAGTACCTTACATGATAATACTCGTTAACGGTAGTATCAAAAACGTGGTTGCGGTCGGTAAGAAGGTTATAGCCTGTAGCCGTCTTGATATAAATGGGTGTATCTTCAGTATAGTAATATCTTTCATTTTGGGTGTTGGGAACGAAGTGCGAGAATGTCGCAATGTGGTCTTCGTGCTCTGCTGCTGATCTGTCAAAGTAGTTGGACCAGAATACATAATTATCCCCGCTCACATGTTTTTGGGAATCGGTATCTGCCGCCATAACATCTGCAACATTATACTTATTTATAACAGCATTGTTTAGACCTACTTCATACACAAGGCGAACGGGAGTATTACGCTCAACCGTAAGCGACTGCATATCTGCAGTATGAATATCGGTTCCGTTTAATGTTACCTTATAGGTTACCATCGGCATAAGCGATGCGGGTACGCGCCACATAACGGTCTGTTCACCCGTTGCTATCTCGGTGCGGACCATAACCGACATAAACATCATATCGCTCTCGTTTACAGCATTGGCATTAACCGTACCTAAGAAACCATAGGACTTGTTTTTGTAAACGGCGCCTGCAGGGGCTGTGGTAGTGCCTTCGTTGTAGAAGCCGGCATATGAGCCATCGGCTTTCTGATACCAACCGATATAATTACTGTAAACACTGTCCGATGTGTAGCTTAGCTGTCCTGCCTCATAGGCATTGGATATAAGCTCAAATGCTGCGCCGTTATCGGAAATACCAAGACGCTCCTTAACCGAATCTTTAAAAGCAAAACCAAAAGCAGTGGGATTTTCGATTGTTCCAAGATCGGTTGCATTTATTTTCTTGGCAAGCGCCGCGCCTGTGAAGTAATCCTGCCCGTGAACTATACCGTCAAGAGCCTTGAACTCCATATATTCGCCCAGTTTATCCTCAAAGGTAAGGTATCCGTCAAAATCGGCGTCAACGCCGTTTATATGGGTTGCATAGTAACGCGACTGTATGATTATTTCCTGAATAATCTCATTAAACGCGTTGTTTAAGTTGCCTGCAGATGCGCTGAAATATTTGTCAACATATTTCAAAGTTGTAACTTCGGCTATCTTTCGAACCGATAAATCGCCTGCAACAACAGTGTTGCCGTTAGTTGCTTGCTCGTAAGAGGATGCATAGCCTGCAAAGGGGCTGGTCATATTATCGGTATCAAGAACGTTGGGTGCATGATTGCTTGATGAGGAGATACCATAGCCCAAGGTATAGAACAATGCGGGACGGTCATAGTGTGCTGCCACCTGGTTTTTGGCATAAGCCGCCGTAAGCATCGTTAAGAAAGTCGTTCTGTTTGACTCCCTAATGGTTCCGTTGTCTTTGGCGCTGTTGGTTGCATTTGTGAAGTTGCTCGCCGAAAGACTGGGGTCACCGTCGGTCATAAGAACAAATATCGGCATACGGCTTGTTCCGCCCTGAATCTGGCCACTCTCAACAGTTGTATCTGCAGCTAAAAATTCTTGCATAGCAAGGAATATACCGCCCTGCGTATAGGTGCCGCTTGCTTCGGCTACTGAGCCGGAAACAGTAGCTCCCGCACTGTTTTTAACACCTGACGCGATGCTGATTGTATTGTTCCCATAACTTGTAAATGTAAGGTAATCGCCCGCCGAATTAGGAGTATAACGGTCAAGTTCCATAAGCATTTTTGCGGTTCCGTTATACACAACAACGCCGATACGATTGTGGTTCCCAAGATTATTAAGTTTCTTAATAGCTTCGTTGGTAGCGTTCGTAACATCACGCAGGTCGGACGTTGTCATACTGCTCGAAGCATCCAGTACGAAAAATGTATCGGTAGGAATGGCAGAAAACCCTACAATTTCCTTATTGGAGGCAATAGCCGAAAGTGCAACTAGAAAATTGTTATCGCTATCTTTCATTGTGACATCCGAATGAAGCAAGTTCGGGTCGGTTACAACCGATTTATCGGTCCATACAGCCCCGGCGGAATACGTATTTATCGGAGCAGTGCCGTTGTAAAACAGATTTTCATAGTAATTGAGCGTTTGCTCATCAACCACTCTGTTTTCTGTTTCCGCCGGAGCTGCCATTGCTGAAAGCGGAAAACAGGACATAATAAACGTAACACAAAGAATCACGCTTAGTAATTTTTTAGAAAAATTGGTTTTCATATCTTCTCCTCCTAATATAATTTTATAGTTAATATAATGGTCTTTATTAGCAATTTGAACGGTCGCATTCTATCCATTTTCCGAAACCGTCCTTTATTTGCTTTCTCGTTTTTTACGAGGGCAAATACATAGACCAAACAATTCTTGGAATTTTTGAAAAAAAACACAATCGGAACAGCTACTATCTTCATCGTTTTTTCCGTTGTAGAATTCACATATATTTTGCATTGCTGTGGTTATGGGAATTCCTTCAGCCGTGTAATGCGGTTCTTTGATGAAATCCGGATAAATTGGTGTTGGATCATTAAACGGACTTTCTCGTTCAAAATTTTCATAATAGCCATACAACAATCTAAATGTTTTATCGGAGATAGTAACTTCCTTATATAAGTCCCCCTCTTTGGGAGTATGTGATTGTTGCTCGTCTTGTAATATAATTTTTTCTAACATACAATCTCCTTTCTGTTTGAAGGCAAAAAGAAAAACATCTGCCGTACTATTTTATGACAATAGTATAGCAGATATTTTTTTAGTTAGATATCTCCGAAACGAAATTTTTTGGTCATATTTTTTAAGGGTTTACATGTCCTTTTTTAACAAAAAATGGTTATAATATGGCGGCAAAATTTTCCCTTGACATACCTGTTTTATTTGAAACATTCATAACAGCTTGTTTCACAGAGGATATAGATATATTAAGTGTTTTAGCTATTTGACTGTTTTTGAAACCAAACGCAGCCAATTTTGCAACTTCACGCTCTTTAGGTGTGAGTGTAGTTGTTAATTTCTTGCCACGAACAGAGCCACTGAGTTTTGTCCAACCTGCAATATAAACATGGTGTAAATCACGCACAGTATGCCAAACGTCCAAATCCACCCTTGATAATCTTTGTTCTAAAAGCGAATCTAACGTGCGACCGTATTCAGCCAAAATTCCAAACAACTTGTCGGGCAATGCAAGCGCTACTGCGCGGTCTATATGATAAATCGCCTGTCCATCGTTACCACCAGTGTGATAGACAGCAGCACAAGTCATACGCAAATAAATTTCAGCAATAATTGAATTGTCCGCCATAGCCTGCGAAATCATCGGCTCTATAGTATTAGGTATTATAGTCATCAATGACAATCCATGCACACCCTGTAACTCCAACTGCTTTGTAGCAAGAGCATAAGCAACCGCATAAAGATATTTAGCATAAAAGACTTTTGCCGCAGGAAGAGAATCCTTATGCAGCGGTTCAAAACGGCCTAATTTAAACCATTCCGGAAAAGAAGAAACATCATACAAAATACTGTCGATAGCCGTTATGGAAAAAGCTATAATATCGCGGTCTGCTTCTGATTTAGCAGGCGCTTCTGCTATATGTATCTTCGCCTGTCGCCACATATTAAGATCGCCGCGCCAAATAGCACAAAGTCCCAAAAGCATACCTGCCGATATAACAGCATAAAAGCCGGAATGTTTATGAAGAAGATAATATGCGCTATCATAAACTTTTTCAATATTCCCTTTAGAATAAGCGATTTCGGCACTCAAAAGAATTTGTGCTTCGGGATTACTTTCAAGTGCAGCTATATTTTTTTCTGCATTACCGGCAATGCTATACAAATCGGTCATATGCAAGAACGGTGTTTTACGCGGCATTGGCATATCTTTTTTAAATAAAGAAGCCATAGTATCTTTACTTGCTTTTGTTCTGCCATCAATAGGCTTCTGTGTATTTTTAGGAATCATCCATGCTTTTCCAAACCGTGTAGCACCTTCAACTTTTCCGTTGGCACATAGTGTTTGTAACCTTCTTGGTGAAATTCCCCATTTTTGCGCCATTTCCGTTACATTTAAGTACTCCATACAATAACCCTTCTTATCGAATAAACATATCGTTCGCAAATGCGATTATTACAACATCATTATACATCGTTTTTACGAACAATGCAACAAAAAAATTTAAGCTTGTCAAAATAGTACTGTTTGTTGTGTTTTTTATTACCATAATATAATTCTTCAATAATTACAAAATGCCTCGGCACAAAATTTGTGAAAATGTGTGCGAGGCTTTTTCTTTACATTAAATTTCCTTTAAAAATTCACCAATTCTTTTAAGTGCTTCCTTTATATGCTCAACCGAATAACAGTACGAAGCGCGGATAAAGCCCTCCCCACTGTCTCCAAAAGCGTTGCCGGGGACTACTGCCACCTTTTTGCTTTCAAGCAACCTTTGGCAAAATTCCTCACTGGTCATTCCTGTGCTTTTAATCGATGGAAAAGCATAAAATGCACCCTTTGGCTCACGGCAAGTAAGACCTATTTTATTAAAGCCGTTAACAATTAAACGGCGGCGGCGATTATATTCCTCCACCATAATTGCCACATCCTCGTCACACGAACGCAGTGCCTCAATAGCGGCGTACTGCGATGTTGTAGGAGCACACATTATAGCATATTGGTGGATTTTAAGCATAGGAGCGATAAGCTCCTTAGGACCGCAAGCAAAACCAAGACGCCAGCCTGTCATTGAAAAAGCCTTAGAAAAGCCATTGACAACAACCGTTCTTTCCTTCATCCCATCAATAGAAGCTGGTGAACAGTGTGGCTTGCCGTTAAAGGTAAGCTCAGAGTAAATTTCGTCCGATAGCACCACAATATTAGTGTCCTTTAAAACCTCATAAAGCTTTTGCAGGTCTTCCCTTTCCATAATGGCACCCGTCGGATTGCAAGGATAAGGTAAAATAAAAAGCTTTGTTTTATCGGTAATGGCTTTTCTTAATTCCTCGGGAGTTACCTTGAAATCATTTTCTGCCTTGGTATTAATAATTACGGGGATTCCTCCAGCCAAAGAGGTTATAGGCTCGTAGCAAACATAAGAAGGCTGCGGAATTATAACCTCATCCCCAGGAGACACTACCGCACGAATGCAAGCGTCAATTGCCTCACTGCCTCCTACGGTTACAAAAATATCGGTTTCGGGCGCATAGGAAATACCGTATTTACGCTCCATAAAGTTAGAAATTTCAGCAACTAGCTTATCATTGCCTTTATTAGAGGTGTACTTTGTTTTTCCCTTTTCAAGAGAGTTAATACCTGCTTTTCTAATCTGCCACGGAGTCCCGAAATCGGGCTCACCCACACCGAGAGATATTACATCCTTAATATTAGCGGAAATATCAAAAAACCGCCTAATACCTGAAGGCTTAATATCTCTAACAGTTTGGGTAACGACCTTTGAATAATCAATCATACCCAAAGCTGCCCCCTATCGTCATCCATGTCGCTTACAAGCTCAACATCCATTTCCTTGTAACGGCGAAGTACAAAATGGGTGGTGGTAGAGGTTACAGAGTCAATGGTAGAAAGCTCCTTAGCCACAAACCATGCAATATCTTTAAGTGTTTTACCTTTAACAACGACATTAAGGTCATAAACACCCGACATTAAATAAACAGACTCCACCTGAGGATATTTCATAATCTTTTCGGCAACCTCCTCAAAACCAAGTCCAGCTTTTGGAACAACATTAATTTCAATAATAGCCGAAACATAAGCGCCATCGGTCTTTTCCCAGTCAACAATAGCCTTGTAGCCCTTTAAAAGCCCGTCATTTTCAAGCTCGTCGATTATTTTGGCAACCTCGTTTTCAGTTGTATCAAGCATAACCGCGATTTCCTCGTGTGTATATCTTGCATTTCTTGCTAATAATTTTAAAACCTCGTATTTCATTTCAATTCTCCTTAAAGTAGAATATAATAATTATCTAATGTCGAGAAATTGATTAAATTTCTCGACAAAGCCAATAAAAATCGGCTTTATGTTGCAAAAAACGCCTTAAAGCGTTATTTTGCAACTTCGATATCATTTCAATGAATATGTTCAATTACCAACGGTAATTGTTTGCGAATTCAAAGAATTCGCAGTCGAAATAAGGCTTTGCCCTATTTCGACATCCACATAGTCATTACAATAACCTATGTTAAATTTTACTATCTACCGTCCTGTTTGTCAAGTAAATTAAGAATAATGCCTTATCTTGCTTTAATACTAATTATTAGAGGTGATTTTCTTGACAAAAAGAAGAAATTTAACTGCATTTTTCGTAATTGGAATTTTGGGAGCTTTGGGTCATTTCGTCTACGAATGGACGGGAAAACCCTACGTGATAGGTCTCTTTTTCCCTGTAAATGAGAGTACTTGGGAGCATTTAAAGTTACTTTTTTATCCTACCGTGCTTTATTTCGGCGCGGTCTATTTTTTAAGTAACAAAAAACCTAAAAGTTTTATCCCCGCATCGGTTTTTTCGGTTTTTCTAGGGATGCTTTCCATTGTGGTAATGTTTTATACCTATCAAGGAATAATGGGTAGAAATTTGGACTTTCTTAATATTTTGATTTACTATTTAGGGGTAATTGTAACCATTATCACTAGGCAAAAGCTACTTGAAGCCGAGGGTATTAAATCTGGCTTTTACACTTCCATTTCACTTATCTCACTAATAATTATGATAATTTTATTTGCCACATTTAGCTACAATCCACCGTTACTCGGGATATTCACTCCACCCTCTTTATGCTCTTGACATTTTCTTTGTGTATAATATAATATATGTATCAAATGAAAACGGAAGTTAAATATGAAATTTTATATAAAATTCAGAAAATCCATAATGCTTTTTGTCAAGGCTATGATAATAGTCTCTGTCACATTCAGCTTTATTGACATCTGGGAAAGACATTACCCCGATGCCGCACTTTATCGCAACGGCAACTATCTTATAATTTTTGCCTTTGTTTTATTGCTTGTAGTTTTCGCCTCTGCTTTTAAGGCGTTTAGAATCGGCATCTACCGAGTTCACGAAATAATCTATTATTTCACGATTTCTCTTATTTTTACTAACATTTTCACCTATTTTGAGCTAAGTCTTATTGCAGAATATCTGCTTAATCCCATGCCGCTGCTTTTTGGCCTTTTTTATCAATTTATTATTATCTCTATTGGCAGTTATTGTGCTAATTCCATTTACTATATGCTTTACAAAGCAAGACGAATGCTCGCTATTTTCAGTGATGAGGAAGGCTTTAAGCTTATTAATCAAATGGGTTCTATCCCCGACCGCTTTAAAATTGAGCAAGGCGTTAATGTTAACAATGCAACACTCGACGAAATCAAGCGTTTAATTGATAAGTTTGACAATATTATAATTTGCAACGTTTCCGATACCATTGAAAAGGATATAATGTTATATTGCTACACAAATCAAAAACGCACGTATTTGCTACCATCTATAACAAACATCATAATAAACAACAGCTATGAAATCCAAATAGGTGATATTCCCGTACTTATGAGCCGTAACCGCGGACTTACCTATGAACAAACCATTATTAAAAGAATAATGGATATTGCAATTTCCTTAACTCTTATAATTTTAACTCTGCCGATAATGCTTATAACTGCAGTTGCAGTAAAAATACAAGACGGCGGGCCCGTTCTTTTTAAGCAAAACCGCGTAACCAGAGGCGGAAGGTTTTTCAATGTACTGAAATTCCGTTCAATGATTGTAGGTACTGAGAGTATTAAGGGTATTAAAATAACAGAAAAAAACGACAGTCGCATTACAAAGGTTGGCAGAGTTATTCGTGCACTTCGTATTGACGAGCTGCCCCAGCTTTTTAACGTTTTAAAGGGAGATATGTCCATGGTCGGACCCCGCCCAGAAAATGCAGAAAACGTTTATGAATATTCTAAAAAATTTCCCGAATTTGATTTGAGGCATAGAGTTAAAGCTGGTATTACCGGCTTTGCTCAAATTTACGGAAAGCACAATACCTCCCCCGAAAATAAGCTTAAAATGGATTTGACATATATTGAAACCTATTCCCTACTTCAAGATTTAAAACTTTTGATTTTAACAGTAAAAACTATTTTTACTAAAAACAGTGCAGAAGGGTTTGAAAAAGAAAATGCAAAAAAAGAGGTTTAATTGGTGGCTATGCTTACCCTTTCTAGCTTTGATAGCCGTTATTTTATCAATTGCAATTTATGCTTTTTTAAACCAAGCACCTGCCGAGCGTACAGATGTTAAAATTTATACAAACGGCAATCTGCTTACTGACGGGTACGATAATTTTAAAGAATATTCTGCAGACAAAACCTCACCCGATAGCGACGGAATGCCCAATTATATAGATGCAAGTAATACTGCAGTAGGAAATGTCACTCAAAAGGAAAACAGCTACTGCGGAAATAAAAACAGTAAGGTTTATCATCGCCTAAGCTGTTCCTCGCTTCAAAAAACAAAGGACGAAAACAAGGTGTATTTCACCTCGAAAAACGAATGTGAAAATAACGGCTATAAGCCTTGTAGCCGTTGCAAACCGTAAAAATGCTCCCTTTCGGGAGCATTTTTTTAATTGAATACAAATTGTCCGTCAATGAATTTTGCATTAACGGTATCACCGTTTTTAATGCTTGAGTCAAGGATTTTTTCGCTGAGAGCATCCTCTATTTTGCTTTGAATTTCCCTACGCAAAGGACGAGCACCGTAAATATCGTCAAAACCTTTATCCGCTAATGCCGACTTTACACTCTCATCCCACTTAAGGGTGATGTTCAGATTTTTTAGTCTCGATGCTAAATTTTCAAGCATTTTGTCAGCAATTTCTTCGATTTGAGGTTTAGTAAGCTTTGAGAAAACAATGATATCGTCTACTCTGTTCAAAAACTCAGGTCTGAAGGTTGCCTTTAACTCGATTAAGGCCTGTTCCTTAACATTTTCATTAATATCGTTATTCTCGCCAAAGCCGAAGCTTACTTTTTTCTCGGTAAGCTTTCTGGCACCGACATTGGAGGTCATAATAATAACGGTGTTTTTAAAGTCAACGCATCGACCTTGAGAGTCGGTTAAAATTCCGTCCTCAAGTATTTGCAAAAGCATATTGAAAACATCGGGATGAGCCTTTTCAATCTCATCAAAAAGTACTACGGAATATGGGTTTCTCCTTACCTTTTCGGTGAGCTGACCGCCCTCCTCAAAGCCGACATATCCGGGTGGCGAGCCTACAAGACGCGAAACGGTATGCTTTTCCATATATTCAGACATATCAAGCCTAATCATAGCATTTTCACTGCCAAACATCGAGCATGACAACGCCTTGCAAAGCTCGGTTTTACCAACACCTGTGGGACCTAGGAAAATAAATGAGCCAATAGGTCTTTTAGGGTCCTTAAGTCCTACTCTTCCGCGACGAATTGCCTTTGCAACTGCGGTTACCGCCTCCTCTTGACCGATAAGTCTTTCGTGAAGCTCATCCTCCAGTCTTAATAGACGCTCGCTTTCAGCCTCGGTAAGCTCAGTTGCGGGAATACCCGTCGAAAGTGCGATTATATCGGCAATATCCTTTGCGGTTACCTCGCCGTTGGAGTGTCCGCTTTCATCCTTTAAAACCTTAAGCCTTGCATCAAGTTGTTCTCTTAGTTTAATTTCCTTATCCCTAAGCTCTGCAGCCTTTTCAAACTCCTCTGAGGAGATTGCCTCCTCCTTTTCGGCTTCGGTATTTGAAATGTCATTTTCAAGCTCCTTTACGTCATCCGGAATGGCGGCCACGCTAAGTCTTACCTTAGCTGCCGCCTCGTCAATAAGGTCAATAGCCTTATCTGGCAAATAACGGTCACTGATGTATCTGACCGACAGCTTAACGGCAGTTTCCAGTGCCTCGTCTGTAATTACAACCTTATGATGTGCTTCATATTTATCCTTTAAGCCCTTTAAAATCAGCAGTGCATCACTCTCACTCGGTTCCGACACTGTTACAGGCTGGAAACGGCGTTCCAAGGCAGAATCCTTTTCAATATTCTTGCGGTATTCGGTAATGGTTGTAGCACCTATAAGCTGAAATTCTCCACGTGCCAATGCCGGCTTTAAAATGTTTGCCGCATCGGTAGCACCCTCGGCCGAGCCTGCACCGATTATGGTATGCACCTCGTCGATAAAGAGAATTACATCCTCTCGGGAGGTAACCTCGTCAATAACCGCCTTAATGCGTTCCTCAAAATCGCCGCGATATTTTGTGCCCGCAACCATTCCCGTCAAATTAAGGGTTATAAGCCTTTTATTTTCGAGAATATCGGGAACCTGACCGTCCACAATTCTTTGAGCCAAGCCTTCGGCAATAGCGGTTTTGCCGACACCGGGTTCTCCTATTAAGCAAGGGTTGTTTTTATTCCTGCGGCAAAGAATTTGAATTACGCGTTCAATCTCAGCCTCTCTGCCGATAACGGGGTCAATTTTACCCTTTTTCGCCTGCTCGGTTAAATCTATTCCGTACTTTTCAAGAATGCTGTCGCTTTCCTTACCGCCCTTTTTGGAATTTTCATTTCTTCCCTTTTCGGCTTGAATATCAATACCGCCCGCCTTTAAGGCCTCGTTTATAATCGTACTAACATCCGCACCGGAATTATTTATAAAGCGAATGGCAAAATTATCGCCGTCACTTAAAATTCCTATAAGCAAATGCTCGGTGCCGGAATATTTTTTACCCATACTGTTACTGCTTCGCATTGCCGTTTCTATTGCTTTTTTGGAACGCGGAGTAAAATAATCAGGGGTTAGCTTTGTGGGACTTCCCGTTCCGATTTCAGAACGCAAAAGTTCCTCAATTTTGTCGGCAGTAACGCCGTTTTTGTTAAGCACTGCAAAAGCCACACCGCTACCAAGCTTTAAAAGCCCCAAAAGTAGGTGTTCGCTTCCGACATAGGTATGCCCCATATTTTCCGCAAAGCTGATAGCAAGATTTAAGGCTTCATTTGCCTTGCTTGTAAATCCGTTAAAATTATATTTCATATTTACGCCTTTCTGTAAGCTTCAAATTGCTCCCTTACATATTCTGCTCTTTTAATGTCTCGTTCCTCGGGAGTTGAGGTTCCGTATTTTTTCATTAGCATATAAGGCCCCGCTTCAATTAAAAGCTTGATTGTCTCATATTCACTATTAATTATGCCCAAACGAATACCTAAATTAATCAGTGAGAGTAAATTCATCATTTCCTCACTTGTCAGCAGTCGGCAGTTTTCCAAAACGCCCTTGGCCCTTAAAATCTTGTCCTCAAGAACAATTTTTTCGATATAGCCTTCTGCCTTTCTTTCCTTTTCAATTATTTGTTCCACTATTTGTGAAAGATTTTTAATGGCATTTTCCTCACTGAGTCCCAGTGTAATTTGGTTTGAAATCTGGTAAAGAGAGGATTTTGCCTTAGAACCCTCGCCGTAAATTCCGCGAACTGTAAAGCCGATTTTACCGACACTGTCGCCAATTTGCTTTAGCTGACCTGTGCTTTCAAGCAACGGCAAATGCATCATAACCGAGGCACGAAGCCCTGTGCCCAAGTTCGTGGGACATTCGGTTAAATAACCCAATTTCGGGTCAAAGGCAAAGGATAGCTTTTCATTTAAAATACTATCAAGCTCTTGAGCTGTTTTATATGCTTTTTCAAGACATAATCCCGCCAAAATTACCTGTATTCTTATATGGTCTTCTTCCCCTACCATAATACTTATGCTTTCATCATCGGAAAGTATTATCGCTTTTCCCGTATTTGTTCTTGCAAATTCGGGGCTTATGACATGACGTTCCACCATAGCATTGATTTCATTTTCGGGAACATCTGCCATATCAATATATTTGAGCGACTTAATTAAAGGACTGTTGTTTTGTTTAATTGCCGATTTCATCCTAAGTTTAAGCTCCTCGCGAGCTTCATTGGTCATTTGGCTTGGAAAGGCAAGGTCAGAAAGATTTCGGGCAAGACGTATTCTGGTGCTGACGGTAACACAGTTCTTATTTTCTTTATCGCTGTACCAGTTACTCATTTGACTCCGCCTCCATTTGCCTTATTTTGTCCCTTACAACCGCCGCCTGCTCGTAGTTTTCCTCTTTAATGAGAATATTCAGCTCCTCTCTAAGCTGAGCCACGCTATCCATTTCGGGAATACTGCTATTGGGCACATTTCCAACGTGCTCTGTACTGCCATGTACTCTTTTAATATATGGCAAAAGCTCTGAGCGGAAGGCTTCATAACACTTGGCGCACCCCACCTTTCCTTTTTCGGTTATTTGAGAAAAGGTTGCACCGCAAAAAGTACATTTTTTAGTTTCTTTGGGTTTGATATCACCTAACAAGGAGGAAAACAATAAATCAATAGAATTATGATGGGTTACACCTAACCCCTCATCCTCAGCGCAAAGACTGCACAAATATTTTTCACTTACTACCCCGTTTGAAAGGGTATGAATGTGGGTGGTGGCTTCATATTTTCCGCATTTTTCACATTTCATATAATCACCTTAAATCTGTGTGAGAAGCATCTGCTTTAAAATTGCTGCACGGACATTATCCTTTAATATTGGCGGTATTTCCTGCATAACCTTTTCGCCTAAAGCTGCAGCCATAAGACGCACAACCTCGCGGCTAATAAGTCCACTTTCAATACAGTTTTCAAGCACTATTCTAGTGGTCAGGGCATCTATACTGTTGCCTATCGAGTTAATAATATGCATCAAAGCCGAGCTATGGCTTAGAGTTACCCGTTTTATTTTAATATATCCTCCGCCTCCGCGACGGCTTTCGATTATATACCCGTGCTCGGGAGTGAAACGGGAGGAAAGAACATAGTTTATTTGACTTGGGGCACAGCCGATTGTTCCGGCAAGCTCATTTCGCTGGATTTCGGCAGTATTTTCATTTGACTCACTTAACATTTTTAAAATTTCCTTGGTTATTAAATCACTTATTCTCATTTCACATCACCTTTTTGACTTTTCCTGACTTTTATTATAACTTAAAAGTCAGGAAAAGTCAATATATTTTTTTA
>JAFSGB010000027.1 GCA_017434895.1 Clostridia bacterium
GCAGAAAGGATAAGGACAACCCCTACGAAATTTTTAGCGTAGGCATTGATACTGACCACCCGCATTTCTATGTTTCTTTCAAAGATGGACAAGATGTTCAGATTTGTATGGAGATAGATAAGGCGGTATTTGACCTGCTTGACCGTTTTGAGTTGGATGACCTCTCCTTTCTCAACGAATGGGACAGGCATATAGAGCATAGCGAGTTAACCGAGGCAGCTTTACACGCAAGAGCCGTTGCGGATATGGAAAGCGTAGAGATAATCGCCTACAAGGATATGCGAAAGGAGCAGTTACGTCGAGCAATAGCGGCTCTGCCCGAAACACAACGCCGTAGACTTGTGATGTATTACTTTGACGGTCTTACTTATGAAGAAATTGCCGAAAGAGAAAGATGTACCCACCCTGCGGTCATCAAGTCGGTAAAAGCGGCAATTTCCAAGCTCAAAAAATATTTTTTCAAATAGGGTTACAATTTAGCCTTTAAGTGAGGAAACAGGTGAAGGACAACGGATAGTCCTTAACATGTTTTCCGTTTTATAGCGGTGAATGGGTTGTTCCTTGACAACCGAATACCCATTCATCAAATACATTCCTATTGCTATTGTGATGAGCATAAGCCACGTTAGCGGCTGCGCCACGATCTGTGTTGCAGGGAGCGAGAAACAGTCGGCTATAACCATGGGGTTGCTCCCGATGCGGCGATGACAAGCAATAGGGACAATGATACTCCCGTCCAGCCACAGTCCGAGCGAGATAGCGAGTCCGGCGCAAAGCCGTCGCAGGCAATGGGGGCGGTTGCGTGAGACCCACGCAAGGGTGGAACTCCCGTGGTGCTGTTAGCAAATAGCCGTTTGATGATTTCCCATAGAAAATCGGGGTGCCGAGGACAAATAGGTTTTCTTGAAATAAGGTCAAACGGCAAAACGGGTTTTCAGAGCGAGAGTATTTGTTTATATCTTTCCAACCTTAATTTTGTTTTTCCGTTTGACCTTCTACATAGGCGAAAGCCTAAATTTCAAAGGAGGTCTATTTGATATGGAAAACATTAAAACAGTAACACGGGGCGATATGTACTATGCTGAAATGCCGGAGGGTATCGGCTCGGAGCAAAAGGGATACCGCCCTGTAATTGTTCTGCAAAACAATGTGGGCAACAAGCACAGTCCTACCGTCGTTGTGGCGGCTCTAACAAGCGAAATAAGAACCAAAGCGCAATTACCTACTCATTACCTTATGAAAGCCGAAAACGGTCTTGAAAAGCCGTCTATCGTGCTTTTAGAGCAGATCCATACTCTTGATAAGCGCAGACTTGATAAGTACATTGGAAAAGCGGGCGATAAACACCTTGCGGGCATTGAATATGCCCTTGCAATTAGCTTGGGGTTTATTGACCCCGTAAAGAAAACAATCGAAATCGGACTTTGTAGCACCTGCAAGGATATGTTATCCAAAGCGGGTGCTTTTTCTTTTGAGGATAAAAAAATCGCCTGCACCTGCTCCCGTTGCGGTTGGTATGTTGGTACTCTATGCAGAGTAACCCAAAAACAAAGGTAGGTGCGGCTATGTATAATTTCAAAGAAATTTATCACACGGTACTTAAAGAATATCCCGATATTTTAACTGTGGATGAGATGAGCCGTGCGTTAGGTATCAGTTCAAAAACGGGTTATAAACTCATTAAAGACGGCACAATTAAAAGTCGGAAGGTGGGCAGAGCCTATCGGATAGCAAAGGTACATTTGCTGTCTTATCTGAAAGTCAATATGTAATATCTGCAAATTTCAAAATCGCACATTGGACTACTGCACCGACCCTATGGTAAAATACAATCGGTCAACGGCAGTAGTCCAATTTATGCTACATAAGTAAAGGAGGTACTTTTATGGTAGCAGGACATCTGCAAGAGAAAAATGGAACTTACTATATGGTGTTAAGTTACAACAACTCCATTGGCAAACGAAAAACTAAATGGATACCTACAAAGTTACCCGTTAAGGGCAACAAGAAAAAAGCGGAGGAAATGCTTTACGAAACCCGAAAAACATTCATACCGCCCGAAGATCCCGTTGAGGGTGTTTTATCAAGCGATATGTTGTTTACGGATTTTTTGAAAATGTGGCTTGCGGTTGCCAAAAGCACAATTAAGCTAACCACATATTCATCCTATGCGGCTATGGTAAACAAAATCATCATTCCGTATTTTGAGCCGTTCAATTTGAAACTGTCAACAATTTCAGCGAAAGATATTCAGCAGTTTTATCTTGTGCAGCTTGAAAGAGTAAAGGCAAACTCGGTTATCCATTATCACGCTATTATTCACAGGGCAATGAAATACGCTGTAAAAACAGACTTGATTACCGCTAATCCGGTAGATAAGGTTGACCGTCCAAAGAAAAATGTCTATCAAGGCAGTTTTTATTCCGAGGACGAATTACAGGACTTGTTTGAAATTGCCAAAGGTACAAAGTTAGAGCTTCCTATCGTTTTAGCATCGTTTTACGGGTTAAGACGAAGCGAGGTTTTAGGATTGAAATGGAACGCTATTGATTTTCAGCAGAACACCATTACAATTCAGCACACGCTAACCTCTTGCCAAATAGACGGCAAAGTGGTTGAGGTGGCAGCAGACACCACCAAAACAAAGTCAAGTCGCAGAACGCTCCCTTTGATACCGCAATTTCGGGATATGCTATTGCAACGATGGGAACTGCAAGAGGAATACAAGCGTGTATGCGGCAGGTGCTATAACAGGAAATATCTTGATTATATCTGCGTGGACGAAATGGGCAATATCATCAAACCCGATTATTTGACCGATTCTTTCTCAAAACTCCTTGCAAGAAATGGCTTGCGACATATCCGCTTTCGCGATCTGCGCCATACGTGTGCATCGTTACTGCTCAAAAACGGTGTGCCTATGAAGCAAATACAAGAATGGCTCGGACATTCTGATTTTAGTACAACCGCAAATATTTATGCTCATTTAGATTACAACTCTAAACTAAACTCTGCCCAAGCAATGATGACGGGAATGAGTGGAGCGTTGATTACAGTAGGTTAAAAAATAAAGCCTGCAAGCGGCTGTAACGCTTGCAGGCTAACGGTCTGGCGGAGAGTTAGGGATTCGAACCCTAGGTTCCTTTTAAGGGAACACATCATTTCGAGTGATGCACCTTCGACCTCTCGGACAACTCTCCGTGCTATATTTCAACCCAACCTCTCAAATCTCAACCTTGGAAAATGGAGAGAAAAGTTGGAGAGAAAACTGCTTAACGTATTTAATTGTACTGCGAAAACCCCGATAAATCAAGGGTTTTCAAGGAGGGGTTTCCAAAGTGACCATTGGTTTTCGAGTCAGCCCCGTTATGACCACTTCGATACGTCTCCAAATATAAAGACTGCCGTAAAGACAGTCAACATTAATATTATATTTCATTTTCTTCTCAAAGTCAAGATTTTAAAAAAAATTTGTAACATTTTACAAAATTATATAATTTCACTAAAAGTTATCAACTTTTAGTTGACAAAATGGTAATTATATATTATAATAAAGCCAGAACAAGAGAGGAGGAGTTAAAAAAATGACAAAGAATGATGCTCCGCCCGTTCATTTAGAAAAAAATAAAGAAAGAGTGAGTCCAATGAAGTAAGTAGCTTTCTCCCGAAAATCAAATAAAGGTGAGTCCAATGAACAGTTAAAAAATCCGGTATTTTTTTCTCGAAAGGGATTTTAATATAATGATTATCGAATGTCGAGAAATTGATTGAATTTCTCGACAAAGCCGATGAAAATCGGCTGTATGTTGCAAAAAACGCCTTAAAGCGTCATTTTGCAACTTCGATATCATTTCAATGAATATGTTCATTTTCCCGTTGGTAATTGTTTGCGAATTCAAAGAATTCGCAGTCGAAATGTGGCTTTGCCCTATTTCGACATCCACATAGTCATTATAAATCTCAAGCGGTGATAAAAATGAAAGCAAGGATTTATCAATCTAAATAAATAATTGCGGGTGATTCCAATGTACTTATTAAATATCACTCGGTTATAAATAAATTAAACGGTATTTAAAGCTTGATGCTTCAAAATATAACTATGGTGGTTAAGAAAGGATTTATTGTCAATCGAGTACAATTTAAAAAGTAAAAGTGAATATGTTTGAAATAATATAAACGGCTGTAATTCGTAAAGAAGAATTACAGCCGTTGTTTTGCATTTTTAAAGCCCTTAAGAATTTTCTTAAGGGCTTTTTGATTTATCCGAACAATGTTTCAAAAATTTCCTTTAAATATTCACCCGTACTAATGCCCTCATTTGCGGGTACGACAAAAATCGAATAACAAAGAACAAGCACAACCGCAAATAAGAGCAAAGTTAAAAGAATTATCGGCAGATTAATTCCCCTTAAAAGTCTAGGTCTTGTATCAACCTCATCATCGGTAATGTAAGCCTCTGCCTCGTTGCCGAAATCCTTATACTCATTTTTCTCCTGCTTTTTAAACTTGAAAATTCTTTTAGATGTAACATCCACTACCAAATCTTGTGAATTCTCTAGTTCTGCAGGATTTGGTGTCACAACATCAGGCAAATCATCGTCATCGTCATCAATAATGAGTTCATTAACAAGGCTTTCCTCAAACTGTAAAGACTCGTTTTCGTCCGATGCTTCCTGGGAGTTATCCTCCTCAACTTCTGCCTCAATTTCAGCTTCATCTTCCCCGCTTACATCCTCAACTTGCTCCGCGTGGCATTCCTCAACCTTTGTCAATTCCTGCGGCACAGGCTCTTCCTCAAGATTAATAGGCTCTGTTAAGGTGTGCTCAATCTCACTTGAAGTAAGCTCACCGGCACAAACCTCCTTAACATAAGGATGAATTAGATTTTGCATTATATTTTTTCTGATATTCTTATTTTCGGAAAGTAAAATTAAGGTTTGGGGACCTTGTTCAATAATACATCCGCCGAATATACCATCACTGCTGACAAGGGGAATGGCATTCTCAATAATTTGGATTTCATCATCCCCATTAATACTAAATTGATTATTATTAATTTTAACCAATGGCCTACTAATCGCTTTTGAAGCGGTTTCAATAATCCCTTCTTCACCGAAAAGGGCACCGGCAATCATAATAATGCGGCTACGGGACACTGACCTTACAAGCTGATTTACAAGGGTTTTTCGGTCAGGTGCCTTGTCGGTTAGTAATCTCATTCGGCAACAACCCGAAAGGTTAAACTCCATTTCAAAATCAGTTGGGGTTTTGTAATAAATAATATCAACCTTGATATTTTTAAACATTTTACTTCCTCCAAATTAATCTGTTTATTTTAAAATTCTCAGAAAGGATACTTAATATTCCTATCAACATACCATTTTTTGGGATATTTGGGATTCGGATTAAGCTCCGCTTTTTTATTATCAGTAAAAATGTATTCTTTGTCACGAGTTTTTCTCGCCATAACTACAAGCCTTGCACCCTCAAAATCGTCACAATCGGTAACAAGTGTTAAAATACTGTCCTCGTAATCTACATCAATTTCAGAATTAACAAGGCTTCTTGTTTTTGCCTCATTCACCCATGCTTTAAAGGTTGCCTCATTTGAAAATTCCTTTTGATAAATACTGTAAATTTTTCCGCCGTCTTGCTCCTTCGAGGAATTAAGAACAAAAACCGCATAAATTAAATATCTGCTTTCAGTCTTTCCCTCGTTTAAGGTTATTATATAATTAGACTTGTAAAAATCTAATTCTCTAAGCCTATTTAAGGTGGCAAACATTAACCCGTTTTCTGCGTTGTTTCCGTAAACCACCGCGTTTTTATCCGAAAAATCACAACGGTAATCCAAAAAAAGTGAACCGTAGTTATTCTTTTCTTTTGAGGAACCATGAGTCAAATAAAAGCTGTTATTATCGGTCTTGAAAACAGGATTACTCAGCTTCGTTCCCTTAATCCTAAGCCACGCCTTATAATCACTGTTTTGCTTTTTGAGAATGCTTAAATCACCGTTTTCAAAAAGTTCTTGGTCTACTTGAATTTGCTTTTGGTCGGCGTAAGAAGTATAGTAATGATTCCCGAAGTAAATACCGCCGACAATAATTCCGATAATGCAAAACAAAAAACAAATTTTAATTGAAACTTGTATTAAATTGTCCCTACCGGTAGGAAAATAATCTTCAAAAAGGCTTAAAAATTTCTTTTTATCGCCCGCTCTTTTATATCTTCTCATTTTAATCAATATAGGTAAACTCGGTTTCGGCAATTGCCTTTTCGATTAGCCTTTCAATTTCTAAGCCTTCCTCTGCCTTTTCACAAAGCTCAACGGTAGGTCTGGTTTTTGGGTGTTTAGGAGTAAATACCGTACAGCAGTCCTCATAAGGGAGAATTGAGGTCTCAAACGCATCAATTTTACGGGAAATTGTTATTATTTCCTCCTTATCCATCCCAATAAGGGGACGCAAAACGGGAATACTTGTAACATTATCGGTAGTAACAAGAGCGGGTAATGTTTGGCTTGCAACCTGACCGAGGCTTTCGCCTGTTATAAGTGCCAGACTGCCACTCGATTTTGCTAGTCTTTCGGAAATTCGCATCATCATTCGTCGCATTATAAGGGTGAAATAATCCTCGGGGCAATTGTTGGCAATTTCATCTTGAATCTCGGTAAAGGGCACAATAGCAAGGTTAATACTGCCACTGTAACGGGCAACCTTTAAAAGCAAGGTCTTTACCTTCATTTCAGCTCTCGCACTGGTATATGGCGGACTTGCAAAATGGATTGCATTAAGCCTTAATCCTCTTTTTGCCATGGTCCAAGCGGCAACGGGACTGTCAATACCGCCCGAGATTAAAATAGATGCCGTACCTGCAGTGCCTACCGGCAAACCGCCTGCACCCTGTATCTGCTCAGCTCTTACATAAGCCGAATAATCACGTATCTCAACATTTACAACCACATCTGGATTATGAACATCTACCTTTAAATGGTTAAAGTGGGATAGCAAAACACCGCCAAGCTCCCTGCAAATTTCGGGAGATTTTAATGGGAATTTTTTATCGGCCCTTTTAGCCTCAACCTTAAAGGTTTTTATATTCTTAAGGGTATTTTCCAAGTATATAACCGACTTTGAAATAATATCCTCCATATTCTTTTCACAAACACAAGCACGGCTAAAGGCAGCAATACCGAAAATACGTCCAACTCTTTCAAGGGCTTCCTCAAAATCGTAGTTATCATCTTTGGGCTCAATGTAAATTGTAGATTGAGCCTTTCTGATTTCCACCTTGCCAAGACCGTTCAGTCGGCGTTTTATGTTTTTGACCAGTATATCTTCAAAAGTAGAACGGTTAAGGCCCTTTAAAGCCAGCTCGCCGTTTTTAATAAGTATAATTTCTTTCATTCTAAGACCTTCTCAATTTTTGTACCGCCTCTTCAAGAGCAGTTAAGAGGGAATCTATATCCTCTTTAGTGTTATTGTGAGCAAAACTTATTCTCAATGCAGAATCAATTTCCGATTTATTTAAGCCCAATGCAGACAAAACATAGCTTAGTTCACCTTTTGCACAAGCACTACCCGAGGATACAAAGATGTTTTTTCTCTCCAAAAAATGAAGCAGAGTTTCAGAACGGTAACCCACTACCGAAATATTAAGTATATAAGGCAAAGTATTTTCGGGGGAATTCACCTTAATAAAACCGCTTCCATTAAATAAATTTACCGCATAATCCCAAAGCTCTTTTTGTATTTTTAGGGCAGAACCTATTTCAGGAAGAGACAAAACTGCTCCCTCTAAAGCAGAAATTAGCGGCACAGACTCGGTGCCCGACCTTAGTCCCCTTTCCTGTCCTCCACCCGTAATAAAAGGCGAAATTTTGACGGTTTTTTTGCAGTACAAAAAACCGATTCCTTTTGGGGCGAAAACCTTATGACCGCTGGCGGTTAACAAATCAACCCCTAATTCCTTAACATTAATGGGCATTTTTCCAAAGCCTTGCACCGCATCGCAGTGAAAAACCGCCTTAGGACTAAATTCTTTGATTAGCTTTGAAGCCTCACTGATAGGCTGAATAGAGCCGATTTCATTATTGACAAGCATAATGCTTACAAGGACGGTTTTTTCGTTTAGAGCATTTTTTAAATCCTCAAGGGAAATAACCCCATTTTCCTGAGGCTTTAGTTTTATAACCTCAAAGCCTAGGGATTCAAGTCTCTTAACAGTCTCTAAAACAGAGGGGTGCTCGATTTGAGTGGTAATTACTCGGTTACCCCATTTTTTATTAGCAACCGACATTATAGCGGTATTGTTGGCCTCGGTTCCGCTACCTGTAAAGATAATCTCCCCAAGGTCCGCTTTAATATATTTGGCAACGGTTTTTCTTGCAGAGTCGACTAAAAGCTCAGCTTCTAACCCTAATGTATGTAGTGAGGAGGGGTTGCCCCAAGCATTTTTGAGGGCATTGTTCATATAGTCAATTGCCTTATCACAAGGCTTGGTTGTAGCACTGTTATCAAGATATATCAGCCGTTCCAAAAACTCACTCTTTCAAATACAATTATACACTGTATATTGTATCACACTTGATTCCAATATACAATACCCAATATTTCATAAACCGTGTTTTTTTTGAGTAAAATAGCAGTGGGTGTTGTGTATGTTATTCTTGGAAAACCTGATTTCGGGGACACTTCCATTTTGCTTTCTTACCGTCTGCGGAATTTACTTAACTATTAAAACAAGGCTTTGTCAAATTACACGCTTCAGCGAAAGTATCCGTCTTACGGCTAAGGCGTACCGAAAAAAAGACAGTTCAAAAAAAATCACCTCATTTAAAGCCGCCTGCACTGCCCTTTCGGCAACGGTTGGAACCGGAAATATCGCGGGAGTTGCGGGCGCGATTAGCATCGGAGGAGCAGGTGCTATATTTTGGATGTGGGTTAGTGCAACCCTTGGTATGTGTATAAAGGCCACAGAAATCACCCTTGCGGTTTTGTACCGAGAAAGACACGAAAATGGACCTGCGGGAGGCCCTATTTACTACATAAATAACGGACTTGGTAGATTTTTTAAGCCATTGGGATATATTTTTTGCTTGGCGGCAATACCTGCAGTTTTTTGCGGTGGAAATATAACACAAACAAACTCCGCAATTATTTCCTTTTGTGACAGTGATGTAAAAAGGATTATTTGGGGGATAATTTTTGCTTTGGGTTGTTTTCTTGCAATTAACGGCAACATTAACCGAATAGCAGCCATAACAGAAAAAATAGTGCCGTCGATGTCTTTGCTTTACATTGTTGTAAGTCTTATTGTTATTTTAAGCAACTTGGAAAGACTCCCCGATTGTTTTAAAATGATATTTGAGGGTGCCTTTAATCCAAAAGCCGTCACAGGCGGTGCGGCGGGCAGTCTTACAAGCTGTATTTTTATCGGCTCATCCCGTGGTATTTTTTCAAACGAAGCAGGACTTGGCACCTCGGCAATGGCACATTCAGTAGCGGTTGATGCCGACCCTAAAACTCAAGGACTTTTTGGGATTTTCGAGGTTTTTGTGGACACAATTTTGCTTTGCACCCTTACGGCATTGACAATTCTTTGCAGTGGGGTTAAAATAAATTATGGTGTTAGCGCCTCCACCGAGCTTGTAGGCGAAGCCCTTAATATGACAATGGGGGCATTTGGCAATTTATCCCTTAGTGTTATGATGTGCCTTTTTGCCTTTTCAAGCATTATCGGTTGGGCAGTTTACGGACAAATTAGTGTGTCCTACATCTTCGGAAAATTTGGTAATAAATTTTTCACCATACTATACCCCCTTAGTTCAATTTTAGGGGCGCTTTTTGATAGCGCTGCCGTTTGGCGAATGGCAGGGGTCTGCAACGGGATTATGCTTTGCACTAATCTTTTCTCCTTAATTTTGTTGAGTTCAAAAGCCGAGCCTTATTTGAAAAGAGGAAAACGAATTGATAATAAGAAAAATTCAAAGCATTTTAAAAGAAAACAGCGCTGCGATAATAACAAGCACTGTTAACCGATTTTATCTATCACACTTTCAATCCTCAGCGGGGTGCATTGTTGTAACAAAGCAAGGTGTCACACTGCTAATTGACTTCAGATATTTTGAAAAAGCAAAGCAAACTGTTCATAATATGAAAGTTCGGCTTTCTACTAATTTTTTTGAAGATGTTAAGTCGATTTTAACTACAGAAAATTGCAATAAAATTCTTCTTGAAACCGCAAGCACAACGGTCGACAGACTGCAATCTATGAAAAACGCTTTTGAGGGGTTTGAAATATCACTTGAGCCGATTTTAAGCCAAAAACTCACAGAACTAAGGCAAATTAAATCGGCAGGGGAAATAGAAAAAATCAAAAAAGCCCAAGAAATTACCGACGCTGCCTTTTCGCATATTTTGAATTTCATTAAGGTAGGAAAAACCGAAAAGGAAATAAGCCTTGAACTTGAATTTTTTATGAGAAAAAACGGCAGTGAGGGTGTCGCCTTTGATACCATTGCCGTTTCCGGAAAAAACTCCTCCCTACCCCACGGAGTTCCCACCGACAAACCACTGGCGCACGGCGACTTTCTCACAATGGATTTCGGTGCGGTTTACAGCGGTTACTGCTCGGATATGACCCGCACTGTGGCAATCGGTCATGTGAGTGATGAGCAGGAAAAAATTTATAACATTGTTTTAAAAGCACAAACCGAAGCCCTTAAAACAATCGCTCCGTCGGTAGCTTGCAAAGACGTTGATAAAGTCGCACGTGATATAATTTCGGATGCAGGCTTCACAGATAATTTCGGTCATGGACTGGGGCATAGTGTAGGACTGGAAATTCACGAAAGTCCCGCTTGCAACACAAGAGATTTAACACCACTCAAGGCGGGTATGCTTATGACAGTGGAGCCAGGGATTTATTTGCCCAATAAGTTTGGAGTCAGAATTGAAGATTTAATTGTGGTAATTGATAATGGATATCAAAATCTTACAAAAAGTCCCAAGAATTTAATAATACTTTAAAAAAAGCCGCCGTTCATAAGATATCTTATGAACGGCGGCTTTATGCATTAAATCATTTTTTCAAACACTGCAATCGCCTCGTCAAGCTGACCGATTTCTGCAAATAAAAATTTTTTTGTTTCACTGTCAAGCTTTGCTATATCAGGCACACCTATAGGTTTCATTCCTGCATTATAAGCGGCTTTTATACCATTTGAAGAATCCTCAAATACGTAGCATTCACAAGGTTTGACACCTAAACGCTCGGCTGCCAGCAAGAAAATATCCGGAGCAGGCTTACCGTTTATGACCTCGTTTCCTCCAACAATAGCATCAAAATACTCCACTGCCGAAACCTCATTCAAATGATGTATAACCGAGTTTAATGAACTACCCGAAGCAAGAGCTATTTTAACATTGTTTTTCTTCAAAAATTTTAGAAGTTTTTCTGCTCCGGGCATAAATTTCACCACTAAATTTTCTGATATATACTGTCCGGCATCAATAATGAAACTGTTAATATCGAGCTTGGGAAATTTATTACACAAATAGTTGCTCCATCCGATTTTATTCATTCCGCAAACATTTGGTATTTCGTTGCCGACACCCACTATCCCTTGATTTTCTCCCGCATAGTCCCACGCAGAAATAACAACTTTTTGTGTATCAAGCAAAGTGCCGTCCATATCAAAAATTACACTAAACACGAAAACACCTTTATTATTCGCTTATAATTGCCTGGGATTTATTTATGTCTGCAATACATACCCAAGAGTTTCCGGTGTTTACAGTCAAAGGAGTGCCATCCTCATTAGTAAATTTAAAGGAATCGGAAGCAACACCCTTAGTCCAGTTAATTTTAGTATAAGTACCGTTAACAAAGTAGTAACCGCTACCGGAAGTAAGGTCTACCTTGCGGTGGGGAGATTTTCCCTTTGCATACTCAGTGCAACCGGCATAGTCGGAAATGGTAGTATTCAGTACGAAAACATTCTTAACAGTTACGCTTTCATTAGTGTTATAATCCGTACGCTCAACACCATTAAAAAATCTCGTATATCTGCCGGTTTGAGGATTGTATTTAAAGATAGTTTTATAGGAAGTCGAAAACGGAACCGATACAGTATTTGCCGCGGATTCAAAATTCACATCGGTTTTTTCATTGGCAAAGTTCGCCCAAGGTGTAGATTCACTGTTCAATGCGGTTTCAAACTTTTTTTCCATACTTTCCCAAAGCTTATCACCGTAGGCATATAGAGTATGCTCAGTAGCAAGTCCGTTTGAAATACGCTTACCGCCGTTATTTTCTCCTACTACAATACTGTCAACCGCATTTAGATGCGGAGAAGCATGCTCCTCGTCAATACCATGATATGCATAAAGTGCATTATGACCGGCAGCTAAGTCTATGTAAACATACCGAGAGGAACGAACTGTGCCTATTTGTTCAACATTTTTAAAATCCTGGAAAACAGCCAAAAGACGGGTTATTCCGCCCTCAACCTCGGTCTCATACACAATATCAGCCTTATTAAGACCGGTTTGAACGCTCTGTGCAACACTAATATTGTTGACCATAATTGCTACCGGTCGTTGTAAAGCGGTTTCCTTATCTAAATCCTTAACACCGGTAAGTGGGTTAACGTGGGTTACGGGTTCTTCGACAGAAGCAGTTTCTTCATTATCAACACTTAAAGTGTAATCCTTATCTCTACAGCCTGTAAATGGCAAAAGCATTAATAAACATAGTGTTAAACTGAAAATTCGTTTTAACATTTCAAAAGCCTCCAAAATAAATATATAGTATAAGATTATGACTTATATCCACAATTTATAGTATATTACAAAACAAACTTATTTTCAACATAAATCTACAAATTTTTGAAAATTTCAGCTACCAAATTTATCCCGTCTCTTATTTTTTCAGTATCTATACCGCCAAAAGAGAGTTTAATTGTTGTATCATTTTTACATCCGCCGATTTTCACCCCGTGAGACAGTGCAGTATCATATAACTTTTGGGGATTGAACTTGTTAGTAATTTGAATCTCTACTGTTAGTGAGGATTCAAAAAGCTTTAAGGAATGCAAATTTTTGAAATTCTTTTCAATTTCTCTTATCATCAACTGACTTTTGGTATAATAAAGCCGTCTTAATTTTTTAAGATGTTTTTCCAATGCACCGCATGTAATATATTTTTCCAATGCTAATTGCTCAATTTTACCGCAGGTTTGGTTGTAAGGATAGGAAAGCGAACGAAATTTTTCCGCTAAAACAGTGGGCAACACCATATAAGCAATTCTAACGCTTGGAAGTAAAAGTTTTGAAAAACTTCCTATGTAAACTGTGCTTTCGGGTGCCATTCGCTGAAATGCCGGTATACTACGTGCCGTATAACGAAGCTCGCCGTTGTAGTCGTCCTCAATTATAAGTCGGTTATTTTTGTTTGCCCAAGTTTTAAAAACATTCCGTCTGGCAGACAGTACAGTAGGGCTGATTTTTGAAAGTGCAGATGGAAGCAAAAAGAGGATATCGGGGTCACAATCTATCAGTTCCCTTTCGGTGGCACCGTTTTGGTCTGAATGGAGATTTAACACATCAATCCCATAATTCGAAAAAATATGTTTTGCTTCATTAAATCCACCGTTTTCAAAACCTACAGTAATATCCCGTTCCAAAAGACCGCAGATAATGTTGAGCAAAGGGCCTACTCCTGCACCTATTATTATATTGTCGGCTAGTGCAATAACACCTCTCGCCTTATATGAATAATTTGCCAGAGCTTGCCTCAAAGATGGCTCACCTTGTGGATCGCCATATGAATTAAGCTCCCATGAATCCAAAAGGACACTGCGAACAAGTCGCTTCCAAAGATCTATATCAGACGCTAAAGCATCAACCGAGCGGCTTGAAAAGTCATAAATAATTTCTTGCTTTTTTTGTGGCACGCATGATGGTGAAGGAGAAAATTTCGGTACACCTATTATAAAGTATCCTTTTTGAGGAATACTCTCTGCAATTCCCTCTATACAAAGCCTAGAGTAGGCATTTTCCACCGTTGTTCGGCTAACAGAAAGCTGCGCAGCAGCTTCTCTGACAGAGGGCAGTTTTTCCCCTTTTTTCAGAATACCGTCCACCACAGCTTTTTTAAGCTTATTGTAAAGCTCCGAATATAACTTTCCCTTTTGAGTAAGACTCATATCGGCAAAATCAAGTAACATTTTAAACTGTCCTTTCGAAAAAAGTGAAAATTGGCTATTTTAAAGCGGACACTTTAGTAGTATAATACCACTAACATAATAAAAAATCAAGGGAGTTGACCTTTATGAACAAAAAAAGTTTACACAAAAGCCTGCTGAATATAACCTTTATTTCCCTTTTTGCCGCCCTTTGCTACATTGCTCTTACGGTATTTTTCTTTCCCGTAGGACCAATGTTTGTGCATTTCGGGAATTTGATTGTAGTGCTGGCGTCACTGCTTATAGGTGGTTGGCAAGGCGGTCTTGCCGGCAGTATCGGAATGGGACTTTATGATATTTTAAACGGCCACGCCGATTCAAGTCCCAAAACCTTCATTTTAAAGTTTTTAATTGGCTTTACAGTCGGCTTGGTTTACATAGCACTCAGCCAAAAAATCAAATCTAAAACGGTGTCCGCTACGGTGGGTGCCATTTGCGGTATGATTGTAAATCTTGTAGGCGAAATTCTTTGGAAAATTGCTCAGTTTTACCTTGCCGGCTCCACATTTAAGGCAGCAACAGTAACTGCATTGCTTTCTCAAAGCTCCACACTTTTGAATGCTATAATTGCTGTTATCGGCGGTGTGGCACTGTTCAGGATCTTGGAAAAACCATTTGAAAGGTTGAAAAGATAATAAAATCCCCATAGCTTTTCATTAAGCTATGGGGATTGCTTTATTTAATGAAAGATGGAATAATTTTTTCCGTTATGCGGTAGATAATAGGTTGCTTTTGGTAACGCTCGGGGTCACTCAAGCGAACAAGGCCCTTGGCGTAGCCTATAATCAACCAGAAAAGTACATCGATAATCATATTGTTAAAGAACATAAACATTAATGGGAATGCCGCTATTGCCAAAACAGTTAATGCCATTGCAAGAATAAAAATCCGACTGTAATATTCGTCGCGTTTTTTCCTTCTTCGGATTAAATAACTGTAAATTTCAATAGCAGTGGCTATCATCCATGGTAATACCGCAAATGCTCCGAGCAAACCGGTTGCCACAAGCAAGCCCAAGTAAGAATTATGTACAGAATATTGCTTATCGATTATAAACATCGAGTCAAAATTATCCATAACATAATTCATAGTATTTCTTGGTGATGTTCCCCAAATAGGCGTCTTTGCAAATACCTTAAGGTAGTCAGACCAAATGCTGAAGCGGTTATTAGATATATCGTCATTATTTTCAACATCATCACGGATAAAGGAAATATCCCCCGGTTTTTCAGTAACACTGTGTTTGTCATCTGGATTTTTTTCAAAATCATTAACATTAATATCAGTAATTTCGATAAATGCCTCTGCAGTATATGCCGCACCCTCCTTGATGTAATCGCTTCCTACTAAAGGTATTATAAAGCAGAAAACACCGATTAAAATAGAAGAAATCAACTTTATTAATGCTTTTTTGCCAACGGCTTCAAGCTTAATCCATGTTGAAAATCCACCCGTAATAAGACCGACAATGGCTAAGCAAAGGATAGCTGTGCGTGAGCCGGAAAGAACCACATATATAGTCTGTATTACAATACTGAAAATGTGGTAAAACTTTGACCAACCATTTTTACCAATATTAATTAATGCAAAGGCAATGGCACATATAGAACAAAGTGAAGCATAATTCGGGTCAGTAAAGACACCGAAAAGTCGTCCGTCGTGGAAGCCCTCTCTTGTTATTCCTACAATGCCGTCAAACTTCCAAATTCGGGCATACTGAACAAAAAACTGACCTAAAGAAATAAGGGCAAATACAAGCCATATTACACAAAAAATCTCGGTTAAAATTTTGAAATGCTTTTTCAGTGTTTTCGGTGAAAGCTCGGTATCAACTGCTACTAACAAAAACAGTTGTATACAAGTCCACACAATAGTTTTAATGTTACTTATAAAGCCATATTTAATATTTATAGCCGATGAAACAATCATGGCTAAAATGAAAAAAATTAAAAATGTGCAGTATTTCGGCTTGAAAATTATACGCCGTGTAAAAAAGTCAACACATATAAGAATAACACCAAACCCAGCAATTAGAGTGTACATTGGTCCTAAATATCCATCGGTAAGCCGCCTTACGGGTATTGCGGCAACACTGGCAACCAAAATCATATATACGGCAATGTATATTAATCTTATGTTTGCATAAATATCTTTAAATTCTTTGCTTTTTGACATTAGCGATTGCTCCTCATGAAATTCTATGTTTGTTACACTTCCCACTTAAATACTGTTTTAAACGGTGTTGCCAAATCACTTTGAAATACCCGATATATATCCTCTATATTTTTAACAGGCTTATCCTCAAAAATAATTACCCTTAAACGGTGCTGTATATCTCGTTTTTCGAGTATTTCAACTGCCTTTTCAAAATCCGCCCTGCCTGAGCGAGAGGAACCGACCAAGGTCATTCCCTTTTCCAATACCATTCTGGTGTTTATCGGTACTTGGTGCTCACTGACACCCATAAGCATTAATGAACCCTGAGGGCGAATATGAGCGATTATATCCTCTATTGCGTAGTAGCTTCCGCCTCCGCCGCAGCATTCAAAGGCATGGTCGATTTTGAAATCTGAAGGAAGCTCATTCGAAAGATAGGTTTCCTCCACAAATGAAAACTGTGCCAGCTTTTGACGTTGCATACCTACAACGGCGATTTTAATTTCGGGAAACATAGCCTTTATTACATTAGCAACCGTAAAGGCAAGACTTCCGTCACCCCAAATCCCCACATGCTCTTGTCTCGAGTGAGCAATTGCATTAAAACGGCGACAGGCATGAACACAAACGCTCACAAATTCGGTAATGGCAGCAATTTTCGGGTCAATATCGCCAAAAGGCACCACGCGGTCAGCGTTAATTTCAACCAGTTCTTGCATAAAGCCGTCATACCCGCTGGAGCGGAAGGTGGCACCCTCAACATAATTTTCATAAATCTCGCCCTTGTAGTTTTCGGGAGGTGTGTTTGGAATTAAAACCACCCTTTGGCCGACACTTAATTTGCCGGTCGGGTCATATATAACTCTGCCGCAGCATTCATGAATCAACGCCATCGGCAGCTTTTTTTTCATTGTTGCCGCATCACGCTGACCCGAAAAATAACGCTGGTCAGCATGGCAAAGTGCCATATATTCAGGACGTACAATTACCTTGTTGCCAAAGGAAATATCCTCGTATTTAATTGACACCGTTCCTGCAGCAATTAATTGATATATATGGTTAATCAATTAAATTTCCTCCTACCATAGCCTCGGCAATTTTGTAGTCACCGGGGGTGGTAATTTTCATATTTGTAACCGAGCCGTTAACCAAGAAAACCGGATGATTTCTAACAGCACAAATCTTGCAGGCATCGGTCAGGATTTTCTTTTCATCCTCACTTAAGGAAGCATACAGCTCCTTTAAGAGGGTAATTTTAAAGCTTTGAGGGGTTTGTCCCTGATACATTTTTGTTCTTTCGGGAATATCTGTAATAAATTCACCGTTCTCTGATACTACTATTGTATCAATGGCGGGAGAAACAGTATCAACCGCACCGTATTCCTTGGCAGCGGCGATATTCTCCTCGATCATTCTGAGCGATACAAATGGGCGAACCGAATCGTGTGTTACAATAATATGCTCATCGTTTTCACCGTATTTTTCCTCAATAGCGGCAATTATATTCATAATTGTGCCATTACGGTCGTTACCGCCGGCAACTACAAAAATATTATCTTTTGCGTGTGGCAAATGCTTTGCAACTAAATCATTCATATAGCCTACCCAGTCCGGATGAACACCTACAAAGGTTGCATCCAGCTGATTGCAGGTTAAAAACTTTTCAAGTGTATGCATAATAATAGGCTTATCACCCAGAGGCATAAATTGCTTTGGCATATCCACAATTCTCATTCTTGAGCCGATACCGCCGGCTAAAATTGCACCAAAAATCATAGTATCCTCTCCTTTAAATAGATTCTATTAAATCACACCACTGCTTTAAAATGGTGGGTTTTGAAAAATTTTCAACATTATCTTGTGATTTTTCCGACATACTTATCCGTAGGCTATCGTCCTCAATAAGTCGGCAAATAGCGGCACCCATTTTTTCTAAATCGTAGGGCGGAACCAAAATACCGTCCACACCGTCCCTCATAATTTCCCTCGGTCCGGTTAAAATATCAAAGCTTACAATCGGCAGCCTATTTGCTTTTGCCTCCAGTAAAACCAAGGGCAAGCCCTCTCGGTAGGAAGGGAGAACATACATAGAATAGTCCTTATACTTATCGGATAAATTACTGCACATTCCCATCAAATGAACATTGTCGGCGATTTTTAAATTCTCAATAAGTTCCTTGACCGTATCAAACATCTCACCGTCACCGTAAATGTCAAGGTGCCAATCGGGGTGCTTACGAACTACCGGTGCAAAGGCTTTAACCAGCATATCAAAGCCTTTTTCCTTTCCAAAGCGTCCGGCAGATATAATTCTTTTTGAGGCTGTATTATATTTTTCCGAAACAGCAACATCATCCGAAATCCAGTTGGGTATAGAGGAAATTCGGTTTTTAGAAATTAAAAATTTCTTTTTATAAGCCTTTAAGCTTTGATCGGTAAGGGTTATTGTTTTGTGATGAAGGTAGGAGTTAATAAGTCTTATCACCACAATATCCTTTTGATGCCATTGGTTCATTAGGGCACCGTGGTCGCAGAAAATAATTTTAGTCCTTGTGTTAAATCTTACCGCACTTAAAATGAAGCCGGGATAATTTCCCTGAGCAAAGGCAACCGTAATATTATTATCCTTAAAGTACTTTACAAGAAGAGGCTTGGCGTTTTTACGCATAACGCTTAAACGCTCCTCGGTATCAAATAAAACGGAAAATTTAATTCGGCTATCCAAGCTGTAAGCGGGGGTACTGCCACCGCAGATACTGATTAGGTGAACTTCGTAAAAATCGGCCAGAGTGTTAACAAGCGATGCGGTAACACCCTCAACCCCTCCTGTTATGGACATATCATAGTCTATAAAGCAAATTTTTTTCATTATCCCTGCTCCTTGTTTCTGCGGTTGTTGGCATAGGAAAGAGCCTTATAAAATGATATATTAAGCTTAAGTGCCAAGGCGGAGATTCGGCGTCCTTTTCTGAAATAGGGGCTTTTAAAAATGCTCAGCCAATTTTTCTTTAAATATTTTACAACGTCTCTATATTGCGGGAGGTTTTTGTAGTGATCAACAAGCAGCATTCGGTCAAGCACAATGAAATTCGCCCATTGAATTCTGAACAATGCAAGATCTTCAAGCTGCGGACATTCCTTTTCCACAATTTGGTAGGTGTAATTATAAGCATCAACAACATCCATTGCCTTTTGATTAAAGGGAAGTGTAGTGATGCTGTCGTTACGATGCCAGTAATAGTAATATGATTTGGTGGTGACGGCGATTTTTTTTGCCGAGAGGAACAAACGCGGGGTAAAAAAAGCGTCCTCATAGGTTTTACCGACAATAAATTTATGATTATTCAGCAAATCACGCCTTATAAGACGGGTGACAACCCCTCCCGGCATACGCTCGCCTCTTAGCACCTCTTTTAAGGCTTCTTCGCCATTGAGAACGAGTATTTCGTCTTTCGGATACTGCGGTTGCTGATATGTTTCATAGCAATTACAAATTCCGCAAACGGAAATATCTGCACTATGCTCTGTCACCAAAGTGTAAAGAACCTCGAGCATATTGTACTCAATAAAGTCATCACTGTCAATAAATATAACATATTCGCCAACAGATGCTTCAAATCCGGCATTTCTGGCATCCGAAAGGCCGCCGTTTTCTTTGTGAATAACCTTAATTCTGCTATCCTTTTTCACCCAATCGTCACACATTTTGCCGCAGATATCGGGAGAGCCATCGTCAACAAGCAAAATTTCAATATCAGTAAAGGTTTGGTTGATAATCGAATCAACACACTTGTCTAAATATTTTTCAACCTTATAAACTGGAACAATAACCGAAATTTTAGGTGTTGACATTTTTCCTTCTCCTTATGAATCGTAAATTCTAATAGGTAGTATGCGATGAGAAAAATTATCGCTAAGGCAAACCCTGTAAAAGCGTTTGTGTAGGAACTTATTTTGGTTGACAAAACCTTTGAGATATGACAAAAAACACAATGAAAATCGCACCGATACGTACAATATCAACCGTATAAATTTTGGGGTTTGCCATTTAATGCTCATAATTGTTATTACTTTAATATCAAATAGTCAGAAATTTTTTCGCAAATTTCTTTATCTGTCGAAATATCAAACTTTCTGGCAAAAAGGTAATCCGATTCTATCAACTCGTCGAAATCCTCCAACCGCCAATTATAGGGATTTCCTCTTTTCCAGTCAATATAACGCATATTTCCGTGACAGTCGTTATCTTCTATACTGCGGTAAAGGTTTTCTCTAAAAGGAGAATTCATTATAAGAGTCTGTAAAAACAACTCGTCTACACAAAAGCCATTACTAAAGGTTTTGTAGATCCAATCCCTATTTGAAAGTATATATTTTGCAAATTCGCTCGTTATGCTAAACCAATTCGCCCCACAGTAAACCGAAGTATCTTTAAGCCGGTTTATTCCTATTATTCGTTGAAATTTCAAGCTTAACTTTTCGAGAAAATACCAAAAACCGCTTTTGCTTCTGCCTGCACCTTCTTGAAAAAAGTGATAAAGTGAAGCTCTTTCTGTTACAGATTTTCCCTTTGAAAATTCACTTTCACAAAAATGCAAAAACTCCTTGCCTTTGTTTTGGTCAAAAAAGTTACAAATTTGGTCATTAGTTTTAAGGGGCAGGTCCACACCTGATAAAAGGTGAAAATATTCATAATCCACGTTGTTTTTTAAGGCCGTCTCTAAAAGAGTCAGCTCTGCTTTGATCTGACTGTATCCGCCCCAACGGACATCTACGCGGTCTGTAAAGTAAACACCGGAGGTAAAACCCTTGTCGGATAATGAATTAAGGGTAGGAGGCTCAGGGACTTTAGAATCGATCATTATATAAAGGTCATTACGCTCATCGTCAAGTAAACGGCATAGCATAGCAAGCTGTTCAAAATTGTTATGTGCCATTATTAAATAGGCATGCCTGTTCATATAGTCACCCTCAAATTATTTCTTAATAATCTCTTTTGCAATTCCAAGCAAAGACTTAAATTCTCTAGGCTCAAATATCATATTTACTGCAACCAAGGAAATTAAGGCAGTAATACCAAAGCCGAAGGCGCTAAGGATTAGTACAAGCCAACTGTCAGTATAGGTAGGTATCAGCCAAATACCCAAAGCTATAACAAGTCCGGTGGTGATACCGTTTCTGATTATTCTTAAAATAGAGGTTTTGAGAGTGCCCTTCGCAAAATGCTTGGCAGAATAAATAATAACATCTGCCGTACGGTAAAGGTATGAGGTGCACATTCCTATAAGCACACCGACAACTCCCAAAGGCTTAATAAGAACAAGAGAAACAATAATATTTATAACCGCCTCCGCTATAGCACGGGTTTGGGTTTCCTTGTAATGACCGGCAGCACAAATAAGGGTAAGACCCGGAAGTCTCAAGCACTGTAAAACTCCCGAAAGGGTAAATAAAGCTACAAGTGACCATCGCAAGTAGTTTACCCCGTCTGTAAAGGTAGCACTATAAAGCCCAATAAATGGGTAAAGTAGGGCTGCCATGCAGGCATATACGATAAAGGTCATAAGGAAAAATGCATACTCATAGCTTTTAAAGCTACGCTTTAAAACCTCGGTTTCACCTTTTGAAATAACCTCTCCAAAGCCGGAGCCTAAACCTGCGGAAATTGAATTCATAACACTGTAAAGCGAGTAAGCAACTAAGTTATAAACACTGAAAACGCTAATTTCCGCAAGTGCATTTTCCGATAGCATAAGGGTCATAAGCACAATCGCGGTATTGTTAACTATCATACCTACAATTTGGTGTAAAAGTGCCGCCCAACGTTGACCGAATTCTGAAAATAATGGCTTGTCCTTGAAATTTACATTTGGATAATTCTTTCTAACATAAACACCTATAATAAGACTTCTAAAGATGTAAATTGCGGCGTTTGTACCCTTAACCATAAGGGCAGAGGCACCGACCTCCATTAAAATAATACAAACCACTGTCATTAAAACAGTTCCGATTATTTGTGCTAAAGAAATAATATATCCCTTTTGGTCAGCCATTAAAAGCACACGGAATTTTCCGAGATAAAAATAATCTACAATGCCGTTAATAGCCAGCACAAATATCATGGTGCGGATAAATGAAATATTTTTGATTTCATTTTGAACCGCAAACGGATAAAAGATAATAAGTACCACCAAAAGGGCTAAGAAAATCATACCTGAGCGCAAATAAAAGCTTCTGGCGGCTGATACAATACCGTTGATTTTACCTTGATTTTTATCAGCTATAGGCTTGTAAAGTGCAACTGTACCTGCGGCACCGATTCCCGCTTCAACCAAAGCCATATAGGAAATAAATTGGCTGATAGAGGAAACAAGTCCATTAACCGCCGAGCCGTAAAGTTCGATAAAGAAACGGGGAATTATTATACCCGAGAGTGCAAGCACTACTTGAAGTACAAGACTCATAGAAGCGTTTTTAAATGCCTGCTTTGTACGCATAATGCCTGTCCTTTCTCTGCAAAAAACTAAAGCTTACAAGGAGTGTCAAAATCAACATAAACATAATCGTGCTGAGAAACCCGTTTTTCCTCAGGCGGCAGCTTGGTCCAGTCACCATAAACTCCTTTTAGATAAGCGTCGTAATCCTCAATACCGTAAATTTTTATATCCTCAAAATCATAAAGTTGGGGTGTTCCTACAATTTCTCTTGTTGTGATTTCCTTAAGTCCCCAGTTTCCGTTAATATTGGCAACAAATTTACTGGTTTCAAAATCCTTTTCTTTACACATATCATTAATTTTATGAAGTAGCTTTTTATCGTCAAACATAAATGAGGGTATAATTCTGGCAATGGCTACAGCGGCATTTTTATAAAAGGCTCTGCCTTTTCTGAAGCCGGAGGTTCTTGTTGCCAAAAGATTTTGCTTTTTCTTAATGGAGGTTAAATATTCCACTGCCTCCTCTTTTGTTTCACCTACACCGTCAAATGGAAAAATGTCAATGTTGATTCCCAATAGAAGCTTGTCCCTTAAATTTTCAATAAGGGTTGTTTCGGTGTCAAAAAGCTTTCCGTAGGTGTAAAAATAGCCTTTACGCTCGGAATTTGTGGTTTCAAAATAATATCTGCCGTTTTTACGGTTACCGATTAGTTGCTCCAGCCTTTCATAATCATTGCGCGGCATTCCAAGGTCAATATCGTCATCCCAAGGGATGAGCCCCTTGTGACGAACAGCACCTAAAAGTGTTCCTCCGACGGCAAAATATCTCAAACCGTTTTCTTCACAAAAGCTATGAAACCAAGAAAGCATTTGCAATAAAGTCTGTTTTAAGCGTATGGAATCGTTTGACATAACAGCAACCCCTAAAGTACTCTTTATTTAAAATATTCTATCATATTTCACATCTATTGTCAACGATATTAAACCTACTATAATATTGATAAAACTACAAAAAAGCCTAAAAATGAGCATAAAAAAAGCAACCTCTCGGTTGCAAATTTAACAAAAAGTTCTCACACCCTGAAAACTGAACAAGTAAGCAAGAAGAGGATGAAATAGGTTAAGCCCTCGGTCTATTAGTACAGCCTAGCACACATATCGCTATGCTTACACTTGCTGCCTATCAACCCCGTAGTCTTCGGGGGACCTTACTAGCTTATGCTATGGGAAATCTTATCTTGAGGTTGGCTTCACGCTTAGATGCTTTCAGCGTTTATCCAATCCGAACTTAGCTGCCCGGCTATGCCCTTGGCAGAACAACCGGTGCACCAGAGGTTCGTCCA
>JAFSGB010000028.1 GCA_017434895.1 Clostridia bacterium
CGCCATCTGATCGTGTTGCTTCATGCCCTCTGTCACGCCTTCAGATGCCTTTATCTGTTCGATGATAAGTTCAAGGCGGTTCTGTGCCTGCTCATTCAAATCAGCCAGATATGTCCACAATTCGCCGCTGAGACAAAGATCATTGAAGCGAATGGGGTTGTGTTCCTTGAGATAATCTCTGTGCATACGTCCCCACCGACCAATAGGTCTGTTTTCCTCCGGTAAGCGAATATTGGGAATATAGTAATCACCACAACGAATATAGTTCAGTTCCTGCATAATATGTTCCTCCATAATATCGAAAGTATAAGCGTTAAGATAAAAAATGAGTGATGCTCGGTCTTTCGACCTGGCATCACTCATTTTTCGTTGTTGATTACCAACCCCGTCTGACAGATGCCGTAAAATAGTTAAATTTTAGGTTTAACTGTTTTACGAACACCCATCATTTGGTGGGTGTTCATTTTTTATTTCGAGAAAATATTATAATTTATATATTATGTATTAAACCTGCAAAAATGACAATATATCATTTTTTACCTGCTCATAGGTACTGTCGTTGAGAATTTCATGCCGAGCATCTTGATATAGCTTATAATAAACATTGCAACCAAGCTTTTGCAGATTTTTTGCTACCTGCCGTACACCCTTACCATATTCGCCCACCGGATCCTCTTCTCCGGACAAGAGTAAAATCGGCAAGGTCTTTGATACGGCTTTATACCAGCTGTCATGGTTGGTGATTTTGGTCAACCGAATTAAATCCCCCATGGCACTGACTGTGAATTTAAAAGTGCAAAATTTATCAGCATAATACTTTTCCCTATGTGCCTTGTCCCTAGTCAGCCACGGCAAAGGGTCATCTGCCGTGCCGCCGCCAAATCGTTTGTTATAACTACCGAAGGCAAGGGAATCCACCAACGGTGAAATGTGATGATCGCCATAAATATATTTGATTAGCGCAATCACTGCCAAGCCTGCACCGGTAGCCGGATTTTTGCCACCGGTACCCATTATGATGTACTTATCCGGCCGAATATACTTTACAACTGCTAACCGCGTGATAAACGAGCCCATACTATGCCCCATAAGATAATAAGGTAGCTTCTGATTTTCAGAGACAAATTCTGTCATTACCGCATCGGCAAAAAGCTTTACATCCCGTGCTAACAGTTCATGGCCGTTTTGCTTTGCAATATAGCCCAATTCAGCATCTCCGTTTGCTGTGTTGCCGTGTCCCAAATTGTCATATCCGCAGCAAATATATCCTGACAACGCCAAGTCATTCATAAGTTTATCATAGCGTCCAATATGCTCCGTCATGCCGTGAACAATATGGAAAATACCGATAGGCTCACCTTTAGGTAAATATACCAGCCCTTTTAACATATGTATTCCGTCACTGGATAGTGTGGAAAATGTAGTCTTGGTCATATCAATCACCTCCTCCGTATGTTCTGCAGGTCCTCACGGCACGCTGCCAGCTCTTGCGCAGGATTTTTCGTTCATCCTCTCTGACAGCACTCGTAAAGGTTTTACCGACAATCACCTTTTTCTTTAATTCCTCGCGGTCGGCAAAGAAGTCCACCGCCAAGCCGGCCAAAAAGGCAGCACCCATGGCAGTTGCCTCTGCTGAAGCCACCCGTTGCACGGTGATACCAGAAATATTGCTTTGCATCTGCATTAGCAAGTCATTTGCAGATGCCCCGCCGTCTACATTCAGACTGGTGATACATTTCTCTCCGAAAGCTTGCATATCACAATTCATGGCAGCAATGACATCCTCTGTTTGCTGAGCAATAGATTCGAGTGCAGCATAGATAATATGGTTTTTACCCACTCCGGCTGTCAAGCCCACAATCGTACCTCTGGCATCCACATCCCAGTAAGGGGCACCTAATCCGGTAAATGCAGGCACAAAATATACCCCACCGTTATCCTTTACCTTGCGGGCGAAATACTCGCTGTCACGGGATTCGTGAATAAGCTTCATTTCATCCCTCAACCATTTTACAATAGCGCCGCCCACAAACACACTGCCTTCCAAAGCATATTCAATGGGATGTCCCTTTTCAACTGCAGCGACAGTGGTCAATAAACCGTTTCGACTGGTAATCGCACGTTCGCCGGTATTAGCAAGCAAAAAGCAACCCGTACCGTAGGTATTCTTTGCCTCTCCGGGGGCAAAGCAACATTGTCCAAACAGTGCTGCCTGCTGATCGCCGGCTATGCCTGCAATGGGAATACGAGCACCCATACACTTAATTTCTCCGTAAATCTCACTGCTGCTCTTGATTGTAGGCAAAATTTGCGGTGGAATATCCAGAATGGACAGAATCTTTTTGTCCCATTGTCCGGTATGAATATTACATAGCATAGTTCGTGAGGCATTTGTGCGGTCGGTAACAAATACCTTACCCTCAGTAAGCTTCCAAATAAGCCAAGTATCTACTGTGCCAACCATTAGTTCACCGGCCTGCGCCAATTGGCGTGCACCCTCAACATTCTGCAAAATCCATTGGATTTTAGTACCGCTGAAATAGGGATCTATGCGTAAGCCCGTGGTTTCACGAATATAGTCCCCATGCCCCTCTGCCTCCAACTTACGGCAGAGATCAGCCGTCCGTCGGCATTGCCACACAATGGCGTTGCAAATCGGTCGGCCAGTGGTTTTATTCCAAGCAATAACCGTTTCTCGCTGGTTAGTGATGCCAACTGCCGCAATTTCCTCGGGATCAATTCCGGTCTTGGCAATACATTCCGTCAATGCAGCATATTGGTTTGCATAAATCTCCATAGGATCCTGCTCCACCCAACTGGGTGCGGTGTACATTTGAGAAATCTCATGCTGTGCCATGGACACAATGGTAGCATTTTTATCAAACAAAATAGCGCGAGCACTGGTAGTGCCCTCATCAAGTGACAATATGTATTTTTTCATATATGTACCCTCCGTTTCTACGGTTTTAACCGTTTCACTCTTATTAATCATTAATGAAATCATCAATTACTTGTCAATGTTATTGGCAAGCGGTAAATTCATTTGCCGAAAAAACAATTAATATTGTTTTTTTTCTACTTATGATTATACCATATATTTCGAATTTTTCACTATATCTTTTTGTGTTGTGTCTTTTTCTTTATATACTATTTTTCGTTTGTAATCGACAAATTTCTTGACATTACTCCCAATTTGTAATACAATTTCATTGGATATTTTAATCCAAATTATAAAAAGGAGATGCAGTTTCATGTTAGAAAAATTGTTCAAACTCAAAGAAAATGGCACAAATGTGAAAACAGAGATAATTGCCGGTATTACAACATTCCTTGCAATGGCGTATATCCTGGCGGTTAACCCTGCATATTTGGGCGGAATTGAGGGCGCAACACCCGGTGCAATCTTAACCGGTACTGCTATTTCAGCAGCTATTGCAACCTTATGTATGGCATTCTTTGCCAACTATCCTGTAGCATTAGCTTCAGGTATGGGACTTAATGCTTTCTTTGCATTTACTGTTTGCGGTGCAATGGGAATTTCCTATTCTGTAGCGCTTACAGCCGTTCTTATTGAAGGTATTATTTTCCTAATCCTTTCTCTCTTCAAGTTCAGAGAGGCTCTCGTTAATCAAATTCCCGAAAATCTTAAATTCGGTATCACAGCAGGTATCGGTCTGTTCATCACAATCATCGCCCTTATTAACTCCGGTGTGGTTGTTAATGATGATGCGACCCTAGTTTCTATTGGTACTTTCAGCAGTCCTGCTTTTGTTCTTTCGATATTAGGTTTAATTATCATTGGTATTTTGCATCACTTTAAGGTTCCCGGCGACATTCTTTTAGGCATTATCGCAACTTGGGTTTTAGGCATTATCGCTCAGCTTTGCGGTTGGTATAAGGTTGACCCCGAAGCCGGTGTTTATTCACTAATCCCCACATTTAGCGGACTTTCTATCGAAGCTCCCGTACTGTTTAACTTTGATTTTAAATACATTGTAAAAAATCTTTCTACTTTCCTTGTTGTTATGTTCACCTTCCTTTATACCGATATTTTTGATACCGTTGGTACCTTAATCGGTGTTGCAGAAAAAGGAAATCTTCTTAACGAAAAGGGTGAACTTCCCAAAGCAAAGGGCGCTTTACTTGCTGATGCAGTAGGTACTTGCGTAGGTGCATCGGTAGGCGTATCTACAGTAACAAGCTATGTTGAGTCCAGCGCTGGTGTTTCTGCCGGCGGTAGAACAGGTCTTGCTTCCGTTACAACCGCAGGCTTGTTCATAGTTTCTTTGATACTCTCTCCCTTGTTCTTGGCAATCCCCTCATTCGCAACCACACCCGCTATGCTCTTTGTTGGTCTCTTAATGCTTAGTTCCATTAAGAATATGAAGTTTGAGGGTGACATGGCTGACGTTATCGGTGGCTTCCTAGCAGTGGTAATTATGCCCCTTACCTACTCCATTTCAAATGGTATTATGTTAGGTATGCTGGCATGGGTTATTCTTAAGGTTTGCACCGGCAAAATTAAGGATATTAAGCCTGTAATGTGGATTTCTACCATTTTGTTTGCTTTCTACTTTGTACTCAAATTTATGGGTATTATATGATAACTTTATAATAAAATTTTTAAACTCCGCTTCAATTTAAAGCGGAGTTTAATTTTTGTCTGTTTCAATATTGACAGAAAAATATTTCCAAATCAGGGCAAAGCCTTGTATGTAATCCGCAACGCAGTACGCGGAATGTAATCCACCGTAGGTGGTATGTAATCAATCCTAAGAAATACACCTTCGGTGATGCCATACACGCTACGCGTGATTACATACGCCTATCGGCGATTACATACCAATCCTTCGGATTGGATAAAAAAAACGAAGTGGAAACTTCGTTCTTTTTTTGGGAGCGACACTCGAAATGGAACCGGTCAAAAAACTGATTTTCTTTAGTTTTGCGATTTTTACAATATATCTTTTATGTGTTTCGACAAATTTTCAAAATAATATTCAAAGCCATTGTCGTTTGGATGCAGTCTCAGATCGGCAAAAAGATTTTCATTCTGCGGAACAAATTCAAAGCCCTGAACGACTGAAATGTTCTCAAACTCCTCAGCTTGATTTTCAATGATTTTCTCAATGTTTTTAAATTCACCAAATTGTCTGATTTCGTTCATTTCCTTACGCCATATAGGAGTAATAACAAAAATCTTCGAATTGGGATAACTGTTATTTAAATTATTAAAAAAGTCTTTACAGTTGCGTGTAAACTCTTCCTCCTTGCAACGATTCCAATCATTTGTGCCATATGCCACAGTTATGTAATCCGGTACAAATTCTTCTCTTGTTGCTGCAAGTTCAGGAAAGAATATTTCACCGCCGATCGCTTTATTATGCTCCTCTGTATTAAGCATGTCGGCAAGTTTTGAAATATATTTGTTGCAAGGATACAAAGCATCATAGCCCTGGGTGATTGAATCTCCAAAACAAAGCATTTTTTTACTTGGCTTGTTCGGTTTAATAAAAGAATCATCATCAATGGCCAATTCTTTCACCACAGCGCTGACTGACCAAGGAAAATAAATGCAAACTTCCTTGTCACCTTCCCCAAGATTAAATTTCTTAGAAAACTCTCCGTGAGGCAATTTAAGAGTTGTATAATTCTGAGGCATATTTATATCAGAAAAATTATCCAACGTATCTATCTTAACACCGTTAACGAACACATCAAATGCGAAATAAGTTCGGCTGCTTCCACAAGTGATTTCAGTTCGTAAAAACAATGTTTGACTATTTGTAAAAAAACGGATTTGTATTCCTGATGTAGCAAATGTTTTTTTATAAAAATCGTCTCTACGATTCTTATAGAGTTCCTCTTGTTGCTTTGTAAAACGATAGAAATGAATGCCGTTATCAATTTTTTCAATTCTAACCGCACCTATAGTTATATCTCTAATTTGTGACAAATTCAAATTCATCAGATCACCGCCTTGAGTGTATTATATGCTTGTGTTAAATTAGAGACAAAACTCTTTTTAAAAAGAAATATCATAAAAACTTATAACATTATTTGTTGCTCAATTCAACGGCATATGTTACTTTCTTTCAAATATAATTTCCGTACTTGTTTCAATAAAACCGCATTTTACTGCTGTGTTCGCCGAGGCTAGATTTTCCTTGCTACAATGGTAAGTAACTAATAATCCTTTTGATAGATAATAGTTTGACACATCCTCTAATAGTTGTGTAGCATATCCTTTTTTTCGATGTTGTGGTTCAGTGTATATCCAATCGATTTCTATCAAATCCGCTTTTTCTGTTTTACTTGTACTTAGAAAACAAAAGAGTTTGTCTGACAAAATAGCATAATTCTCGCCATCATACTCTAGAGCCATATGATAGTTGCATTTCACAGTATCCGAGGTGCTACTATCAATTATAGAAATATGTGATTTATTTAACTGCGTGTAATTATTAGATATGGCCGTTTTAGATGCTTTATCTTTATAGAATTGCCTTCGTACTGATATTTTCCAATCATTTTCGTATTTATTTGTATCTAAATCCAGCGGAGTAATTATTGAAACTGTTGTCAATCCTTCGTATAAGCGTATCACACTATCAAAATAATTTATATCTTCAAAATAAATATACAAATCATTGATACCAAACTGTTCAGCTCGTCTGTGAAAACAGAAATTATTATCATCTCGATAATCAACAAAGATCTCACACATTCCACGATTATATAAACAAGCTAAGAATTCACAAAATTTCTGTTTTTCGTTGGTGAATATATCTTCTATTTTTTCTAAAGGCTCCATTGTCATATCCCCGATTTTAGTTCATTTCTATGTATGACAAAAATCATACTTCTACATAAGAAATCATACCATACTTTTCCTTGTTTTACAAGGATACATTATAGTATGGTATGACAGTTATTCCTACCTTGCCCTATTTATTGTGATGAAATAAGCGAAGCAAGGAGGTATTTGTGCCTATTGTAGCGCAAGCATAGCATAAAAGCGATAAGGGTGCAATAATTATTCAGTATTCATCAGCCGAAGGCGACTTCATTATTCATTTGAAAATCCGTTCTCATTTAATGAATAATGAATGATGAAAAATGAATAGTGAATAATACAAACAAAAATCCGCCCTCTTGCGAGAACGGATTTTCGTTTGGTGCCGATGACCGGACTTGAACCGGTACGGTATCGCTACCGAGGGATTTTAAGTCCCTTGTGTCTGCCTATTCCACCACATCGGCGTATATACAATGATATATGATTTATACTTCTTTGTCAAGGTTTTTTTAAAGTATGTACCGCCGAAAAATCGGCGGTACAAAAATCTTAATTAGTCGTTTACATAAGGAAGTAAAGCCATTTGACGAGCACGCTTAATAGCGGTGGTCAATTCACGCTGGTGAGCAGCACATGTGCCGGTAGCACGGCGGGGTAAAATCTTTGCGCGCTCAGAAATATACTTGCGAAGCTTTGCTACATCCTTATAATCTATGCTTTGGGCTTGGTCAACACAGAAATGACAAACCTTTCTGCGAGCCTTTTTGTGCATAGGTCTTTCGTTTTTCTCGTTCTCCATTTTCAAAGCCTCCTTTTATTTAATATTTTGTTGCTTAGAACGGCAAATCGTCGTCCGTAGCGTCGCCCAAATCGGCGAAATCGTTAACATCCGCATTGCTGAAGGATGCCGGCTCGCTTGTAGGAGCGGCACCGCCGTCACGCTTGGACTCAACAAACTGAACATTGTTTGCGATAACCTCAAAAGCGGTGCGGTTGTTACCGTTTTTATCGGTGTATCTGCGGGTTTGTATTGAACCCTCAATACCGATAAGACTTCCCTTTTTAAAATACTTAGAAATGAATTCAGCAGAGGAACGCCAAGCCACGATGTTTATAAAATCGGTCTGTCTTTCCTCTCCGCTTCTGTAACGGCGGTCAACGGCAATGGAAAAGGAAACTACCGAAGTGCCGTTTGTAGTGGTCTTTAGCTCGGGGTCAGCAGTTAGTCTGCCTGTTAATACTACCAAGTTAAACATTACTTTTCCTCCATTACTTCTTAATTACCATAACGCGTAAAACACCGTCGGTAATCTTTACGATACGCTCAAGCTCAGCGGGGAATTCGGGATTGCTTTCAAAATTATAGAAAACATAGTAACCCTCAGCCTCGTCGTTGATGAGGTATGCAAGTCTGCGCTTGCCCCATTCGTCAACACTCTCGATAGTACCGTTCTTTGCGATTAGGTCATTGATTTTCTCTTTAAGTGCATTGGTAGCCTCTTCGCCGCCTACAACAGAGAAAATAACGCCTGCTTCGTACTTATTGGTCATTTTCTTTGCACCTCCCTTTGGACATTTGACCCTACCTTTTAAGGTTAGAGTAAGGAGCTAATAGTTAAAAATTTCTCATTAGCACCCGATATTATATCAGTCTTTTAGAACTTTGTCAATAAAAATCTTGATTTTTACTTATTTTTATATATAATAGTGATAGGAAAGGGTGATTCTATGCTACTGGCTATCGATATTGGCAACACCAACATTACCTTGGGTGCTTTTGAGGATTCCTCCCTTGAGTTCACCGCACGTCTTGCTACCGACAATAGAAAAACCGCCGATCAATATGCGGTGGAAATAAAAAGTCTTTTATCCCTTTACTCGTTAGAGCCTAGTGAGATTGAGGACTGCATTATAGCATCGGTAGTGCCTGCCGTCGGAAAAAGTATTGCAGGGGCAGTTTCAAAGCTTTGCCATATTGTCCCCTTAATGCTCGGCCCCGGCGTTAAAACGGGTCTTAATATTAAAATTGACAATCCTGCACAATTAGGTGCCGACCTTGTTGCCGGTGCAGTAGGTGCATTGGACACCTACACAATGCCCTGTGTTATAATTGATATGGGCACCGCTTCCACTATCAGTGTTTTGGATGCGAATGGCACATTTTTAGGCGGTGTTATTGCCGCAGGTGTCAGACTCACCCTTAAGGCATTGGCAGAAAATACCGCACAGTTATCCTCAATTCCCATTGAAGCACCTTCCTCGGTTATAGGTGCCAACACCACCGAATGTATGCAGTCGGGATTGGTTTACGGCACTGCGGCCATGCTTGACGGACTGCTTCAAAGAATTGAAAAAGAACTCGGCACAACTCCGACTGTTGTGGCAACCGGCGGACTTTCCCGCGAAATTATAAACCACTGTGACTCTAATATCATTTACAACGAAAACCTCCTTTTGGACGGTCTTTGTGTAATATACCAAAAAAACAATTAAGTAATTACTGCCTTGGCAGATTACAAATATTATGAACTGTACCTTTATGGACAGTATCGGAGGTAATTTAAATGACAAACAAAAAAGCAAAAATCTTTCGTTTAGCACTGCTAAGCCTATTCATAGCCATTATTTTGGTTATGGATTTCACCCCACTTGGATACATAGTAACGCCAAGCGGTTTTTCCGTTACACTGCTGACCATTCCCGTAGCCTTGGGAGCCGTTTGTACCAATGTTTCGGGAGGAGCGATTTTAGGCTTTGTTTTCGGACTGACAAGCTTTATTCAAGCCTTTGGTTTGGGCTTTTCGCTGGACCCTTCCGCACCGATTTTGTTTGAAACCAACCCATTTGCGTACACTGTAACCTGTTTTCTTCCAAGAATTTTAGTGGGTATAATTTCCGCTTTGATTTTTAAGGCGTTTGAAAGGGCAAACAAGGTAAATATTCTGGCTTACATTTTATCGGCTGCAAGTGTTCCGCTATTTAACACATTACTTTTTATGACCTGCTTTGCCACATTCTACAAAAATACAATCTTAGGCGGAAAAGCGGTTATGACGGTTGTATTTTCGGCATTCACATTAAATTTCCTAGTAGAGTTTGCAGTAACACTAATAGCCGGAGTAGTTATTAATAGAATAATTTACACTTATCTTAAAAAATTAAATTAAATAAATATTAAAGCAGTTTGAAATTTAAATTTTCTGACTGCTTTTTTATTTACAAAACGTTTTTTTTATGATACACTGTCTGTGAGGTGAAAATTATGAAAGATGCATTTATAGTATTTTCCAAAAATCCGAGGGCAAAAAATATGAGCTACATATGCGGAGACTCAAACCCCGAATATGTGACCAGTGACGGTTTGGAGGGCATATACATAAAGCCTTGCACACCGGTTAAAAAAACACCCGATTCAAAATGGTATATATTACCTAAAAGTGAAACAGACTATACCATGATTTACATGGATGTTTCGCCCGAGTTTTTAAATAAAAACGATAAGGGTGAAAGCATCGAAATTAAGGTAACCTATATGGATAACGGTTACGGAAATTTTGTTGTTTGCTATGACGGTATTGACGGTATTGAATCACATACCGAGACGGTTGACCTTCACAACACAAACACATGGCTTACCTATACATTCAAAGTAGAAAAACCCTATTTCGACAAGCGACTTGACGGTCATGATTTGAAATTAGGACTTTATTCAACATATATGGGTAACTCTCTTGAGGGAGTTTTAATTCATAGCATCAGCTTAGAAAAAACCGATACATATTCTCCTTTTGACGTTTCTTCTGTAAAAAGCGGAAATATCGGAAATATTTTCTATGATGGCGAGAACATAGAATTATCCTTTGATATCTATAACAGAACCGATAAGGACGAAATGGTAACCGCTTGCTATGAAATAGTTAACAGCGAGACCATGCGCACCTTAAAAGCCACTGACGAAGTCTTAACGATAAAAGCACACGAAACTTTAAGCAAAACGGTAGATGGAAATGTTAGTGTATTTGGCTCGTTTTGGCTTAAAATAACCCTCACAAATTCAGAGGGAGTAGTTTCTCAGAAAAAATCAAGATTTTCAAAAAGCTTTGCCTATAAGGGTATGCCCCTTAATTACAGGCTTGGCTTCTCCGACCATTTTGCGCAAGGCAAGAAGGGCGACCCCGCACTCGCCCTTGAACTAATGAAAAACGGCGGATTCGGTATTAACCGTGATGAAATCTTGTGGAGCGATACCGAAAGAAAAGAAGGCGAATTTAAGGTACCTGATTTTTGCGATGAATATTTAACCGCTGCCGAAAAAAACGGTATTGAAGTAATATTTACCTTGGGTAAAGGAAACAGAGCAGTTAATGTTCTTAATGTGCCGGCAAGAGGTGAGTATGAGCAGGAAAGATGGAGATTGTATGTAAGAAATACAGTAAAGCTCTTAAAGGGACGAGTTCATCTGTATTCAATATACAATGAAGCTAATATTCCGCTCAAACGCGAGGAACAGGTTCACCATTATGTTGAGTGCTTAAAAATAGCCTACGAGGAAATTAAAGCGGAAGATCCAACCTCATTGGTAACTGCCTTAACTACGGCTTGTGTTCCCCTTTATTGGATAGAGGAATGCTTTAAGCAAGGTGCATTAAAATATTTAGATGTGGTTGATGTTCACCCCTATGCCTGGAACACCGCACCAGAATTGGTCGATTTTAAAAGGGAAATAAATGATATATACGCCTTAATCATTAAATACGGCGGCAAACAACGAGTTTGGGCTACGGAATTTGGTTATCCGGTAATGATAAAGGGCATGGGAATACCAAACGAAAAGCTGCAAGCAGAAAATTTGACCCATGCATATATAATGTCAACTGCCTACAACCTTTTGGATAAATTCTATATTTATCAATTTGCGGACAGTCTGAAATTTGTAGATGCAGGAAATTATATAGGAAGGGTCAACAAAACCACCGGTTACGTTTACCGTGAAGACCCCGAAAAGAATTTCGGCGTAACATATAACTTCTTGCCTGAGGTAGCAGACGTTCCCTTTGCCGCAAAGCCTGCATATTTGATGCTTTCTTGCTTAAACAGACTTATAGGAACTGCAAAATGTATAGGCGAAATTTTCGCTCACGACAGAATGCTTATGTATCATTTCAAGTGTGCTGACGGGGACGATGTATTAGTATACTGGGCCTATTGGAACACCAGAGTAAACGATTTGACATTAGATTTGGGTGTAAACGAGGTAACAGTTTACGACAAATACGGTAACAGTAAGGTTATTAAAAACGATGATGGCAAGTTCGTTTTCAAGGTAACATACGAAACGGTATACATAAAAGGCAAATTTAAACATATTAAAGATATATCACCCTACGAAAAATAAAAATTTTTAGATTAACGTCCACCCCTAAAGGTGGGCGTTTATTTTACAAGCATTTTTCTATTTACAAAAGAATTATTATTTGATATAATGATTCTGTATCTTAAAAAATGGAGTATAGTATGAATTATTACATAAACCCGTCGGCATTAACAGGGGTATTTGCCGTGCCGAATTCGGTAGTTGACCGTTATTTCAAGCTTTCAAAGGCAGAGCATATCAAAGTACTGCTTTTCGTTCTGCGGAATATGTCAAACGACCCGACAGACTCTTTTATCGCCGAGGAATGCGGTGTTAGTGAATATGACGTTAAGGAGGCTCTGCTTTACTGGGCAGATGCCGGTATAATTGTGCCAAAAAATGCTCCTGATTTTAAAGGAAAGGAAGAAAAAGTTGCTGTCAAGAGAAACGAAAAACCGTCCCGTCAGGATATTGCAAAAAGAAGTCTTACAGACACCAAAATCCAGTATCTTTTAGGAGAAGCACAAAAACGTTTTGCCAGAAATTTAAAGGACAATGAAGCCCGTACTTTGGTTTGGCTTTACGACGACCAGGGACTGGATGTTTCGCTAATACTTTTAGTTATTCAATATGCACTTTTAAAGGGTAAAGGAAACATTGGCTTTATCGAAAGCATTTGCCTTGATTTGTTGGAAAAGGGTGTGGAAAGCATCGCCGACGCTGACAGAGAGCTTCACAAAAGAGATATAAGTGAAAAATGCTGGCAGACAGTTTCCGCCGTATTTGGAATTGAAAAAAGAAAGCCGAGCAAAAAAGAAAGCGAAACCGCCGAATTATGGTTAAATGATTGGGGCGTTTCTAAGGAGACACTAACCCTTGCCTATGACGAATGTGTAAATAAAAAGTCCAAATTTTCTTTTGCATATGTTGCGAAAATAATCGAAAATTGGCATAAAAACGGCATGAAGCCAACCGAAAAGAAGAAGCCTATCGAAAAGGACAATTTTGTGACCTACGATATTGACCTTTTCGAAAAAATGATTAATGCTAAGGACTGATAAAAAATGGTAAGTCGTGAATATACCTACAAAAAGGCATTTGAAAGACAAAAAGAGGCGGTTAAAAGCCGTAATATGAAACGCGAAATGCTGCTTTCTGCCCTTTATCTAAGTGAGCCGGAGTTGGGAAAAATCGAAAACGAGCTAAAGTCATTAGGAGCCCGTTTGGCAATTGTTACCCTTGCGGGTGACAAGGAGCAGCTAAAGGTAATTAAGGAAAAATCCAAGCTTTTATCAAAACAAAAAAAGGAAATTCTTAAAAAAGCCAAAATCCCTGCACTCAAATATGATTGCGATTTGTGTCATGACACAGGTTATATTTCGGGAAAGATTTGCGACTGCATAAAAAAAGAGGCCTCCCGTATTATGGCGGAGGAGCTCTCAAAGGAAATGCCCTTAAAGGATTGCCGATTTGACAATTTCGACCTTAAATTTTATTTTGACAAAACCGATTCTGACGGTACAAACCCCAGAAAGCGAATGACTTCAATTTTGAAGCTTTGCCGCGAATATGTTATTAATTTTGGTTTGACTTCCGAAAATCTGCTCTTTATGGGCGGTGTAGGACTTGGCAAAACCCACCTTACAATGGCTATTGTGGGCGGTGTTATCGAAAAGGGTTTTATGCCGATTTATGGCTCAGCTGAAAACCTTTTTGCCATAGTGGAAAGTGAAAAGTTTTCGGGCGAGGGCAGAGGTAATTATGATGCTATGCTTAAATGCGACCTGCTTGTTATTGATGACCTTGGTGCCGAAATGACAACCTCGTTTACAAAGTCGGTACTTTACAACCTAATTAACACCAGAATGCTAAGCGGAAAACCCACTATTATTAACACTAACCTTTCAATGAAGCAGATTGAGGAAAAGTATTCCGCAAGAATTTCCTCCCGACTTATGAGCAACTACAATGTTAATAAGTTTTTAGGTACGGATATTCGTCAGCAAAAATTACTAAGTAAATAAAAGAGTGAAAAAATGTCAGTAAAAAAGTATTTTGCCGGCGAGTATGATGTTGCCGTTATCGGCGGCGGTCACGCCGGAATCGAAGCCGCTTTAGCCTCCGCAAGGCTGGGGGTCAAAACCATAATGTTCACCGTCAGTCTTGACTGGATTGGTAATATGCCCTGTAACCCGTCAATCGGCGGCACTGCCAAGGGTCACCTTGTTCGCGAGCTTGACGCTTTGGGCGGTGAAATGGGCAGGGCGGCGGATAAATTCACACTACAAAGCCGAATGTTAAATTTAGGCAAGGGTCCTGCCGTTCATTCCCTTCGCGCTCAAATTGACCGACGCGCTTATAGCGGTTATATGAAACACACCGTCGAAAAGCAAGAAAATTTGGATGTTAAACAGTGCGAAATTGTGGAGCTTTTTCGAGAAGAAACGGGTCTTTGGCACTGTGTTTCCTCCTTGGGAGCAGAGTTTGTATCACGGGCGGTTATTATTGCCACCGGCACATTTATGGACGGAAGGATTTATGTAGGGGAAGTGAACTATGCCTCGGGTCCCGACGGTAGCTTTGCCACCATTGGCTTGTCGGACTGCCTCGAAAAATTAGGTGTACCGCTTCGCCGTTTTAAGACCGGCACCCCCGCCCGCGTGGCTAGAAGCAGCATCGATTTTTCACAGCTTGAGGTACAGGAGGGAGACGAAAGGACCGTACCCTTTAGTTATTCCACAAAGGCTGACCCTGAAAACAAGGTGGTTTGCCACATTTCCTATACTAATGACGAAACCAAACGTGTGATTTTGGCAAATCTTGACCGCTCGCCCTTGTATCAAGGTGAAATTGAGGGTGTGGGTCCCAGATATTGCCCCAGTATTGAGGATAAAATCGTACGCTTTGCGGACAAGCCAAGGCATCAATTTTTTATTGAGCCTTGCGGCGAAAACACTGAGGAGATGTATCTCCAAGGACTTTCCTCCTCGCTTCCCGAGGAGGTTCAAATAGAACTTTACAAAACTATTCCTTGTCTTAAAGATGTTAAGATTATGCGTAATGCCTACGCTATTGAGTACACCTGTGTTGACCCCATATTCTTGACCGCAACCCTCGAAATGAAAGGACTGGAGGGTCTTTATGGCGCAGGTCAGTTCAATGGCTCCTCGGGTTATGAGGAGGCGGCGGTTCAAGGTCTTGTTGCAGGAATTAACGCAGCGCTTAAAATCAAGGGCGAGAAACCGCTTGTTCTATCCCGTTCATCATCTTATATAGGCACCCTTATTGACGATTTGGTTACCAAGGGGTGTATGGACCCTTATAGAATGATGACGTCTCGCAGTGAGTACCGACTGCTTCTTCGTCAAGATAATGCCGACGAGCGATTAATGCCCATAGGTCACGCTTTGGGACTTGTAAGTGACACAGATTATGAGGATTTTCTTTTGAGGCGTGAGCAAAAGGAAAAGGAAATCCAGCGTATAAATAACACATTTTTGCCACCAAGCGACGACCTTAATGCTCTGCTAGAAGCACAAGGTACCGCTAAAATGTCAACAGGCTTGAGGCTTTCTGACCTTATTAAGCGCCCACAGCTAAGCTATGATATGTTAGCCCCCTTTGACAGTAGGCGTCCTCAATTACCGCAAAATGTTCGTGATAAAGTTGAGACCGAGGTTAAGTACGAGGGATACATCACCCGTCAACAAGCTCAGGTTAACGAAATGCTGAGACTTGAAAAGAAAATCATTCCCGTGGATATTAATTATGACGAGGTTTACGGACTTCGTTTAGAGGCGGTAGAAAAGCTTAAAAAAATAAGACCTGCAAACATCGGTCAAGCCTCTCGAATTTCGGGGGTTAGCCCGGCGGATGTTTCAGTACTGCTTATATTTCTTTCAAGGTAAAATAATGGAAATTAAACATATTTTTGAGCCTACACCCTTGCAGTGCGGTCAAGCAGTGCTCTCAATGGTGACAGGCAAGAGTGTTAGTCAAATTGTTGCACTTTTAGAAAACGAAAGGGAAACCACCCTTAAAGAAATGTTTTTCGTCTTGGAAAAGTCTGGCTTTGAAGTTTCTAAAGAGAGAAAGGCAGTGCACAAAAAAGAGGAGCTTCCGAGACTTTGCTTTTTAAGTCTAGAAACTCCTAAATGCTGGCATTGGTCGCTCTATTGTGATGGGGTGTTCTATGATCCTGAATACGGTGTCTTGGAAGATTTTCCTCCAAGCAACAGACAGTATTTTTGGGAAATAAAAACTCAGGATTAATATCCCAAGTCTAATTAAATATGTAATCGTATTTTTCGGTTTGCGCCATGGAAATTAAATCGTCGTCCTCATTGCTTACGATAATGTGGTCTAAAAGCTGAATTTCAAGATGCTTAAATGCGGCAAACAACTCCTCGGTCCGTTTGACATCAGAGGGCGAGGGAAGCGCATGACCGGTTGGGTGGTTGTGAGAAATTATCACCGCCGCGGCTTTACGCTCCAATGCCTTTTCCACAACACTGCGGTTGGACATTGCAACCGAGGAAACATCACCCTCGCTTAAAACATCAAATGCTATCAGCTTTCCGGTGTGGTTAAAGGTGGAAATTGCAAAAGTCTCGCGGGTAATACCCATATATTTTTTCTTTACAAAATCGCACATTTCGTCATAGCTTCTAGGCTTAAAGGTTTTGCGGTCACTTGACTGATAACGCTTAAAAATGGGTACCAAAAGTTTAATTAGGGCTGCGGTGTTTTCACCTACACCATTAACTCGCATAAGCTCGTGAGCTGAGGCGTTAAGCACACCCTCCACCGAACCGAAACGGTTAAGTAGCTCGTGAGCAATTTCGTTGGTATCCTTGCGAGGAATACTGTAAAACAGAAGTAATTCAAATATTTTATGAGGCGGTGTAGCATCCGAAAAGCCGTTTTCTAAAAACTCTCTGCGGACACGCTCGCGGTGATCCTTATGGGGATTTATATTTTCAGGCATTTTGCCATCTCCTAAAAGCATTTAAAGATATTATATACCAAGTATCAAATATTTTCAAGGGTAGATATTAATGAAAGAGTTTACTGTGACAAAAAATGATGCAGGGTTGCGTCTTGACAAGTTTGTTGTTAAAATTTGTCCTACCTTGCCAAGCTCGTTAATGTTTAAATATATCCGAACTAAGAGGATTAAAATTAACGGCAGGCGAGGTGAAATCAGCACCCGTTTAAATGAGGGCGATATTGTCTCCGCCTACATCAATGACGAGTTTTTCACCCAAGTTAAGCCTAAATATTCCTTTCTTACCGCGCCGGCTACCCTTGATGTGGTTTACGAGGACCAAAATATATTACTTGTGGATAAAAAACAAGGGCTTCTGGTTCACCCCGACAAAAACGAATACACCAACACGCTAATTGACCGTATTCAGCATTACCTTTATAAAAAAGAGGAGTACGACCCCAAGAATGAAAACAGCTTTGCTCCTGCCCTTGCCAACCGAATTGACCGTAATACGGGCGGTATTGTAATTGCTGCTAAGAATGCAGAGGCACTCAAAATTCTTTGCGATAAAATTAAGCGCCGCGAAATGGATAAGCGTTATTTGGCGGTAATTCACGGTGTTCCAAAGAAAAAGGCGGATACCCTTGAGGGCTTTTTAGAAAAGAATGAAAGCAAAAATCAAGTTTATCTTAAAAATTTCAAAACCGACGATGCAAAAACCATCAAAACCAAGTACCGCGTGCTTGAAAGTAAGAAAAATCTGTCCCTTGTGGAGATTGAATTGCTTACAGGCAGAACTCACCAAATAAGGGCACATATGGCCTCTATCGGACATCCGCTTTTAGGTGAAGGCAAATACAACAAATCTGCCGAAGACAGAAAAATGGGCTTCGACAAGCAGGCGCTTTATTCTTATAGCTTGAAATTTAATTTTTCCACCGATGCAGGGATTTTAAATTATCTCAACGGCAGACGTTTTACGGTACAAAAAGTTTGGTTTGCCGAGGAGCTTTTCGGCGACAATTACCGAAGTCTTTTGGAGAAAAAATAATTTTAAATTTACTGTTGACTTTTCACTATGGCTTTGATATAATATTTAGGCTCACCAAAAAGAGCGTAAATATTTGCGAGTGTGCTGGAATAGGCAGACAGGCACGTTTGAGGGGCGTGTGTCCACGACGTACGGGTTCAAGTCCCGTCACTCGCACCAGTCGAGTGCCTCGACACGCAATTCGCGTAGTTGAGGTGCTTCTTTTTTATAGTCCCTACCTCGCGTTTAAGGTTGGTTATGAACACTCGCACCAAGCCTGGAGCCTCGACACGCTTTTTCGCGTGCTGAGGTTTTTTATAATCCCTACCCTTTTTTACAAAGCGGTAGGGATTTTTTATTCTTTCATACTTACTCTGTATTTTATCCGAAACTAAAAAACAAACCCAAAGGTTTACAAATTAAAGCTTTTTTTCTTTCTATTATTGGTATCAATACTAAAGCCTGAGAGGAGGTATGGGCTTAAGGTACAAAAAGAAAGGAGAAAAAAATGATTAGAGCTGATATTTTAGAAAATGGAACAATTTTAACCTACGAGAAAACAGTTTCGGACAGTGTAAGATTTGAAACAGTAAAATTTGCCTTTCCGCAAAGCTGGGCAGGACTTACCAAAACCGCCGTTTTTAAAAACGGCGATACGGCAGTCAGCATTATTCTTGATACATCCAGCGCTTACTGCCTAAGTGAGGATGAATGCTACATTCCTTTTGAGGTGCTCCAAGCACCCGAGTTTACCATTTCGGTTTTCGGCACCAAGGACGATACCCTTGCCACCACTGCACGAGGGGTTGTGACCGTTTTGGAAAGCGGTTACGAGCATGGTGATACACCCGCCGAACCCACTGCAAGTGAATACAGTCAAATCATAGACCTTGTTAACAATGCAACCGAAATTGCACAGTCGGTAAGAGACGATGCCGACAACGGTGTTTTCAAAGGTGATAAAGGTGACACCGGTGCAAAAGGAGAAAAGGGCAACCAAGGAGAACAAGGAATTCAAGGTCCAAAAGGCGACAAGGGAGAAAAGGGAGATAAAGGCGACCAAGGTGAACAAGGACTCCAAGGCGAAAAGGGTGATAAAGGTGATAAAGGCGACCAAGGCGAACAAGGAATTCAAGGTGCAACGGGTCCCAGCGGTCTTTTGCCTAGACAGAGCAGTCCTTATTATCAAGAGGTCAGTGTGCCCGCCAACACAATGATTAATTATAATGAGCTTACGGGAGATTTTAATGTTTCTTTACAAAACGGCATTTCGGGTTACGACAACGAATGGGATTTTACAATAACTCAAGGCGATACTGCTTATAATGTAATTTTACCCACAGTTTATTGGGGATTTGGTATAGCACCCGCATTCCCCGCCAACACCACAACACTTTGCAGACTTTATTACATCGGCAATACCCTTTGCGGTGAATGGGTGAGTATATGAGACCGATAACAATGCTTTCAGCCCAGTATAAAGCCGAAACGAAAAACGGCACTGACTTGCTTTTTGAAAAATGCAAGGGAGGTTTTTTTTCAGTTAATGATAGTTTTGCTTTAAGCGTAACGGGCGATACCTCCCAAGAGTACACGCCTTCGGTAGAAAATCCCGCAGAAATACATTTCGTTAAAAAAGGGACACGAATTGTAAGCAGTGGGGCTAATATTTTCGGCGGAGAAGCACTTGCCGATGCTATTGCAAATGCTACCGGTACGAGCAAAAACACAATTAACAAAACCATCACCTTTGCTGCTTCCTCAATGGCCAAAAATCCCGTTTTATTTGCGGGATTTAAAGCCAACACTCAATATACATTTATTTTTTCGTATTCTACCAATAATGGTGCTTCACAAATCTCTAATTTGGAAATTGTATATACAGATGGCACCAAAAGAATAATAAACAGTAATATAATTACAAGTGATTCAAATAAAAGTGTAGAAAGTATTCGTGGGCAATATTATACCAGTTCAACTGTAATTAATTATGAAAATTGCGGTATATTTGAAGGAATTGTCAGTGTAAATGAATTTAAGCCCTATATTTCCGGAGACGAAATTACCGTGCCCTGTGATCTATATATTGATGATATTTGGTTTCCTTCAAGTGGGAAAGTGATAAAAGGCAGTGCCGTTTCGGTTCTTACATCGGCCAGCCTACAAGGAACAGCGACAGTCCTTGGAGAAACAATAAGATGTAACTGTCAAATATTTAATAATCCCACTATCGCAAGTTCAGGTTATACTTACTGTTCTCATTTAAATTTTTTGGGGGACTATTCAAAGGATGAACCTCACTTTTATTTATACAATACCGGTACTTTAGGCCCGATTTTTCTACCTGTTTCTTTGGTAGGCACCACAAAGGAAAGTATGGGTACATGGCTTGATTTACAGGTAGAAAACGGCACTCCTGTGAAAATCGCAAATAAATTACAGTCCCCCGTTACAGAATACTACCCTCCGCAGAATTTATTTTTACCGAAAGGCACCGCAAAAGCATTTCAGGTTTGTGATGACTTGCACGCCAAATTATCTGCAACGGCACTTGTCAGCCGTCACTGAAATACAAAAGAAAAAATCTCGTTTTAAAAACGAGATTTTTTAATGCTTAATCAGAAGCAGTAATTTGTTGTGCGTAGCGAACGGTTTCCATTGCATCCTTTGCATATTTATCAGCACCGATTTCGTCGGCATATTCCTGTGTCAACACAGCACCGCCCACAACAACCTTACACCAAGGTGCTTTTTCGTGCAAAAGCTTAACAGTCTGTTCCATTGCGGGCACGGTAGTAGTCATAAGAGCACTTAACCCCGCAATCGGAGCATTTAACTCGACAACATTTTTAACGACCGTTTCAGGCGAAACATCGTTGCCCAAATCTACAACCTTAAAGCCATAGTTTTCAAGTAAAAGCTTAACAATGTTTTTGCCTATGTCGTGAATGTCGCCTTTTACGGTTGCTATTATAAAGGTAGCAAAGTTCTCCCCTTTTTCGGATTTGAGAGCTTCCTTTATTTTTTCAAAAGCTTCCTTTGCAGATTCAGCACTCATAAGAAGCTGCGGGAGATAAACTGTTTTATTTTCAAAACCTATACCCACGGTATTAAGGGCGGGTATTATGATTTCCTGCACTATTTTAAATGGCTCAACCGTTTCCAACGCTTGGACAGTAAGCCGAGCAGCCTCATTTTTCAAGCCCTTTACAATTGCATTTTTAAGTGTCAAAGGCTGTTTGCCGTTTGCATCGACGGTTTTGAGATTGGCTGCCGAGGTTTCAGGTAAAAGTCTTTCAAAAAAACTTATATATTCCTCGCAATTTTGGTCAAGACCTTTAAGTGCACAAAACGCATAATAAACGCCAAGCATTTTTTCGGAATACGGATTCATAATTGCAGCAGAAAGTCCGTTTTCAAGTGCCAAAGCAAAAAATGTACTGTTAATATCATCCCTGTTAGGCAGACCAAAAGAAACATTGGAAATTCCAAGCAAGGTATGACAACCAAGCTCATTTTTTATCATATTGACCGCACGCAAGGTTTCGGTGGCAGCAGTATTATCCGCACTTATAGTAAGTGCCAACGGGTCAAATATAATATCCTTGCGAGAAATTCCGTATTTTTGAGCCTCAGATAAAATTTTTTTTGCTATCGCAACTCTTTCGTCGGCAGTTTTAGGTATTCCTTTTTCATCAAGAGTTAGTGCAACAACAACTCCTCCGTACTTTTTTACAAGAGGAAAAACCGCTTCCATGCTTTCACGTTTTCCGTTTACAGAGTTTATAATTGCCTTACCGTTATATCTGCGAAGTGCCGTTTCCATGGCCTTTATGTCGGCAGTGTCAATCTGCAAGGGCAAATCGGTAACTGCTTGAAGCTCACAAACAACAGCTTTGAGCATTTTTTCCTCATTGATTTCGGGTATGCCTACATTAACATCTAAAACCTCAACACCCTTTTCCTGTTGAGCGATTCCCTCTTTTAAAATATAACTTATATCATTTCCTTTTAGTGCTTCTTTAAATCGTTTTTTACCGGTAGGATTTATACGCTCCCCTATAAGTACGGGGTTGCCACCAAAGGAAACAGTTTTCGTGTAGGAAGAAATACAGGTATTTTCCTTTTCTTTTAGGGTCTTAAATTCAATTTCCTTGGATTTTTCAACTAAACGGAAAATATATTCGGGGGTCGTTCCGCAACATCCGCCCACAACCCCTACGCCATTTTTCATAAGCTCGCAAACCTCATTTGCAAAGCTTTCAGGCGATACATCATATACTGTTTTGCCGTTTTCACAAGTAGGAAGTCCTGCATTAGGCTTGAAAATTATAGGTGATGAGGCATATTCCAAATACTTTTTTGCAACACCGATTAAGGCCTTGGGCCCAAGGGAACAGTTCATACCAATTGCATCAGCACCCATACCTTCAAGCAAAGCCACCATAACCGACGGATCAGCACCCGTCATAAGCTTTTCGTCTTGACTGTAAGCATTAGAAACAAATACGGGCAAATCACTGTTTTCCTTTGCTGCCAAAAGTGCCGCCTTGGTTTCATAACAGTCATTCATTGTTTCGATAAATATTAAATCAGCACCGTATTTTACGCCTAATTTGACAGTTTTAGAAAAAACCTCAACCGCATCTTCGAAATCAAAATCGCCGAAAGGGGCAAGCATTCTGCCGGTGGGTCCAATGTCAAGAGCAACCCATTTTTCTTGGGTGCCTTTGCTTTTACAAGCGGCAGTGCGGGCATTTTTTATAGCCGCAAAAATTATTTCTTCGAGCTTTTCTTCCGAAAATTTAAGTATATTCGCACCAAAGGTGTTTGTGCACACAAGATTACTTCCCGCATCAAAATAACTGCGGTGAATATCGCAAATAATTTCGGGATGGCTTACATTCCATACCTCTGGCTTTTCCCCTACGGGAAGTCCCTTAGCTTGAAGTAAGGTGCCCATTGAACCATCAAGAAATAAAAAATTACTTTTTATATACTCCCTAATATTCATAATTTTCTCCTATACCAATAATTGCCGTAACCGATTTTGCCGGCGACATTATAAGGCTTTCGTTAAGGGTGAGTCCGATTTTTCTTTGACAGTCAAGAACAGAAAAAATACTTTTCTGCATTTCAAACTCAATATCGCCGTAGCCAGGGCTAAGTCTGACCCCAAGCATTTTGCTCTTGTTTTGGTATTTTTGCTTTATTTTTTCTTCGAAGGCATCGCAAACGGCTTCAATTCTCTCTGCACCGATTGCCTGAAACATTAATGCCTTTGCGGGGGAAATTCTATTGTATTTTGCGATAAGTCTATCACATTCAATACCGATTGTTGCGGCAAACAAAATTATACCCTCGCAGTTTTTTAAATGCTTTTCAAGGGATTTTGACTTGGTTTCACAAAAGCCCATATCAATTCCGTTTTCAAGCTTTTTTATGTTAAATTCAGCGTAACAAACTGAATTTTTATATTTGCCATCAATTTCCGAAAGACATTCATTAAGTAACGATTTTACTTCTAATGTTGAATTTTCCGCCTTGCAGTACCTCAAAATCTCAGTGGTATTATACGGCTTTGGAATAGGAAAATCGGTGTAAATTACATTCATCCTAAAATCTCCGAAAGGTTGCTTTTAATATTCTGTGCAACATCAGGCTTGTTCATTGAATAAATGTGAACATTGGTAATTCCATTTGCAAAAAGATCGATTATTTGGTCTGTGGCATAGGCAATTCCCGCCTGCTTCATAGCCTCTGGTGAATAACCAAACTTATCAACCAAGCTTTTAAACCTTTGCGGCATAAACGAGCCCGAAAGCTCAATCGCCCTTGAAACCTGATTTGCATTGGTAATCGGCATAATACCGGGAACTATCGGGACGGTTATACCGGCTTCGCGGATTTTATAAAGGAAATTATATAACAGATTATTGTCAAAAAACATTTGGGTTGTCAGAAATTCGCAACCAGCATCTACCTTTTCCTTTAAATGCAAAATATCCTCTTTTTGATTACTGCTTTCGGGATGTATTTCAGGATAACATGCACCGCCAATGCAGAAATCCGTACCGCTCGCCTTGATTTCCCGAACCAAATCTACTGCATAACGGTACTCCGCATCTTTGCTGTCAAGCTTTTGCTCTGGGGTAAGGTCTCCCCTTAGTGCCATAACATTTTTTATGCCGGCTTTTTTCATTTGTTCAATTTTTTCCAGTACTTTTTCCTTTGTGGAGGAAACGCAGGTTAAATGTGCCAAGGTCGGGACAGAATATTTTTTCTTAATATTTTCGGCAATATCAAGCGTGTAACGGTCTGTGCCTCCACCTGCACCGTAGGTCACGCTCATAAAAGAGGGGTTTAACTTTGCTATTTCCTCAGTTGCATATTTAACGCTTTCAAATGCAGTGTCGATCTTAGGTGGAAAAACCTCGAACGAAACCGATAATCTTTCGTTTTTTAAAAGTTCAGAAAGCCTCATAAACCAATCTCCTACAAAAAAGTGAAATATATTGTAATTTTAACACATTTTTTACCGATTTACAACAGTTAGCTTTATTTTTGGTCTGTCTTGACTTTAATGCTTTTGTGTGTTAAACTGTAAAAGTAGTTAAGGAGGTAGTTTTTATGAATAAGACCGATTTTACCGACAGCTTTTTTGATGCTGTTTTAACCCTTAAAACTCGTGAGGAATGCTATAAATTTTTCAGTGATGCCTGTACTCCAAAGGAAATCGGTGCTATTGCACAACGCTTTGTTGTGGCAAAAATGCTCAACGAAAAAAAGGTTTATAATGAAATTATAGAAGCCACAGGTGCCTCCACCGCCACAATCAGCCGAGTGTCGCGTGCCATTAACGAGGGCTTCCAAACCGCTTTTAAGAGGCTGAAATAATGGCATACAGTGATTTTGCCTCTGTTTATGACCGACTTATGGGTGACGTGAATTACAAAAAGCGTACCGATTATTTGCTGAAGCTTTTTAAAAAATTCGGCCACACCCCTACCCTGCTTTTAGATGTCGCCTGCGGTACGGGCGGTTTTTCTATGGAGCTTGCACGCCGCGGCATTGAGGTTATCGGTACCGATATGTCAGAGGATATGCTATCTGCCGCGAGAGAAAAGTCTGCCGACGAGGGACTGGACATTCTTTATCTTTGTCAAAAGGCAGAGGAATTAGACCTCTACGGTACGGTGGACGGTGCAATATGCCTAATGGACAGTATAAACCACATTACAGATAAGCGTACCCTAGCCGCCGCTTTCAAAAAAATTTCGCTTTTTTTGGAGCCTCAAAAGCTTTTTATTTTCGATGTTAACACTCCTTACAAACACGAAAAGGTGCTGTCAAACAACACCTTTGTTTTAGACGAGGAGGGGGTTTACTGCGTTTGGCAGAATAGCTTTGACCGCAAAAAACTTGAAACCATCATTACTCTTGACTTTTTCACCGAGGAAAACGGTGCATTTTACCGCAGTGGTGAGGAGTTTTGTGAGCGTGCCTACACTGTTAAAGAGCTGACCCGACTCTTAACAATTGCAGGACTTAAAACCGAGGCGGTTTTTGGTGATTTATCCCTTAAAGCGCCAACAGACACCGAGGAACGCATTTTTTTCGTTTGCAGAAAAATATAATTCTTGACAATTGATAGTTTGCTATATATAATTATACAATGGCTATGTGGATGTCGAAATAGGGCAAAGCCTTATTTCGACTGCGAATTCTTTGAATTCGCAAACAATTACCTACGGCAATTGAACATAATCATTATAGCAATTTCGAGGCGTAGCGAAGGTGGTATCGCGCCAGTTTCGGGTACTGGAGACCGTGGGTTCGAGTCCCGCCGCTTCGACCAATAGAGTGCCCCGACACGCTTTTTCGCGTTGTCGAGGCACTTTTTTATTAAAAAACCCTCTTAGGATTTTACTCCTAAGAGGGTTTGCTTTTTATCTTTGAATTCTGCCGGAACTGTCGCCCTTTGCAAGCTTTTCGACCTCGGCAACGCTTACCATATTGTAGTCGCCCTCGATTGAGTGCTTAAGTGCGGAAGCCGCAACGGCAAATTCAACTGCAGCTTGGGTGTTTTTGCCCGAAAGCAGACTGTAAATAAGTCCACCGCCGAAGCTGTCACCACCGCCAACGCGGTCGATAATATGCAAATTATACTTCTTAGAGAAGCAGTATTCATCCTCTGCCACATTGTAAAGCATAGCAGACCATCCATTATCGAAAGCGGAATGGCTTTCACGAAGTGTGATTGCAACCATCTCAAATCCGAATTTATCTGCCAACTGCTTAGCAACCGACTTGTAGCCCTCATGGTTAATTTCACCGGCGTAAATATCAGTAGCCTCGGCCTCAATACCGAACACATCCTTTGCATCCTCTTCGTTGGAAATGCAAACATCAACATACTGGCAAAGCTCAGTCATAGCAGCTCTTGCCTCATCCCTTGTCCAAAGCTTTCCTCGGTAGTTAAGGTCACAGGAAATTTTAACACCCTTAGCCTTTGCAGCAATACAAGCCTGCTTACAAATTTCCACCATATTTCCGCCTAGAGCGGGGGTAATTCCGGTAAAGTGGAACCAATCTACACCCTCAAAAATGCTATCCCAATCAAAGTCAGAGGGGTCAGCCGTTGCGATTGAGGAATTTGCGCGATCATAGATACAAACCGAACCGCGCTGAGAGGCGCCCTTTTCATTAAAGTAAATACCCACTCTGTCACCGCCGCGAACGATTTTAGAGGTATCCACACCGTAGCGTCTGAGAGAATTTACTGCAGACTGGCCGATAGTGTGCTCGGGAAGCTTGGTAACAAAAGCGGCATCCATACCATAATTGGCAAGAGAAACCGAAACATTTGCTTCACCGCCTCCAAAGGTAAACTCCACATGGTCGCACTGAACAAAACGCTCATAGTTATAAGGTTGAAGACGAAGCATTAATTCGCCGAAAGTAACAATTTTTTTCATTTTAATTAACCTCTCTCCTAGTTTAAAGCCGCATTGCGAGCTTCCTTGCAAAGCTTTGTAATTTTTTCAAACTCCCCATTTGCAATATCAGCCTTGGTGCAAACCCAACTGCCACCCACTGCCTGAATAAAAGGAGAAGTGAAATATTCCTTAATATTCTCGGCATTAACGCCGCCGGTTGGGATAAATTTCACACCCACAAAGGGAGCAGAAAGATTTTTCATAGCATTAAGACCCCCGTAAACATTAGCGGGGAAGAACTTAACAACCCTAAGTCCCAATTTCAGCGCCGCCATAATTTCGGTGGGGGTAACACAACCGGGAACAACGGCAATATTATTTTCTACACACCAAGCGACAACCTCAGCGTCAAAGCCGGGGGAAACAATGAATTTTGCACCCTTTGAAACAGCTAGCTTGCACTGCTCCAAATTAAGAATTGTGCCGGCACCCACAAGCATTTCGGGGCACTCCTTAGCCACCGATTCAATAGAATCGGCGGCGGTGGCAGTACGGAAGGTTATTTCCATAACCTTAACGCCGCCCTCAATTAAAGCCTTAGCTGTGGGCACTGCGTCGGCCACCTTGTCCAATACCACAACGGGCACCACAACCGAGTCTCTCAAAATACTTAAAATATCCATTTTTATTCTCCTTTTACACACCAGAATAGGCAGCAAAGCCGGCATCCACTGGTAAAACTACACCTGTAATTGCAGAAGCACTCTTTTCGTCACATAGGAAAAGTGTAGCTCCAAGTAGCTCGTCTGCATCAACAAAGCGGTTCATAGGCGTACCCTTTAAAATTTTAGCGCTGCGAGGGGTAGGGGTGCCGTCCTCGTTGAATAGCAGTGACTTGTTTTGAGCAGATACCAAAAATCCGGGGGCAATGGCATTGCAACGGATACCCGTACCTGCAAAATGAGTTGCAAGCCACTGGGTAAAGTTGGAAATTCCCGCCTTCGCGGCGGAATATGCTGGGATTTTGGTAAGAGGCGTATAGGCGTTCATTGAAGAAATATTCAAAATACAGCCCTTACCCTTTTTTACCATATCCTTTGCAAAAACTTGGGTCGGAATTAAGGTTCCTTGAAAATTAAGCTTAAAAACAAAATCCACACCTGAAGAATCAAGGTCAAAGAAAGATTTGCTCTCTGCCTTTGCCTCGTGGTGGTACTCATTATCAGTGGTGGCGCGGGGGTTGTTACCGCCAGCGCCGTTAACCAAAATGTCGCACTCGCCCAAATCCTTAAGCACTGCTTTATGAACTTCTTCCAGCATATCAACCTCAAGAACATTTGCCTTGTAACCCTCGCAAGTGTAACCTTCTGCCTTTAACCCGTCTGCAAGCTTTTTAACGGCATCCTCATTAAGGTCGAGCGCTGCAACCTTGGCACCGCTCCTAGCAAAGGCGGCCGCCATAGCTCCGCAAATAAGACCGCCGGCACCGGTTACAACTACAACCTTACCGCTATAATCAATATTTAAAGGTAAATTTGCCATACTACTTTCCTCCTAATTTGTCAAGCATATCCCAAACGCCAAGCATATACATTATACCAAGCGCCCTGTCGTAAAGACCGTAGCCGGGACGGACATTTCCGGGGCCCTCGTTCCAGAGATGTCTGCCGTGGTCGGGGCGGATATAGCCCTCATAACCGCAGTCGTGATAAGCCTTTAAAATATCTAAAATTCCGGTGTCGCCGTCGCAGTCGCGGTGGCTCGCCTCGGAAAAATCGCCGTTTTCGAAATGCTTTACATTTCTAATATGGGCAAAAGCAATACGGTCACAGTGCTTTCGCACTATTTCTGCCACATTGTTGTTTGGGTCAGCGTTAAGGCTGCCTGAGCAAAGGGTTAAGCAGTTATAGGGATTATCCACCATATTAAGAAAGCGGTCAATGTTTTCCTCGTTTATCAGAAGTCTCGGCAGACCGAAAATATCCCAAGGCGGGTCGTCCATATGAATTGCCATTTTTATACCCGTTTCCTCACAGGTGGGCATTAAAGCTTCAAGGAAGTACTTTAAATTTGCCCAAAGCTTTTCGTGGTCTACACCCTCGTATGCCTTAAACAGCTCATCAAGCTTAGCCATTCTTTCCGGCTCCCAACCGGGAAAAGACATATTGTACTTTTCGGTAAAATCCAAGATGTACTGCGCCATAGCATTGTAATCGTCTTGAATCATACCCTTTTCGTAAAAGAGAGCGGTTGAGCCATCTCCTACCTCGTGGAAAAGGTTACTGCGTGTCCAGTCGAATATTGGCATAAAGTTATAACAGATAACCTTTACACCGAATTTCGCCAAATTTCGCATAGTGGTTTTGTAGTTTTCAATATACCTATCACGGGTAGAAAGTCCGATTTTAATATCGTCGTGAACATTAACCGACTCCACTACATCCATATTAAAGCCGTAAGGTTCCAGTTGCTTTTGAACCTCGGCAATTTCGTCTATTTCCCAGACCTCGCCGGGCATTTTATTGTGCAAAGCCCAAACAATGCTTGTAACACCGGGGATTTGTTTGATATGAGAAAGACTGATTTTATCGTTGCCCTCACCATACCAACGAAAACCCATTTGCATTGGCATTAGTGCCCCTCCTTTTTACAAATTAAAATATTTTTTCACGTTGTTAGAACAAATATCCTCTACTAAGTTGCCCAGAGTGACCATATCGTCGGGATATTCACCGTTTTCCACCCAAGTTCCGATTAGCTCGCAAAGAATTCGGCGGAAATACTCGTGTCTGGCATAGCTCAAAAAACTGCGAGAATCTGTAAGCATACCTACAAAATTCCCTAAAATTCCTAAATTTGCAAGGCTTGTAAGCTGATTTATCATACCAACCTTATTATCATTAAACCACCAAGCGCTGCCGTGCTGAATTTTGCCCGCAATTTCGTCGCTTTGGAAAGCGCCTAAAAGTGTGTCAATCCACTGGTCATCGGCAGGGTTTAGGGAATAAAGAATTGTTTTAGGCAGAGCGTTTTCCTGCTCCAAAGCGTTCATTAAACCGTAAAGATTGGCGCAGCTGTCGGTCACTGCCATACAGTCGAAGCCAGTATCCGCGCCTAAAGCCTTAAACTTTGCAGTGTTGGGGTTCCTCATACAACTGAAATGAAGCTGCATAACAAGCCCCAAACGGGCGTATTCCTTAGCGCAGTGGAGTAAAAGCTCGGTTTGGTAGCACTCCGTCTCCTCTTTAGTGAGGGCTTTACCCTTTAGCGCTTTTTTGAAAATCTTATTGGCCTTAGCTTCTCCCAAAGGTCGGTAAACCACATAATCAAGTCCGTGGTCGCTCGCCCTACAACCGCATTTTGCAAAATATTCAAGCCTTTTTGTAATAGCCCTTTTAATATCAGCAACAGACTCAAGGGCTATACCGCTTACGGTCTCTAGTTTTTTGACGTAATCGGTAAAACCGACTTTGTGCACATTAATAATGTTATCGGGGCGGAATGTTGGGCAAACTACAGCTTCAAAACCGCTCTCAAGCAATAATTTATGATATTTCAAATCACTGCAAGGGTCATCGGTAGTGCCCACCATTTTAACATTGCTTTGCCTAATAAGTCCACGGGCGGAAAAATTGTTTTCCTTTAGCTTTTCAAGGCTTAATTGCCAAACCTCCTCGGCAGTGTCGCCATTTAAAACACCGTCAAAGCCAAAATAATTTTTAAGCTCCAAATGGCACCAGTGGTACATTGGGTTACCGATTGCACGGGGCAGTGCCTCGGCAAATTTTTGAAATTTTTCTCTGGGCGACGCATTGCCTGTAATATATTCCTCACTAATGCCGTTGGAACGCATAATACGCCACTTGTAGTGATCGCCCGAAAGCCAAAGCTCAGAAATATTTTGGAATTTCACATCCTCGTATATATCTTTGGGGTCAATATGACAGTGATAGTCGTAAATCGGCATTTTCGAAGCAAAATCATGGTAAAGCTTTTTAGCCGTTTTAGTTGTGAGCAGAAAATCATCGGTTAAAAATTTCACGCTTACCACTCCTTATTTTTTACGAGGCTTTTTAATTTTGTTAAGCTGAGCGTTCATTTCAAGCAGTTCTTCCTTTGTAAATGATAGGTTCATTAGTCCTAGCATACTGGTCAAACGAAGTACCGTAAAGCCACCCATCATCTTCATCATATCTTCACTAAGCTCAAAGCCCATTGCTTCTTTCTTTTTACCCTTTTCGTCGCCGCTCATCGCCTTTTTCATTTTAAGACCCAGCTTTGTAAACCAAATCTTACCGCGCAAGCAAGACATAATATCGGAAATCTTGTCGTTAAGGGAAAAATATCCCTCTTTTTCCACAACATCAAACCAGTTAAGAACGGCGCCCTGCTCCTTGAGTAGGTAGTCCTCATTCATTTTGTCAACCTTGCGGATAATACCCTCGTCACAGCACTCCCCTGCCTTGGCTACGAGTGTGCTTTCGCCAACATTCGGAACCTCGAAACGGAAGAAGTGGTCATCGGCAGTCTTTTTACCGAGAGACTCGCCGTTAACAAAAAGCTCAACCTCAGGTAAATTTGAGTAAACCGTAACCTTGGTTACATCCTCAACTCTGTCAATATATCTTTTACCGCAAAGGTGAACAAAGGGCTCATCGGAAAGCCACGCCTTGTAGGCATAGAAGGAGTCCTTCTTGTACTTTCTGTCCATGGTCATAAGACCCTTATGATTTTGTCCGTTTTCGCCGCCCTCACTTCTCGCATCGGCGCCGAAATCAAACATATTCCAAACATGGGTTGCCCAAATATATTTACGGGTGAATAACTGTTTTATAAGCTCCTCATGGTAGTAGGCTTGATATTCCTCGGTGTAATCGCCTTGGCGGGGATCAGAGGTATGCCACTTAAGAGCCTCACAGCCGTACTCACTCATACCAATAGGAATATTGGGGAACTTTGCATGGAATTTGTCAAACCATGGGCCGTTCATATCAGTATCGCCACCGTACCAACCGAAATAGTGATTGTAGGAAACAACATCGGGAATTTGAATATAGGGATCGTCGATGTTGCACATTGAAACCGCCGCAATAGTTGTAAGACGGGTTTTGTCCATTTCGTGGGCTAAATCGTTGAGTATTCTGTGATTTTCCAGTAAATCCTCATTAGAGCCTGCAATGGAAATTTCATTTGAAAGACCCCAAACCACAATAGAGGGGTGGTTGTAGTTTTGAGCAATTAGCTCGGTCATTTGAGAGATTGTATTCTCGCGACCTGTGGGCATATGCTTAGAAATGTAGGGAATTTCTGCCCAAATAACAAGACCATTTTTATCACATAAATCATAGAAATACTGGTCGTGCTGATAGTGCGCCAAACGGATAGTTGTGGCACCCATTTCCATAATTAAATCAATATCCTCCTCGTGATGCTCGGGAAGTAAAGCATTGCCAATGCCCAGACGGTCTTGGTGACGTGAAACACCCCTTAAGGGATACTCCTTGCCGTTTAAAATAAAGCCGTTTTCGGGGTCAATTTTAAAAGTACGGCAACCAAATGCGGAGCAAACATTGTCCAAAACATCGCCGTTTTCCACAATTTCAGCCTCTAAACAGTATAGATAGGGGTCAATTCTGCCGTTCCAAAGGTGAACATTTTTAATTAGGAACTCTGCTTTAGTGTCAGAGGTCTCAATTTTGTCTAGCTCCTTTTCCTCACTGTCATAAAGGGTATAAATAATTTTCTGAGGCTCCTTAAGGTTTTTAACATAAACCTCTACCTCAACCTTAGCATCCTCCCCTTCAACAGTAGGAGTAATTGCGATACCGGGGGCGCCGTAATATTCTAAATCAAAGTGGCTTTCATTAACACAAATAAGGTTTACATCTCTGTAAATACCGCCATAAAATGTAAAATCTGCCATTTGAGGGTAAACCGTCTCGTTGGGGGAGTTATCCACAACAATAGCAATGTCAGTTTTATCGGTCAGCTTATCGGTAAGGTCAACCCTCCAGGTAGAATAACCGCCGTCGTGGTGGCAAAGCTTTTCTGTGCCTACATAAACATCAGCCGAGGAGTTTGCGCCGCGAATTTCAAGGAAATAGCGGTCAGCCTCGGGCAAAGAAGCCTTTTCCAAGGTTTTAACATAAAGGCAAGCACCTCTGAAATAATCGTTACCGCCGTCTTGACCGTCGGTAGCGTTCCAGCAGTGAGGCAGATTAATCTGCTCACCGTCACGGGCAGTAACATCGTCTGTGCCCTTTTTAAACATCCAGTTCGCATTAAGATTTAATATTTTTCTCATAAGCTATCTCCTTAAAACGGTGTCCGACGTTAAATCGGACACCGCAAATATATTTTTTAAAATTTATTCTTCGTTTGTGCGGCCAAGCTCCTTGTTCATTTGAGCAAGGGTTTTCTTGTCTAGGTTGTAGATAAGACCTAAGCCTACAAACTGAAGTATTGCAGAGAATAGGAAGGTTGCGGCAACAATGTAACGCATATTAACAGCAACTTCCCAAAGCTGATTGCCCTTGTTTTCACCAACATAACCAAAGGCTACCATTATAATAAGTATCAGAGAGGGTCCAATACCTTGAGCAAGTTTTCTGAAGAAGGAATGCAGTGAATAAACAGTACCCTCCTCACGCTTGCCGGTTTTCCACTCGTTGTAATCAATAGCGTCGCCCATCATAGCCCAAGAAACTGTGGAGTAAATTCCAAGTCCCAAGGAGAAGAACAACTGGCAAATGATGTAAATTACAAGGTCAAGACCGGTGTTGTCTGGGATAATTATAAAGAGTCCCAAACCTGCTATAATGGAAACGACAGCGCCAAAGGTTGCAAGCTCTTTTTTACCGAACTTTGCAACGGCGTTACGGGCAAGAGGTGTGAAAACTACAATAGGAATCATAGCGAAAAGCTGAACAATACCGGAAATTTGAACATTTTTGAAGTATGACTGAAATATAACTGTAACGGCGGTGGTAGCGCCCTGCATACCGATAAACATACCCATAGCGGCAACTGTAGCGCCAACTGCAGGACGGTTTTTAATGAAGTTTCCAAATGCCTTAAGTACATTGAACTTAGGTGTATCCTCGCTGAGAGTAACCTCCTGCTCAACGCGGATTTCGGTGTTTTTAATCATAAACTGGAAGCAAAGGAAACCGAGAATACCCATAATTAAAGCGGCGATAAATACACGCTCACCGATAAGATTATTATCCTTATCGTAAATAATAAAGGGTAGAATTACCATAGGAAGCATATTGCCGAAAATGGAACCGATTGAACGCCAAGCCGAAAGAGAAGCTCTATCCTTAACATCATTGGAGATAAGGGATAAAAGCGAGCCGTAGGGAACGTTGGCAACAGTGTAGAAAGCATCCCATACAACATAGCCGGCTATAAAGATTATAAATTTAGCCCATGTGGGTGCATTTGGGAAAGGCAGGAAACAACAAGCGCCACCCACAATAAGACCGATAGAGCCAGCCCAAATATAGCTTAAAAACTTGTTTCTTTTGTAGGTATGACGGTCAGCATCAATAATAGAGCCGATTAGAGGGTCATTTATAGCGTCCCAAACCTGAACAATAATTAAAAGCAGTGCATACCAAAGGTCCATACCCATGAACTGTGTCCAGAAAATGGACATTGTACCCTTGAGCGCAAAGCTCATATTACATCCAAGGTCACCGGCAGCATAAGCGATACTGTCGCGAATGCCAAATTTACGCTTACCGTTAGCGTCGAGCTGGGGTTGCTTTTTCATTTTAATTTCTCTTTTCATATTTTAATTTCTCTTTTCATAAATTATTATATTATAATTTTATAATATATTTATATCTTTGTCAATATATTTATAAACTGTTCTTAATTTTAGGATTAATTTGTTAAAAATATATAAATTTTCCATTATTTTTACATTTTCGTACCTCCTTTTTTCGGCAATTAACCTTAATCTGCAATTATGTCGGTGAATGTCCTTTTATTATTGCTTTAATATAGCCTTGCCGGAGGTGAATGTTTATGAAAGAGAACGACAAGCTACTTTACAAAACCCTAAAAACACTGCTTAGCGAAAAACTATCAGACGCAGAGGCTGACTCCCTAAGAGCCGAGGGCTTCGAAATTAAATGCCCAACAAGAAAAACGGCGGTTATGGTAGCCCTTTATAAAAAAGCGGTGGCAGGGGACCTTTCGGCTATAAAGGAGCTTCGTTCTATCGTAAGCGAAAAAACGGAAGAAAAGCTACCTAATAACAAGGCGGTGATAATTGTTGATGACACCCGAGCTTAAAATTTCCCAGATTGTAGGTGCGGGATACGACGAATTTTGGAATTGCAAAAAGCGTTACCGCGTGCTTAAGGGTGGCAAGGCTTCCAAAAAAAGTGCCACAACAGCGCTTAATTTTATTTTCAGACTTATGAAAATGAAAGACAGTAATCTGTTAGTTGTCAGACAGATTATGAACACCCATCGCGACTCTACCTTTGCCCAACTGCAGTGGGCACAAGAAAAACTTGGCGTTAGTGACCTCTGGAAAAACACCGTATCGCCCTTGGAAATGACCTATCTACCAACGGGTCAAAAAATCCTTTTTCGTGGGTTTGACGATGTTTTAAAGCTGGCTTCAACCACAGTTTCCAAAGGCTATCTTAACTTTGTGTGGATTGAGGAGGCTTTCGAGATAGCAAGCGAAGCCGATTTTGACAAGCTTGACCTATCGGTTCCCCGAGGCAGTATGCCCGACCATCTTTACAAGCAAACCACAGTCACTTTTAACCCTTGGAGTGAAAGTCACTGGCTTAAAAAAAGGTTTTTCGACAATCCCTCAAGCGACTGTGACACCTTTTCCACCTGCTACCTTATTAACGAATTTTTGGACGAAACCGACAAAAATGTTTTTGAGCGAATGAAACGCACCAATATGCGAAAATACCGTGTAGCAGGTCTTGGAGAATGGGGCATTTCCGAGGGGCTTGTCTTTGAAAACTGGGAGGTAGGCAAAATTAAGACAGAAGAGTCACAAGAATATAAATGGAAGAGCTTTTTCGGTCTTGATTACGGCTACACCAACGACCCCACCGCCTTTATAGGTTTTAGGGCAAACCCCATTGACAAGCAGATTTACATCTTTTGCGAATTTTACGAAAAGCGGCTACTTAACTGCGACATTGCAGAACGGATTATTTCTTTAGGCTTTGCCAAAGAGAGAATACGGGCGGACTGTGCCGAGCCAAAGTCCAACGACGACCTTAGACGACTTGGCATTAGCAGAATCACCCCCTCTTTAAAGGGAAGAGACAGTATCCTTAACGGAATTGCCGCTATTAGTGAGTACAAAATTACCGTTGACCCCAAATGTGTTAACACCATAAGAGAGCTTTCCACTTATGTTTATTCCGACACAGTGAACGAACGGGGACTGAGACTGCCCAAGGACAGTGACAACCACCTTTGTGATGCCTTGAGGTATGCCTTTGCCGATGTAAAGCTGTTTCGCCCCAGTAAAGAAAAAGATCAAGACTGCCGCATTAGCGATGAAGCGAAAAACCTAAACAAAAGGTGGGATATTTAATGTTTTTAATTATACTGATTGTTATTTCCGCCGTTTCATTTTTAATAGGTCTTTTCCTCGGCAAGAGTATGAAGCCTAAAATGAAGGCTCAAAAAATCTCTTACTTAGAGGAAAATGAGCTTAAAAACTTTCTGAATTACGACGGAAACATACAGTAAAAGGAGAAAAAATGGAAAATATTCAAAGCGCCGACCTACCACAGTCGGAAAATGAAATTACCGTACCCGTAAAATTTAACAAAGAAATAAAGCAGTTGTCCCTAGAGGAGGCTACTACCCTTGCCCAAAAGGGACTTAAATTCGAGGCAATTGAAAATGATTTTGCAGCCCTTAAAAATTTAGCCTTAAAGGAAAACAAAAGCGTTCCCGACTTTATTTCCCACCTTAACGCCCGCTACACCGAGGAAAAAAAGCAAAGCCTTATGGCAGAGTGCGGCGGAAACGAGGAAATTGCCGAACGAATTCTAAACCTTGAAACGGGCGAAGCATCCGACGCTGATTTTACAGAATTAAAGGAAGCCTTTCCCGAAATTAAGTCCCCCGAGGATTTACCCGAAAGCGTTTTAGAAACCGTTAAGCTTAAGGGCACCAAGCCCTTGGACGAATACCTTAGATTCCTACTTTCGGAAAATAGGAAAATTAAGGAAAATGCCCGTAAACAAAAGGAAAGCAATGATACAAGCACAGGCTCCCTTGCCAGTTTAAAGGGAGTCGCTAATCCTGAGACCGAGGAATTTTTACGCGGTCTTTGGAAATAAAATTTAGGAGAAAAAATTATGCCTATTAATTCTATTGAAAACACTACCCGTTACACTGCCGAGCTTGACAAATTATTTGCTCAAAAAAGCGCTACCGGCTTTTTTGCCGACAACACTCTAGCTACCAAGTTCGTAGGCGCAAAAACAGTTATTATACCCGACATCAACTTCCAAGGTCTTGCCGACTACGACCGTGACACAGGTTTTTCACGCGGCGCTATCACCGTTTCTAACGCCTCCTACACTATGTCTATGGACCGTGCGCGTTCCTTACAGATTGACCGCGAGGATATGGACGAAACCGGTGTTGCAAACCTTGCAGGTCAAATTCTAGGGGAATATGTTCGCACAAAGGTTGTTCCCGAGTGTGACGCCTATGTTATCTCTAAGCTCGCAGGCTTAGCAATGTCACGCGCCAACACCCTCGAGGGCGATGCTACTGCACCCTTTGAAACCCTGATTAATCTTATTAACGAGGTTCAATCGGTTGTAGGCTACGACGAGGAATTGGTTGCATTCCTTGATAGCAACATTTATGCTCTTTTGCAAAATTCCAATGAAGTTTCCAAAATGATTACCGTTTCGGATTTCAAGCAAGGCGACATTAATTTAAAGGTTAAGTCTATTAACGGCGTAACACTTATCCCTGTTGTAAGCGAGAGAATGAAAACCGCCTACACCTTCCAAAATAATGCTGCCGGCGGCTTTGTTCCCGCAAGTAATGCTCGCAACATTTATATGCTGGTTTGCCCCAAAAAGGGAGCTCACCTTGTAAAGAAAACCGAGAATATGAGAATCTTTACCCCCGAGCAGAACCTTGATGCTGATGCGTTCAAGTTCGACTACCGCATCTACTACGATGTATTCGTAGCAAAAAGCGGTCTTGACGCCATTTGGGGTTGGGTTTCCCCCGCAGTTACAATTACTGCTCAGCCCGCTGACAAGAATGTAACCGAGGGCAGCATTACCGGTTCTGTTTCAGTAACCGCTTCAAGCACAGGCAACATTTCCTACCAGTGGTATTCTTGTAAGGACGAAACCGGCGCAGAGGCAGTAAAGGTAGCAGATGCTGTAAGCGCTTCTATGACAATTCCCACAAGCCTTAAAAAGGGTAAATACTACTACTTCGTTAAGGTAACCGTAGACGGCATTGCCGGTATTAACTCCAATATTGCAGTTGTTACTGTGGCATAAGCCTTAACACATCAAAGTAAAGCCCAAGCCCTAGGTTTGGGCTTTACACTTAAAAGGAGGATACTATGAATTTAAAACCTATCGAGATTTTCGCCGAGTACCAAAAAGGAACTCAGTTTAAAGCGGCAATAGGAACTAGGGGACTTTTCGAACAGAGCAAAATTAACGCTCGCTTTTTTGTGGGCGACCAGTGGTACGGCGCTAACTGCGGCACAGACAAGCCCCTTGTTCGGCATAATGTAATTAAAAGAATCGGCGACTACAAAATGTCCCAAATTTTAAACGACAAAACCGCTATCGGCTTTTCGGCAGAGGGTATTCCCACCGCAGAGGTAACCGCTCCCACCGAATTTTCAGGTCCTTTAAGCGATACCGAAATTTCCGCCGTTATGACCGCCTTGGATGGCTACTATTCTGTCACATGCGAGCGGATAAATTTCCCCTCCCTTTCGGCGTCTGTTCTTAAAAATGCCTACATTTCGGGCACTGCGCTACTCTACACCTACTGGAATCCCGTTCTTAGCACAGGCACCTTTGCCGACAGTAAGGGTACTCAGCCCATTAAGGGTGACATAAGCTGCGAAATTTTAAGGATAGAGGATGTGGTTTTCGGCGACCCTTATTGCGAGGAGCTGCAAAATCAACCCTATGTTATTATTTCCGCCAAGAAAAATGTAGCAAATGTTGTCCGCGAAGCAAGGCTATACGGAGCCGACCTTAGTACGCTGACCTTAATTGAGGAATCAGCCATTGATGGCAAGGTAGAAGTGCTGACCCGTCTTTACAAAACCATAAATAAAGACGGAAGTATTACAGTTAAGGGAATAAAGGCGACCTCTAACGCGATAGTCCGCTCCGAATTTTCCACAGGCTTGAGACTTTACCCCTTAGCGCAGTTAAAATGGGAAACAATGAACTTTAGCGCCTACGGAGAAAGTGAAATCACCTACCTTATCCCCAATCAAATCGCCATTAACCGACTTATTACCGCCAATGTTTGGTCGGAAATGTCAACAGGGCTTCCTATAATGCTTGTAAACGGCGATACTGTAAATGAAAAAATCACCAACGACCCCGGTCAAATTGTTAAAATTTACGGCAGTAACGAGGATGTTGCGGGAGCGGTCAAATATGTAACACCACCCTCCTACATAAAGGAATTTGACGACAGCATCAACACCCTTATAAACAACACCCTTACCCAAAGCGGAGCCAACGAGGTAGCTCTCGGTGACAGTAAGGCGGACAATGCCACCGCGCTAATCACTATGAGAGATGCCGCTTTAATGCCCCTTAACATTGTGAAGAACCGCTACTATGTTTTTCTTGAGGATGTGGCGAGAATTTGGGCGGATTTTTGGATTACCCATTACGGGAAAAGAAGTCTTAAGCTTAAAAACGGCAATGAAATTACTTACATCCCCTTTGACGGCGAGCGTTACAAGAAACTTATTATCAACGCCAAAATTGATGTCATTCGCGACACTGTCTACACTGAAAAGGAACAGCTTGACACCCTGCTCACCCTTTTCGACAAGGGAATTATCACCAAAGCGGAGCTTCTTGACCGCATACCTAAAGGGCTTGTGGCAAATAGCGGCTCCATTTCGAGGGAGGAAAAAGAAAATGACAGGTTATGATATTTACAAAAGGGTTTGCTCATTATTGGGCTACAAGGATTTCGGCAACGAAAATGACAAAGGCGCTGTATTTCACGAAATGCTAAACCAAATTGCCTCAGATTTGAAGTTAGACGAAACTAAAAGTCTTTCGGACGAAATCCCTTTAACTACTCCCCAAAAGGAAGCCGTTATTTACGGATCGGCTATGCTTTTGGCGGTATCAATCGGGGACAGTAATTGCGCCAAGCTATACAGCGAGCTTTACAACTGTAAGCGAAGCAGCGCGTTATCTTCAAGTGACCTACGCGTAGACGTATTACCCACACCCCAAAGCGGAGGTATCTAAAATGAAATACCCCGCTTTTAAGACCGCCAACACCCACACACTTCATATTGAGAATTTTACACAGGGTTTAAGCCTTAATGAAGCCACCCACGAAAACAGTGACGGCACCCTTAAGGAATGTAAAAATGTTTGGTCAGAAAACGGGATTTTAAAAAGTCGTCCTGCACTTGAAACAAACATTAACCGACAAATACGTGATAGCCGATACTCTGACGGCTACAATTACATACGCAGTATGATTGATTTGGAGATATCTGTTGACGGAGATATTAAACATCTTGCCTTAGAACAGATTAACCTTGATATTTCTCACTTTGTATGTCTTACCCATTTTATAAGCAGTGACGGCACTGTTTTTAAAACCGCTGCTATTATGTTTAACCGCGTAACCGACGATGTTTTTTTCATTCCCGAGAAAATAAATTTCTTTAAGGGGGCCCCTCAAAACGGTTCGGGAATTTATGCCATGGCTTTTACTGTCAACTGTGAAAACCCCACCAAAACCGAGTGCAGAATTTACGAACTGACCGAGGATTTAAATCAGTGGGAGCAAATCTACACCCCTTATATTCCAACAGTGCTGATTAACGGCAGAGGAAACAAATATGAACTTGCAAAATCCACCAACCAAGCCTTTACGGGAGTTCCTACTCGGCTTGAAGCACTTAATGTTTTAGACCCTACCTTTTTTTCCTACTTTTCTACCGACGGGCGTTCATCCTCTTTTCGGCTTCCTTTTTCGGGACTGTCAAACGACCGTGTGGTTTGCAGACTTTACTACACAGTCGATTCCTTTGTTCAGTGGATAATTGAGGAAAACGAAACCAGTGCCTGTGCAACCCTTTACAACGTAGAGGTTACAATGCACATAAATAGAGAAAAGGGAATTGTAAGCTTTACCGTCCCGGCGGGAGAATACGAAGTACCTCTGATTACCGACCGAAATGAGAATAACCTTAGAATTACTGCCACTAAAAAGTGTGATTATTCTGCCTTGGATATTGCAAACGCTACCGCCTTTAAAAACATAGATAATCGGATTTTTGTAGGTGCAAAAAATAAGGTTTTCGAGGCAAATTACCGTAATCCCCTTTACTTTTCGGTGGACAGTGTCCAAACACTCGGAAGCCAAGATTCCCCTGTTACCGCTTTTGCAAAGTTGGATAAAAAAATCGTCGCTTTCAAAGAAAACAAAATTTATTTCATCGATGTAAAAAACGGAGAAAAGCTTAACGGAACCTCACTTTTAGCAGAAACCGACCGCGAATTTTGGGATACCGACAAGCTCGATTTTACCTGTGTAAGCCTTGATACGGGCTGTCGTGAGCAAGCTTCGGTTATTGAGAAAAACGGCATAATTTATTGGCTTAATCCCGAGCATAAAATTTACAGTCTGGAAGGCACAAACAAAATAAAATGTCTCTCCCCTCAACTGGACATCGGCAATTATTCAAAGACATTCGGCTTAACGGTAGGATGCTACAATCTGTTTTTCAGCGACAATAAGGCCTTCCTTATAAATACAAAAAACAACGGTTGGTTTTATTGGGAATTTCCCGATAACATAAGTTTTTTAGGTGCATGGCATTTTAACGGTATTCCTTGGCTTCTGTGCCGTAATACCTTAAATGATATTTGCTTTAGTGCAAATCTTACTGCGATAAATGACACTGTCTTAACCGAAATTGAGTCAGAAATAACAACCTTGCAAAGCAATGTCGAAGTGTTCATTAAAACTGAAAAGCTGAGTCTCGGCTGTGACAATTTCTTCAAAAAGCTTGACAGCATTATAATAAGACTAAGGGGCAACGCCAAGCTACGGGTAAATGACCGCTTTGAAACAGAGATTGGCTCGGCTAAAAGTGATTTTGAATCTATAACAGTCAGAACGGGAATTTGTGACACAGAGCTTGTTGACATTGAGCTTTCATCCTTAGCACCGGTTAGTCTTGGAAGTATTGACATTAAATATACCTCCCTTAGGCTTTAGAGAGGTGACTGAAATGAACAATACTATTATTGTTGCATTAATTTCCTTTGCAGGTACTCTTATAGGTACTGCAGGCGGTATTTTGGCTTCAGGCAAGCTGACCGCCTTTCGCTTAGAGCAACTGGAAAATAAGCTGGATGCTCAAAGCAGAAGCGTGGCGAAAATCCCCGTTATTGAAGAAAAAATCGGAGGAATAAACCGCCGAATTTCTCTCCTTGAAAACAGCAGTTTTGCCCACTATGACGCAAACTGACATTTTTGTTCTGACATTCGGCAAAACCGCTTCAACTTAAAAAGAGCTGAAATCTTTTAGGATTTCAGCTCTTTTCCATGATACTGTTTAATTCTTTCATTCTTTCACTGCTTGGCTCGGGTGTATCCTTTAAAGGAAATTCTATTCTTAAATTATCATACTTTGTTTGACAGAGTTTTTTAAAGGGTAAAAGCTCTGTTTTTTCTATATTGGGGTATTTTTTTATAATTTCCTTTAGTTTTAGGATATTATCCTCATTGTCGTTAAGTGTTGGAATTATAACCTGTCTAATCCAAGTAGAGATTTTTTTGCTTTTCAAATAATCCAAAAACCTTAAAACCTCTGATAGTTCCGCTCCCACATTTTTGCGGTAATCCTCGGTATTTGTATATTTAATATCCAAAAGCACTAGGTCGGTATATTCCAAAAGCTCCTTAATATCCTCATTTAAGGTATATCCGCTGGTATCAAGACAGGTGTGAATGCCCTTTTCTTTGGCAAGCTTGAATATTTCACAGGCAAATTCAGGTTGGGCAATAGGTTCCCCACCCGACAGGGTAATTCCGCCCTTGTTACCGAAATATTCCTTATACCTTAAAGCCTTTTCCACAATCTCCTCGGCAGTATACTGCTCTCCACCCTCAAAAGCCTTGGTTTCGGGGTTATGACAGCAAAGGCAGTTTAAAGGACAGCCCTTAAAGAAAACCACAAAACGGATTCCGGGGCCATCCACTGCGCCCAGTGACTGAAAGGAACTAATTCTTCCCGTCATTAAACAACCTCGTGGAAGGTACGGCTTATAACCTCGCGCTGATGCTCGCGGGAAAGCTTATGGAAATTAACCGCATAGCCCGAAACACGGATTGTAAGATTGGGATAAGCCTCAGGATTATTGTAAGCATCAATTAATGTTTCGCGGTTTAGAACATTAACATTAATGTGATGAGCCTTTTTAGCAAAGTAGCCGTCAAGAATGGTTACGAGATTATCCACCCGCTCACCCTCCTCCTTGCCGAGAGCCTCAGGTACAATAGAGAAGGTATTTGAAATACCGTCACGGCAGTCATTATAATTAAGCTTAGCTACCGAGTTGAGTGATGCCAAAGCGCCGTTTTCCTCTCGGTTGTGCATTGGGTTAGCGCCGGGGGCAAATGGCTCGCCAGCCTTTCTGCCATCGGGTGTGGCAGCAGTATTCTTACCGTACATAACATTAGAGGTAATGGTAAGCAGTGAAAGTGTGTGCTCGGCATTGCGATAGGTCGGAGTACGTCTAAGCTCAGTTATGAACTTGTGAGAAAGCTCCTTTGCAATTGAATCAACACGGTCATCGTCATTACCGAACTTGGGGAATGAACCAACGGTGTTAAAATCTACAATGTATCCGTTTTCGTCTCTAATAGTATGAACATCGGCATATCTGATAGCACTAAGGGAGTCAGCCACTACCGACAGACCTGCGATACCAAAAGCCATAAAGCGGTGAACATCTGTATCATGTAAAGCCATTTGAGACTTTTCATAAGCATACTTATCGTGCATATAGTGAATTACATTCATTGTATTAACATAAAGCTGAGCCAACCAACGAATGTATATATCGAAGCGAACCATAACATCTGCCATATTCAAAATCTCGTCCTGCATTACTTTCATTTGAGGACCGATGTGAATACCGGTTGTGGTATCGTAACCGCCGTTAATTGCAATAAGCAAAAGCTTTGCCAAATTACAACGAGCGCCAAAAAACTGCATCTGCTTACCAACACGCATAGCCGATACACAACAAGCAATAGCGTAATCATCGCCATAAATGGGACGCATTATGTCATCATTTTCATACTGAATAGAGTCGGTATCACAAGAAACTTTTGCGCAGAAGCGTTTAAAACTGTCTGGCAAAGAGTTTGACCAAAGAACCGTAAGGTTAGGCTCGGGTGAAGAACCTAGTGTGTAAAGGGTGTTAAGCACGCGGAAACTGTTCTTTGTAACCAAGGTTCTGCCATCCTCACCCATACCGCCGACAGCCTCGGTAATCCACATGGGATCGCCGCCGAAAAGCTCATTGTATTCGGGTGTGCGAAGATGGCGGGCAAGACGCAGCTTCATAACGAAATCGTCCATTAGCTCTTGAGCGCCCTTTTCATCTAAAGTTCCGTTTTCAATATCACGCTCAATATAAATATCAAAGAATGTGCTTACTCTGCCAAGTGACATAGCTGCGCCGTTTTGCTCCTTAATTGCAGCAAGGTAAGCGAAATATGTCCACTGAATAGCCTCTTTTGCATTGGCGGCAGGCCCACTTATATCGTAGCCATACATTTCTGCCATTTCTTTCATAAGCTTTAAAAACTTAATTTGGCGGAAAAGCTCCTCATCAAGACGGATTTGATCGGTTTTAAACTCAGTAATTCCAAGAGCTGCCTTGTCCTTTTCCTTTTCTTCAATTAGTCTGTCAATACCGTAAAGGGCTACTCTGCGGTAGTCGCCGATAATTCTGCCTCTGCCGTAAGCATCAGGAAGTCCTGTTATAACATGGCTTCTGCGGGCAAGACGCATTTCCTCGGTATAAGCTCTGAAAACACCGTCATTATGGGTTGTTCGGTAACGGAATTCGTTTTCAATCTTATCGCCAACCTTATATCCGTAAGCCTCACAAGCCTGTCTTGCCATACGCATACCGCCAAAGGGGTTAACACCTCTTTTTAAAGGGGCATCGGTTTGCAAACCTACAATAAGCTCATTTTCCTTATCAATATATCCGGGGGCATAGGTTGTGAGAGAAGATACCGTATCAGTATCTATATCAAGCACTCCTCCCCTTGCACGCTCTTCCTTGAAAAGTTCGTTAACCTTAGCCATAAGGTGGGCAGTTCTTTTGGTGGGAGTAGTATCTAAAAAAGTGTTATCTCCCTTATATTCCTTATAGTTATTTTGGATAAAATCACGAACATCAATAATATCCTTCCAAGCTGAGCCTTTAAATCCGCTCCAATTTTTGTGTTCCATATATATTTATTCTCCTTGTATTAACATACCACATGTTGGCGTTTACTATTGTACCACAACACAATATATTGTGCAAGTATTGTTTTTAATTTAACAGAACAAATTTTTTAGTCTTAAATTTATATTTTTCATTCAAAAGTACTAAAATCTTTGTTGTATATTTCCTTAAATGTAAAAAGATGGCCTGAATCACTGTCTCTGTACCCCGGAAGTGTTGCCAAATTCACATTATGAAGACTGCGAAAAATATTATCGTCGGCATTAGGGTTAAACTTTAAAATATCTTCAATAAGTCGTTTGGTTTCCCGTCTCTTAGAAGCATTTTCCAAATCAGAATTTTTTTCAGTTCTTTTGCAAGCGCACTGCAAAAACTCCAAATCATTGTATCTACTCCAAGATATAATATCCTTTTCCTTTACCTTATATAAAGGTCGGATTAGCTCCATACCCTTAAAATTAGTACTGTGAAGTTTGGGCTGCATTGTCTTGATTTCTGAGGAGTACATCATACTCATAAGCACCGTTTCAATAACATCGTTTAAATGGTGACCTAGGGCAATTTTATTGCAACCAAACTCCTGAGCCTTACTGTAAAGGCAACCCCTCCTCATTCTGGCACAAAGGTAGCAAGGCGCACCGTCGCATCGCTCGGTAACCTCAAAAATATCACTTTCAAAAATTGTTACGGGTAGCTTCATAATATGAGCATTTTCCTCGATTTTCCGTCGGTTAGCCTCATTGTACCCAGGGTCCATTACAAGGTACACCAAATCGAAATGTACCTTACTGTACCTTTGCAAATTTCTCATACAAATGGCCATTAGCATAGAGTCTTTACCGCCAGAAATACAAACGGCAATTTTATCACCTTCGGTAATGAGGTCATATTCCTGTACCGCCGCCACAAAGCTATTCCATATCGTTTTTCTGTATTTTTTAATTATACTTCTCTCAATGGCAATATGCCTTTCCAAAATTTTCTCAGCCAAAACAGGCCTCCTTAAAATTAAAAAATCCGCTACAGATATTATACCTGTAACGGACCTTTTTTTCAATAGTAATTATATAGGTTTTGATTCCTAATTAAACTGTTTTTTTGTTAGTTATTGCCTTTATTACAAACAGTGTAATAACCGTAAGAACAATAGCAACGCCCAGAGAAATGTATACATTGTGAACAAAACCGGCTAGAATATAGCTTACAAAGGATATAGCCGCAACGGTTAAAGCATAGGACAACTGTGTTGATACATGATTAATGTGGTCGCACTGTGCGCCGGCAGAGGACATAATCGTAGTGTCGGAAATGGGCGAGCAGTGGTCACCGCAAACAGAGCCTGCAAGGCAAGCCGACATACTGATAACACCAAGACTGCTTCCAACAGGGAATATAGCCAAAACAATAGGAATAAGGATACCGAAAGTGCCCCAAGATGTGCCGGTTGCAAAGGAAATACCACAAGCAACAAGGAATATAATTGCGGGCAAGAAATTGTTAAGACCGCTGGCATTAGCCAAAGCGCCCTCTACAAAAGCGGCAGAATTAAGTAATCCAGTCATATTCTTTAGAGTTGTAGCAAGGGTAAGAATTAAAATTGCAGGAACCATTGCAATAAAGCCCTTAGGAATGCAAGCCATAGCTTCCTTGAAGGTAACAAGGCGTCTTGCAATAAAATAAACCACTGTAACAACAAGTGCTACAAGACCGCCCCAAGGAAGGCCGACGGTAGCATCGGTGTTGGAGAAAGCATCGATAAAGTTCATATTGCTGCCGCCCTTGCCTACATAATAAAGAGCGTAAACACAGACTGCAATAAGTATAATAATCGGAAGAACAAGGTCAATAACTCTTGCTTTTTCGGTTGCGGGCTTTTCTTCATCATTACCAACAACGCTTGTGCCGAAGGTAAACAAATCACCCTTTTCGGCATTAGCCTCGTGAAGCTTCATAGGGCCGTAATCAAATTTCATTAAAGCGATTGCAATAATGAAAACAAAAGTTAAAAGAGAATAGAAGTTATAAGGAATAGCTCTGATAAACAGTGATAGACCCTGACCCTCGGGAGCATAGCTTGAAACGGCAGCAGCCCAAGAGGAAATGGGAGCTATCATACAAATAGGAGCAGCAGTAGCATCAATCAAATAAGACAGCTTCGCGCGGGAAATCTTTGCCTTATCGCAAACGGGACGCATTACTGCGCCAACTGTTAAACAGTTGAAATAGTCGTCAATAAAAATAAGTACCCCAAAGGCGAATGTGGCCAAAGCGGCGCCGATTTTGCTCTTAACGTGCTTGCTTGCCCAAATGCCAAAGGCCTGCGATCCGCCAGCTCTGTTTAAGAGTGCTACAATAACTCCCAAAAGCACCAAGAATATAAATATACCGGCACTACCTGAAACGGCAGAAATAAAACCGTCGTTAGTAATGGAATCGAGTGTTTTAAGTGGGTTAAAGCTTGTGGCTAACAAGCCGCCTACCAAAACACCCATAAAGAGTGAGGAATAAACCTCCTTTGTGATAAGAGCCAAACCGATTGCAACTACAGGCGGGAAAAGAGACCACAGTGTGCCAACGGGATTTGTAATATCGCCTGTGAAAGCACAAAGTACGCCAAAGCCTACAACGAAAGCAACGATTAACAGTTTAGGAATAATCTTTTTAACTTGCATTGTTTTAGAACTCCTTTATAATAAATTAATACTTCTAAATAATACCATATTTTGTTTTTCTAGTCAATTAAATATTACGCCTACAAATTTGTGATATTTTTACAAGTATATACATATTATATATATAGGGCGTTAAAATGGGAATAGTTTTTAAAAAAATTTTTACACAACATTTAGTATAAATTTTAAAAATTTGCTATTTTCCCACCACTTTTAGGGGTTTTAGGGCTTGTTTTCAGGTTGCATCGCCCCACAATGTGGCGATTTTGTAGGACTTCACAAGTCAATTGTCAAAAAATGTCAGTAAACTTGCAATTTTCAAAAAGTTACAGCTTTGTAACCTTTTAATTTTCGGAACATTTTGAGCATTTTGCACAAAATTGCACTTTTTTTTTGCCTTGACATGCTAAATTTTATTGGATATAATGACACACGCTTGAGAAAAAATCAAATGAGACGCCTAAAAAATCACAGTCTCATTAATCAAGGAGTTATTGGATGATAAGAAATTTAAAGTGTCGTGTGCTTGACTTTTTAGTCAGCAGACGGGTGCGAATTGGTGGCATTGCCTTAGTTTTGGCATTCACCGTTTCAGCGGCAACTTTACTTGGATGTCCCATTCACACCATAGAAATTTTCACAGGGCAAAATATTAATGTATTAGCAACGACCCTTAACGGCAGAGCATCTGCCACCGCCAAAGAAATAAAAGAAGTATCCTACCCCGTGTATGTTACATGCGGTGACAATACTGTTACAGTTGACTTTATAAAGGGTACCGTAGCCGATGCATTACTTATGGCAGGCTTTACTCCCGACAGTGACGATTACGTTGAGCCTTCGCTCGACACTGTAATCACCGAAACCGTTTATGTTGACTATGTCAATGTTCAGTATGTAAGCGGAAGCTATACCGAGGCTATTGCCTTTGATACTAAAACCGTTTACAACAACAGTAAGGACAAGGGCATTACCGAGCTTACCCAAAAAGGAGTTAACGGTAGCCGCGAGGTTTTTTACACCGAAAAGCTTGTAAACGGAGTGTCTACCGAAAAAACCGTCACTGAAACAAAGGTTTTAACAAATCCCGTAAGCGAGGTTAAGACTGTCGGCACAAAGGTTAATGCTATTAAAACGAGTGCAGATGTAGAGGACATATCCACCCTACCCGTTCCTTTCACAATCGAGCTTGACGCTAACGGTAACCCCATTAAGTATAAGTCTAAAACTACTGTTAGAGCAACTGCTTATTCCTACACTGGTAACAACTGCTCCACAGGTGTTGCTCCCCAGCCAGGTTACATTGCAGTTAACCCTAAGGTTATTCCTTACGGCACCAAAATGTACATTAAATCTCCTGACGGCAGTATTATTTACGGCTATGCCGTTGCGGCTGACACCGGCGGATTTATCAAACGCTACCCCACCGGAGTTGACCTGTTTATGACAACCGAAAGCGCTTGCACCAACTTTGGCGTTCGCAATATGGAAATCTATATTTTAGAGTAATTTAAAAAGCGAGAAGTTTTAAACTTCTCGCTTTAATTATTTTCCTACGCAAAAGCTTTTAAAAATTTCATCAGCAACCTCATTGGTCACCCGCTTACCTGTAAGCTCAAACAAAGCCGACAGAGCATCATCAAGACAAATTCCCACTGCATCAAGGGTTTGTCCTATCATTATGGCGGTATAAGCCTCCCTCACTGCTTTCAAAGCGCGGGCCGCACAAGCGCGCTGACGCTCGTTTATTAGCACTGCGCTATCCGGCGAAAGCCCGAATGTGCCGCAAATTTCATTAATTTTTTGCGAAAGCTCATTTGTGCCCTTATTTTCCTTTGCGGAAATTTCCACAACCTTAAAGTCCCTAAAAATTTCACGCTCTAGCTGACTGCCAAGGTCGGTTTTATTTATTATTATAAGTACATTTTTGCCCTTAAGACTTGCTAAGAGCTTTAAATCCTCGTCACTTAAGGGATTAGAGGCATCAAAAACCGCCAAAATAAGCTGGGCAGAATCAATCCTCTTGCGAGCCAAATTAACACCTATGCTTTCAATAGTGTCACCCGTATCCCGAATGCCCGCAGTATCCGCAAGGCGAAGAACTATATCCCCTACCCTTACGGTTTCCTCGATAACGTCACGTGTGGTGCCCGCAATATCGGTAACGATTGACCGCTCAGCACCGCTTAGCATATTCATAAGTGAGGATTTACCCACATTAGGCTTGCCTACAATGGCGGTGTCCACACCCTCGCGAAGTATTTTTCCTGCATCGTATTCCCTAAGCATAATTTCGAGACTTTTTTTGGCATTTTCAAGCATCTTAGAAAAGCTTTCGCGGTCAAGACCCTCAATATCCTCGTCAGGATAATCAGAGAAAACCGAAATCGCCGCATCTGCCTTTGTAAGGCTTTGGATAATTTTATCGAGTTTTTCGGCGGTTTTACCCAGATGCGCCGCGCGCGAAAGCCTTAGCTGAGCATCACTTTCAGCAGAGATAAGACCCATAATGCTTTCTGCCCTTGTAAGGTCGGTTTTGCCGTTTAGAAAGGCACGTTTGGTAAACTCCCCACCTTCGGCAGAGAAGGCGCCTGAGGAGAAAATAAGCCGTAAGGTATCCCGCAAAATAATAGCACCGCCGTGAAGTGAAATTTCTACAGTATCCTCACCGGTATAGCTATGGGGAGCCCTAAAAACCAAGGCAACGCCGTCGTCAAGCACTGTGTCGCCATCCTTGACCTCTCCGTAGGCGGCAGTGTAGCCTTTAAGCTCTGCTAATTTCTTGCCCGAAAAAGGGAAAAATACCTTGTCCGCAATTTCTATAGCTTTATCGCCCGAAATTCTGATTACACCTAAGGCTCCAAGCCCAGAGGCAGTAGCAATAGCGGCAACTGTACGAGACATTTTTTCACTCCCCTAAATATTCGAATCTTTTAAACACCTTACCGTCACGCTCTACGGTTTCGTTCCACATACTGCTGGGTCTTACCCAAACCTTTCCGTCATTTTTCAAATCTTTATACACAACCATTTCCTCAAGGGTTTCAGAATGTCGGGCGATTGCCACGACCTCATACTCATTACCCTTGAAATGGCGGTATTTACCAATTCTTATTTCCATATTACTTCATAAACTCGTACATTGCTCGGTAGCACATATAAATATCAAGCTTAGCAGTGGTTTCGAATGGGGCGTGCATTGAAAGAACGGGAACACCTAAATCAACCACATCAATACCCATATTAGCAATAAACTGCGCCACCGTACCTCCGCCGCCAAGATCAACCTTACCAAGCTCACCGCTTTGCCAAATTATACTATTATCGTCCAACAACCTACGAATTTCTGCCATATATTCAGCGCTGGCATCGGAAGTGCCTGCCTTTCCTCTGGCGCCTGTGTACTTTGTAACCACAACGCCATAGTTTAAACGGCTTGCATTTCTTCTTTCCATAACATCCTGAAAGGTAGGGTCAAGGCCTGCATTAACATCGGCAGAAAGGCACTTTGAGTTCCTGATTGCAACAGTACCGTCACCACCCTGCATTTTAGCAAGGTCGCCTATTACATAACGCAAAAAGTCGGATTCAAGACCGGTATTACCCATAGAGCCAACCTCTTCCTTGTCGGCAAGAATGGCAATAGCGGTTTTCTTAGGATTTTTAACATCAATAATTGCAGTAAGCGCAGGATAAGCACAAACTCGGTCGTCTTGACCGTAGGCTCCTACCATTGAACGGTCAAAACCTATATCACACGCTTTAAAGGCGGGTACAATTTCAAGCTCGGCCGAGAGGAAATCATCCTCCACAATGCCATATTTTTCGTTTAAAAGCTTTAAAATGTTAAGCTTTACAAGTTCACTGCCCTTATCGTCCTTAAAGGGGTGGGAGCCAATTAAAACATTAAGCTCCTCACCCTTAATTCCCTCGTTCAAGGTGCGCTTGGACTGTTCCTGAGCGAGATGCGGAAGCAGGTCATTAATAACAAGCTTAGGCTCATTATCATCTTCTCCAATGCAAACCTCTTTAACAGTGCCGTCCTTTAGCGCGAAAACGCCATGTAAAGCCAATGGTATTGCAGTCCACTGATATTTCTTAATTCCGCCGTAGTAGTGGGTTTTAAAGAGGGCAAGCTCGATTTCCTCATAAAGAGGGTTAGGCTTTAAATCAAGACGAGGAGAATCAATATGAGCAGCACTGATATTGATTCCCTTTTCAACCGGCTCACTTCCGATTACGCAAAGAGCAATACTTTTACCGCGGTTATTAATATAAATCCTATCGCCCGCAATATATTTTTTAGTACGGTCAAATTCGCAAAAGCCGTTTTCTTCTGCAAGCTTTATGGCGGCGACAACCGCCTCACGCTCGGTTTTAGCCTTATCCAAAAAAGTCTTGTAGCCCTCGGCGAAGCTATTGCTTTCAGCAATAATTTTATCATCCACCTTTAAAAGACCGTTTTTAGATGAGGTGCAAAGCTCTTTTTTAAGTTTTTCAGAAATAGTTTCACTCATTGTTATCGCTCCTTTATTTCCTTTAGTTTTTCCGCAAATTCACTTTTCAATTCTGCGGTATTGCCGTTATTGTAAATTATATAATCACAGTTTTCCTTGTAAAAGTCATCTGGCTTACCGGCGTTCATGCGAAGCATTGCGTCATCCTCGGTAATATTATCTCTTTTGGTAATTCTCTTAAGCCTAATTTCCCTATCTGCTAAGATACCTATAACTGCATCGCATTTTTTGTTTAAACCGCTCTCAATTAAAGTGGGGGCATCAAGCAAAACATCCCCGTCGCATTCCTTTTCAACAAGCTTTACAATACAGGGCAGTAGCGTTTCATTTAAAAGCTCGGTGTTTTCCTTGTTCTTAAATGCCTTTGCCCCCAGTGCCTTGCGGTCAAGCTCGCCATTCGGGTTTAAAATATCCTCACCAAAAGCCGAAACTAAAGCCTTTAAGCCCTCAGTATCCTTTTCTACCGCCTTACGGGCTAATAAATCACAGTCAATCACCTTGAATCCAAAGCCTTTGGCGGTGGCGGTAAGACTGCTTTTCCCCGCTCCCGTAGGGCCTGTAAGACCTATAATTTTCATAAAGTAATCACCTTAAATCCCGAGGCTCTAAGCAGTCGGTTGTAAACCGCTAAGCCTATGCCCCTTTTTGAGGGCGCATGAATGTAAACCTCTTTAGCGCCCATTTCATCGACCTCTCTTAGAGCTTTAAATACACTGTGGGCAAGAGAGCTTTCGTCCTCCCCATCACCGTAACAAAGTGTAGGAATGGTAATTTTAGGAGTGTCTTCCTTAAAGCAAATTGCAACGCAGTTTTCCTTGGAATTTACAAGACCTACAAAAGCATCACTGTCACCCTCTACCAAAAAGCTTTCGGTTTTAGGGGCGTAATGCTTGTACTTCATTCCTGGGGATGCCACCAGCTCACCCTTTTCCGACTCTGATAAAACCGCCTTGTCAATAACAATATCGGGAATAATTTCCTTTAACTGTTCAGGGGTAATTCCACCCGGGCGAAGCAGTCTTGGTGGATTTTCGCAAAAGGTAACAACAGTGGACTCCACACCCACTGCGCACTCGTCCGAATAAACAATAGCGTCAATTTTTCCGTCCAAATCTGCTTCAACATGGTAAGGGCTAGTAGGACTGGGACTGCCGGAGGTATTAGCCGACGGAGCGGCTAACGGCACACCGCTTTGGCGGATGATTTCCAGTGCCACTGGGTTTTGTGGCATTCTTACTGCCACAGTATCTAAATTTGGTGAAATACAGTCACCGACTTTGTCGGTTTTGGGCAGTATCATTGTAAAAGGTCCGCGCCAAAATTTTTCGGCGCACCGGAGTGCAATCTCGGGCACTTTCCTTGCAACAACACCTAGCATTTCCATATCAGAAATGTGTACTATAAGAGGGTTATCCTGCGGCCTGCCTTTAGCTTCGAAAATCTTTTTAACCGCCGCTTCATCAAAGCAATTTGCGGCAAGTCCGTAAACCGTTTCGGTAGGGATTGCCACAACTCCGCCATTTTTTAGTATTTCGGCGGCTATTTCTATACCTTTTTTATCAGCTTTTAGCTTTAATGTTTCCATTTAATTTTCCTGCTCGGCTTTCAAAGCCTCGGCGCGGTAGTGGGTGATTAATCCATCAACCACCTCGTCAAGGTCACCGTTTAAAATTTGGTCTAATTTGTAAAGGGTCAGACCGATTCTGTGGTCGGTCACTCTGCCTTGAGGATAGTTATAGGTTCGGATTCTCTCACTTCTGTCGCCTGTACCTACTTGCGCCTTACGATCAGAGGCGATTGCCTCATCATGCTCGCGCTGAGCTACATCCAAAAGACGGGAACGCAAAATTTTAAGCGCCTTATCCTTATTTTTAAACTGACTTCGCTCGTCCTGACATTCAACCACAGTACCTGTAGGCAAATGGGTTACACGAATAGCAGAGGAGGTTTTATTAATGTGCTGACCTCCTGCGCCCGAGGAACGAAAAGTGTCAATTTTAAGATCAGCGGGGTTAATTTCAAGCTCCACATCCTCAGCCTCGGGAAGCACTGCAACAGTTACGGTTGATGTGTGAATTCTACCTTGAGTTTCGGTATCCGGCACACGCTGAACACGGTGAACACCGCTTTCAAACTTAAGTCGCGAATAGGCACCCGCACCCTCAATCATAAAGCTTACTTCCTTGTAGCCACCAAGCTCGGTTTCGTTTTCGTTTACAACCTCTATATTCCAGCGTCTTGACTCGGCATACATGGTATACATTCTGTAAAGACTGCCCGCAAAGAGGGCTGCCTCCTCACCGCCGGCACCACCTCGGATTTCCACAATAACATTCTTTTCGTCGTTAGGGTCTTTGGGAAGAAGTAAAATTTTAAGCTCATCAGAAAAGACGGCAATATTTTCCTTTGCCTCTTTAAGTTCCTCTTCTGCAAGCTCCTTTAGCTCCTTGTCGCCGCCGGCCTCGTTTAAAATTTCCAGAGCTTCCTTTTCCGCCTTACACGCGGCGGTATACTCCCTATACTTTTCAACGATGGGGGTAAGCTCGCTATGCTCCTTCATTAGCTTTCTGAAAAGCTCATTGTTGGTTGCGACATCGGGGCGTGTCAGCTCAATCCCAACTTGCTCGTAACGGTTTACAACCGTTTCTAATTTATTAAACATACTTATTCTCCGTCAGTCTTAATAATTTTTCTTACATTTTTTTCGGCTTTTACACGGGGTATTATGATTTCGTGAGAGCATTTTTCGCAAATAAGCTTAAAATCAATTCCGATTCTTTTCACCTTAAAGGTGTTACACCCACATGGGTGGCTCTTTTTCATAACCAAACGGTCATTTAGCTGAATATCCATAATACACCGCCTTTCTAACTTTATATTATATAATATCTTACATACAAAAGCAAGTTTTAAAGCGTGAAAAACCTATTTCTTTTACCCAAATTAACAAAGGGCGCAGGGTCGGTGTTAACAAGTATTGTTTCCTGACCTATGACCGCAATTTCGCTCCAAGGAATTACAATGTCCTCATCTCTGCCTAAAATTCCGAAAAAACGGAGTTTGCCAAGGATTATAAGGGATTCTGCCTTACCATCAGGACAGCTAAATTCTACATCGCTTGGATACCCTAAAACACACCCATTTTTAACGCAGACAACCTGCTTATTCCTAAGGTCACCGATTCTTGAAAACATACATTTCGCTCCTTTCACAAAAAGCCCGAATCCTTTTAGAATTCGGGCTTTTAATACATTATATGATAGGAAGCTTTAAACTAGTCATTAAATATGTTTTCGCCGTCCTCGTTTTCTCCATCTTCGGAAACTATCGGCTCGGGAGTGTAAACACCAAGGTTGCGACGCATCTCCAAATCCTCGTCGGGGTGCTCCTCATAATAAGGGTCAATAATAAATTTCTTAATTGATGGGAAAACGCAGTACTGAATAAGCAAAAACTTGAATGTTGGGTGGATTGTTACAAGTATCATAAACTCAATACAAATGACAAGAATCGCATACTTAATAAGCAGTAACACAAGCCCTACTGCAACAGCTAAAACCAAAGCTTGGGCTAAAAAGCAGATGAGATTGCTTTTAAGATTTATAAATACAAATCTAAAGCTATTTTTGTAAATCTGTTTAAGTGAAAACTTAAAGGTTATCATAAGAGTCCAGATAAAGTAATTCATAACAGTGAAAACAAACATCAGTGTTAAACAAATACCCAAACCGATAGCTGAGGAAGTACCCTCACCCTTGTAAAAATAGTAAACATCAAAGGTTAAGAGAGCATAAACAATTATATTAATAATTCCCGCAGGCAATGCTTGGCGCCAGTTTTTCTTTATAGTATCAAAAAAATCACTAAGTCCGAAAGAATGCTTATCCCTTGCGGTGTTTCTTGCAACATTTGTTATACCTGCTATTGCCAAGCCAGATGTTATTTGGGGCAAGGAAATAAGTGAATAAACAAAGCTTATGGGGACAAATTTCCACAAATTTCTGAAAAAAGTTTCAAAAAACACAACAAAGGTGCGCTTTTTAGGGGCGTTTTTTGAAATTCCGGGGCCCTCTTTCGTGAAATTAATTAAACCGAATAATGCCATTTTTTATATCCTCTATTTCCCTTTTCTGTAAATGATTCTTTCCCAAATTGAGAAATCCTTATAACCTAAATAGTATCCTAAAAATGCCATAAAGGGCAGTAAAAGCAATGAAATTGCAATTAAAACAATCTGCCAAATATGAAGGGCTGAAAAGCTCATGGTGCTACCTGCAATAAGCTCGATTACAGGATATTGCACTGAATTGAGCATTTTGAAAATCACTATTGGAAAATCCGTTGCAGCCGCAAAAATTAGGAAAAGAAAAGCGGGAATAATTGCTAAAAGTCCCAATTTTAAGCCCTTTAACGGATTTGGTTTGCTGTTTCCCGTCAGCACTAAATTTCGTTCCTTATAGCCTCTCTCCCAAAGATAAGGGTAAACCATGCAAGACAAAATACCTATGTTAAATATTTGTATAATTATACCCGCGGCTATGTCTCCCCCGACGGATGTCTCGCGTAGCTTTTGTTGGTTTACGGTATACCCCTGCGCCTCGTATTGCTTTACCCTTGTATCCTCACCATCTTTGATATAATGTGTATAGTTTATTATATCTTTGCCCTTGGTTGCAGTAACATAATAACCCGTAACCTCTGAAAAAGCGGTAACCATTAGTGAAGTAATGGAAATTACAATAAAAAAACAGAAGAAATTTGTAATTAATGCTTTTCCGAATAGCTTAAGTGCACCTTTAAACATTTCTTTCATTTTAATCTCCTAAAAAATAATTAATTATATTATATTATACGCTACACAAAAAAGCAAGAAAACAAAATTCGTTTCCTTGCTTTTTTACAGATTATTTACAATATTAATTTTAGTCCCAATCCTACTAAAGCTAAAATACCGATAGTAACGGTTAAAATTAAACAGTTTTTCTGTTTTTTTCGGTTTTTTCTGAGCGTCGGCACCCCTAAAGCGGCCGTTTGCCCCAACCCCAAGGACAAATACTCCGCAGCATCATATATCTGCTCGGCAGTCAAATCGCCATACTCGGGGGTAACATAAAAAACAATCTTTTCGAAAAATTTATTGCCTGTATTATTAACCTCTATAACCCTTTTATTAACACCCTTAACCATTAAAACAACTCCTTTAAGGTTAGTTTTACCATAAAAAGGAATGCTTATACAAGTTAACATAAAAATGTGGATAACTCGGTGGAAATGTTGATTAACTCACAGTTTTTCGTGTTTTTTTATCCACCAAAACATTATTTTTTGGTGTTATGTAAACTAAATTTTATTCCTCGGGGCGTCTGCCAGTGAGGAAAGCAACGGCATTTTCCACAGAATTCAGCTCCTCGGGAGTTGCCTTTTTCTCCCCTGCAGAGCGGTAGTCATAAACCTTGCAGTATTCGGTTATGTTATCATAAAGGGTCTTAGAGTAATTCCCCGTAATACGGGTAAGATTATCCATAAATTCTCCGCCATAGCGTCTCATTTTACGCTTATCAAAGGAAGCCACAAGCCGCTCAAAATGTGGTAAACAAAACTGGGGCTGAGCGTTGAACATATCGCGGAAATCCCTCTGCTCCTCGTAGGTGCGGTAGATAGTTTCAATCATTCTCGAAAGACCAAACTCAATCTTGTCGCAGATAAAGCAGGTTTCACTGATTTTTGCCGCCTTTTCGCCCTTTTTACCCGCAGAAATAAGTTTTTTATCAAAAATTTTGCGGTTAATTTCATCAACGTGGGTTTGAAGCATAAGGCTTAGCTGAAGTCTGCCGCGAGTAGCAAGCATTTTATCGTAATGCCGTTCGCAAAATCCCACCTTGTTGGTTTCAATTCTAACATCCGGCTCCATCATAGCATCGCCTAAAATATACTCTACAATCCTTTTTTCTGCCCTTTCATACATTCTGCAGATAGGACAGCCGTCGGTTTCCTCGAATATTTCGCTGACAGGTATGGTACAGATATCGTCACGCATAGCACACACTCCAAAATTTTTCTGTTGTCATTATAACACAAAAATTGTATAATGACAATACGAGGTGAAAAAATGTTTACTGCCGATTTTAGAAACAATAATACATATTTAACACTTTCCGATCCCTTTTCTCTGGCACAGACCCTCGACTGCGGTCAAGCCTTCAGATTTGAGGCTTTAAGTGACACTAAATGGGGCGGTGTTGCCTGCGATAGGTACATTGAACTGGAAAAAACGCCTGACGGACAAATTATTTTGTATAATGTTACAAAAGAGGATTTCGAGGAAATTTGGCGCGATTATTTTGATTTAAACCGCGATTACAGTGAAATAATTGAAAAAATCAGCGAAAACGAGGTGCTCAAAACCGCCTCGAATTACGGTAGCGGTATCCGAGTTTTAAATCAGCCTCCTTGGGAAACCCTTTGCTCCTTTATAATTTCCCAGAACAACAACATTAAGCGAATTAAGGGTATTATTTCCCGTCTTTGCGAAAACTATGGCGAAAAAATCGAGGGTGGCTACACCTTTCCCACCGCCGAACGTTTGGCAAAATTAGAGGTTGAGGATTTAGCACCCTTAAGAGCAGGCTTTAGGGCTAAATACATAATTGATGCCGCAAGAAAGGTAGCAGGCGGTGAAATAAAGCTTGAAGCTTTAAAGGATATGCCCTATGAGGAGGCTCAAAAGGAACTTTTGAAGATTAAAGGCGTAGGTCCAAAGGTTGCCGACTGTGCGTTGCCTTTTTCCCACCGACACATTGAGGCATTACCTCGGGATGTCTGGATTAAAAGAGCGTTACAGGTGCTTTTTGACGGTGAACTTCCCAAAGTAGCCCTTCCCTATGCAGGTATTGTTCAGCAGTATATTTTCTTTTATGCCAGAGAAACAAAGCTCGAAATATAGAAATTTTTAAAAACCGAAATCCCCTCATTTAGAGGGGATTTTCAATGTGATCAGTTTAATATTACAATACCTAAATTAAGATAAGCCGCAAAGGTAACCCATAATAAATAGGGTATCATTAAATAGCCTGCAGCTTTATTAATTTTCCAAAATTTTACCGTTGTTATGATTATAAGCACCCACATAATCATCAGCCACACAAAGGCTACGGTGTAAAGCTCCCACGAAAAGAAAATAATCGACCAAAAGAAATTAAAAAACAATTGAATCCCGTAAATAAGCAGTGCATTGTTTTTCTTGTAAGCGGGAGCCGAATCGGTATAAACCAAATAGCTTGCAAATCCCATTAAAAGATAGAGGAGTGTCCAAGCCACAGGAAAAACCCAAGAAGGCGGTGACAATGGCGGCTTATCTAAGGTTTTAAAGGTATCCATTCTGCCAGTAAACAAAGCGGACAGACCCCCAACCAAAAGAGGTATTAAAAGGGCAATAATAAGAGGTTTTTTCTTAATTGTCATATAAATCACCTATTGCAATTATATGTGTGAATTTTTCAATTTATACAAATTGAAAGGAACTGTTTTGTTAAAATAGAATTTATATAAACAGAAAAAAGGAGCCTTTTAAAAGGCTCCTTTAATTTTGTTTTAATTTATGCTTTTATCTTTTTGACACTTACAACACCCATTACAAAAGCGGCGGCTATAATGAATGCCACAATAGAATTGTCGCCGGTTAAGGGGCTTTTGCCATTATCGGTGTCTGCCGGCATTTCTACGCTATTATCACTTCCTGACGGATTTTCATCCTTATCATCAGCACGAATTTGACTTAAAACATAGCTACTGAAGTGGTTGGTGTAGAAAATTGCAAAGTCGTCCTTTATATTAACGTCGTGCTTTGTAATCTTATTATCCCCATCCACATAGTAAACAGCCAATTCCTTACCCTCAAGTTCCTTCGGAATAGGAAGCTTTACCTCAAACTTACCGTCGTCTATCTTAGTAATGTATTCTCCGGCAGCCTCAGAGTAAAGCGTAATTTCGTATGTGGCGTTTTCCTTAACACCCAAAGCCTTGATTATACGGTCATACTCGTCACCGCTTGTAAGCTTTTCAATTTTAACCTCGGTATCAAATGGAACCGAAGCGGAATCGGTGGAAACGGTTACATTGGTTTTAATGTCAACGCTTTGATATGGTGTGGCTTCAACAATCTTTTCACTGTTGCACTCTACCATAAAGTAACGATTAATACCGTTTATTTCTACTACAAAGCACGGAGTATCACCGGTTACGCCCTCAAGACCGGAATCGGCTTGAATAGCTTCATCGTACTCGGGTGTTCCCGGCTCGTAGTATGCGGGATACATACCCTCAAGCTCACCGTTATAAAACTTTTCAAAGGTGGCAGTGGGAATTTCCTCTAAAATCCAATCCTTATCCCAAAGCCAGAACATATACATTATAGACTCCCAAACGGTGGTTTCCTTTACTGTAACCTTGCCCTCGCCTATAAAATCATCAAGCTTCTTTTGTACTGCTTCCTTTTTAGCGGCAGTAGTATTTGCAGTATTGCTTGGTACATAAAGAATATGTTTAGCCTCTACACCCATTTGACCCGAGCCGTAAACCGTACCGTTCTGCATAAACATACCTATACCGCCAACAGAGGTATCAAAGGGAGCACCTCCGCCCATACGAGAATCTAATTTAAAGGTATAGTTTTTGTAGTTGAACGCCTTTTTAAACTCACCCGAGAAGTTTACAAACTGTGTAGCATCGGTTCCGCCGCTTAGCCAGTAGTTGACAAGCTCTAAATCGGAGGCCTTGTACCAGTGGAACTCACCCTCATCCGGATTGTCGCCCTTAGGTAATGCGGCAATCATTTTGTCGGCGTCCTTCTTAACCTCGGGGTCGTAAACAAAGTTAAGCTTTTCAAGGTGATATTCAGATGTGATATCACCGATCATATAGTCAATTTTTTGGTAGCAAACCAAAGCGGTATCATCTTCTACATTATAGTCAATAAAGCCGTAATAATTATAGAAATCGGGACCTTCCTCGTAGTACATAGCGTCCAAATCCATAAACAAAGCATCGGGGTCGGTATCAAGCGACGGATGATAACGCTTAATTATAAAATCGCCATTAGCGTCTAAATTATTTTTAAATTCGTCACTATACTCCGCAGAAAGCTCCACTATTTCGTATTGACCCATATACTCTGTATAATCAATTACATAGTAGTTTTCGGACACATAGGCAGAGGGGTCTGCAGTAGTGGTTCCTCCGGTAATTGTAAAATCGCAATCGCCCTTTAGGAAGTTTTCTGGCTTTCCGCTGGAAAGTCTGGAGTTGGCAACAATTTGCGGCTTTTTAGCGCCGCTTGGTGTCTCTGCCTCAAAAAGGTTCCATGCCCCATCGCCACCGCCGGAATTAAACTGACCGTCATTTATAACAAGCTTTGTGTCTTTATAGGAAACACCAACAAGCTTAAACAAACTGCCCACACCGGTTTCACCGGAAAAGGCATTATAGCTATAACTGATGCCAGTATTAGACATACCTGCAACCTCGCCGTTTAATGTGAGCGTTGCACCTGAAATTAAAAAGCCTACATTAAATTTCGGTTCTGTGGGATTATATTGTAAAAACTGCAACTCAGCTTGATAAACACCGTTCTCTGCATCCGTTTTGAAGTTGAGGGTCAAATCCTTTTTAACCTCAATTGTCTGAAAAATCGGAATATGGTTGCTTATGGTGTAAACACCGCCGTTTTGCGCAGCAGCAATCAAATCGCTTTCATCATTAATAACCGATTCTTCTGCCGAGGCTGTGAATACCGGTATTACAGATAAAATTAACGCCACTGCTAAAATTAGTGATAAAACCTTAAATTTACGCATAAAGTCTCCCCCAATTTTAATTTTTTTATTTTTCATAAGAGAAATAATACCTCGACTGTATTATATCACATATAATACCAATTTGTCTACTATGTTATTTATTTAACAAAAAACTCCACCGAAAGCTCGGTGGAGTTAAAAGTATAGCTTTAATTATTTTGCCATTGCAGCAACTTCAGCAGCAAAATCGTCAACTCGCTTTTCAAGTCCCTCGCCCTTTTCGAAACGAACAAAGGATGCAAGCTTAATGTCAGCGCCAAGTTCCTTAGCGGTGTTAGCAATATACTTGCCAACAGTTAAGTCGCCGTCGATAACATACTGTTGCTCAACTAGGCAATTTTCCTTGTAGTATTTACTGATTTTACCCTCAACAATCTTACCGAGAACAGCCTCGGGCTTATTAGCCATTTTGGGGTCTTCCTTCATCTGAGCGATAAGAATAGCCTTTTCTTTCTCAATAACATCAGCAGGAACAGAAGCCTCATCAAGGTAAGAGGGATTCATAGCGGCAACCTGCATTGCAACATTTTTACCCATTGCAATAAGGTCGGCATTGTCAGCGTCAAGTTCGGTATCAAAGTTCACCATAACACCGATTTTACCGCCGGCGTGAACATAAGAAACAACCCTACCCTCAACGCGGGCAAAACGACGGATTTTAATATTCTCACGAATAGCAAGGAACAACTCTTGAACCTTAGCCTCAACGGTCATACCGTCCTTTTCGCAAGCGAGTAGAGCATCAACATCAGCGGGGTTTTGCTCAGCAATAATCTCAGCAACCTCTTGTGCTAATGCCTTAAAGCCGTCACCGTTAGCAACAAAGTCGGTCTCACTGTTAAGCTCAACCACAACGCCTACACCATCTTTAGTATAAGCGCAAACTGTACCCTCAGCAGCAATACGGCTTGCTTTCTTGGCTTGAGAAGCAAGTCCCTTTTCACGAAGGTAGTCAGCAGCGGCGTCCATATCGCCGTTAGTCTCAACAAGAGCCTTTTTGCAGTCCATCATACCGCAACCTGTTTTTTCTCTTAAAGCCTGAACATCTTTAGCAGTAAAAGCCATTATAGTTTCCTCCGTAAAATATTATTCAGCAACCTCTTCAGTTACTTCTTCAGCCTCTTCAACAGCGGCAGTGCCCATCTCGGTGCCCTGTCTGCCTTCGATTACGGCAGCAGCCATAGTCTCAGCGATAAGCTTTACGGCGCGGATAGCATCATCGTTACCGGGGATAACGGCATCGATTTCGTCAGGGTCACAGTTGGTATCAACGATAGCAATAATCGGAATACCTAATTTCTTAGCTTCTGCAACGGCAATTCTTTCCTTACGTGGGTCAACAATGAACATAGCAGCGGGTGCTTTTTTCATTCCCTCAATACCGCCAAGGAACTTTTCGAGTTTTTCAATTTCAAGATTAAGCTTAACAACTTCCTTCTTGGGGAGAAGCTCAAAAGTGCCGTCGTCACGCATAGCGCGGAGCTGATTTAAACGTGCAATTCTGGTTTTAATTGTTGTGAAGTTTGTGAGCATACCGCCAAGCCAACGCGCGTTAACATAGGGCATACCGCAATGATCTGCTTCCTCTTTAATAGAGTCCTGAGCCTGCTTCTTGGTACCTACGAAAAGAATATCGCCACCCTCAGCTGCGATGTCGCGAACGAAAAGATAAGCTTCGTTAAGCTTCTTAACGGTCTTCTGAAGGTCGATGATGTAAATACCGTTTCTTTCTGTGAAGATGTACTCTGCCATCTTGGGGTTCCAGCGTCTTGTTTGATGTCCGAAATGAACACCGGCTTCAAGTAGCTGTTTCATTGATACTACTGCCATTTCTTTTTCCTCCTAAGAATTTCCCTCCATTTTGCTCGTTCGAAAACACCCGACAGTATTGGGCGACAGCGAAAGCTGTTAATGAACAAAATGTGTGTTTTTATTTGCTAATTTTCCACTAGCCGATATAGTATATCACAAGCAGGCATAAAATGCAAGCATTTTTTAATCCTTAATGTGAAATCCTTAATGCGTAATTATCGGGATGGTTAAAATAATAAAGACTGCTAAGTGCAGTCTTTATCAATTCTGTGTCCAAAGCACAATAAAATTACGTATTATGTATTATGAATCAATAGGCAACGCCTTGAGCAATCATTGCTTCGGCAACCTTTTCGAAGCCTGCTATGTTAGCACCCGCAACAAGGTCACCCTCCATACCGTACTTCTTAGCGGCATCGTAGGAATTCTTAACAATGTTAGCCATAATCTGGTAAAGCTTAGCGTCAACCTCTTCTGCAGTCCAGCTATATCTCATTGAGTTCTGGCTCATTTCGAGGCCTGAAACTGCAACGCCGCCGGCATTAACTGCTTTAGAGGGGGCAATAATAATTCCGTTCTCCTTAAGGTAAGCCATAGCCTCCTCGGTGGTGGGCATATTAGCAACCTCAACATAGTACTTAACGCCGTTGGCGATTATGTTTTTAGCATCCTCAATTCCAACCTCGTTTTGAGTAGCGCAAGGCATAACAATGTCAACCTTTACGCCCCAAGGACGCTGACCCTCAAAATAGGGAACACCGAACTTATCAGCATAATCTTTAACCTTGTCGTGACCGGAAGCACGCATTTCAAGTAGATAATTAATTTTTTCCTCGGTATTAATGCCGTCCTCGTCGTAAATATAACCGTCAGGACCGGAAATTGTAACAACCTTACCACCAAGCTCTGTAACCTTTTTAACAGTACCCCAAGCAACATTGCCGAAGCCGGAAACTGCAAAGGTTTTGCCCTTAACATCCTCGCCGAAGTGCTTAAGCATTTCAACAGTGTAGTAAACTGCGCCATAGCCGGTAGCTTCAGGACGAATTAAAGAACCGCCAAAGGAAAGACCTTTACCGGTAAGAACGCCGGTAAACTCGTTACGAAGTCTCTTATACTGACCGTAAAGGTAGCCGACCTCACGAGCGCCAACGCCGATGTCGCCTGCGGGAACGTCGGTATCAGCACCGATGTGCTTGGAAAGCTCGGTCATAAAGCTCTGGCAGAAACGCATAATTTCGCCGTCACTTCTGCCTCTGGGGTCAAAGTCGGAGCCGCCCTTACCGCCGCCCATTGGAAGACTTGTAAGGCTGTTTTTAAAGGTTTGCTCGAAGCCGAGGAACTTCATAATAGAAGCGTTAACGGAAGGATGGAAGCGAAGACCTCCCTTATAAGGACCGATTGCGGAGTTGAACTGAACTCTGTAACCGCGGTTAACCTGTACCTTGCCTTGGTCATCAACCCAAGAAACGCGGAAAGAAATCATTCTTTCGGGTTCAACCATTCTTTCGAGTATTCCGTTTGCTTCGTATTTGGGGTTAGCTTCAATAACCGGCTCAAGAGATTCCAAAACCTCTTTAACTGCCTGCAAAAATTCATTTTCTCCGGCATTTCTTGCAGCCGCGTCATTGTAAACCTTGTTTAAGTAAGCTGATTTAAACATAAATATTTACCTCCGTTAAAAAACATTACCCTATAAGAATACTACTATTTTTTTTATGAGTCAATAAAAAATTTTTCTAAAAAGCAGTTTTTATTATTTTTGACATATAAAAGTAGTGATTAATAATTGACCTTTAGATAAAATGTTGATATAATATCTTAGAATAAAATGTTTCAGGAGAGAGAGTATGAGCGAAAAAAGAAGTAGTTTTACCGGTAAAATCGGATTTGTATTGGCTGCTGCCGGCTCTGCGGTGGGACTGGGTAATATTTGGAGATTTCCTTACCTTGCCGCAAAATACGGCGGAGGAATTTTTTTACTGGTTTACATAATATTGGCGATTACCTTTGGTTTTTCACTAATGTGCGCCGAAATTGCCATTGGACGAAAAACAGGACAAAGCGCAATTACTGCTTTCAAGTCCCTTGACAAGCGTTTTTCCTTTGTCGGCTGGCTTTGCGCCGTTATCCCCGCAATAATTTTACCCTACTATTCAGTTATTGGCGGTTGGGTTATGAAATACTTTGCTGTTTTCATAACCGGCGGAATCGGTAATGCTTCAAACGACGCGTATTTTGGCGAGTTTATCGGTAAAACATGGGAGCCTATTGGTTGGTTTTTTCTATTTTTCGGACTAACCGCCCTTACAGTTATGTTAGGGGTACAAAAGGGTGTTGAAAGTGTGAGCAAGGTTATGATGCCCGTACTCGTTGTGCTAACCCTTTTTGTCGCAACATACAGCGTATTTATGCCCAATGCTATGGAGGGTGTTAAATATTATCTAATCCCTAATTTCAAGGATTTCTCGGTTATGACTGTGTTGGCAGCTATGGGACAGCTTTTCTATTCTATGTCACTGGCTATGGGTATTATGATAACCTACGGCTCCTATATGAAAAAGGAAATAAGCATTGAAAAAAGCGTTCGACAAATTAGCATTTTCGACACCGGAATTGCATTTTTAGCCGGAATAATGGTTATTCTTCCTGTGTTTTCAGTGTCCGGCAATACTGACGTTAATGCTGGACCCGGTCTTATGTTCCAAACCTTGCCAAAGGTTTTTGCTTCTATGACAGGCGGCGGAATTATTGGTACGGTATTTTTCCTACTTGTTTTATTTGCGGCATTTACTTCATCCATTTCTCTTATGGAAACGGTGGTTTCAATTATTGCGGATAAGACCAACTGGAATAGAAAAAAGATTTGTTTAATTGTTTTCCTTTTCTGTCTCTTAATGGGTATTCCCTCCTCCTTAGGCTTTAGCGCTTGGAGTTTTATTTCGGTTGCGGGTATGTCAATTCTTGATATGTTTGATTTTGCAAGCAATAGTGTGCTTATGCCCTTAACCGCTCTTGTTACCTGTATTTTTGTAGGTTACTATTTAAAACCCAAAACCGTTATTGAGGAAATTGAGCTTAGCGGAAAATTTACTGCTAAAAAGATGTTTGTAATAATTATTAAATATGTGGCTCCCGTTTGTATTGTGTTAATTCTTATTTCCTCAGTGCTTAACGGCCTTTCAAGTCTCCCTATTTTTGAGAAGTTCAAGATATAATGGAAAAGGTTTTAGTTGGAATGAGCGGCGGGGTGGACTCCTCTGCAGCAGCCCTCATTTTAAAGGAAAAGGGATACGAGGTTACGGGTCTTACCCTAAAGCTTTGCGAATTCCATAAGGAACAGGATTTGCGTGATGCCAAGGCGGTTTGCAAAAGTCTCGAAATTGAGCATTTGACCCTTGACCTTAAAAAGGATTTCAGAGAAAAGGTTATTGACGATTTTATCAGTCAGTACAAATCTGGGCTTACCCCCAACCCTTGCCTTGAATGTAATAGGTACATTAAATTCGGCAAGATGCTGGATATAGCACTTGAAAAGGGCTTCCAAAAAATTGCCACCGGACACTATGCCAGAGTTGAAAGGCCGGGGGAGCGGTTTATACTTAAAAAGGCTGAGGATGCTTGTAAAGACCAGTCCTATGTGCTTTATTCCTTAACCCAACACCAGTTATCCCATTTGGTGTTGCCCTTAGGTGACTTGACTAAGGCAGAAATCAGGGCAAAAGCTGAGGCGGCCGGACTTGTAAATGCCAACCGACCCGATTCCCAAGACATTTGTTTTGTGCCCGCCGGGAATTATGCCGCTTTTATTGAAAAGACCGACGGCTTTGTTTCCAAAAAAGGAACATATACCGATATAAACGGCAAGGTTTTAGGTGAAAACAAGGGTATTATTCATTACACAATAGGTCAGCGACGTGGGCTTGGAATTGCCCTTGGGAAATACCAATATGTATTAAGCAAGGATGCTAAAACCAACACCGTTGTTTTAGGCGACGAGGAGCATTTGTTTAAAAAAGAGATTTTAGTGCGTGACCTGAATTTTATTCCCTTTGACGAATTAAGGGGTGAAATGAGGGTTAAAGCAAAGCTTCGCTACCGCCATTTAGAACAGCCCGCCACCATCCACCCACTTGAAAACGGAAATGTGAAAATTGTTTTTGACGAGCCCCAAAGGGCGCCCAGTAGTGGACAAGCCGCAGTGTTTTATGACGGCGATATAGTTATAGGCGGCGGAAAGATAATATAATATATTTTGTAGGGTATATATTGTAAATACTGCAACCTACATAGAATTTAAGGAGAATTTTTATGAGAACTGTTGTATCTGTAATGGGAAAGGACGCTGTTGGAATTATTTCCAAGGTTAGTGCCATTTGTAACGAGTGTAATGTGAATATTAAGGACATTACCCAGTCTGTGCTTGATGATATTTTTGTAATGGTTATGCTTACCGATATTAGTGAGTCTAACTGTGATTTTGCTACATTTTCCGATAAAATGAAAGCGCTGGGCAAAGAAACCTGTCTTGATATTCGTGTTATGCACGAGGATATTTTTAATTCAATGCACAGAATTTAGGAGTAAAAAATGATTAATCTTACCGATATAATAGAAACCATAAATATGATTTCCGAGGAAAATCTTGACATTCGTACTGTAACAATGGGAATTTCCCTCCTAGACTGCGCAGATAGTGACGCCGAAAAGGCTTGTGAAAAGATTTATAATAAAATCACCCGTCTTGCCGGAAATCTGGTTAAGGTGGGCGAGGATATTGAAAGGGAATACGGCATTCCGATTATTAATAAACGAATTTCCGTAACACCAATTGCAATGCTTGTGGCTTCCAGTGGCGGTGACCCCGTTATGTATGCTAAGGCACTGCAAAGAGCGGCTGATGCTACGGGTGTTAACTTCATAGGCGGTTATTCGGCACTCGTTCATAAAGGATTTTCCGCCGGTGACGAGGCGCTTATCCGTTCTATCCCTGAAGCACTGTCGGTCACAAGTAATATTTGTTCCTCTGTTAACATCGGCTCAACAAAGTCGGGTATTAATATGGATGCCGTTAAGCTTATGGGTCAAATTGTAAGGGAAACAGCCGAAATCACCGCCGACAGAGACTGTATTGGCTGCGCAAAGTTAGTTGTTTTCTGCAACGCGGTGGAGGATAACCCCTTTATGGCGGGCGCTTTCCACGGTGTGGGTGAGCCGGACTGTGTGATTCACGTTGGTGTTTCAGGCCCCGGTGTGGTACAGGCGGCGTTAAAAAAATGTCCTGACGGAGACTTAGGTCAGCTTGCAGAAATTATTAAAAGAACTGCCTTTAAAATTACCCGTATGGGTCAGTTAGTAGGTACCGAGGCTTCACGCCGACTGGGTGTACCCTTTGGTATTGTAGATTTGTCCTTGGCCCCAACACCCGCAGTTGGTGACTCGGTGGCTCATATACTGGAGGAAATGGGTCTTGAAACCTGTGGCACCCACGGTACCACCGCCGCTTTGGCTATGCTTAACGATGCGGTTAAAAAGGGCGGAGTTATGGCATCCTCCTCTGTCGGAGGACTTTCGGGTGCATTTATCCCCGTTTCCGAGGATGCGGGTATGATAGCCGCTGCAAAGTCGGGTGACTTGGAATTATCAAAGCTTGAAGCTATGACCGCCGTTTGCTCGGTGGGACTGGATATGATTGCAATTCCGGGTGAGACCCCCGCAGAGGTTATTTCGGCAATAATTGCCGACGAGGCGGCTATCGGAATGGTTAACACAAAAACCACCGCAGTCAGAGTAATCCCCGCAATTGGCAAAAGCGTTGGCGAGGATTTGGAATTTGGCGGACTGTTAGGGAGTGGGCCTATAATGAAAGTAAACCTTAATAAGTCTCCCAAAAAGTTTATCGACCGTGCCGGTAGGATCCCCGCGCCCTTGCAGAGTCTTAAAAATTAATCTTATCCCCAAACAAAAAGTTTGGGGATTTTTAATTTTAACACTTGACTAATTTTTAAATTATGTTATAATAGTTCTTGTTCAATATTTGCGGGTGTAGTTCAATGGCTAGAATCCCAGCCTTCCAAGCTGGTCGTGTGGGTTCGATTCCCATCACCCGCTCCAAAAAAAACCACTCCTTCGGAAGTGGTTTTTGAATTATACCGCCCTTGCGGGCTAATTCGGCATTATTTGTTCTATTAATATTTAAACGGTGTGCCCAATGAAGGGTACACCGTTTAAATTTCTACCAATGCCCGCCATCAATTTCGGCGGCATTTTTTCCATGTAGGATAATCGTTTTATCCTCAGGGACCAACTCGTCGGGAAAATGTATCATAACATTATCCTTTGTTAGATTTTCTTGCAAGGCTTTAATATCAACCTCGGCTACACCCATGCCTGAATTTATGGCAAGAACTGCCGCGTGGGCAGCGGCTTGGCCCGTCAAAATTGCAACGGGAATAACACGAAGTAAATCCCAGCCGTAGCCGGTGCCGTCAGCACTTCTGCCGGCAGTAAGCATATTAGGATAATCCTTTCGGGTTAAAGTCCTAAGAGGCACCTCCCACAAATGGTCGCGGTGTTCAAAATCGTTTATGGCACAAACCGAGTCCTCAAAATGCTGATAAGCGTCCTCCACCTTTAAAGAGTAATCCCCTTTTATGTGGCATGTAGTTCTAAGCTGAGGCATCATTGGTAGGTGTGTAATTTCGTGGGTTTCTCTGTCCTCACTCTTAAGAGACGAAAGTATCGCCTTTTGGTTGGTGATTAGATAGTCGGTTACTTCATCCACTGTAAGACCCGACCATTTGGGCTTATCAGAGGGTTGATTATCTCCCCAAAGGTTAATATTTCCACCACAAATATCACTGAAAGCAAATTTTATGTCACCCTTTTCTGCCGCCAGTCGGCAGCTTTCGAGGGTAATTTTTTTGCCTATATATGTATAGAAGTTTTCGCCGCTCACAGTAGGCACACCGCCACGCCGCAAAACATCACAGTCGCCCGTAGTGTCAATCACCATTTTCGCAGAGTAGTATTCAGTTCCTGACTTGCTTTCGGTAATAACACCCTTGCAAATTTTTCCCTCCATAACAGGGTCACAAACAAGGCAGTCGTAAAGTAAATCCACCCCCGCCTTTGTCACCTCGTCCATTAGCTGGAGGGCAAAAATGTGGGGTGAATAACGCTGAACATACCTAACATTCGTAGGTTCACTTGGCTCGCCGTTTTTCCATTCCTTGGGGATAGTATCATAGCCTAAGCTTGCGCTGAGCCTTGCCCACTTTTCGCAAAGACCGAAAATTATTTGCTTGCCGCGTCCGTTACACATTGGAACAAACAAATTTATAAGACCAAGCGTTCCTAAACCTCCAAGTATATTTGATTTTTCAATCAACAGAACACTTGCCCCGAGCGTACGAGCGGTAATAGCTGCCGCAACACCTGCAACACCGCCGCCGCAAACAATAATGTCGTATTCTTTTTTTACTGCAATTTTTTTTGTAAAACTAATGCTTGCCATTTTTCATTTCCTTAAGTGCAGTTTCCATTTTTTCGTGTATAACATTGCCCAGCTCTGCGGTAGTCATATTTTCGTAGGTTTCAGGCATTATTACATCCACAAGCTTAAAGGGTATAACGGTTTTTCGTCTAAACATATTCTTAGGTATTGCCCTTGTGTTGTTAAGCACGCAAACTGCAATGGGCACCTTGGTTTTAGTCGCAATTTTTAAAGAGCCATTGCGAATTGGCTGTATTTTTCCCGTTTTACTGCAATATCCCTCGGGAAAAAGACCGATGGAACGATCACTTTCTTTAAGACATTTAATAGCAGAAACTATGGTTTTTGCCGCCTCGCGGTCATTTTCGCGGTCAATAAAAAAACCGGAAAGCAGACTCATTGCCTTAGCAACGAAGGGCATTTCTTCTATGATATCCTTTTTGCCGATAAAGCTAATTACACTGTCGGGGAAAGCAGACATAATTATAATAGGGTCATAATCGAATTGATGATTTGAAACAAAGAGTATTTTTTTAATGTCGGTCAGCTTTTCAAGACCCTTTGCATTAATTTTAACCCTTGCAAGCCACACAACGGTGGGAAGTGTGTATCTTAGCATTACCCTGAAAACACATTCGGCAAAAAGGGAATGCTTTTTCTTTATGCTTGTAAAAAGAATAAGTAAAACAAAAAGCAGTATATGTAAAATTATAAGTACCAACCAAAGCCCTAAAAACACAAGCGGCACTGCCCAAAAGGAATAGCTTTCCCTAAAAAGAGGAAAAAACTGATTACTTAAAAGGGTTAAAATCGCGCTCAAAATCAAGTAAAATTTTACTGCAGTCATTTTTTCACCTCAATTTTGTTTTCTTACAACCGAGTACTCGTCATCTAATCTGAAATAAGGGCAGGTTTTATTGTCGCCTCTTAAAAATCGGCTCATTTCGTCCTCGTCAATGGGAGCGTCGCAGAAATATTCATCCAGTTCCTCATCAAAGGTGTAATTCACGCAATTATCACATATACTCAATTTAAAATCTCCTTGTAAACATCGCCTTTTTTTATTCCCGTGATTTTTGCCGCTTCCTTAGCAGAAACGGAGGCACTTTCCCCTTTTTCCATTAGTCCTTTGGCAATTCTTACGGCATCGGCTAAGGTGTACTCTGCCTTTTCCTCGGTAGCACCCTTAATTATTAGCACAAACTCACCCTTTGGCGGCTCTGCTTCATAATGCTTTATGGCATCCTCGAAAGTGGTGATAAACACATCCTCGTGAATTTTGGTAAGCTCCTTTACAAGAGCAATTTCTCTGTTTCCTAATATATTCAGCATATCCTTAAGGGTTGAAAGCAATTTATGGGGTGCCTCGTAAAAGACCATTGTACGCTTTTCATTTTTAATTTCCTCAAGATGCTCTTTTCGGCTTAGCTTATTAACCGACAAAAATCCCTCAAAGCAAAAACGGCCTGTAGAAAAGCCCGAAATACTAAGTGCGGTTGCCACTGCAGTAGGACCGGGCACAGACTCAACCTGAACACCCATTTCATGTGCTACCCTTACTAAGTCCTCCCCCGGGTCGGAAATAGCGGGCATACCGGCATCACTGACTAAGGCACAGGTTTCTCCCTTTAAAATGCGGTCAATTATAATGTCACCCTTTAAACCCTTGTTATGCTCGTAGTAGGAAATCATTTCCTTTTTAATCTCAAAGCGGTTAAGTAATTTAAGGGTGACCCTTGTATCCTCGGCGGCGATAAAATCAACGCTTTCCAAAGTTTCCAAGGCCCTAGGACTTATATCGCCCAAATTACCAATAGGCGTACCCACAACATAAAGCTTTCCCATATTATAAGTACGCCTCCTTATACGCTCCGTAAATCTCTATCATTTCCTTGGATAATTCACCATCTTTTTCAATATAAAGGGTTGGCTCAATTCTAAGACCTGTATTAGCGCTTCGTTTGCCCTCCAAAAGCACTAGCCAAGGCTCCTTTCCCTCACGCTGAGCCACCAAGCGAAGTCTTTTCGGCTCTACCTTGTATTTACTCATTAAAGCCATTAATTCAGCCAGCCGCTCAGGGCGGTGGCACATACAAAGTCTGCCGCCCGTTTGCAAAAGTCTGCTTCCTACCGACACAATATCCTCCAGTGTGCATTTTGTTTCGTGACGGGCAACCTCCAGCACACTATCTGGGTTTTTAAGTCCCGCGTTTGGCGCCTTGTAAGGCGGGTTGCAGGTAACTAATGTATTACAACCAAACTCCACCTTGCCCTTTAAATCGGTAAGATTAGAGTTTATAATTTTAAAGTTTTCTATATTCTGGTCGGCAACTGTTTTAGTGGCAATCACAGTTGCCTCGTCGCTTATATCCACACCCGTAACCGTTTTAGGCTTTCCCTCCCTTAGCATTAAAAGAGGGATAATTCCGCAACCTGTCCCCAAATCCACCATTTTATCACTTTGTCTGGCACTGGCAAAGTGACTTAAAAGCACCGCATCGGTGCCAAAGGTGTGGTGGTCGGTCACATAGACGAAAAAGCCCTTTCCCAAGGGCTCTTTCCTTAAATTCTGCTCCATTTTACACCTTGAGGGGTATCCTCAAGAACAATACCCTCAGCCTTAAGTTGGTCACGAATTTCGTCTGCACGCTTAAAGTCTTTATTTTTGCGTGCCAAGGTACGCTCCTCAATTAAAGCCTCAATCTCGCTGTCAAGGTCTGCCTTTTGTCTGTTATAAACCAGACCCAGAACACCCGTCAGCTGGTCAAAAATATCAGCACAAGCAGTGAGGGTTTCCTTACCGACACCGTTTGCAATAGCAGTATTAATATCACGAACAAGGGTGAAAATAGCCGCCAAGGCATCGGCAGTGTTAAGGTCATCCTCCATAGCGGTGATAAACTCCCCTTTTCTTTCCTCAATAAACGAGGGGATTTCGCCGCCTTCATTGGCATTTTTAAGGGCAAAATCAATGTTATCACGGCAGGTATAAAGACGTTCCAAGGCATTTTTTGCCTGTTCTATTATATCCACAGAGTAGTTAATGGGGCTGCGATAGTGGGAGGAAACAAGGAAATAACGGATTGGCTCGTAGCCAAATTTGTCGGCAACATCACGGACTGTAAAGAAGTTATTGAGTGACTTTGACATCTTGTGGTTGTCAACATTAATAAAGCCGTTGTGCATCCAGTAACGGGCAAATTCGCATCCGTTTGCCGCCTCACTCTGGGCAATTTCATTTTCGTGGTGTGGAAAAATAAGGTCAAGACCGCCGCAATGAATGTCAATAGTCTTGCCTAAATATCTGCCCGCCATAGCCGAGCACTCAATATGCCAACCCGGTCTGCCCTTACCCCAAGGAGACTCCCAGTAAGGCTCGCCCTCCTTAGCACCCTTCCAAAGACAGAAATCCATTTGGTCCTCTTTAGCGGTATCCACATTAAGGCGGTCGCTAGCCCCCGCCTCCAAATCCTCAAGAGGTTGGTGTGAAAGCTTTCCATAGCCGTTAAATTTCTTAGCCCTGTAATAAACATCACCGTTTGATTCATAGGCATAACCGTTTTCCATAAGTGATGAAATAATATCTTGAATTTGCCCAATATTCTCGGTGGCTCTGGGATGAACGGTAGCCTCACGCACATTAAGTCCTTTAGCATCGGTCCAAAATTCGCCGATAAAACGCTCAGCAACCTCGGGCACGGTGATACCCTCTGCATTAGCCTTGTTTATGAGCTTATCGTCAATGTCGGTGAAATTTTGAACGAAATTAACCTTGTAGCCACGCCATTCAAAATAACGGCGAAGCACATCAAAAACACAAAGCGGTCTTGCGTTTCCGATGTGTATGTAGTTGTAAACCGTAGGGCCGCAGGCATAAATTTTAACCTCGCCCTCGGTTATAGGTTTAAATTCGTCCTTGTTTCTTGTCAGTGTATTGAAAATCTTCATTGTTTACTCCTTATTAAGGGTTAGTTCTTCTAAATTAGCAAGTCTGCTTTCTAGGCAGTCCATTCTTTGCTTAACTGGGTCAGGTAGGTTAATCTGGTCAAGCGCATTGTTGCAGCTTACCTTTTTGCCGTCCTGACGGACAACTCTTGCCGGTACGCCCACAACCGTTGAGTTTGGGGGAACCTCTTCAAGCACTACTGCTCCCGCAGCAACACGGGAATTGTCCCCAATCTTAAAAGGACCCAGCACCTTTGCTCCAGCACTAATCATAACATTATTGCCGATTGTGGGGTGGCGCTTACCTGTATCCTTGCCGGTGCCTCCAAGGGTTACACCCTGATAGATAAGCACGTCGTCGCCGATTTCGGTGGTTTCACCTATTACTATTCCCGTTCCGTGGTCAATTACAAGTCTTCTGCCAATTGTAGCGCCGGGGTGAATTTCAATTCCAGTTTTTCTTGCAGCAGACTGAGAAATCATACGGGCAATAAATGTATGCCCATGACGAAAAAAGTAATTTGCCATTCTGTATTTTCTAATAGCCTTAAATCCGGGATATAAAAAGTAGATTTCAAGGTTACTTTTGGCCGCAGGGTCGCGGTCGCGAAATGCCTTGATATCCTCTTTTAGTCTTGAAAACATAAAAAGCCTCCTATTTTGAGGAATTAATATATTGCTTCGAGCCGTTTAAATAAATCAAGCCCGATACAGTACATAATACGGCAGAAACCCAGAAAAGTACACAAATAATTATATCGCATACATTTACAAATACTGCGTTATTAATGCCAAAATCCTTGATTAAGGTATAAGCAAAGAGAGCAGAAATTATGCCTAACATCTGGCTTACGGTCTTGCACTTGCCCCACATATTAGCGGCAATAACCTTGCCACCGCTAGAGACTACTACCAGACGGATTGAGGACACCATAAACTCTCTGAAAAGAACCAGGAATGTGATAATTGTCAGTTGCAGACAAATTACGGGCTTGTCGGCATACATACAAATAAAGCCGAGATAAGCCGATGTAGTAAGCATTTTGTCTGCAAGGGGGTCTAAGAACTTTCCGAAATCAGTTACCAAATTATATTTTCTTGCCATTTTTCCGTCAATCATATCAGTAAGAGAAGCGCCGATAAAGAGTATCATTGAAATTAAATAATGATAAGGGAAATTAAAAATCATTGTTGCCATAAAAATCGGGGTTGCAATAATTCTGGCTACGGTTAATTTGTTTGGTGTGTTCATAATTCAAGTTCTCCTAACAAGTCATAATCTAAGCAGTCATTTATTCTGACTGTAACATATTCTCCAATAACCAAAGGGCGATCGGACATAAAGAAAATTTTTCCGTCCACCTCGGGAGCATCCCAAGGGGTACGACCAAAGTAGCATTTTATGTAGTCATCCCAACCCTCGATTAGTACTTCGGTAAGGGTTCCTACCTTTTCCTCATTTTTCTCGGCCGCAATACCCATTTGAAGCTCCATTATATTGTCGCATCGGTCTTGCTTTATCTGTTCCTCAACCTGACCCTCCATTTCGGCGGCAGCAGTGCCCTCCTCAGCAGAGTAGGTAAAGCAACCAAGCTTATCAAAACGGGTTTCCTTTACAAATTCTGCCAATTCCTCAAACTGAGCGTCAGTCTCGGTGGGGAAGCCCGTTATAAGGGTGGTTCTGATTGTCATTTCGGGAACCCTTGCCCTTATTTTATCAATAACACCGCTAATAAGTTCCTTGTCGCCCTTGCGGTTCATTTTCTTTAAAATATCGTCATTTATATGCTGAATGGGAATGTCCAAATACTTAATAAGCTTGCTTTCCTTAGCAATAACCTCCAAAAGTTTGTCGGTTATCTTTTCGGGGTAGGTGTAAAGGGTCCTAATCCAGTGAAGCCCCTCAATTTTACAAAGCTCGGTAAGTAGTTCGGCAAGTCTCGGCTCGCCATAAAGGTCGGTTCCGTAGGCAGTAGTGTCCTGAGCTACAACTATAAGCTCTGTAACACCCTTTTGGGCTAAGGATTTAGCCTCGGCCACACAATCCTCCATAGTGCGGCTTCTCATTCTGCCGCGAATTTTTGGAATTGCGCAGTAGCTACAGCAATTGTCACACCCGTCACCGATTTTAAGGTAAGCAGTGAAAGGCATGCCTCCTAAAATACGCTCGCCCTCTAAGTTAAGGTCGGTTTTTTCGCCGTAGTAATTCTTTCTTTCCCCTGCAATTGCTTTTTTAACAATTTCCGCAATCTTAGAGTTGGCGCCAATTCCAACACAAACATCAACCTCGGGGATTTCCTCGGTTATATCGTCACGGTAGCGTTCTGCCAAGCAGCCCGTTACAATCAGTGCCTTGCAGTTACCCTCGTCCTTGTATTTTGCGGCTTCAAGTATATTTTCAATGGCTTCCGCCTTAGCGGATTCAATAAAGCCGCAGGTGTTGATTATTATGGCATCAGCCTCGGCCTCAACACTTGTAAGCTCTAAGCCGCCTTCCACCAGAAGGGATAGCATTTTTTCGGCATCGACTTGGTTTTTAGGACATCCAAGCGACACCATACAAACCTTGTGCATTTTTAATCCTCGCTAAAATCTAAATCCTCTGTGTATTTTTTAAGTGCCGATTTTACCGCACTGTATGAAAATCCTCTGCGAACAAGTGCCGCATAAACCTTTTGGTAATTGTCTTTGTCCTCTAATTTTGCGGCATATTTTTTCTCAATCAACCTCAAAAGTGAGGATTCCTCATCTACCTCGGTTTCCTCTAAAAGTTCCTTACATAAATCGTAAGGAACACCCTTGGCATACATTTTTTGCATTGCGGCTCTTTTGGAATTTCCCGCCTCGGTCAGCTTTTGGGCTAAATACTCACCATATCGGCGGTCGTCAAGCAGTCCTAATTCCACAAGCTTAGCAATTACAGCGCTGCTAGACTTTTTATCAAAACCTTTTGACACCAGCTTGTCAAACAAGGCTTTTTCACTGTAATCCATTCGGTCAAGGTACCAAAGCGCCCTTGACTTTGCCCTTACATAGTCCGACTGAAATTTCAAGCTTTCCACAGTCTCGTCATCAATTTCCATATCGGGCGCAAGACTGTTTTCACAACAAACATCCTTGTCAAGTAACACTTGCGTCCCGTTTGAGAGATGAAGCTCACTTAAATGTAGCTTGGAGGGTTTAATTTCTACTATTTTCATTACTCGTCGTCAACTGCAATGTCGATATCAACGCTTTTACGGGGTCTGTTTATAGGCTCCTCGGGCATAATTTCGATTTCGTCACTATCGCTTACGACAACCTCACTTCCCGAATTTACAGCCTCAATAATCTTGTTTTCAATTTCCATTGCTAATTCAGGATTATCTTCAAATAGCTTTTTGGCATTGTCTCTGCCTTGACCGAGACGGGTCTCCCCATAGTAGAACCAAGCGCCTGATTTTTTGAGTATTCCAAGTTCTACGCCGGCGTCAATAATTTCACCGGTATGGCAAATTCCGTGACCGTAAAGAATATCAAACTCAGCTGTCTTAAAGGGAGGAGCCACCTTGTTTTTAACAATCTTTGCCTTTGTACTGTTACCGATAATCTCGCCGCCCTCTTTAATGGGCTCGCCTTTTCTTACATCGATTCTGACACTTGAATAAAACTTTAAGGCGCGGCCACCTGGGGTGGTTTCTGGATTGCCGTACATAACACCTATTTTTTCACGAAGTTGGTTAATGAAAATTGCGGCACATCCAGTTTTGGAAAGTGCGCCTGCCAGTTTTCTCATAGCCTGTGACATAAGACGCGCAAGCTGACCCACATGACTGTCACCCATTTCACCGTCAATTTCTGCCTTTGTAACCAAAGCGGCAACCGAGTCAACAACAAGTAAATCAATAGCTCCTGAGCGAACCAAAGCCTCTGCAATTTCCAAAGCTTGCTCACCCGAATCAGGCTGAGAAACCAAAAGTGCATCAATATCAACCCCTAATTTTTCAGCGTAAACGGGGTCCAGTGCATGTTCGACATCAATAAACGCCGCAGTGCCGCCTGCTTTTTGAGCTTCGGCAACACAGTGAAGCGCTACAGTAGTTTTACCTGAGGACTCAGGTCCGTAGATTTCCACAATTCTGCCCTTGGGAATACCGCCGATACCGAGGGCAATATCAAGCATTAAAGAGCCTGTTTTAATATGCTCAACCGTCATACTGGCATTTTCTCCAAGACGCATTACCGCACCCTTGCCGAATTTCTTTTCGATTTGGTCCATTGCGGTTTTAAGCGCCTTTATTTTTTCCTCGTCCTCTATTTTTCTTACAGGTGCTTTAGTCGGTGCTTTTGCCATTTTCGTTTCCTCCGTTTTCTATTTTGTACCGCTAACGGCTCGTCCGATGCCGTTTAGGTCATTTTTGATTTTTATATCCTTAAATCCATTTTGATTTAAGAGCTCGCTCACCTTTTCTGCTTGCTTAAAGCCAACCTCAAAGCAAAAGCTTCCGCCCACTTTAAGACAGGGAGTGTAATTTTTAATTATTGCCTTGTAAAATTCTAAACCCTCGTCCTCGGCTAGGAGGGCAGTTTCAGGCTCAAACTTCACTTCATGTGAACAATACTTCATTTCGTTTTGTGGAATATAAGGCGGATTGCTGACAATTAAATCAAAAATTTCATTTTCAAATTGAGGTTTTTCGAATATGTCACCCTTTAAAACCGTAGCGCTTGAATTGTTAAGGGTAATATTTTCGGTTGCATATCTTAACGCCTCATCAAACTTCTCAATCATTGTAACCTTAGCATCCGAAATCTCCAAATCAATAGTAATTCCTATGCAACCGCTCCCCGCGCAAAGGTCAAGCACCTTTGGGCTTTCGGTGTTTTTTAGTATCTCCAAAGATTGTTCCACAACGGTTTCGGTGTCCGAACGGGGAATTAAAACCCCAACACCCACCTTAAAAGGTCTCCCGTAAAAATCCCAACTGCCGAAAATATACTGAAGTGGGTAATGAACCTCCCGCTGATGGATAAGCGCTATTAAATTATTCTCTTGAAACTGAGTTAACTGATTATTATAATCGGTTAAAATCTGCGCTGCTTTAAGTCCGGTTACATGCATTATTATCTGCTTTGCCTCGAAAACATAGTCCTTAATTCCGACAGCCTCAAGCCTTTTCTTGGTACTGTTATACGCCTCAAATATCGTCATCTTCTGTTTCCTTTATATTACAAGCATTGAATGCCGCAATAGCAATTTCAATCATACCGTCATCCGGTTCCTGAGTAGTAATTCTTTGAAGCCAAAGACCGGGGGCGGAGATGATTCTTGTAAGTATATTATCATATTTTCCGCAAAGCTTTAAAATTTCAAAGCCTATACCACAAGTAAGGGGAATCAGCAAAATTTTAATTAAAATCCAAACAAGGGCATTGTCATAAATACCATTAAACAAAATTTGTACTATTGTGGAAATTATGACACTAATGAGGATCATTAGTATCATAAAAGAGGTGCCGCAGCGTGGGTGAAAACGCCTTTGTGCGCGGACATTTTCCACCGTTAATTCCATTCCTTTCTCATAACAGAAAATGGTTTTATGCTCGGCTCCGTGGTACATAAAGGTGCGACGAATATCTTTCATAAATGAGACGCCCCAAACATATGCCACAAAAACCGACATTTTAAGCGCTTGCTCCAAAAGTGCACGCGTAATATAGGAAAATTCCGTGGAAAAAAGTGTTTCCAGTCCGCCAACAATGTAGCGTGGCAAAGCGGTAAAAAGCACCAAAGCCAGTATCACGCCCAAAACAACTCCTACCACCATCACAATGCTAACCAATAGCCCTTGCTTCTTTTCCTCCAGTGGCTCCTCGCCCTCCTCCTCAAAATCGGTAAAGCCCGACTTTTCGGCAGAAAGCATTAGCGCCTTGTAGCCGTTAATCATTGACTCTGCAAAGGCAATAACTCCCCTTATAATAGGCAAAGCCAATATTTTATACTTTTTTCTGAGGTTAAGCTCTAAAACCTCACTAATGTCTATTCCCCCGTCCTTGGTTCTAACCGCCATAGCGGTTTTGTCAGGGCTTTTCATCATTATACCCTCAATCAGCGCTTGACCGCCAATTGCGGTATATTTACTCTTGGACATCCTCTATCTCCTTTGTTTCTGTGTCTTGTAGGACTTCGTCCTCCGGCTCGTAAAGGGGCAATACTATTGTGACGGTAGTGCCCGCACCCTCAGTGCTTTCAATGAATAAAAGGCCCTTGTGCTGCTTAATAATTTCATCCGCAACCGCAAGACCGATACCTGAGCCGCGAACGGTTTTATTTGCCTTGTAGAATTTTTCCTTAACACGGTCAATGTCTGCCTCGGGGATACCTACGCCGGTATCGTTTACGGTAATCCTAACGCAACCCTCTTCCTTAAGCTGGGTTATAAGCACTTGACCGCCACTTTCGGTGTATTTGACTGCATTGTCAATAATATTAATAAATACCTGTTTCAGTCTATCCCCGTCACCCATAACCTCAAGCTGCTCTGTGGGAGGAGTGAATATAAAATCAATACCGTTTTTACGGGATAGCTCGGCATACATATCAGCCGATTCGGTAAGAATTTGGGTCACATTAAGGGGCATTGAGTTTACTTGAAGTCTACCGGTTTCCATACGGGAAAAATCGAGCAATTCCTCCACAAGACCCGACAGTCGGTTTGCTTCGCTTAGCACTACATCAAGTCCTCGGTTTACCAGGTCGTCATCAGTGCCAAGGCTCATTCTCGCCGTTTCTCCCCAACCGCGAATTGCGGTCAAAGGGGTACGAAGCTCGTGTGAAACCGAGGAAATAAAATCATTTTTAAGGTTTTGCGCGGCATAAAGCTCCGACGCCATATAGTTTATTGCCTCACAAAGCTCGCCGATTTCATCGTTTTTGGGAATTTCAATTCTAGACTCCAAATCACCCATGGCAATTTTTCTTGCGATGTTACCCACTTCTTTAATTGGGTTAACAATGGATTTTATAAAGTAAACGCCCGAGAATCCGAATATAAAAAGTACCGTAACGGCCACCAAAACCGCAATTGCAATAAAGCCCAGTGACATTTTATTTACGGTATCCAAGGAAACAAGCCAACGGTAGGCACCTAAAAATTCTCCGCCGGTATCGTAAAGCGGGGTGGAGCAGGCTAAAATATCCTCCCCATTTTCGTTTTCCCATTTTAAGGTTTGGGGGGTTGAGGTTTCTTTTGCCTTTAAAAAATCCTCTGTCTCAGTGTAATCCGACTGGAAGCCCGATGTGGAAACCACAAACTCACCGTTGTGGTTGATTACCTGAACTTCCATTTTGGTTTTGTAACGGAATTGACCTGCAAAAGAAATTGCCGAGTCAGTAAAGTTTCCCCGGTTCGCACTGGAAAGTGCATAAAATTCATAGGAATAGTCGTTTGCCAAAACCTCTACCCGTTCATAGTAAACTGAACGAAAAACTATGGAAAAAGCAATTGTCGCTACGGTTACAAAAACCGCAACGATTAGAAAAACATTTATAAACCAACGGGATTTCATACTTTTGAAATTAAGTTCCAAATGCAGCTTTTCCATTGCTTATTCCTTTCAAATCAAATTTTTCTGCCCTATTATACACGCTATGTAATGTCTGTATTCCACTTATACCCCATGCCCCAAACGGTAATCAAATGTTTTGGGTTAGAGGGGTCATCCTCAACCTTTTTGCGAAGACGCCTTATATTAACATCAACAATTTTTTCTTCACCGAAATACTCGGTTCCCCAAACTTGATTGAGAATATCAGTGCGATCAATAGAAACATCGGGATGTGCAAAAAAGTATTCAATCATTTGAAACTCAACCTGAGTGAGTTCTATGTTTTTTCCGTTTTTAAGCAGAGTTCGGCGTCTTAAATTAAGTGTAAACTCTCCTAAAACAATTTCATCGCTCGGAACCGGTGGTGATTTTTTGTTTTGAAGTTCTACTCTGCGGTAGAGTGAGTCCACGCGGGCAAGAAGCTCTGTAGGACTGAAGGGCTTGGTTATATAATCGTCGGCTCCAAGCATGAGACCGCTTATTTTGTCCATTTCCTGTGAGCGTGCAGTTAACATTATAATTCCCAGTGTGTCACTTCTTTTTCTTAATTCCTTGCAAAGTTCAAAGCCGTCCATACCCGGCATTGAAATATCCAAAAGCGCTATTTGGAACCCCTCTAAATCATTATCATATATTTCAAGAGCTTCCTCTCCCGAGCAGGCTTCGGTTATATCATAGCCGACGCGCTTTAAATTAATAGTCTCAAATTCGCGGATTGCCGCCTCATCCTCAACAATAAGTATTCGTTTCAAAGCTTTACCTCCCTAATAAAGTTTCAAATCGTTTTTAATCTTTTCGATTGTGATACCCTCTGCCTTGGCGGTTTGTGAAATAAAGCCGACAAACGAGGTTTCTCCGTTATTTACAATTTCCGTGACGTCTTGATTTCTAAACGACCCTTTGTCCCATTCGGACTTTTTAACCGACTTGAAATAAAGAAGCCTATCCCCCGAAACATTATTCTCGGTGTCAAAACGGTATATTTCAGTGAGAGAATTTTCCGCATCTCTTAAAATGGCGATATTTCCCAGCCATTTTTGAGGAATTATATAGTAGTAGCCCTCACTCACATTCATGAAAGTGGTAAGCTGAGTAGTGAGCGTCTCACCAGAAAACGAACACCAATCGGTAAGATACTGCCTTTCACTCTCGGTATTTCTGGTAACCGTCGGCACATCGCGTCTCACGGGGATTTCCAAAATACCGTCATCGTTGATGTCGCGGCACTCTAGGGTGGCGGCCCTGAGTGTTTTAGTTGTTTCTTTTGTTTCCTTTTCCATTAAAGGGTTTTGCAGCTGACCCTTTTCGAGAAAAACTACCTCGGTGACAGCTCCCACACCCTTTATTTCGTCAATATAAATTGCAGGTGTGCCTGTCGAAAGTGTAGATGCCACCGGATGATTTAGGGTTTTTGCGGAACTGTCAAGCTCGCAGGAGGAAATCAGCGATATACCTACATTTGTCAAGGCATAGAGGTGGGCAGTATTACGGCTTTCTGCAGGGAAGGAGCGAACAATAAAAATTTCGTTTTTATCGTCCTCGTCCAAATCACAGAAGGAAAAATGGGTGTACTGTTCAAGCATGCGTTGTGTAAGAGCGTTTTCGCCTATACTGTAAACCGCAAGCTTTAATTCACTTGTGCCGTAAATTTCCCAACCAACTAAAATTTCGTCAATACCGTCGCGGTCTAAATCACAAAAATCAATTCGGTCTACACCGCCGGCCGTTATGCTTGCCGTAGCCGAGCTTTCCCATTTACCGTTTTTATTTACAACGGCATTTAAATTCATTGTTGTAGTTTCTTTTTCAGCAGTTCTATAAAAAGCAAAAGCTTCCAAAATGCCATCATTGTTCACATCGTGCTGAACAATAGCCGAACGATAATCTCCTCTGGACGGATACTCTAAGGTATAGTCCGAGGTAACGCTTTTCTTTATTGCCTCATCAATGGGAAACATATCACCCGTAAGGGCGGGGGGAGCCAGTAATTCGGCAGTATCAGTCGTAAATAAATCACAACCGCAAAGAGCAAAAACCATTATAATACCGACTATTATACACATAAGTTTTCTGACCACTGCCGCATCTCCTTTACACATAAATATACATTATAAATTATAACACAGACCCCAAAAAAAAGAAAGCATTTTCGCGATTTTTTTAAAGAAACTTGCAAAAAATTAATATTATGGTAAAATCTAAGAGTATCAAAGCTTAAAAAGGAGGGAAAAGGTGTGAAAAAAACCGAGATTTTCAGCGGAATCACAGGATTTTTACTGACTTCATTAATTTTGCTTTCCGCTTTTTTTGCGGGCGGAATGTTCCCCTTTGGTTGGGGCACACTTTCTTGGTGCGATATGAACCAACAGTTAATTCCCCTCTTTTGTGATTTCAAGGATATTTTATCGGGCGAAAAATCCCTATTTATGAATTTTGCCAACGCCGGAGGTATGAATTTTTACGGCGTGTTTTTCTTTTTTCTTTCGTCTCCTTTTACCTTTTTGGTAGCACTGATCGACAAGGCAGATATGCCCTTCTTTATGAACGTTTTGGTTATTTTAAAGCTGAGCGTGGCTTCCTTTACCGCCGCATTTGTTATTAAAAGGCTTTATAAAAATATTAATTTCGGCATAGCCGCAGCTCTGGGTAGTTGCTACTCCCTTTGTGGCTACGCTATGCTTTTCTATCAAAACATAATGTGGCTTGATATGATGTATCTTTTCCCGACGGTTGTTTTGGGAATTTACAAGCTCATAAAGGAAAACCGACCCTTAATGCTGACTGTAACGCTTACCTTGTCGGTAATTTTCAACTTCTACATCAGCTTTATGATTTTTCTTTTTGTGATATTCTTTTTTGGAATTTTCGCTTTGATTTACAAGAAAAACGACCGAAAAATTTATGTAAATTTGGCTGTTTCAGGAGTCTTGTCCCTTGTAGTCTCTGCCTTTGTTTGGGTGCCCTGCCTTTTGCAATATTTTTCCTCTGCCAGAGGCAACAGCTTTGTCAGCGGACTGTTAAACTCAACGTTTTTCGCTCCGATTGAGACCACCTTAACAGTACTGCTTTGCAGTGGTATTTTGTTTGCCGCTCTCCTTTTTGCAGTGCCTCGTCTTTTTAAGAAAGACCTCCAAAACAAGCTTTTGTGCACTGTCCTTTTACTTACCGCCCTTCCGCTTATTGTTGAGCCTGTAAATCTCATGTGGCATACGGGCAGTTATATGTCCTTCCCTGCACGCTACGGATTTATTACCGTTTTTATAGGACTTTTGATTGCCGCAAAAGAGCTTTGTGAAACCGATGATGTCAAAAGGCGTGACCTTACAATACCACTTTGTCTTTTTGTCGGTGTTCTTTGTACCTTTGCTATTTTATTTACAGATAAAAATGTGGAGGAACTGTCTCATTACACCCGTACCCTTTGGGGAAGCAACGCTTCCTTAATGGGTCAAATCGTAATCTGCAGTGCCTTTACTCTTTGCTTTAGCGGAATTATTTTACTGCTCACAAGGGTCAATCTCAAAAAAGGCATTGCTGTACTGCTTCTGTTAGTTACCGTCGCTGCCGAAGGATATTGCTCTGCTGATATTTTTATGCTTTCGGCAAAAGATAAGATCAGTATTTACAACTATCAAAGTGTTATTGCCCTTAAGGACCACGCCACGATGGACGGCTTTTACAGGGTTAACACCTCACGCAAAATTACCGACGCCAATATGACGGGAGCCGCCGGCTTTAACAGTATTTCTCACTACACTTCTTTAAATGACCAAACATTTATGGAGACTACCAAAAAGCTCGGTTACAGCGGTTACTGGATGGAAACGGGCAACTGGGGCGGCAGTATTTTAAGTGATGCACTGCTCAGTGTCGGTTACACTGCAAAAAGGGTAAACGGCGAATACCAATTGATAGAAAACCCATATTACTTAGGACTCGGCATTAAAGCGAATGGTAGCATTCCCGAAAAGCTGCCAGACGGTGACCGTTTAACCGTTCTTGGCGAAAGCTTTGCTGCAATGAGCGGGGAGGAAAGTCCCGTCACGAAATATGATATCACCGAGGTTGCCGACTGCACTGTAAAGCCGACAGAAAACGGTTACTGTATCAATAATATTGCCAAAGTGGGCGAAATTACCTATCACCTTAATGTTGGCGAAACCCAAACCCTTTATTTTGACTGCTACAACGGATTTTCCAACCGACTGGTAGAGCCTATAAACGAAAGCTTTGCCGTTTATCTTAACGGACAGAGCATCGCAGAGCGCTACCCCACACAAAGCCTTAACGGACTTTTGAAGCTTGGTCGTTTCGGAAACACTTCGGTTGACATAACAATTAAAGTGTTTAAGACTGCCCTTTGTACTTCATTTGGAGTTTTTGGCGTAAATGAAAATTCGGTAGAGTCTTATACACAGACCGCCATATCCCTTAATTTAATGACCGAGGGCGGCAAAATTAAAGGTTATGCCAACAGGGGTGATTACTTTATAAGTATACCCTACAAGGATAACTACAAAATCACGCTAAACGGCAAAAAGCTAAGCTACACTAAGGCTTTAGGCGGTTTTGTGGGACTTTATGTTCCCCAGAGCGGCAACCTTGAAATCACATTTACACCAAAAGGATTTTATATTGGACTTACCTTTTCCCTTTTAGGGGTAGTATTGATTATTGCCTTTTATATTATCTCAAAAAAGCAGTCATCTTACAGTTGCAAGCTTTCGGGTATTGTCTACGGTATTTTCTTAGGCGGCTTTAGTATAGCGGTATTATTGGTTTACATAATGCCGATTGTGTTAAACCTTTTAGGAAAAATAAATTAAAAAGCCGAAAAAAACCTTGACAAATTTTGCAGAGTGTTGTAATATGTTATTCAGTTAGCAGAGGCTAACTGAAAGTAAAAACAAGGGGTTTTTCGATGGAAACTTTAAAGAATGTGCGGGTCGGTAGCAGAGTTCGCGTCATAAGACTCAACGGCGAAGGTGCAATTAAACGCCGAATTATGGATATGGGCATTACAAAGGGCGTTCAGATTTACGTTCGAAAGGTAGCCCCTTTAGGCGATCCGATTGAAATTAATGTTCGTGGCTACGAGCTTTCTCTCAGAAAAACAGATGCTGAAATGATTGAGGTTGAAAAAATATGAGTATCAAAATTGCTCTTGCAGGCAACCCAAATTCCGGTAAAACCACCCTTTTTAACGCCCTTACCGGCTCAAACCAGTATGTCGGCAACTGGGCGGGGGTTACGGTTGAGAAAAAAGAGGGTAAACTAAAAAAGGACAGCGAGGTAATTCTTACTGACCTTCCGGGAATTTATTCACTCTCCCCCTACACCCTTGAAGAGGTTGTAGCTAGAAATTATTTGGTTAACGAGTACCCTGATGCCATTCTTAATATTGTTGACGGTACAAACCTTGAGCGAAACCTTTACCTTACAACCCAGTTAATGGAGCTGGGCATTCCCGTTGTGGTTGCAATTAATATGATGGATATTGTCCGCAAAAACGGCGATAAAATCAATATTGAGGAATTAAGTAAGGCGTTAGGCTGCGAGATTGTGGAAATTTCCGCATTAAAGCTTACGGGTATTGACGAAGCCGCTGACAAGGCAATAGATGTGGCAAAAAAAGGTAAAATTGTGCCGCGACACTATTTTTCGGGTGACGTTGAGCACGCCATTGCTCACATTGAGGAGGCTTGTGTTCACAATTTGCCCGAGGAACAGCAGAAATGGTACGCGGTTAAAATTTTCGAACGCGACAAGCACGTTTTAGAGCTTTTGAACCTTGATAGTGAGATTTTAAAGCACATTGAACAGGATATTGTAAAGGTTGAAAAAATGCTTGGCGACGATGCCGAAAGCATTATAATCAACGAGCGTTACAATTATGTAGAACGGGTGCTTAAAAATTGTTACAAGAAAAAGCATCCCGACCGACTTTCCTCTTCGGACAAAATCGACCGCGTTGTAACCAACCGAATTTTGGCTTTGCCCATTTTCTTTGTTGTAATGTTTTTGGTTTATTACATATCGATTGGCTCTGTTGGTGACTGGACAATAGGCTTTACCGAGGGCATTTTTGAAACTTTAACCGTCCTTGCTGCCACATGGCTTTCAAAAATCGGAACTACCGAGTGGTTAATCGAGCTAATCACCAACGGAATTATCGGTGGTGTAGGTGCAATTTTGGGCTTTGTTCCACAAATGCTCATTTTGTTTCTACTCCTTTCCCTACTTGAGGACTGCGGCTATATGTCCCGAATCGCCTTTATTATGGATAGGCTTTTCAGAAAATTTGGTCTTTCGGGCAAAAGCTTTATACCTCTTTTGGTGGCAACCGGTTGCGGAGTGCCGGGGATTATGGCTTCCCGCACAATTGAACAGGACCGCGACCGCAAAATGACCATAATGACTACCTGCTTTATACCTTGCGGAGCTAAAATGCCACTTGTCGGTTTAATTTCGGGTGCGCTTTTCGGAAACAGTCCTTGGATTGCCACCGCCGCCTACTTTTTAGGAATCGGTGCGGTTATAGTTTCGGGAATTATGCTAAAGAAAACCAAGCCATTTTCGGGTGATCCGGCACCCTTTGTTATGGAACTGCCCCAATACCACGCTCCGGTGACAAGTAATATTTTACGCACCACTTGGGAAAGAGGTTGGTCATTCATTAAAAAGGCAGGTACCATTATTTTGGCAGCAAGCGTGCTTATTTGGTGTTTTGATTCCCTCTCCTTTGAGGGTGGTTTTCACTATATTTCGTCCGACAGTGCCGATGACTCGATTTTAGAATACTTGGGCAAAATTCTCGCCCCCGTTTTTGCACCCTTGGGCTTTTCGAAGTGGCAATCGGCAGTTGCTACCATTTTGGGACTTGTAGCCAAAGAGCAGGTTGTAAGCACGCTTGAGGTTTTGGCTCAAAACAGCAGTACAACAATCGGTCACCTGCTCGGTGACAATGCACTTTCAGGCTTTTCGTTTATGGTATTCAATCTGCTTTGTGCCCCCTGCTTTGCGGCAATGGGAGCTATTAAGAGAGAAATGAACAACGGAAAATGGACACTTTTCGCCATTGGCTATATGTGTATTTTTGCCTATGCGGTTTCCCTTATGATTTATCAGTTTGGCTCATGGTTTGTGGGTGCCGGCAGTATTTTGGGTACAGTCTTTGCAACACTGACCCTTGGACTTATTATTTATATGTTAGCAAGAAGGAAAAGAAATTAATATGGCTACGGTTATAATATCGGTCATTATTGCAGCTCTGGTAGTTGCGATAATAATTAAAGAAATCAAAAACCGCAAGGCGGGCAAATGCTCTTGCGGTTGCGGAAGCTGTGCATTTAAAGACAAATGCAGTAAGAATTAAATGTATCAAAGTTTACGGCAAAATAATAGGCAGTCGCTTTATGCGACTGCCTATTTTAATTTATAGGTTAAGACACTCCGTAAATATAAACGGGTGAACCGGTAAGGGGTATTGTTACTTTACCGTTCGAAGCAGTATATATCGTTTCGTTACCCATTACATCCACAACCTTAACTGTGTCTTGTGTCGTATCAAATGTAGTATCATAGGTTTCGGTCCACTGATTGTTCCAAGGAAGTGTGGGTGTACGGCTTCCTGCATTATTTGACGAACCGTTGGAAAGAACCTCTTGGTTGGTGTAAGCCACCACAACATTTCCATGTGCCACGGTATCAAAAACAAATGCTCGTACACCGCCGGCAGCCTTGCCGCCAGCAGTATAGCTGTCGGCAGTATAGCCGCCGTCATACTTATCGAAAATTTTTGCACCGTTCTTTTTCATGGTTTCAAGCTGACTTGTCATTATTGCAAAGGCTACACCGGCAGGCTTTGGCTTAATAACACCGTAGAAATCCTGCATATAGAATGCACCGTAGTTATGGTTAGCATCAGTATGATTGAATCCACTGTCATGGCTTGTTCTGTCATAAAACTGATAATACTGAATTCGGTCAATACCGTAGGATGCACAAATAGCACCAATTCTAACGAAATAGTCGGCTTGTGTACGCAAGCATACAGAATTTTCGACCTCAGGTTGGGTTGGATATCCAACCTCGGTAAAGTAGGAATCCATTGTGTCAGGATCACCGACTTTGTCAGCTAGGAACGAATATATACGCTGGGCACCCGCCTCAATATTCCACATAGGACCACCATACTTGGCACTGGATCCAGACCCATAAAGGTCAGGCATACGGTTACTAGCGTAGATATGTGCGGTTAAAACCTTGATATCACTCCAAATAGACGGAATTACCGTGCCTGCCGGTGCTTCGGGTATATATGTGTCACCCTCAACATCTTGTACTGTATAGGAAGCAGCCATCAGCTCCGGCCATTCGATCTCTGCCGCAGATGCTTGTGTGGGGATGTGTATCATTGTCGACTTAATATCTCCGTTTGCTATTGCCTCTTGAACCGGTAGCCACATATAGTAATAGAATATAGGATAAAGCTCATTTCTGGACATATAAGTTGACTTGCTTTCGTCTTGCAGTGCATAAAGACTTAACTCGTTACCAACCTCGTATGCATCTACATAATTCTCAACAGTTTTAAGGTTGGCTATAATTGTTGTAATATAGTCACTGCTGCCTGCTATATTATTGTCACCGCCCACTGTGGCGTTTAATTTTGTAACGCCCGCATTATAAAGGATTTCTGCTAACTTTGCGCCAGCGGTTCCGGCACCGATTCTTTCAGTGCCTACACCGATTTTAAGGAGTAGATTTGCGGTATCCTCATACTTAGAAAGTGTGAAGTCGGAAAATATGTTGCCCGTACCGGCACCGCCTGCAGTAGTAGAGGCAAAACCAAAGGGATTGTAAGCACCTGTGGTTGAGGGATTGTAAGTATATTCGGGAATTAAAGCAAATGGGTAACACTCACTGTATGTATTATTCTCGGTAATAACATATAGGTTGAGATAATACATTCCATAGTCGCCCGAAACGGAAACCGTTTTATTTGCATCAAGGCCTTTACAAATAGTATTGTCTACATACAGTCCGGAATCCACAACATTTCCGTAGTAATCTCTTACATCATATCTAAGGCTGAAGGTTAAATCCTCGTCCAAAAGGTTGGTTACGTTTAAGTTTAAATCCACCGAATTACCAACGAACACAGTCGAATGGTCAGATTCGGGAGTAACAGGTGCTACACCTGCGGCAAAATCGTATTTTTTTCCTCTGAAAAGTCCCAAATAATCGGGGTTTTGCTTTTCGGCGGTCATATCTGCAAAGGAAATAGTATATTCTAACGTTTTTTCTAAGTGCTCTAGAATGCCTGAACTCGGAACATTAAGACTTATGCTGTTTCCGTTCAATTTTTCAACACTAGAATGATTTTTTGTTATGTTACTGTCACGCAAGGATGTATACATCCTCAAATCATCGGTTAATTCATCAATATATATCAAACCTTCAAAATCGGGATACGGATAATCCAAATCGTCAGGATAAACCCATTTTGAGTTAACCTGTGCTCTGGAGGATATGCATCCATTGAGGTACTCACGGTTAATTCTTGAACGGTTATTGAATGTTTTTTCGGTAGCGTATGCATCTACTGTATAATACAAGGTAATACCGGTTGTCGTAAAGGTATATTTTACCGTAATTTTCGATCTTGGAAAGTCAGTTTCCCAGTTAGGATTTTCTTTCGTATTTCCCGTGATATTGTAATCAACGGTTAATACGGTATTGCCGTCAGCATCGGTAGATTCAACAAAGGACTTAATTCCACCGCTTGATATCAGGTCACCGTCACCGGCTTTACGACAAGTTGTAACTCCCGCGCCGTCAATAGCATCAAATAGCTGACCGTTCGCACGTTTGAAGGATATAACTTCCTGCCCCTCACTGTCAATTCCGTAGGCATAATTGGTACCTTCGTAATAATATTGTAGGGTTGCTCTGTTTGCAAGCTTGGTTGCAGGGTTTTGTGAAGCCGCACTTCCGTAAACGGTATTTTTTTCACCAGGAGTAGCGTCTGAATTGTTATCCGAAAGTGCTTCGGCAGAAACTGCAAAAGAATTTTTCCAGTAGCTTAAAATACTCTTATAGTCGCCGTCGGGCAAAAGGTAATGTGAATCATAATCGCTTTTGACGGGTCCGCCTATTAAGAACATATTAAGTGCCAGTGTTACACAAATAACTGCAATAAATACTTTTTTAATTGATTTCATTACTTTTCACCACTTTCTTATTTACAACTGCATTCGCCTAAGACTATTAGTTTTTTGCATTTCAAAAGGTCTGCGAGATTAAATTCACCATCGTTTTTAATATCTGCCATACCATACTCGTCGGTTGTTTTGCCTAAAATCACATCGTACTGAGCTATGTGATCGTCGCCATTAATAATATTATCTTGGTTCATATCACCAGCATAAGCATAATTTGTGTTGAACTTAATTCCGCTTATTGCAGCGTGGGTATCACCCTCTTTTAAGAGTGTATCGTTCTTTGTGTTGCTCCATGAAATAAAATTCAGTCCGGAATATTTTTGAGCCATAGGCATTGTAAGATTTGCAGCAGGAATCGCAGTTACGGTGTAAAGTGATGCACCGGCAGCAGATTCGAATTTTATTGTGCTGATACTGCCGCCCAGTGTCATCGAAGCAGAGCCTAAATAACCTTGTGCCTCACTGCCGGAGGCGCTCTTGAAAAGAAGCGTCACAGTATCCATGGGATTTAAAACACCAACATCTAATGTGGTATTTGCATCCACACCGGTGTAGGTTTCAAAAGTTTCACCGTTTTTCTTAACGGTTAAGGTCACACCGGATATAGCAGTGGTGCTATCTGTAAGCTTTAAGGTACCGTTGCCGCCGAAGGGTGCAGTGAACTGCATATAGATACCTGTATTATTATCCACCGTACCGTAAAATTTAGTGCGTTTGTAAATTGGCTTAGAAATATCTTCCGAGTCATCGCCAAAGGTGGGATAAAGACTGCCTACCGAGGTTTTGGTATCACCGTCAGAAAGTGCATAATAAAAGCCGTCTTTGATTATAGAATATGGCTGTAGGGTTGCTTCTGCAGCAACATCAAAATATCCAAAGCTCCATGCTGCTCTTGTATTTTCAGTAGTACTGGCAGCAGCATAGTCGGTATATCCATTTGCGGTTTTATTTTCCACATAATCTGTTGCAGTATATTCGTAAGCTACACTTGAAGTACTGAGTATCTTCTTAAGGGTCACTTTGGGTATGCCCACATCAACCGCACTCCTGCCTAGGGCATATACTTCAAACCAGACTGTATCACCCTTGGTTAGGAATGTCTGTGCTTCGACAAGGCTGCCGGCACTTGTGTATTCGGTCAAAGGTGTTAAAACCTTTGGTGTGGCCGCCTCAACAGATACAGAATAATATGTCGTGGCACCGCTTGCGGTAATGGGAGCGGAAATTTCATACTGTCCCGAATGGGGTGCCGTAAATCCAAACCGCATCTTTTCGCCCACTCTGGCGTTTAATATCAAGCTTCTGTTTTGGGTTGTTTGATTTCTTGTATGATAAAGCGAATAGAAGGAATTAACATTTTCAATATCGCTCACCACAAAATAAGTATTCGGGTCGGTTTTATAGGTAACCTGACTCAAAAGTGACTTTGTATCCCTTTCAGAGGTTATGATTTCCCCGTTTTCTTCCTCTAAATATAAAATTTCAGATGCCTTATTCTTATATTTAACCTGTGCCTTAAAGGGCAGTGCTATATCACTGCTTGGAATTACCAAACTTTCGGTTATGCTCATATAGCTATAGGTATTACCGCTACCATCAACTGCAACTACTGTGAAAACACCGCTGCTATCAGGATTTTCGGGGGTAATTCTCACTCCGTTATCTGTCTTTTCGGCAGTAAACTCAAAGTCATCCGCATTCTCTATAAACTCAGGAGAAAACTCGGTTTCTACGCCAAACTTCCAAACACTGTCATCTGTACACTTAAGTAACTTATTTCCGCCGTAAACAGCGTCCAATACAGAGTATGTGCCGTAAGCGGAGGTTTTTGTAGCTTCAACCGCCTTGTTTTCTTCACTTTCTGCGTCTTCATCCAGTGTTTCGGAGGCCTTACTCTCAAAATAGTTATCATACATATAATTGGTCAAGTTTTCATAAACCGCACCATGGCTTGCATCAATATATGCCAAATCGGTGTAATCGCGTTCGGGCACATTTACTGCGCCGGAAACGGAAATGGCACTGCAAATCGCCACTAATACTGCCATTATAGCAGATAACGCCTTAGTTTTTTTTGCTGCAAAAAAGGTTTTCATACTCATTCTCCTTTTTGAACTTGGTCAGAAATGCAAGAAAAACAGCCGACTTTTCCAAAATTTTTATACTTTTATGTATCATCTTGCTTTCTACACATTATATTCATTTTATTATATCTTAATTTGGATAAAAAGTAAAGGTTTTTAATAAAAAAATTCCTTTAATTGTACAAACAAAAAAGTGAACAATAAGCATTTAGCTTATTGTTCACTTAAAACTAACTGTTTTTAAATTTTAAAGCAGTTGAGTTTATTCGTCACTCACACCGTAAATGTAAACAGGTGAGCCGGAAAGAGGTATGATAACCTCGCCGTTATTATCATCGTCCACATAATTTGTGGCGTTACCCATGGAATCTACAACCTTAAGAGTTCCGCCCTTTTTGGTGTAGAATTTAGTCGGGTCGGTTTCGGCCCACTGACTCTCCCAAGGTAAGGTTGGATTTCTTTCGGATACGCCGCCGGAAGAATTTTTCTTTCCGTTTGGAAGAACCTCTTGGTTAGACCACGCAACAACAACTTTGCCATGAAGATCTGTGTCAAGTGAGAAGGCTCTTACACCGCCAACCGACCAGCCTTGGTCATAATTGGGATCAATATATGCACTGTTCTTTTTATAGCTTTCAAGCTGTCTTGTCATAATTGCAAAAGCTATACCTGCAGTCTTAGGTTTAATTATTCCATAGTAGTCATGCTCATTGAACTGACCGAAATACCACTCACGGTTGTCAAATGAACCGGATGAATAGGAAACACGGTCAAACATATTATAGTACTGAACCATATCGGCACCGTAGCCTAAGCAGATAGCACCTATACGAACGAGGTAATCGGCCTGTGTTCTGTAATCGACACCGGTGGGATTCCAAGGTACTGCTTGATATCCAACCTCGGTAAGCATAAAGTCTGTTCTTGTGGGGTTGGTGGGGTTGAGTGCTCTTAGGTTAGTGTCCATTCTCTGCATTCCGGACTCAATCTGCCACAATCCGGCACCCCATTCGGGTCTGTACTGACCGTAGGTGTCTGGCATCTGAGGCGGTCCGTAAATGTGAGTATCAACTATATCAACCATTTCCCAAACCTTGCCGACAACCTTGCCCTCTTCGTTAAGATATCCGTTTACGAACTGCTTGAGCCAGTTGGGTGAGCAAGCAGAGTCTGGCGTAGGCAGATATCTGATATTGGGATATTTTGAAGTAAATGCATTATATGTTGGCTCAAATAAGTATTTATGCCAAATCGGATACATTGCTTCTTCAGAAGGACCGCCTTCTTGCAGACATTGCAGGTTAAATTCGTTACCGAATTCAACGGCTTCGAAATTTTCCTCCCCCAAGGTTTCAACCAATTTGGTGAACTTTGTGGTGATATTTTCTACGTAAGCTGGAATTTTTTCGGGTTCGCCGATTATATTGTCAATACTGTCATTACAAGAGCCAACCCAACGAACATTTGCAAGCCTTGCCATTTCCTCACCTAACCAGAAAGCGGTTGTCGAGGCACCTATACGGTAGCAGGCTGTACCAACCTTTATCTGCAAACGTGCGGCTTCAATCCATTCATTCTGATTATTGTCATTACAATAAACCGAGTTTATACCGAAGGGATTGGTTTCCCAGTATTTATACTCGTAATCAGGCAAAAGTGCAAACGGGAACATCTCACGGTAGGTTGAATGCTCGGAAATTACATAAAGGTTAAGGTAATACATACCATATTTTCCGCCGACTGTTATCGTACGGTTCGCATCGGCATATTTGTAAACGGTATTGTCTATAAATACACCGGCATCAACAACATTACCGTAATGGTCTCTTACATCATAACGCAGACTGAATTTTAAATCTTCCTCTATAAGGTTTGTTACGTTAAGATTTAACTTCGTGCTGTTGCCGACAACTATGGTAGAATTATCGTCCGGCATATCAACAAGGGCTACACCTGCTGCAAACTGAGAATCCCAGCTCTTGAACAGTCCGAGATAGTCGGCGCTTTGATTGTTTTCAACCGAGGTATCAACGAAGCTGATGGTATATGCCACCTCGCAGTTTACTCCGCTAATTAAATCTTGCTCTACATTTCCGAAATAATCATATTTGTATGGTAATATATTAATCGGGATTTTTTTGCCGTCATAGCTTTCAACAGAGAATGTGGTATGGCTGTTTTCGGACCTTACAAAGGTATACGCATAAATATCTTTAGAAATCTGATTTTTCATTACAAGACTGTCAAACTTTGTATATGGTTGGTCACCCGAATCTGGATAATGCCATGTTTCATTAACTCTTGCGGTGCTCGTTAAAGGTTGGGTAAGGAAAGTACGGTTTACTGTACTGTTATCGAGGTGTGTATTGGAATTTAAGCGAATGCGCATTTTAACATCAATGCCGTTATCCTTAAATATATAGGTAACCTCTAAGAACTCGTTGGTGGCACCGGAAGTAGTGAGCTCATAGTGTGCGATAATACAAGGCCAAGAGTCAAGCATATCCTCACGCCAATCGGTTAAAGCTCCGCTAACTAATACAGAGCCTCCGGTTGTTAAGCTTGTGATATTAATTCTGCCTGCGCCATTGAAAACGTCAATCATATCGCCAAATTCGTCGCGGAAGGCTATGTATTCTTTATTATCGTTCGATATGCCGTAAGCGTAATTTTTACCCTTGTAAACATATTGGAAGTCGCTTTCCTTAGTAAGCTTTGAAAATTCGCGTCCACTTGCAAGCACAGAACCGCGAACCGGCTTGTTTGCTTCTTCTTCCTCGGGAGTGGCGGGACGGGTAACATTAACAACGGTCTGCTGTGTGTTGGAGCCGGGTGTTACAGCCGTATCACTGCCGGTGCCGTTGTTGAAATTATTGTCCTCTGTTTGGTCGGTCTCCCAGTCAGAAACCGTGCTGTCATAGTCGCTTTCGGTACTAGAGCTATAACCACCACCTGTTGATGTGGTTGAGCTAGTTTCCTGATCCTTGTCTTTGTCAGAACCGAAATCACAAGCACAAACACTTAACAGAATAGTAAGCGACATTAAAAATGCTAGAATTCTTCTTAATGTTTTCATAGGTTTACCTCCTATTATATATATATTTAAAGGCTTAAAAGCCAAATTTATTTTTCAGCATGGGCCTAACCAACAAGACCGGAACGTTCAACACCTTGAACGAAGAAACGTTGTACTGAAATGAATAAAAGTACAAGCGGTAATACGCAAAGCAGTCCGCCAACACTCAACAATAGCTGTGCTTCTGCGCCGGTACGGGTTTCCCAACCGCCCAAATAGTCACTTACGGAGTGCTGTAATTTGCTGAACACGTTTGCAAGTGTCCCTACTTGAGAATGAAAATATCCTGTATACAGGGTGTCGTTCCAATGCCAAATAAAGGAAAGTATGAAACACATTACCATCGTTGGAATTATATTCGGAAGCATTATCGACCAGAATGTCCGGATCATTCCTGCTCCGTCAACCTTGGCAGCCTCTTCAAGCTCATAAGGAAGTGCACTAAAGGTTTGCTTTTCAATATAAATGTAAAGGCCGCTTCGAATTCCCATACCGGTAGCGGCTAGGGCTACGAATGTCCATATAGTATCAATAATATTAATGCCCTCACCGTTTATCAAGCTTACAATTCCTAAAATATCAAAATACTGGAATTGTGTGTAAAGAGTAACTATGTAGGTTTGCGGCGGGATAAGTAGAGACGCCAGCACTAAAACAAATAGGAAATTCTTTACACGGCTCTTGTTTCTGGCAAAGCCGTAAGCAGAAATGGTGGTAACCGCAATCTGCAGAAAAGCAATCAAAAGGCAAAATGCTATTGTTCTGATAAGTGCCGGCCAATAATCCATCGTGAAAAGTGCAACTCGCAAATTTTCAAGGGTGAAATGCTTTGGAATCCACTTAACACTGAAGTCTTTTAAGTCGCCGGATTCCATGAAAAGCAGTGAAAGCTTGGTGAACAACGGTATTAAAATCATATAAGATATGCCGATTAATAAAAGAAGTCTTGCCAATGAAAAAATAAAGGGGACAACTTTTTTCTGCATGTAAGTTTTGTTAAAAAATGTTTTTACATTCATAATTTCCCCCTCCTTTATTCATCGTAACGGAACACAAATTTTGTAAAGATAAATGCCACGACTCCCAGAAGCAATGCAATTACCGCGAAGTAGAACCAACCCATCGCTGCTGAAACAGAGAATTGCAGTTTTTCAAAGGCCGTAGAATAAATCCTTTCCATTACGGCGTTTGCACCGGAGGTGAAGCTGTCTATAATTGTGTAAATAATGCAGGTAAGTATCATTGGGCTTACCATTGGGAAGGTAATCTTCCAGAAGCTTTCCCAACCGGTGGCACCCTCTACTGTTGCCGCCTCATAAAGAGAAGGCGAAATTGACTGCATTGCAATTAAAAGAATTAATATCTGAATTGCAGAGAGTCCTATAATGCTGTAAACCTGATTTACAAGCGAAACCACCTGTTCGGAAATTTCGGTACTGATTCCGGCACCTGTCATCCAATCGCTGAACTGAGAAACAAATGAGACTGTTGCTCCTTCTGCACCGGAATTCTTGTAATTGGAAAATACGCCCATATTTTTTTCAAGGGTATTGGTTTTCAGAGACAAAATTTCAAGCATAACGGGCATGAAAAAAATTACTCTGAAAACAGTTTTGCCCTTGAAATTTTGGTTTAACATAGATGCTATAAAGAAGCTGAAAATAATTATAAGCGGTGTTTTTGCCAAAACCTCAAGCAACGCTTTTACTACCATCTCTCTATATACCGTATCTACATTAAATATCTGGTTATAGGAAGAAAATCCTGACAAGTGAATTCCGTAGCCCTCAGGTCCGCTGGAAACGTCCGAAACACTAAACAGGAAAGACTTGATTACCGGAATTAAAAAGAAGAAAAACAAACCGTAAATGACCGGAATTAAAAATACATAGCTTTTTAAAATATCCTTGTTTTTTAGGCTGAGGCTTAACTTTGATACATTTGCTTTTTTCATTCTTTGCCTCCTAACCTACTACTGAGAAGCTTTCTGCTTCTATAGTAACACCGTCAATCACTTGCGGTGTGTCCGAATAATTTACATATACTGTAACATCGTTTGACCATTCTGTTTTTGCAAGGTCGCCGGATATTCTTGTGTGATTGATAATTGACGAGCCCGAAATTTTCTTTGCAAGGGCGGAATATTCCTTTGAATACTTTTCTGCTTGTTTAATCGTGCTCTTATAATTGTAGCAGTAATAATTCTCGTAATCGTTAACAATATCATCCGGCTTTTCATAGTACCATGTATACTGAAGTCTGGCACCGATTTCAACAGCCTTTAGGAAGTGTTTACGGAAATAGCCTGTATCATTAAGCGGAGAAACGGAATAATCAACACTTCCGCTTACAACTATTTGATAAAACGGAACTGAGTAATCCTCTATGCCGTATCCGCTGATATCGGTTGGTATACTTGTTATTTTTGAGAGATACGGAAGTGAGAAATAACTTCCCTTTTCAGCCGTAATTGCCATCTCAGACGAAAACTTTTCAAGATACTTCTGCATGTAAGCCTTGGCTTCGCTTCGGTCGGTATCGCATTTTTCATTGAAATCGCTTGTAATGTTGTAACCCATATCGCTCAAATTGAGCTTTACGCCATCCAGCTTAGCGACTGATTTTAGCACCTTGTCCGCATATTTTTCAAGCTTACTTGGGGCCACCATATAAAACATTGACTCGTTTGCTTTTCTGGTTATAACATGATACCTTACATCGCGGGCAAATCCTCCGTTAAGACCGACAATGCGGTCTCCCCGCTTAAGCTTTGTTGCACTTTGCGGAGAGAAGGTAACCGACACGCTGTTTGCGGCCTTCTTTAATGCTGCAAGGTCTTTTTTACTGCCCAGCTTTGATTCAAGCTTTATACTATCGGCACTTTTCTGCTTTATACCACCTTCTAATGCGGATAGATAATTCACATCCACCTTTACTCCGTCAAGCTTTTCGAGTATTTTTTCTGCCTGCTTGTAGGTGGTGAAGGTCTCAGTCATTTTATAGGGGATACCCAGAAAACGCTTCGAAACAGTTGTAGTGCCGAAAAAGTTAACATCTAAAACCGAGGCATCTATCTTATTTCCCGTTGGTAAAACTTTATCCTTATTTAAAATGTCTCTGTACATAACTGCAAACTCGGAATAGGTTTTTGCCGTATCGGTAATATGATAATCTATCTGTATATCGGAAGCTAAAATCTTTTCGTTATATAACATGAACTTATCGTTCGAGTTTGATGTGAGTGCTAAAAGCTCACTGCTGTAAAGATTGAAGAAAGGATAGATATAATTGTATGCATTCATTCTGCCTGCAATATCAGCACAAACACCGGCAGCCTCATAACCGGAGGTAATCGAAGCCAGATAGCCCGCTTTGCTGTTTGACATCGCAAATACCGGTAAAACAGAGTCCTGCGAATCTATTTCGGCATAATCGTTATCATAAACCTTATCTGCGCCGAAAAATTCTTTCCAGTAGTTGTCTTCCTTTGTTTTGCCGTTATTGAGTTCAATAATGGCTCCGCAGCCGTCGGGAACAAGCATATAGCCGGTCTCCTCTGCTCCGCATGCACCAAAATACGGCAAAACACAAATACGTACAGGCTTGTAAGTATCGTAATATGTGATCTTTTCAGTGTCTACCGAAACACTAAAACCATCGCTAGTGAGCTTATAAACCAATTCGACCTCAAAATGCGGGTCAGGATCATAGGTGTTTATTATACCGTTATCGTCACAGTCTTTCTGCAAATCTTCTGAGGTGTAACCGGCTTTTGTAAAGCAGTCATAAAGACCTTGAAGAAGATAGGGCGGAATGTTCTGTCTGATATATATATCGTAATCCTTGATTGAAGGATACTCAAATTCAATAGCCTCAAAGGTTTCCTCACCGAGATCATCTCTTATGTAAAGCTTATAACGGCTAAGGAGCTTTTCTTGCTCTTCCTCGGTAAGCTTGGATAAAACGTTCTTTTCCATACGCTCTTTTGAAATTACCTCGGGGAGCATTTCCTTAACGATTACCTCTTTACCTAATGAATATTTTACAGTAACCGACTTGTCTTCCTTTTTGAACTCAAGCTCGTTGCCCATTTCCACACCAAATGAATGACTGTCCATTTCGGTAAGAATTAGGCCTGAATAGTAGTACATAAATAACTGACTTTTTATCTTGGCACTGCTTTCTCCGCCTTCCTCGTCAGAAGCAGACGGATTGGTATACCATATATATCCTGTCGACTTGTTTTTTAGTGCGGCAGAACCGTCATTCTTATTGAAAAGCAACTCAAATTTATCGTTTTCCAGCATCAATTCCATACCGTCGATTTGGGCAGTAGCCACCTCGTCGGTATCGCTCGGCTCTGCCGAGATTATAAAGCTGCCGGAAACGAAAAGTAAGGCCGCTGTCAGTAAGGCTATACTTTTTAGAAAAACTTTCTTCATATTTATCTCCATTCTGCCACAGAAGTTGGATCTGTTTTAAATAAAAATTTATGGTGCCTTAAATATTAAATTCTATAAGACAATTCTTTAACAATGCTGCCCAACCAAAGCCATACCGTCTGTACCAAATTTCCGGCTAAAATTACCAAAACAATTATACCCGCCATTGCTACAACGGTTAAAATCAATGTTGCTATACTTTTAATGCCGCTATACTCGTGAATAGACATATTTCCGACAAATAACAGGAATACTGCCCATACAATCGAAACTGCATTGAATAATGTGTAGAAGGTAGCCTCCTCGGCAACAAAGAAATAAGTTAAGGCTGTCAAAGGAATATTTACAAGTATAATCGGACACAAGGAATACATCAGCATCATAAAGATTTCAGAAAAGCTTCCTTTTCCGTCCATAAGGGTTGTGAGTGCCCAATTTGCTATGCAAAAAAGCACAACCAAAAGTACAATTGCAGCCGCTAAAAGTAAAAACGAGAATTTTGCCAACTGCTCAGACTGGAAATAGAATTCCGTTCCCACAATGCGATAGGTCATAGTTACTGTCAAAAGCAATAAGATAACCAATGCCGATTTAACATTGCCCTTTTTTTCGCTTTTCATTACCCAAAATCCATCAATCGGGTGTGAAAAAATATAAAAAATATGTTTAAGACCTGCTACTAATTCTGACATGTTATCACCTGCTTCTCATTTGCTGCTTAGCGCGTTGTTTTTCCTTTCGTTTTTTGACAGATTCCTTAATTCTAACATAGAGATAGAAACCAGCCAAAACGAGGACTACTGTCATAATAATCCAAGAATTATTATAAATCCATTCGCTGCGAAGCTCTTGACGCGCATCGGAATACATATCCTTTGCATTGCATAGCTTAAAATATTTTTTAGCAAGCTGATACTCGCCTGCTTCGAAATGACGGATACCAATCATCTTAATTGCCAGAGAGAAGTTTGAGTTATATTCCAAAACCCTTTCCCACTGTTCAGTCGCCTTGTCATATTCAAGATTTGTTTGATACTTATTGGCAAGATGAATAGTGTCGGCATATTCGGTTGTTTTGAAAACCGTAATGGAAGCGCGATCAATATCTAAAGCGGCTATGCGGTAATCATCTAAATATGTAATAGCCGTCGGGTTTTTAAAGCCGCCCTGTTGAGCCGCCTTTGCCCCGAAGGTATAAAGCAGATAACCGTCGTTGTTATAGGTATAAATCTTACCGTTTTTACGGTCTAAGCAAGAATATAGTCTGTCAGGACCTGCGGTAATATCTGAAAAGCTACTATCAATTTTGTTACCATTGATTTTCGAATTTGAAAGGGTACGGATAACATTGGTGCCACCGGGATTAGCACGCTTTACCATTGAATCATTAACAGCGGTAAAGGTAGTAATCATCAAGAAGCCGTTGGCATCAATATCTATACTCGAAAAATCCTGCGGAATCAAAGCAACCCTTGCTTTTCTCTGTTTTTTGGTAGAAAAATTACGCCAAAACAAATCCCACGCATCGGTGCTTACTTTATTTGCCGCAAAAAACGTTACAAACTCACCGTCGGGCCTAAGGTTTAAAATACCCTCATAGGTACCGTTACTAACAACATACAAGTCACCGTGAGTATCAACCGAAACCTTAGCAGGCTTGAACAAAAAGTTATCATCCAGTGCTACTGCAGTAGGAGTACCGATTTCATACTTGAAGATACCGTCAGCCTTGTTGAAAACCAAAATTCTGCTATGGTCGGTATCGCAAATATAAACACTGTCCTGTGTGACGGTAATTCCCTGTGCAGTTGAAATGTCGATTTTTTCATCATTTATAATACAGTCAAAATGTGACTTGTACTGAAGGTTGGTGTCAATAACAACAACCCTTCCGTTACCGGCATCTAAAATATATATATCCCCATTGGTATCAGTATCAAAATCCGAAGGGTACAAAAAGTCGCCAATACCTAAATCCTTACCGTAAACCGTTGTTTGGGGTATATAGGCTTGAGGTGATTCGACAATACTTCCGTCAGCCTCAGAATATGTGAAATTTGTGTAAGGGATAACCGTGTCTTCAGCAGAAGCCGGAACTGCGGTTACGCTGAATATTAAAGCTATGAATAATATTGAAACTAATAATTTTTTCATCAGCGTTTATCCTTTCAATCCGGAGGAGCTCATTGTATCAAGCATATTAGACTGCATTACAATAAAGCAAATCAAGGGAACTGCCATCATGACAACGGCACAAGCACCGGCAACACCTGTGCGTTCAAGACCGCCGGTAGAAATCTGTGAAAGTGCTTCCGGAAGAGTTTTGAAAACCTCGCGGTAAGCATTAGAACTGGTTCTGCCCCATAGATTTTGAATTGACAAAATGATAAGGGTGTACCAAGCCGGTTTAAGAAGCGGCATTACTATCTTAAAGAATATAGATAATTCTGCCGCACCGTCAATTCGTCCGGCCTCTAAAAGCTCGTTTGGAACATTGGTTTCCATAAACTGCTTCATAAGGTAGAAGCCCATTGTTGATACAAGTCCCGGAACAATCATACCCCAATAGGTGTCAATAATTCCCAGCTTTGAGAAGATAATGAAGGTCGGAACCGAAGCAACAGAAGAGTTAATCATCATAGAGTAAACTATAACCTGAAATATTGCATTACTTCCGGGATAAGGAATCTTTGAAAGGGAATATGCGGTCATAGATGCCATTATAATCTGTGCTGCTGCAACAACTGCCGTTATAAACACCGTGTTGAAGAAATAACGGAAGAACGACATGTTGGTCTCACTCAAAAGATTGAGCATTAACCTAAAGTTTTGAATTGTCGGATTTTGCGGAACAATAGTCGGAGGGAACTTAAACAGCTCGTCAACCGGCTTTAAGGAGTTACCTATAACATACACTCCCGGCAGGAGCATAAAGGCACACAGAATAGCCACAAAGAAATATGTAACACTTTTATTCAATCCGCTTCGTGTTACGTGACCATCTTTAAATCTTCTTTTTTCGCGTCTTTTAATCTTAATCAAAGCCTTACTGTCCCACCTTACCTAAGAATTTCTTGAACAGTTCATTTGAACCGTACATTAGTACAAACATTACTACAGAGAAGCAGGAAGCAACGCCAAGCTCCAAACGGGTACCGCTGTAATCGGTCATATGCATTACAAGCGTGTGAACAGTGTAGTTAGTGGAGGGATTACCGAACATCACACTGCTGGCAGTAAAGCCGGCAGAGATAGATGTCAACGCAGTAAACATAAGCTGCGGTTTCATAATCGGAAGAGTTATGTACCAAAGCTCCTGCAAACGGCTTCTGATACCGTCCATGGCACCTGCTTCGTAAAGCGAAACATCGCGGCCTCTGAATGCAGCAACGAAGGATAAAAATCCTGTTCCCATACAGCCCCACAAGGATACGATAATCCAAATTGTCCACATGTATTTTGGATTTGTCAACCATTGCTGAGGTGAGGAAATAACGTTGATTTTCAATAAAATACTGTTTAGGAAGCCATAAGAGTCACCGCTGAATATAAGCTGCCAAATTGCTGCCATACCACCGGTAAGGGTGGGGGCGTAGAAAATAAAGGTTAAAATCGCTCTTGTTTTCGGACCGAAGTCACTGATAAACCAAGCACCGATAAGACAAATAACAATTGATGCAGGAGCGTAAACAATACCGAAAACCAATGAGTTTTTCAAGCATTTTATAAAGATTTCGTCCTTTAAAAAGAGGAACAAATAATTATCCAGACCTACCCACTTAGGTGCCTGATACATATCATACTGTGTAAGGCTTAAAACCAAAGCGGCCGCTACCGGAATTACCATGAATACAAAAAACAAAATCAAAAAGGGAGCTGAAAACAGAATAGAAACCCTATGTTTTTTAAATCCGCTTATAAATTTATTACTACTCAAAATTTTCCTTCCCTTCTTATTCGTCAGCAGTTAAGAAGCCAAACTCGGTGCGCTTTCTTGTTATTTCGTCATTAGTAGATTTAATAAGACTTTTAATTGCATCGGCAGGTACTTCGTCATCGTAAATTACATTGTTGAATGCAAATGTGTAGTTACGTGTCATCATATAATTGCCGGGAACTGCAGGAACAGTTACCAAACGGCCGTCCTCATGCTGCTCGGCTAGTTTTAACATGTCCTCGGGCCAACCTACATTATAGAAGGCCTCTACATTAGCCGGCATTCCACGTAAGGTTTCGTCCATTGCGGCAACATTAAGCTTGGTGTCTTCAACAATGATATCGGCACTGAGCACCCATTTAATATACTCCCAACAAGCATCTTTCTTATCCTCGTTAAGTATAAACCAACCTGTCGAGCTTGAAACGGTGCTATGATTGTAGGTGCCGTCCGCGTTTTGAGTACAAGGAATTTCTGCCATTGCCCAACGACCCGAAATTTCGGGAGCCAAGTTAAGGAGTGTTGTTGCAAAAGCGAATGTATTAAAGATTAACGGCATTTCACCGCTTCTGAAACGGTTAAGTGCATTATAAGTAATAGGTGCACCGTATTCGGTAAAGTAGCTTGTGTACTGAGTAAATGCACTGATAGCTTCGGGAGAATCCAAAACGCACTTGGTTAAATCCTCGTCATAGTAGCTTCCGCCGTGCTGATAAAGAATATCATCAAAGAAGCCGTTAACACCCATTTCAAGATTATTCTTTTGGAGTGTTGCCATAACGTGGGTTACATCGTCCCATGTTTTTGGAACCTCTAAGCCGAGTTCCCCTAATATATCTGTACGGTAATAGGTTACATTTATACCCTGACTGATAGGCAAAGCATAAAGCTTACTCTTGTAACTTAAAGGTACCAAAGCAGAAGGTCTAAAGCGCTTCTTTACCTCTTCTATATCATCAAATTGATTAAGATCAAGTACTCTGTTACGGAAAGCCAAGGTCATAGGCTCGCCTGCAGAGGCATCCGGACCCTTACCGGATAAAATTGCCAGATTGAATTCACCCGGGGAAAGTCGGTAATTAACCTTAATGCCGGTTTTAGGCTCAAAGTCACGCTCGATGAGCTGTTTCATAATATTATACTGTGTGGAGTTTCCGGTTGCCCAAATTGTAATTTCGTCTTTATCCTTTGAGCTTGCAACGGCGTTTTGGTCGTAATCCTCAGAGAAGGTAAATAAAAACGCGTTTACGTGGTAAACCAAAGTCTCCCAGAAGCCTACTTCTGCGGGTTTAACGTCAGAGTTCGGAGCCGAAAGCACGAAATAATCAAGCTTTAAGGGCTGAGACTTTGCAGTAATAAGCCAAGAGTTAATTGCGGAAATATTTGACTTGATACCTGCAAGCTCTTGAGTTATGTAATAACCGTCTTCACGGCAATAATCCAACTGGTCTGCCATAACTCTAAGGTTTTGTGTGCCTTTTGAGTTACCCATTAAGGTTTCAAGTTTATCTGCCAATGCATAAAGCTCCTTGGCAGTTTTCTCGAATGAATCAAAAATTTCGGGGATGTATTCCTCAAGATTGTAGTCTCTGAGTGTATCAACAGTGCTTCCGGTTACCATAATAATAGTGCGGTAATCCTCAGCCAAAGAGTTTGCAAGCTTGTTAATACTTGACAACAACTCAGAAAGATCACCCATAATTACCTGCATTTTAACGGTATGCTTACCCTTTGTAAGGTAAATCTTGATGGGCTCACCGTCTACAGAAAGAGTTTCATTAATATAAGAGGGTGTATAATCAAAATCGTAGGAGTCAAGCTCTGCGCAAGGAACCTTACCGTCGATTAAAATACGGCGTCCACTGCTCATACCCACAGCATCATTCTGTCTGTATTTAAAGGTCAGGTTATAATAAGCGTCCTCGGGAACTTCAAAGCTCCATTCGACAAATTCGCCGATTTCCTCCCATCTTGAGCCGCCGATAGAGTTAGCGTACTTAACCTTTGGGCTTGTCGGACTAACACCGGGGGATGAGGAATCGTTTACCGGGTAAATACTTGAAGAAGACTTAAAATCAGCATTTTCTGCCTCAAAATAAAGAGCCTCTCCTTTATAGTCCTTGCCTTTTGATTGATTAAGCTCCTTATAGGCCGGGAGTTCCTCATATTGGCAGAAACGAAGGGATTTGATGGCAATATCGCCGACCCAAACATAAACACTTGCAGTTGTAATGCTTTCGTCAAGATAGAAATATAGTCTTTGTCCGTAATATCCTGAGGTATCAATTAAAAAATCCTTTAAGTAGCGTTTTTCAAAAATTTGTACAGGTACATAGTCAGCATCCTGTGAAACGCCGTCCTCGCTTTCAACTCGTTCATCACTGTAGGACTGATAAAGTGCTATATTAGCTGCTTCGTAATAAGGCACTTCACCGTTAAGACTAATTGAAATTGAAGGAACCTGTGTATTTTCCTCCAAAATTGAATACTCCAATTCAATCGCATAGAAGCCTGCTTCAAGGACGGTTATGGGTGCTTCAAAGGTCTCTTTGGATTTTAGAATGACTTCCTCGCTGATAAATTCAATAGATTTATCTGGATATGTAGGCTCTTCCTTGCTATTCAGATAATCCTGAAAAATGACAACGCTGTCATCTAATGCAATACCAATACTTGGTTTTGCAATCTCAACCGTTCCCAAAGCATCGTCAGCAAGGCAAACAAGTGAGGATGCCATAAAGCAGAGTGCCAAAGAGAAAGCTAAAATTGTTTTTGCTGTTTTTTTGATTTTGAAAGTCATTTGAAACCACCCAAAAGTCGTTAATTACAAGCTATGCTTGACAGTACAGAAAAGTTGCTTTTCTGTACTGTCAAACAAACCTTGCGATTTGTTTGACAGTTTTAGTTACTGTTTTTGAATTGTGTATCTTGCAATTTCGTATGAGCCGAAAAATCGGCTCATACGAATGATTATTGCAAATTTATTGCTTACTGTTGCCAGAACTCGTCAAGCACAAGCTGACAACCGGCCTTAACAGAATCAAAGTAAGCCTGAGGAGAGGTTTTGGTATCTACACCCTTACAAGAAACCTGAACTTTACGGATATCATCTGCGTAGATAGGAGTAAGGTGCATGTTCTCATTGCCGTTCTTGGTCATTTCCATAAGAGTCTGGAGAGACTTTTCGTCGCCTGCATAGGCTTCGCACTGCTGCTCAAGAGTGCTGCACCAACGATAAGGATACTTAAGGTCGCGCAAAATCTGACCGTAAGCTTCCCAGTTTTCCTTTTCGGAAGCTGAGAGAATACCATAGCAGGTGGTCTCATCAACTACAGCCTTATGTGTGCCGTTTGCAGTGCGGGGCATCCAAGTAAGACCGAGATTTTCAGGTCCGATTGCACTCATAGCTTCGTCGCTGTAACGAACTGCAGCGTAGGACATTGCAACTGTACCGGTAGACAAATAAACATCACCACGCTTAGATAAATCAGTGGAGTTGCAAACCTCATACTTCCAAACCAAATCACTTGCAAACTGAATACCCTCAAGATATTTTTGGTCGGGCGCGTAAATCTTCTTGCCGTCCTTTTCAATAATTTCTTGACCGCCAAAAACATTCTCTGCAAAAACAGTGATAGCACCGTTATTAACACCAAAGCCGTAATACTGTGTATCGCCGTCTTTCTTGGTAAGCTTTCTTGCAACCTCAAGGAAGGTTTCAACAGTCCATGTATTGGAATCAACATAAGTGTCGGGTGTGGGAACCTTAAACTTATTGAATATTGCCTTGTTGAAAAATAGAGCTGCAGGGGTGTACCAACGGTTCGTCATTACAATAAAGTAATCCTTGCCGTTGTACTGTAATTCCTTACGGGCAAACTGATTGAAGATAGGCTCTGAGGTATCTAAGAAGTCGCTCAAAGGAGCCCAATAACCCATTCTGGGCTGAATGGTGTGACCGTAACCTGTGGATTGACGGGCAATATCACCAAAGTGCTGACCTGATTGTGCAGCAGCAGCTAATTCGCCGTAATGTGCCATAGAAGAGGCGGCAACTCTGTACTTGAGAACGCAATTATACTTCTTTTCAATTGCGGCAATCATTTTGCCTTCGTTTGTGGTCATATCAGTGGATTTCTCTTCACCGTAGGTGGCATATATAACTTCGGCACCCTTTAAATCGTAGGTCTTACCTGTTGCGGTAGTCTTGTCAACAGTATCCTTATCACTAAGTGAAAGGTTAACTGTGTTCTTATCAATAGAAGTAAGGGTTGAAGTTGAGCCCTGCGTTCCGCTTGAGTGTTGAACCTGCTCAACAGTTCCTTCACCCTCTTCCCACTCGGTAACTTCAACGGTCTTTTGACCGCAACCGGCAAGGAATAGAACGCCTGCACTAATAAGTGCGATTAATTTTACAAAACTAGATTTTTTCATAAAAATCTCCCTTCATTAATTTTATTCAACTGCTTTTTTCTTTTGGAAAAGATGAATCTTTCCCTTTTTTTGCAGTATAAACAACACAATAACAAGTGCGAGAAGTGCTGCAACTACACAGATTATGATTATAATCGGCAACCAGTTAGTTCCGATAACCTTGGTGTAGGTGTGCTTAATCTTTTCACCAGGTGTGTAAATTTCCTCAGTCCACTCTGTATAATCACCGGGGGTGTAAATGGTTGTGGTCGTGGTGACAATTTGCTCCTCTACGCTATTATTGCTGTTACTGCCGCTATTGGTAGAAGGAACATACGGACCGGCTGCTGCTGCGGCTTCCTTGCGCTTTGCTGCCTGCTCAGACATAATCTTGCCTGCTGCATCATTTTCAGCAAAGGTTGCAGGGGTTAAAGCTTTAAAGTAGGTTGTCATATCTTTATCGAGATATGAATAAATGTCATCTGTGATATTGTAGTAGGCACCTGTTTCGGTTAGGCGGAATACGGGGTTCCAGGTTATGTAACGTGCGGTACTGTCACCCTCAGGTGCACAAATACTTGTAGTAGCTTCGAAACGAATCTCGTCGCCTGCGGCTACTTCAATTTCAAGATCTTTAAAGCTAACTGTTTCGGAAAGCGAAACCTCGTACCAGCTATCCTCCGCGGGCCAAACCTTTTCGCCATTTTGGGTAATTCTTATCCATGCTCTAACATCGTCGTCCAAGAAGCCCAATAACTTTGCCTCGCAGGAACTGGCCATCTTAATAAAGCCGTTTCTCGGTACTGTGAAGAGATAAGCAACAGCAGGTTTTGCATTTTCTACCTTATAGAAATTGTTTTCTCTGTTTTGGATAATCATTCTGCCGGCATTTGAAATACCAATAACTCTGTAATCATTGTCACCGGTGTTGTAATCTCCTATAGCCGACTCTGTACAGTGTCTCCAGTCGGGGTTGTCAGCGTACAGAGTATACTGTGCCGACCAAACCGCATCATCTGCCTTATCTTTCAATGAGTTTTTCCAGTCGAAGCTCACTGCTGACTCGGGAACATAGACCTTGATAAGTGAAATTGGAGCAGTGGCCTTCATTTCACCAAATGTCTTGGAGGAGTTCGTAGTGAAATAAGCATTACGGTCGTCCTCACTCATTTCAACCGAGCTTTCAAGGATATACTCGTCGCCGATATTACCTTCCAAGGAGAGCTTTAAGCAGCCAGACTTCCAGTTTACTTTGGTGAGGATTTCGTATTCTTCGTTTTGGTTTTTCGGCCAAACCTGAGTTTCCTGACCGGTAGAAGCATCGCGCTTAACAATTCTGTACTTAATTCCGCTGGCCGTCATATTTTTAGGCAAAACGGTAGGGTTCAACTGTGCGTTAAGCATATAAGTTCCGTTTTCGGGAATATAGAAGGAAATTCGGCTACCTATATCCTCATCGGCAGTTTTGCCGAAGATATACCTGAATTCAACATTCTTAGAAGTTATGCCGAAGGAATAACTGGGTTGGCCAAGCAGGGTAGAATTGCTTAATGTAGCAGAGGAACTATCCTTTTTGTAATAGTCACTGACATAAGCGTTTTCACCGTTTACATATTCGAAGTTCCAACGGCCAATCATAGGAACATAGGCACCATCGTAATTAACAACTGCAGAATAAGGTAATCCGTAAACTGCATCATAGTAGCTTAGTGACTGGGTATCTGTTTCAAGATAGGAGGAGGCAGTTGAAATTTCAACTGCAGGAGAAGCGAGGTTGAATTTCAAGAAATCAGTATCGCTTTCAGAAGCGTAAGCTATAAAGTAAAGCTTGTCACCGTCTTTAAGACTTAGGTTGATGTAGGGTACCTTTATAGAATCGCCGGTTTCCATCTCTTGCTCGAACCATTCAGTGTCGCCTGCGGGCCAAATCTTTTCTGCCGCACTGCCGTCTGCTTTGAAGAGAAGCAAACGTGCCTTAACCGTTGCCGTGGCATTTTCGGTTGTAAGCATAAGACCTGTCTTGAAGTTGTAACTATTGTCGTTGGGAGCTTCAAAACCAAGTGCAAAACCATTTGCGGCTGTTGCGGATTTTTCAATCTCTACACCGAGGCTAGTACCCTCGAAATAATAACCTATGTTATTAAGATCGGTGTTATAAACTCTCGGAATTGCCTGTGCGAGATAGTAATTGGAAGCAACTATATTATCATTTGCAGACTCATAAAGGTCATAGTACCAGAAGGAGCTTACCGGATGCTTATATTTGCCGGTGTATAGGTCATTGGCAGAAACATTAGACTTAATAGCATAATATGTGGTATTTTCGGTGATGTCATCACTTGCAGCCTCAGCCTCAATCTGAATAAAGAATTCGCTGAAGGTTGCAGAGTAATCGCCGATATTTCTGAACTTAAATACAATGCCCTCGCCCTTATTAACCGAAATGTTTGTAAGGGGCGGAATAGTATCGGTCCAGTTAAGAAGAACACTGTCTCCTTGTTCAATGCACATCATTGTATTTGGTGTGATGCTTTCCTCTTGAAGGTGAATTTCAGCAGCTTCGGCGGTAGTATTCGGAACATACTCAACAACCGTTGTGTTGCCGGCCTGTGCAGTAAGTGCCAAAGGCTTATCTGTCAAGGTTATGAAATTCGAAGCATCAGCAAAAAGGGTGCTTGAAGCGGATGTGCTCTTAACAATGGGTATATCAGCACTTTGAGTGTCAAGGAAGCTGTAGTTGAAACGGCCCTGAAGGTTGATGTATTCACCGTCATAGCCCTCTTCAAATACCTTAAAGGCAGAAGGCTCATAGTAAAGCGTATCACCCTGCTTGTGGTTGAGCTTGTGAACCACCAAGGTGCCAAGACCTACCTCAACGGTCATATCGTCACCCTCATTTTCGGGCTCCTTAAGGTCAGCATACAACTGGAGGGTTACACTCTCACCTGCAACAAGCAAGGTTTCCTGAGCAGGCATATCGCCCTCTTTGGCAGAGAATTCTGCCCACTCGTCTTCCTTAGGCCAAAGCTTGCTAGAGTTCTTTAAGAAACGGAAGTAAATGCCGTCGGCATTTCCGATTTGATTTAAGGCAGTGCTGAAATTATAGTAAGCACTTACGGGGGCAACAAAGGTCAAGGACATACCAGCACTTTCGGTGCCTATTTTAAATTTAAGCTGGCTATCATCAAATACATATCCCGAAAGTTTATTTTCACCCTTTGCATAGAGGTACTTGTCAGCAGTGGTGTATTTGTTAACAGAAGAAATATATTCGCGTGTGCTGTTGGGACTATTCAAAATATTGAATTCCCATGTATTACCCGCAATCGGAATAAAGTCATATTCCGCATCGGTTTTGCCCTCGAAAGGACGCTCCCAAAGAGGAGAGAATATATCGTCGCCGGGTTTATTGGCAACATCGGTGCCGTAAAGGGTTATTGACGGCATGGAGTAAATGGTGTAATTAAACGCTGTATCGGCATCGCAATAGAACTGGAGACTTACCTTGTCACCTTTATCAATATCGAAGCTTATTGAAATGTTGGTTTTCTCAGCTTCGTCGATCTTCTGCCAGTTAGCCATACCGCCGACAGTCTGTGGGAAAATTTGAACTCCGTTTTTAAGCAGTCGGTAGTTGAGAGGACAATCCTCGTTACCTACAACAATAGCAGAAATTAAGGAAGTACCTGCAGCGGGAGATTCAAAGTCATAGGAAACACCGTGATTGGTTCCGCCGAGTATTAACGCACCCTCAACACCTGCTAAGGGAGCCTTTCTGGTGTAGTATGCATAACCGACATCGGTGGCTTTATTTTTACTGTTTTTAACGGTAGCAGTCAGAGTTTCAACACCGTTCTTGGGGTTAAACTCATCATAAGCATAGGTATTTGAAACCACACCGTTTGTAACCTTAATAACCTCACTCGACCAACGGGCATTATACTGAACCCAGCTGGTTATGGAATCTGAATCTGTATTGCCGAACACATACTGGGGAGCATAGGCACCGTAATTATATGAGGTAATGCCCTCCTTGTAAACGGCATCAACAGAATTCTTTGTAATAGTGGGGTTTGCAAAAGAAATATCGGCAGTCTTCTGGCTGGAGGTTACCTCACAATCTAAATAGGCTTGAGTAATCAGCTTTTCGCCCGCCTTTAACTCTACCTGAGGTGCACCAATTTCGCCAACCGGCTCTGGTGTGGTAGAATTAATGTGTGTCTCGCCCCACTCCAGATTGCTATCATAGGGCCAAACAACGGTCTGGTTGCCGTATTCATCAATCTTTAAAATTCTGCTCTTAATAATGCCTTCTGTGGCAGTTGTATCCACAACAGTCAGACCGGCAGAATAATCATATTTGCCGTCCTCCGGAGCGGTAAATACAAGGTATGCACCGTATTGAGTAGCGGCGGAAGCAATTGATCTAATCTGAAGGTTTCTTTCCTTTTTGGAGGTTAAAGCAAACTTGTAATAAAAGGTTTTACCCAAGGTGCCGTTATAGTACTGCTTGCTTGTCTTAACATATTTGTTGGCATAATAAACAGGAGCCTCATCCACATAAGGGTAAGAGGTAGGAGTCTGTGCCTCGTCGGCGATAAATTGACAAACGTCAGAAACGGCAATAGGTGCACCCTCAGCATTGAATGCAGTTACCTGAATCTGATATGCAACTCCGCCTTCAAGAGCGCCATATCCCGAAACCCAAGTAGTGTCAGTGAGCTCTACATTTTTAACAAGACCGGTGCCTTTGAATATCTTTAACTGATATTTTACAGCATCCGTAACAACGTTCCAACCCAATGTTGCAACCAAGTCGCCGGCATTCCAAGCGGCGGTTGGAGCATCAAAATCTGTGGTTGAAACCGAAAGCTCAGCCCTTTCGGAATAATCCTTAATACCATAGCTCCAATTGCTATTTTTAGCAGGTCCTGTGCTGGTGGCAACCTCTTCAAATAACGGATAATTGGTTACGTTTTCACCTGCACCCTTAACACCGATGTTCTGAAGCGGTAACACGGAAAGAAGCATTACTGTAGCTAAAAGAACAACTACTATTTTCTTAGCAGAGGTGTTCATTTTTGTGGCGTTGAAAAGCTGTGTCATTTTTGATTTGAAGTTTTTCATAAGGCCCTCCTTATTTTCGCAAAGTTTATTTTTTAAGAATGTTTTCAAAAGAATTTGAGTGTTTTTACAAAAAAGCAGTTTTATATACCAAAACCCGAGCTAAAATAATTATCTTAATTCTGACCTTTAAGTAAATATCTTCCCATATCTGCGGAAACGAAGGGGAATATTCGGCATTTTTCGACATATATGCTTTTTAAAAATTCTGTCACACTCTGAGTTAACATTTCTTTAGAGCGGAAAGAATAATCCAATTTGCTAGTTAAAAAAGTTCTTATAGATTACTCAAACTCAACAGGTTTAAACCCGCTGAGCGTTTCTTTAACTGTTCGAGCCTAAAAAACCCGAAGCTTCGGGTTCTTCTTTCTGCTCTAAATCTTCCCCCGAGACCGCGTGCCCTCGGTCTCGGGGAATTTATTAATTAATTTACAATTTCTGTGACAGAAAAATTAGTTTCTGATACCTGCAACACCTGCATTAAATTTCTTAATGCGGATAAGGTCTCTAATATCAGTAACATCGTCACCGTTAACATTAAGAACGTCTACGGTTTGATCATCTGTAAGAACTGCAGCTCTAATTACGCCAATATCCTCGGCAGTACCGATTGTGCCGTTGCCGTCACCATCGCCCAAGTATAACCACTTAGCTGTTAGAGTTGCTGTTGCGGTAATCTCGTCTTCATCCGGAGCAAGGTCGTTTTCGCCGTCATTCCAGCAATCAAGAATGGCGCCAGCCTTAGTTGCCATAGGAGCGATTATTCCGGCATCTGCATTTACTGCGGTATGAGTAAGATTTATACTATTAATAGCATATCCGCCGTCTGTATCGAAGGTTACGAACTCGCTGTCCTTAACAATCTCAATATAGGGATTACCCAAGGTCATTAATTGAGCTGTTCCGTCAACTGTTTGATTAGTCCAATCAAGATAGTAAACAACATAAACGATGTCACCCTCTGCGAGAGTAAGCTCTGTAACAACATCTTTAATTGTAGTGTAGTTGGCAACAACCTCGTCGTTATGAACAACCAGTGCCTTGGCTTTGTAATCAGCGGTGTTCAACTGGCCGTCTACCAGACCTGCAGAATTGTCAAGATAAAGCTTAGCTTCGCCTGAAACAGGAGCAGTGTACTTTAACATACTGGAAACATTGTATGTTCCAAGCCATTCTCTGTTAGCTGCGCCTGTTGTCCAAGTGGTGGTCTGTGGAACATAACCCAAGCAAACCTTAACACCGCTTGTATCTTGAGTGTAAGATGTACCAAAATTATCTCCGCCTACCTGAACAGAACCGGGGAATGTATTGCCGGCGTTGTTACGCTCGTCTGAACGGTTCTTAGCTGTAGTGGTTCCTACATCCCAAGGATGGAAAGCGAAACGTTCCAGTTTACCAGCACTACTAATACGGCATGTAAGCTTAACATATTGCTGGAATAGGTCGCCTACGTTACTAAAGCTATCGCCCTCTTCCATGTTTCTCATTTCGTTGGGGTCAAGCACTTGGATATTAACGTTAGAAACATCTTCAGACTCGGAAATCTTTTGTGCATAGTAGCCTAACTGCCAAGCTCCGTCAGTCTGGGGAAGGGTTGAACGCTGAGTGGCTTGGAATAGTGATTTATCTTCGGCAAGACCGTGATATACATAATCGCTTAGCTTGTAAGTGAATATGTCATTTTCCGAAGCATCCTGAGTTACATTAAGTTTCATAGCGGTGGGAACACCGATATTAACCTTTGCACCAAGTGTATCGCAGAAAGCCTCAAGGTACACTATGTCGCCGGCCTTTAACTCAACCTGAAGGTCGCAGAACTGGTCGGGATAGGTGGCACCTGTACGGTCTGTAACAGTAAGACCGTCGCCAACATAGTCGCAATCCCAGCCTTGAATATAGGTCTTGGAGCCGGTGGCAGCGTCTACCTTAGAAACGGCATAAGCAACCCTTGCGTCAGCATCAGCCTCTAAGGGAGCTGCAAACTCATAAATGCCGTCTTGAGGAGCCTTGAAGCCAAACTTCATTTTTTCGCCGGGAGCAGCATGCCAAATAATACCGGTACGTCCGGTGATTGTACCATACCAAGATGCTTCAATAGTAGCAGTATACGATTTGAAAGGTGAAAATACATACTTGGAGGACCAAGCAGAACCGCTGTATTCAACGGTGTTAGCATCTACTGTGGAAGTGCTCAGCACTTCACTGCCCACTGCAGTAGTGTCGCCTTCAACCTCAATAAAGCCGTTTTCCTTGCAGTACTCACTGTAGTTAGAAACAAGAGTAGCACCTTCAAGCGTAACAGTACGGTCCCAAAGCGCGGAGGCACTCATGCCGCTTTCTGCGGGGAGGTGTGTATCATCCAAAATCATATCGCTGTGAACATACTTAACAACCGAGCCGTTAACCTTAAGCTTATTCTCAGAAGTGGTAGTAAGTACTTCTAAGAAGTCGCTGGTAAAGCTGCTCATAGGAATAACCATATAACCAGTTCTGAAACCTATTCTGCCCCAACCGGAAGCGTCACTTCTTGAAAGTGCAAAGCGCTGAGCACCGGTGGTCGCGATTTCAGCAAACTTATTCATATCGTTGTCAGCGAATATGTATTTATCTGTTGTTGCCTGCTGGGTGTTATAGCCTTCACCATTGTCGGGATATCTGTAATCACCGGCCATCTCATCCCATGTGGGAACAACATCGGAGAACCACCAGTTGGCAATAATATTTAAGTCCTGATTCTTAACTGTATTTCCAGCGACTTCTACATCTACATCGGTTTGTGTCATATCAACACGAAACTTTAATACCAAAGCTCCAGTAGTGTCAAGATGTTCTAAACCATTTGTAAAATCAACAACCCAGTATAGGCCGTTTGAACCTAATTCTTCGGTTGTATTGGTAGACAATACACCGGTTGAATCGCCATAGCCTTCTACTACAATATTAGCACCGTAAACATCAAGCTCTGCGGTTTTAACATTAGATGTCGCACCGCTGCCGTAGTTTGCAAGCTTAGATCCCTTACCGTCAGCAGTTACCTGAATCAGATAATTGGCGCCGGCTTCAAAATCTGAGACATTGATAGAATTAGAGGTGCCAATCACCTTGTATTCCATTGCAATACCGTCCAGACTGCCATCATCTGCAACATCGTCAATTGTAGCAGAAGTCTTTGCAACCTTTACAGTGTAAAACTCAGGTGCGGGTGTAACGGGATTCCAAGTAATGGAAACTTCTGTTCCCTTGTCTGTAGCTGTTACAACGGGCTTTGCAAAATCAGCCACACTGTCGATAAAGAAATCTTGGTCGGAAAGGCCGTAAAGCACATCAAAATCACTTGAAACCTGCTTTTCAAGACCGAACTGCCAAGTGTCACTTTCGTCGGCATTGTAGGTGGTCGCATCCAACGTAACAGCCGTCGAATCGCCGGAATTTGCCACTTTTGTGGGGAACATATCCAGCGGTGAATAAATTGTAGCGTTTTGTCCTACATTACCCGTAGAAGCAGACAAAGCGCCCGAGGTCGTCATCGGTGCCATTAAGCAAACGCAAAGAACGATTGCAATAAGCACTGAAACAACCTTTTTGGCAGATAAACTGCCAGCAGAAAAAATGCTTTTTAGAGTATGATTTTTCATTTTTCTTTCTCCTTTTAAAGATTTTTGACATAAGTCAATAAACTCCGCATGGTAATTTTAACATATTTTACAAAGCAAGTCAACCAAAATTTCAAAAATTTATTAAAAATTGCAATTTTCATAAACGCTTAGAGAATTAATATTTTGAACAACACAACATATTGTGCCCAACCTTTAAAACTACCACATTTTTTCTTAAAGCATCTATTATACATAATGTGTATGCCGATTCTCACAATAAAAAGTCCCTCTTTTTTCAAAAGAAGGCCTTTTATCAAATTACAACACATTAAACATGACCCATTCCTCAGGCGGTAAGAACTTTTTTGGTAAACATATCAATAATCTTTACTTTGTTACCAACATAGCAGCCCTTGTATTTTGTGTTGGAAATGGTGTTAGACATTGTGCTGTGACAAATACGCTTACCGTTGTTATTGCGGTAACCCTTGTTCCAAAAGATTTTCTCAATCTGTTTCATACTGTATTGGTCGGTTGCGTAAAGCTCAAATAATTCACGCACCATCTCGGCCTCTTTTTCGGCAATAACTAACCTTTTGTTGTCCTTATAGCCTCCCGTCGTGTGTATAACTACAAGCATATTATTACAAAATAATTATGCTAAACAAAAATTTTCGGTTCAGGTGCATCCCGATGATACCTATGCTCTTAAAAATGAGGGCGAATACGGCAAAACCGAAATGTGGTATGTTGTTGACTGTGAGCCTGGTGCTAAACTTGCCTATGGGTTTAATAGGGATATAGACAAATCAGAATTTGAGAGAAGAATTAGAGATAATACCCTTGATGAAGTGATCAACTATGTTCCCGTTTCCAAAGGTGATGTATTCTTTATAGATGCCGGAACACTTCACGCAATAGGCGAGGGAATACTCATAGCTGAGGTTCAGCAGAATTCCAATACCACCTATCGAGTGTCCGATTACGGAAGGCTTGGCGCAGACGGAAAACCAAGAGAACTGCATATAGAAAAAGCTTTAGACGTAACAAAATGCAAAAAGCCCGATATACCATACGGTGATATCGGACAGGTTCATGTAAATGGTAATAACCATATAAGAGAATTAGTGGTATGTGAAAAGTTTTCAGCAAAGCTTTTATCTCTTAATGGAAAGCATACCCTATCTTATGAAGATAGTTTTGTTTCTCTTGTTATTCTTGAAGGAAATGCTGCTATTTCTTGTAATAATTATACATCAAATATCACTAAGGGTGATAGCGTATTTATTCCGGCCGGACTTGAAGTTGAGTTAAACGGATCCGCTGATATACTGTATAGTTACGTATAATTAACAAAAGAGATTACAAAAAATTTTCTTGCTCTTACTTTTTCAAAAATATTGTTTTTTGACATAAAAAGTAGTATAATATTTCATTGATGAAAAAGAGCGAAACCATAAGGATTCTTCTGAGAGCACATAAGATACCCTCACCTCATATCTAAGTGATTGCACTCTCATATAGTCAAACTCATTTTTTGAAAGAAGGCGTATTTTATGACTCAAACAGCAAGTATCTTTTTGAGCTTATCCGTCGCTTTACTTGCAGGTCTTCTCTTATCAAGACTCGCTAAAATAGTAAAGCTCCCCGCAGTTACTGCGTATCTGATTTCCGGTGTTTTGATCGGGCCTTTCGTTCTCGGTGCTCTTGACATGCCCGGAATCGGTATCACGGCAAACCAGATTGAAGGCTTCGGGCTTATCTCCGATCTTGCCCTTGGCTTTATCGCATTTTCTATGGGAAATGAATTCAGACTTTCCCAACTGAAAAAGATCGGTAAACAAGCAACCGTAATCGGAGTTCTTCAGGCGTTGATTACTACCGTCGTTGTTGATGTTGCTTTGATTGCACTGCACTTCGCTATGCCTGACACGCTATCCATCCCCGCAGCTATCGTTCTTGCTTCGGTTGCGACTGCAACGGCTCCTGCTGCTACGCTGATGGTTGTTAAGCAATATAAAGCCAAGGGACCTGTTACCGACGTACTGCTTCCCGTAGTTGCACTTGACGATGCGGTCGGTCTTGTGATTTTCGCCATTTGTTTCGGTGTTGCAAGATCCATGGGTTCAGCAGGCGTAAGCCCGCTTGCCATTGTTCTTGAGCCGCTTCTTGAAATCGTTTTGTCGCTCCTGCTCGGATTCGTAATGGGATTGCTCTTCACTCTTTGCGAGAAGTATTTCCATTCTCGCTCCAAGCGTATGGCGGTTTCGGTTACTTTCGTTATGCTGACCGTTGCCATCTCCAGCCTGAAGTTTGAGATTGCCGGTATACATATCGGCTTTTCTTCGTTACTCGCCTGCATGATGCTCGGTACGGTGTTCTGTAACATTTGCGAGGTTTCCGAGGAGCTGATGGACAGAGCAGACAGATGGACGACTCCTGTGCTGATTTTGTTCTTCGTTATCAGCGGCGCGGAGCTTGATCTCTCAGTATTCTCACAGTGGGCAGTCGTAATCGTTGGTGTTGTTTACATCATCGCACGTTCTCTCGGAAAGTGTTATGGTGCAAATATTAGTGCAAGAATGACCAAATCCGATCCCAATATCGTAAAGTATCTCGGTATCACTTTGCTTCCGCAGGCAGGCGTTGCACTCGGTATGGCTATCAAGGCTATCGAGCTTGGTCCGGACGGTGCGATTGTTAGAAACATCACATTGTTTGCCGTATTGATTTATGAGATGGTTGGGCCGTTCCTTACCAAGATTGCGCTTACTAAAGCAGGTGATATTAAGGAAGAAGGCCGCAGAAGTGCCAGAGAAGAACACCTTGCCAAAAAAGGCTAAAAACAACTAATATATTTACAAAAAATTGAGCGATGGGCTTTTAGGCTCATCGCTCAGTTTTTTAATACATTAGCGTGCTTTGTCATACAGCATTACGTTACTGATACACATTTTTTCTACAACGGTTTTTACTTTGCCTCCGTCTTTCAAAACCAATTCGCAATCTTGAACTTTAAACTCCTTTGTGTAATCCACTTTCTTTTTCATTCTGCTCACTCTCCTGAAAATATTTCACCAACATTTTCACTCTTTGAACAGTCCTTTTTTACTATACAACTTTCACTTCTTCACTATTCACTCTTACCTATCACTTCCAAAAATCCCGTTCTAGGGTTTTAGTGAAAAGTGAAAAAGTAAAATCCCGCCCTCTTACGAGAACGGGATTTTTGGGTGTTTCGAACTTAATGACACGAATGAAAAGTGCTTGAAAACCCGATTTTCTTTAAAAAAACATCAATATGCCGCTTATTGACATTCCAATGTATATTACAAATTTTAATGTATTTGAATCCAATTTGCCAAACACTATTTTACCTACAAAATCGCCTATTAAACACCCTATCATACCTATTGCTGAATACATTAGAATATCGACATTTATGATGCCGTTTGTAACACGCATTACTGTGGCGTAAAGATTTGTGAAGCAAAAATAAAACTGAATTGTGGCAAAGTATGTAATACTATCATTAGTTGCACTGTTCAAATACAGTACCGCAGGAGGACCGCCTGTAGAAAATAACCCTCCTAATGTCCCCCCTAGAGCACCTGCCATAATTCCATTCAAAATGGTAGGCTTAAGTCTGATATTTTTATTAAAAAATATAAAATATAAACTCAAAATTAACAATACTGCTCCAAGAAGTATTTTAAATATATTTGCCGACACTACCGCAGAAAAACGAACCGCTATTGGAATTGAAATCAATGCAGCACATATCATTGGCAAAACTATTTTATATTTTATGTTTTTTCTGTATATGACCGCATTATAAGATGATGTTACGCAGGAAAATAATGAAGATATTGCCGCCGCAGTAGTATGTGATGGCATAAAATGTGGCAAAAAGAGCATTGCAAATATACCGAGGCCAAAACCGCTGACCCTTTGCACAAATCCTGCACCCAAACCGATCAAAATAAGAAATAAACCGTGCAATAAATCCATCATTCTCCCCCCTCCGGTTCATTATAGCATAAAAATGGCGCAGTTGCAATAATTACTCATCAGCGTAAGCGACTTCATTATTCATTTAAAAATCTGTTCACTTTTAATGAATAATGAATGATGAAAAATGAATAGTGAATAATACAAACAAAAATCCGCCCACTTTCGTGAACGGATTTTCGTTTGGGAGTTTTGAACTTAATGGCACGAATGA
>JAFSGB010000029.1 GCA_017434895.1 Clostridia bacterium
CTATTCTGGAGTTTTTGCAATGATTGGTGGTCTTATAATTGTGCCGCTTGTAAGCATTTTCACAAAGAAAAGTCTGCCGGAAAATATTGAGGATAAATTTGCAGGTTATACTCAAAAGGTAACTGTTGAAGCAAAGCAAGACTTAGGCGCGTAATATTAAGGCAAGATAGGTAATTCCTATCTTGCTTTTTACAGTATAATCCTATATAATATAGAAGTATCATTTAAAAACTACAGAGGTGTAAAAAAATGAAGAAGTTAATGCTTGGAAACGAGGCGGTTGCCCGCGGTCTTTACGAGGGCGGTTGCAGTTTTGTTTCAAGTTACCCAGGCACTCCCAGTACCGAAATTACTGAGTATGCCGCAAAATATGATGAAATTTATGCTGAGTGGGCTCCCAATGAAAAGGTCGCAATGGAGTCGGCTTTCGGTGCTGCTCTTTCCGGTAAGCGTAGCTTCTGCGGAATGAAGCATGTGGGTCTTAATGTTGCCGCAGACCCGCTATTTACTATTTCTTACACAGGCGTTAATGCCGGATTTGTAATTGGCGTTGCAGATGACCCCGGAATGCACTCCTCTCAAAATGAGCAAGATTCACGCCATTATGCTAAGGCTTCGAAAATTCCTATGCTGGAGCCTTCCGACTCAAGCGAAGCTTTAGAAATGACCAAGCTCGCCTTTGAATTATCGGAAAAGTTTGATACACCTGTGCTGATTAAAATGTGTACACGCGTAGCACATTCTCAAAGCATTGTTGAGCCAAGTGATAGGGTAGAGGTTCAAAAATCCTACGAAAAGACCCCAGAAAAGTACATAATGATGCCGGGCAACGCTAAAAAACGTCACCCCGTTGTAGAGGATAGAACCCTAGCTTTAGTAGAATACGCTGAAACTGCCGAAATTAACCGTTCTGAAAACGGCAAAGACAATTCTATCGGTTTTATTACCTCTTCAACATCCTATCAGTATGTCAAAGAGGTTTTTGGCGATAAGTACTCCGTACTAAAACTTGGTATGATTTATCCAATGCCCGAAAAACTTATTAAGGATTTTGCAGAGTCAGTAGACCGCGTTGTTGTTGTAGAGGAGCTTGACGGTTTTATTGAGGAGCACTGCAATAATCTTGGATTAAAGGTTGAAGGTAAGGAGATTTTCTCTTTACTAGATGAGCTAAGTCAAAATATTGTTGCGGATAAATTCGGTGTTACAACCGAAAAGGGAATTGTTCTTGGCGAAAATATTCCTAACCGTCCTCCTGTTATGTGTGCCGGTTGCCCTCACAGAGGTCTTTTCTACACTTTGGCGAAAAATAAGCTTACGGTTATGGGTGATATCGGCTGCTACACCTTAGGAGCAGTACCGCCCCTTGCCGCTATTGACACTACAATTTGTATGGGTGCCAGTATCTCAGGACTACACGGCTTTAACAAGGCAAATAACGGTGAAAATGATGGCAAAACAGTTGCCGTTATAGGCGATTCTACCTTTATGCATTCGGGCATGACCGGACTGGTTAATATTGCCTATAACAGTTCAAATTCCACAGTAATTATTCTTGATAACTCCATTACCGGTATGACCGGTCATCAGCAAAACCCCACTACCGGCTACAATCTTAAGGGTGACCCTGCTTCTAAGATCAATTTAGAGGCTTTGTGTAAAGCGGTTGGAATTAATCGCGTTCGCGTTGTTGACCCTTATAATTTGGCTGAATGTGAAACCGTTATTAAAGAGGAATTATCTGCAGAGGAACCCTCTGTTGTCATTTCACGAAGACCTTGCGCATTGCTTAAGTATGTTAAGCATAATAAACCGCTCGTGGTTGACTCAACAAAGTGCAAAAGCTGTAAGATGTGTATGAAAATCGGTTGTCCCGCTATTAGTATTAAAAATGGCATTGCCGACATTGATAATACACTTTGTACCGGCTGTGGCGTTTGCAGTCAGCTTTGCAAATTTGATGCTTTAAAGGCTCAGGAGGACTAAAAATGAAAACTAAAAATGTTATGATTGTCGGCGTTGGCGGACAAGGAAGTCTTTTAGCCTCTAAGCTTCTTGGCAAGCTTTTACTTACAAAGGGATATGACATTAAGGTATCAGAGGTTCACGGTATGAGTCAGCGTGGTGGCAGTGTTGTAACCTATGTTCGTTTCGGCGAAAAAGTTTATTCACCCATTATTGATAAAGGTGAAGCTGATTTTATCATCTCTTTTGAACTATTAGAGGCTGCCCGTTATACAGAGTACCTTAAAAAAGGTGGTAAGATTATTACAAATACTCAACAAATTAATCCCATGCCTGTAATTACAGGTGCTGCCGAATATCCTGAAAATCTTGAAGAAAAGATTAGGCTTAAGGGTATTGACCTAATTGCTTTCGATGCACTAAAGCTAGCTGAGGAGGCTGGCTCCTCTAAAGCTGTTAATATCGTGCTTATGGGTATGCTATCAAAATTCTTTGATTTTACTGAGGACGAATGGCTTAACGCTATTGAAACCAGCGTTCCCGCAAAATTCTTAGATCTGAATAAAAAAGCCTTCGACCTAGGAGCCAAGGCATAAAAAGGAGTAATGTTAAATGGGCAAGTATTATCAACCCGAAATTGAAACTGCATCGGTAGAACAAATTAAGTCTTGGCAGAATGAAAAGTTAGTTAAGCAGATTAAACATGTTTGGGATAATGTTCCTTACTACCGTAATAAAATGGAAGAAAAGGGTATAACCCCTGACGATATTAAGAGTATTGATGATTTACATAAGCTACCTTTTTTAACTAAAGACGATTTGCGTGAGGCTTATCCTTATGGACTGCTGGGTACTGATTTAAAGAATTGTGTTAGAATACAGTCAACTTCTGGTACCACAGGAAAGCGTGTTGTCGCATTTTATACTCAGGAAGATGTTGAAATCTGGGAGGAATGCTGTGCCCGTGCTATTATGGCGGTAGGTGGCACTAATGAGGATGTATGCCAAGTAGCTTACGGTTACGGTCTTTTTACCGGTGGTCCTGGTCTTAACGGCGGCTCCCATAAGGTTGGTTGTTTAACACTTCCTATGTCTTCAGGTAATACCGAACGCCAGCTCCAGTTTATGACCGACCTTGGAGCTACAATTCTTTGTTGTACGCCCTCTTATGCGGCATATTTAGCAGAGTCTATTCATGAGCGTGGGCTTCGCGACCAAATAAAACTAAGGGCAGGTATTTTCGGTGCCGAGGCTTGGAGTGAAAATATGCGCCGTGATATTGAAAAGTCGCTTGGTATTAAGGCTTATGATATTTATGGACTTACCGAAATTTCCGGTCCCGGTGTTAGCTTTGAATGTGAAGCACAAACCGGTATGCACATCAATGAAGACCATTTTATAGCTGAGATTATTGACCCTGATACCGGTGAGGTTCTGCCCGAGGGTTCAAAAGGTGAACTTGTATTCACTTGTATTGATAAGGAAGCTTTCCCATTGCTTCGCTATCGCACCCGTGATATTTGCGTTCTGACACGCAATAAATGTTCATGCGGAAGAACCTTTATTAAAATGACCAAGCCAATGGGTAGAAGTGACGATATGCTCATTATACGAGGTGTTAATGTGTTCCCGTCTCAGATTGAAACTGTACTTTTACAGCAGGGCTATCAAGCGAACTATCAAATTGTCGTTGATCGTGTTAATAACACTGATACTTTTGAGGTTTTGGTTGAAATGACACCCGACCTATTCTCCGATAATCTGGGCAAGATTACTGAAATGGAAAAAGAGCTTGTTCTTGCTCTTAAGGCAATGCTTGGTATTCAGGCTAAGGTTAAACTTGTAGCACCAAAGTCTATTGCCAGAAGTGAGGGTAAGGCAGTTCGTGTTATTGATAAGAGAAAGATTTAAGAGGTGAGTTAAATGGCAGTTAATCAAATTTCAGTTTTTCTTGAAAACCGTACCGGTCAGCTTGCTGAAATTACCGGTCTTTTAGCAGAAAACAAAATTAATCTGCGTGCAATTTCCATTGCTGAAACGGCTGATTACGGCGTTCTCCGTCTTATCGCTGATGACAGTGAAAAGGCAACTAGTGTGCTTTTATCACAAGGAAACATTATTAATATGAATCCCGTAACTGTTGTGGCAGTTCCCGATAAGCCGGCTGGACTTTCTGAGCTTTTAGCTCTACTTGCTGACAGTGATGTTTCTGTTGAATATATGTATTCCTTATTTACTCATCAAAACGATAAGGCTTATATGGTTTTCCGTGTTACCGATTATGATAATTTTATTCAACTTCTTACAAGCCACGGCTTAACACCCGTTTCCTCTGCAGAGTTAGGTCTTAAGTAATGGAACGAATTGCAAGCTTTTCGGTTGACCATCTTAGCCTTAAGCCGGGAATTTATGTTTCTCGAATTGATAGGTTGGGGGATACTGCGGTTACTACATTTGACCTTCGGATTACTACTCCAAACAAGGAGCCGGTAATTGATATGCCGGCATTACACACTATTGAGCATTTGGGCGCAACATATCTTAGAAATTGTGACCAAAAGGAAAAAATTGTGTATTTCGGTCCTATGGGTTGCAGAACCGGTTGTTATTTGCTTGTTTTCGGTGAAAAAACAAGCGAGGAAATAGCCGATTTGGTTTTAAGAATGTGTGACTATATTCTAGAGTTTCAGGATGAAATACCGGGTGCTAAACCGGAGGAATGCGGTAATTATAGCGAACAAAATCTTAATATGGCTAAATTTTATATTGAAAAATATAAAAAAGAAATTACCGAAAACAGGTCTTTTACCTACAATTATCTATAGAAATAAAAAATGCTTCCGAAAAAACGGGAGCATTTTTTAATTTTATTATAAAAAACAAATAATATAAATTGTATACCGAGTAATTTACCGTCAAAAATATTTATGAGGTGATTACGATGCCTAAAATGTTAGGTAAAAGGACAATAATTTTCGAAAATAAACCGCATATTGTAAGCTACGGTTCAATTGTGGGTAAAAAAGAACATGAAGGACCCTTAAGTGAGGAATTTGATGACTTTATCACCGATAGTTTTTTTGGTGAGGATAGCTTTGAAAAAGCCGAAAGTAAGCTCCAAAAAACTGCCGTTCAGATTGCGTTAGACAAAGTAGGCTTGAAAGATAATGACATTGACACACTGTTTGCGGGGGATTTGCTTAATCAGTGTATTGGCAGTTCTTTTGGAAACAAGGAAAGAGGATTACCTTTTGTAGGTCTTTACGGTGCGTGTTCTACAATGGCTTTGTCGGTTGCTCTCGCAGCGATTTTTATTGACTCAGGAGCGGCAAAAAGGACTGTATCGGTAACCTCCTCTCATTTTTGCTCAGCAGAAAGGCAATACCGTTTTCCCCTTAATTACGGTTCTCAACGACCACAAACCGCTCAGTGGACCGTCACCGGTTCAGGTGCAGTAATTTTAGAAAAAGAGGGAAGCGGTCCACATCTTGAAGCGGCAGTTTTTGGAGAAATTAAGGATTTAAATATCACTGATACGAATAATATGGGTGCTGCAATGGCACCTGATGATGTTAAAATAAGACCATACCCATAGGGTTACGGCGTTCGGGATTTAGACTTGTTTTCGGTTGTTATTTCCGCTTTGGCGGTGTTAAAAATGCTCGAAATGCAGTAAAGCATTTCTGCGCTTTTCGCCTTGCCAAAACAAAAATAACTTAAACCCTAAAAAACTTCGTCACACCCAAACACCGCTACCCTCGAAGGTATGGTCTTTTTCTACACACAAATCCAGTATTTAAGGGGGTTCCGAGCACTTTTTAAGGATTTTCAAACGCAAAAAACTGTCGAAAAAACTGTTAATGAAATTAGGTTGCCATCTTCAATTCATTAACACGAAAAGGAGGAATTATATGAACTTATACGAATCACTGTTATCGGAATTTGGATATAATAAGCCGATATTATTTTCAGAAATTAAATTTAATAATTGGTGTCCACAACAAATCAGCAGAGATTTGCGAAAGTTATGTCAGGACGGAAAAATTGTTAAATTTGATTCAGGTATTTACTACATACCAAAAACAACTCCGTTTGGAGTTGCACACTTCAATCCTAAAAAAGTAATTGATAAGAAATTTATAAAAGACGACGAAAATGTTTTCGGATACTATTCAGGTAGTTATCTGCAATACGAACTCGGTATATCAAAACTCAAACCTGCCACCATCGAAATATATACCAATATGGAGAGCCGAGATTTACACAAGGTTAAGTTAGGAAATTATCAAATTTCTCTCCGCAAACCAAGAACAACCATCGACAAACACAACGCACCTGTTCTTTGCTTTTTAGAACTGATGAACGGTATTGATACCGAACTCCTTGACGAGTATAAACGAAAACTTATATCTGACTATATCGCAGAAAACCGAATCACCCAAAGGCAAATCACTAAATACATACCGTATTTCCCTGATAAAACCTGCCGAAATCTAATTGAAAGCGAGGTAATCTACCGTGTCCCGCAGTAATAGTTGTATGGTTTGTACATATCTAATCGAACTTGTAGCAGGAATAATGACCGGTTACATATTTATCTATCTAGACGATGCTATTGTGATGAGATTTGCACTTTCGATTTTATATATCCCCGCAGCTCTCGTCCTTGTAGATGCAAAATCAAAAGCGGTGCGATTTCTTGTCTATCTTATGCTGACAGCTGTTTGCCTGTGGGGCGTATTTTACGCTATCTATTGGCGCCGACCTTTTGGCTTTTCTCTGATTTTCTGTGCCATTGTCGGCTTTGTCTACTATGTCATATTTACCGATACCGCCAAAAAGGATAAAATATCAAAAATACTTATTGTCAATGGTTGCTTTGTAGCACTCGTATTCCTAATTGCTCTCTCTTTAAACCTTATGTTCAATCCTAGACACGCACCCCTCCTCAACGGCGGTACAGTTATGTGGTGATGTAAAGACCTCTCTGCATAAATATGACAGAGAGGTCTTTACTACTTATCATATATTTCCATACTTTTCAGAGCCAAACCAATTATTGATGAAAGGTAGCCGACAACCTTATCTCTGTCGTGCTTATCTCTTTCCTTTGCCCAATCAATAAGCATACCTGAAAGTGCTTCGGTATAAAACTTTGCAACATACTGTTTAAAATCGGGATCAATGTTTTTGTTGAGATTTTCCTCGGCGGCATCAATGACTGATGTGACTACACCTACAAAATCTGTATAGAAAAAGCGTTTCATTTCATCTCTTCCAATTGAATCGTAGGCGCAACTTATAATATAATCATTTTCGTCCACATACTTCATTACAAAGCGGATGGCTTCTTCGTAATGAATCAGCAAGTCAAAATTCTTTACCACTTCGATGGCTTCTTCTTCAAACATCCATTTGAGAAGAGCGTAAATGTCCTCAAAATGATAATAAAAGGTTTTACGATTGATTTTACAAGTGGTGATAATTTCGCTTACCGTTATTTTTGAAAAGGGCTTAGCGAGCATTAGCGTTTTTAATGTATCAGCGATTAGTCTTTTTGTGTTATAGGTAGTAACCTCGTGCTTCATAA
>JAFSGB010000030.1 GCA_017434895.1 Clostridia bacterium
CAGAGGCATGCCCCGACCATATCCATATGCTAGTAAGTATTCCGCCACACATAAGTATATCACAATTCATGGGATATATCAAGGGGAAAAGCAGTTTAATGATATATGACCGACATGCAAATTTAAAATACAAGTACGGAAGTAGAAATTTTGGTGTCGAGTATATTACGTAGATACAGTCGGTCGAAATAAAAAAGTAATAGCTGAATATATAAAAAATCAGTTAGAAGAAGATTTTGCAGCAGAACAAATGAGTATAAAAGAATATATAGACCCGTTTACGGGTAACAAGAGAAAGTAGGCAAAAAAGGAGACAGCCGCACGTGAGCGGCTACCTGAGATGGTAATGCGTTGCCAAACTTTCGAGGTCCCTTTTAGGGACCTAGCCAGTAGGCGTCTCTTATAGAGGCTGTGCATACCACTAGTTTACTAGTGGTTATGATTTTTATCCCAAAGCCGAACCGATTGCCATTGCACTTGCTTTCTTGCTTTCATTATCAATGTGGCTGCCTGAGATGGTAATGCGTTGCCAAACTTTCGAGGTCCATTTTAGGGACATAGCCAGTAGCCGACCCTTATAGCGGCTGTGCATACCACTAGTTTAGGGTTTCAAACAAATAGGACAAAAAATCAAAAGGCATCGAATTTGTACAGTCTTTCCAAAAATCAAAACCGACCCTTGCGGTCAACATCATTTCGAGTATAACGAGAATATTTTTGTGCGCATTAGCGGACACAAAACAAGGTTGTGACAAGTCGCAAACAGTGTTATGCTTCGCATAAAAAGTGTTGCCTTTGGCAAACGATATTGCAATTGGTGCAAAAGTATGGTATAGTCTAATTGACCTGATATAAATGAAGAAAGCTAACTTTCTGATTTTTCGATACAATTATCAGTTTGGTTACTAAAAACAAAAACCTTACATGTCAATGAATAATACACGCAAAGGAGTGATTTTTATGGGTGAGAATGCCATAAAACAGCAAAAAGCTTCGACAACATTGAGAGATTCGAACATCGAACTTTATCGGATTATCTCAATGTTTTTGATTGTCGCTCATCATTATGTGGTAAATTCCGGCCTGACCTCTTTGGATGGGCCTATATATGCCGCCCCTATGTCGTTTTCGTCGCAGTTTTTGCTATTACTTGGAGCATGGGGTAAAACCGGTATCAACTGCTTTGTCTTGATTACAGGTTATTTTATGTGCACATCGCAAATTACGCCTAAAAAATTTGCCAAGCTATTTTTCGAGTTTATGTTTTATCGTATCATTATCAACAGTATCTTTTGGATAAGCGGCTATGTACCGTTTTCCTTGACCGCTTTAGTAAAGGTGTTGATCCCGTTCAGTGCTGTGTCACAGAATTTCACCGGCACCTATCTTATTTTCTTTTTCTGCATACCGTTTCTTAATATACTAATTAGATACCTTAATGAAAAGCAGCATATACGTCTGTTACTGTTACTGCTTTTTACATATGTTTTGTTTGGAACGATCCCCTTCCTTTCGGTGACGATGAACTATGTTTCCTGGTATGTGGTTTTGTATTTTATCTCATCGTATGTTCGGCTATATCCGAAGAAACTATTTGATTCCAAGTGCTTTTGGGGGATTATGACGCTTGTTTCGGTGGCCTTGGCATCGATATCTGTGGTGGCTTGTTCGTGGTTGGGAATGAAGCAAGGTAAAGCTATGGCGTATATGTTGGTGACGGATTCCAACACATTTTTGGCAGTTTTGCTGGGCCTGAGTTCTTTTATGTATTTTAAGAATCTACGCATAAAATATAGCAAAGTGATCAATACTTTTTCGGCCACGACTTTCGGTGTTCTAATGATTCACGCGAACAGTAATACGATGCGTCAATGGTTGTGGCAGGATGTTCTGGACAATGTCGGGGCATACGCTTCGCCTTGGATGCCTGTGCATGCAATGGGTAGCGTGATTCTTGTGTTTGTTGTATGTTCGCTTTTGGATATGGTAAGAATACACTTTGTCGAGAAGCCGTTTTTTAAACTATGGGATAAGTACTGGCCTTGGATTGTGGAAAAATATGCTGTTTTTGAGAATCGCATCTGCAAGCGGCTGGGGATAAGCGAGGACTGATATAGGAAAGAATATTTGTGCAGTGAAAACACCATTGAAAATCTGAACCCCTTGGGTTTGGACTTCAATGGTGTTTTGTCTTTAAATCCTTTATTTAAGCGACTTTTTAAAGTCTCTTTTTTCATTTTGACATGTGTAGTAATTTTCAAAAACCACATAACTGTCCGAAGAACAATATAATTTGTCGCAAGACGAATATAACTGTGGCACCCTCCGTAAGGAAGGTGCCACAAGGGTAATTTTTACTATTTATCACTGAAATTCATATACTTAAGCCATTTTTTAAGGGCTTCAAGCCAACCACTGACATGTGTGAGTGTGGGGTCAGAGGCGCCGTTACAAGCCTGAGAATCGGATGAGGAAAGTCCGTGGCCGCCGTGGGGGTAAATGTGTAGCTCAAATGGGATTTTATACTTACTTAGAGCTGTAGCGTAAAGAATACTGTTCATTACGGGCACTGTTCCGTCGGCAGCAGTGTGCCAAATAAATGCGGGAGGAGTATTTTCTTTAACATTGCGGTCGCATGAGAAATAGTTTATATCCTCTTCGGTAGGTGTTTTTCTGCCTGTCAGAAAGGTAAAGCTACCGGCGTGTGAATGCTTGGGGTCGGCGGTAATAACGGGGTAAGAAAGTATTGAGCCGTTAACGGGCTTACTGTCTGGGAACATTTCGCGAACCTCTTTGCAGTCATACATAGTACTGTAATGTGCGGCAAGGTGACCGCCGGCAGAAAAGCCACCGATCAAAATTCTTGTAGTATCGCAGTTCCATTCCTCTGCTTTACTATAAATAAGCTCCATTAAAGCTGCTACCTCACGAAGCTGAGTAGGGAAGCAGTGAAGTCTAGTTGAATATGTAATAACGAATACATTATAGCCCTCGGGCAAAAACTTAAGTGCAATAGGCTCACTTTCACGCTGAGAGCAAAAACGGTATCCGCCGCCGGGACAGATAACTATACAAGGACGCTTTCTATCTTCCCATTTCATTTCGCTTATATTGTATGGCAGATAAATTTCCACTGTGGGGTCACAACCGTTATCTCCCAGTTTTGGAAAAAAATCCTTTAAATGTAGTTTTTCGTATTTCATTTTAAACAACTTCTTTGATAGTTAATTTTATTCTCCCCAATACTTTCTATCAAGACTTCTAAAAGAAATTGCGGTGAAAATATGTTGTTTTTCTATAATTTCACTATCTGCTAAATCTGCAACAGTTCTTGCAACCTTCAATATTCTGTCGTAAGCGCGGGCGGATAATCCCAGCTTATCAAAAGACATTTGCAAATATTTTTCAGCATCTTCGGTCATTTTGCAGTAGATTTTAGCAAGCTTAGGTGTTAGCCTTGCATTGCAGGTAATTCCCGTACCCTCATAACGCTTTTGCTGAATAATTCTTGCCTTATTAACCCTTGCCCTAATTTCGGCAGAGGTTTCCTCCTTAGCCGTGGAGCTAAGTGCGGAGTAATCAACAGGCGGCACCTCAATGTGCAAATCAATTCTGTCAAGCATTGGTCCCGAAATACGGTTAAGATATCGGCGCACAGCGGTTTGCGAGCAAATACATTGTTTGGTAGGGTGACCAAAATATCCGCAAGGGCAGGGGTTCATTGCCGCTACAAGCATTATGGAGCTTGGGTATGTAAGGGAGCCGGAAACACGGGATATTGTAACTTTTCCGTCCTCAATAGGCTGGCGCATAGCCTCCATAACATCACGCTTAAATTCGGGTAGCTCGTCCAAAAAGAGCACGCCGTTGTGGGCTAAAGAAATTTCACCCGGCTTTGGTATTGCTCCGCCTCCGGCAATGGCGGCAGCAGAAACTGTATGATGAGGGGAGCGGAAGGGACGTGAGGTGACAAGTGGATTTTTCTTGTCAATCACCCCTGCAATAGAGTGAATTTTTGTTGTTTCAATAGATTCCTCAAAGGTCATTTCAGGCAAAATTCCCGAAAGGCGTTTGGCAAGCATACTTTTTCCCGAGCCCGGGGAACCCAGCATGAGCACATTATGACCGCCTGCGGCGGCAACCTCAAGTGCTTTTTTTGCGGCCAATTGACCCTTAACATCACTAAAATCGGGAATGACGGAAAAATTTTCTGCTTTTGGTTTTGAGGCAACTGTTTTTTTAATTAGCTCTTCACCCGTTAAATGGGCAATAAGCTGCGGTAAACTTTTCACTCCGTAAACATTAATACCCTCAATTACTGCTGCTTCCTCGGCATTGTCAAATGGCACAAAAATATTCTTAACTCCATTTTGCTTGGCGGTAATTGTTATGGCAAGTACGCCGTTTGCAGACCGAATTTTGCCGTCCAAGGCCAATTCGCCAATAACCACGCAGTCATCTAAGTTAACCTTTATCTGGTTATAAGCTTTTAAAACTGCCAAAAGTACAGGTAAATCATAAACCGAGCCCTCTTTTTTGCGGTCGGCAGGTGCAAGGTTTACGGTAATTCTGCCAAGCGGGAATTTAAAACCGCAGTTTTTAATTGCGGCACGAACCCTGTCGCGGGATTCCTTAACGGTAGTATCGGGA
>JAFSGB010000031.1 GCA_017434895.1 Clostridia bacterium
GCTTTAAATTAACTGGGGTGGAAGATGGGACTCGAACCCACGGTCTCCAGTGCCACAAACTGGCGCTTTAACCAACTAAGCTACATCCACCATAGTGCAGAAACTATTATACCACATTTGAAATTATTGTCAAGGAAAAATTTTTTTGAAATTTAATTTAATTTCGGAACTTTTGTGCATATTAACACATATAGAAAAATAAGCTTTGTAAATTAAAATTTGCAAAAAAGTTGTTGATTTTTATTATAAATGTGTTAAAATATAATAGTAAATTGTTTTTTTGCAACTTGAGGTTGCAAAAAAATTCAAGGCATTGTTGCTTGTATTCAGTTAGAAGTTGATGTATTATTAACTTGAAATCAGAATATATTGCAAATATAAATTCAGGGAGGAAAATTATGACTATAGGCGAAAAGATTACACATTTAAGAACTTCTGTAGGATTATCTCAAGAGGCTTTGGCAGATAAGCTTTCGGTTTCCCGCCAGTCTGTTTCAAAATGGGAAATGGACCAAGCACAGCCTCAGATTGACAAAATAATTCAGCTTTGCGGTCTTTTTAACATTTCTGCCGATGATTTGCTTTATGATAAAAAGGTTATCAACCGTTCACCTGCAGTGGCACCTGTTAAAAACAAATATTTCGGAACTGACGGCTTCAGAGGAGAGGCCAACCTTAATCTTACTTCTATGCATGCCTATAAGGTCGGCAGATTTTTAGGTTGGTATTATTCCTCCAAACTTTCCGGTTGTGCTGAAAGTGGTTACCGTCCAAAAATTGTTATAGGTAAAGACACCCGCCGTTCAAGCTATATGCTCGAATACTCAATTGTTGCCGGTATTACCGCTTCGGGTGCTGATGCTTATATGCTTCATGTTACCACCACACCAAGTGTTTCTTTTGTTACCCGTCAAGACGAGTTTGACTGCGGTATTATGATTACTGCAAGCCACAATCCTTTCTATGACAACGGAATTAAGGTTATCAATAGGTACGGTGAAAAGCTTGACGACGAAACCACTGCCTTAATTGAGGCTTATATCGACGGAAATCTTGCCGAATTAGGTGTTCAAGGTGACGATTTGCCGTTAGCTCACAGAGAGCGTATCGGTGAAATTATTGATTATTCTGCCGGCAGAAACAGATACATTGGTTATCTTATTTCGGTTGCATCTAATTCATATAAAAAGCTTCGTATTGGTCTTGACTGTGCAAACGGTGCTTCTTGGATGATTGCAAAATCTGTTTTTGACGCTTTGGGTGCACAAACCGTTGTTATCGGCAATCAGCCTGACGGACTTAATGTTAATAACGGCTACGGCTCTACTCACATTGAAAAACTTTGTGCTTTGGTAAAGGAGCAACACCTTGATGTTGGCTTCGCCTTTGACGGTGATGCCGACCGTTGTATAGCAGTTGACGAAAACGGTAATATAGTTGACGGTGATGCTATGATGTTTATTTTAGCTAAACGTCTAAAGGCACGCGGCATGCTAAATAAGGACACCGTTGTAGCAACAATTATGTCCAACAGCGGCTTCTTTGCCTCCCTTAAAAAGCTGGGTATTGAATGTGACCAAACCAATGTTGGCGACCGCTTTGTTTATGAGTCAATGCAGAACAACAATTTCAGCCTAGGCGGTGAGCAATCGGGTCATATTATATTAAAGAAATATGCCACCACCGGTGACGGTATTTTAACCGCTATAATGCTGGCAGAGGAAATGTGTGACCGCAAGTCTACCTTAGCAAAGCTTTGTGAGGGATTAACAGTCTATCCTCAATATCTTGTAAACTTGAGAGTAAAGAGCAAGGCGGATGTTATGGCTGACAAGGAAGTTTTGGCGGCCAGAGATAATGTAAATAAGCTAATTGACGGCAACGGCAGAGCACTGCTTCGTGAAAGCGGAACCGAGCCGGTTATCCGAATTATGATTGAGGCTGAGACCACTGAGCTTTGCGAAGATTATGCTGAAATGATAGCCAAGGTTATAAGAGAAAGAGGTCATGTTAGTGAATAAACTAGTAAAAACTAATGATTTATATGACTGTCAGGTGACTTATTTAAAGGATTTATTCGAAAATAGTGAGTATCCATGGGAAATGCTTCCGAAAATCAAGGAATTGATTGCTTCTCTTTTGGAAACCGGAATAGAGGGCTTTACCCTTTTAAAGGAAGGTGTGCTTGTAGGTAAAAATGTTAAGATTGCAGATACTGTAACTATTGAGGCACCCGCTATTATCGGTCACGATACCGAGCTTCGTCCAGGGGCATATATAAGAGGAAATGTTATAACCGGCAGTGGCTGTGTAATGGGAAATTCAAGTGAATACAAAAACTGTATTTTGCTTGATAAGGTACAGACACCTCATTATAATTACGTAGGCGACTCAATTCTTGGTAATAAGGCTCATACGGGAGCGGGAACAATTTGTTCAAATCTCAAATCTGACGGTAAGCCGGTTGTTATAAGGGGAGAGGAAAAGATTGAAACGGGGCTTCGTAAAATCGGCGGTATTTTAGCTGACGGAGCGGATGTCGGATGCGGCAGTGTTATTAACCCAGGTACCGTAATAGGAAAAAATACCAGCGTTTATCCATTAACCTCGCTTCGCGGAGTTTACCCTGCAAACTGTATTGTTAAATCTCAAAATGAATATATTTTAAGAGAGGAAAGATAAATATGAAATTCATTACTGTAAAAACCTATGAGGAATTAAGCAACAAGGCGGCTGACCTTATTGCTGCTCAAATTCTTGTAAAGCCTAACTGCGTTTTAGGTCTTGCTACAGGTTCTTCACCTGTTGGCACCTACAAAAGACTTATTGAGGATTATAAAAACGGCAAGCTTGATTTTTCAACCGTTACCAGCGTTAATCTTGACGAGTATGTAGGTCTTGATGGTACAAATGACCAAAGCTACCGTTACTTTATGAATGACAACCTATTTAATCATGTTAATATTGATAAGTCTAAAACCTCGGTTCCCAACGGAAAAGCCGCTGATTTAAAGGCTGAGGGTGAGGCTTATGATGAAAAGATTAAGGCTTTAGGTGGTATTGATTTACAACTTTTAGGTATCGGTCTTGACGGCCACATCGGCTTTAATGAGCCTGACGATTATTTTACAGGCCCCACTCACGAGGTAGTGCTTGACGAGTCTACCATTAAAGCAAATGCAAGATTTTTTGCTAATGAGGATGAGGTTCCTAAAACTGCAATTACAATGGGTATGATGTCTATTATGCAAGCAAAGAAAATTCTGCTTGTTGCAAACGGAGCCGCTAAAAAAGAAATTATCGAAAAATCCTTCTTCGGTCCCATTGACCCCAAGGTGCCCGCTTCTATACTTCAGCTACACCCTGATGTAACCGTGATTTTCAGTGAAAATTAATTTTTAAGTATAAGCCGTTAGGTATTTGCCTAACGGCTTTATTTTATATTGATTTCCGCAAAAAAATATAGTATTATATATTTGTTAGGCGGTGATATTTTGGCTAAAAAAAGAAATCGGCTTTTTACATTCTTTTATATTACGGTTTTAGTGATTACGATTTCTCTGCTTTCCTTTATTGCAGTGACTGTAATAAATACAGACGATGATAAAACCGAAAGCAGTGTTTTGGTTGTCTCAAAACCTATCGAGCCACCGTTTAAGGAGACCACCGCCACGGTGCTAAGCATCGGTGACATTATGGTGCATAGTCCTCAGCTTACGGGTGCCTTTGTACCCGAAACCGGCGAATACGATTTTACCCCTATTTTCAAGGAAACGGCGTCCTATTTTAAAAATGCCGATTTAAGTATCGGCAATTTAGAGGTTACATTTGGCGGTAATGAGGGACGGGAGTATTCGGGATATCCCATGTTTAACACTCCTGACAGTCTGGCGGATGCTATAAAGGACTCAGGTCTTAATTTGCTTTTAACCTCAAACAATCACTGCTATGATACTGGACTTGCCGGTCTTAAGCGTACTGCACAGGTGCTAAAACAAAAGGGAATTGAATTTACGGGTACGCGCGAGTCGGAAACTGACCCTACATATATTGTAAAGAAAATAAATAATATTAATATAGGAATTATTAATTATACCTACGAAACCTCACCGAGCAACCCTACCGAAGGCAGAAAATATATAAACGGCTCGGTTATAAATTCTGAAGCCAACGGGCTTATAAATTCCTTTAGTTATAACAATATTGAAGCCTTTTACAGTGATATCGGCACAAAGCTTGATGCTATGAAAAACGAGGGCGCCGAGTACCTTGTAGTTTATATTCACTGGGGCAACGAATACCAGACAAGTCCTAATGTTCACCAAAAATCAATAGCTCAGAGGCTTTGTAATATGGGTGTTGATATGATAATCGGCAGTCACCCGCACGTTATTCAGCCTATTGAGTGGCTTGTGTCGGAGGATTCACTTGACACCTCCGTTTGCCTTTATTCTATGGGGAATGCCGTTTCAAATCAAAGGCAGGAAATAATGGATAGTTGTCCCAGCGGACACACCGAGGACGGTATGCTCTTTGAATTTACCCTTAAAAAGACAAAAAACGGTGTATTTTTAAATAGCCTCAATTTAGTACCTACTTGGGTTAATAAATATCTTGTTAACGGGCGAAACAAGTACACAATTTATCCCATTGTAAATACTAATGATTTGGTTAAATACGGGCTTGACACTACCGCTCTTGCCAAGGCTCAGTGGTCTTATGAAAGAACTAAAACAATCGTCGCAGAGGGATTGACAGCTTGTCAAGAGGCAATCGGTTGTGAAATAACATTTAAGTAATGGAGGAAACATAAATGGTAAAAGAGAAGTATCTTTTATGGAAAGAAAAGGCAGTTGGCGACCCCGATTTGATTAAGGAATTATCCGAAATTGAGGGTAACGACGAACTGATTTCCGACGCTTTTTATAAAAGTTTGGAGTTTGGCACTGCAGGACTTAGAGGTGTTATCGGTGCCGGTACAAACCGTATGAATATTTACACTGTCGGTCAAGCTACTCAAGGTTTAGCCGATTATGTGAATTTCGTTACAGATAAGGGTACTGTTGCCATTGCTTACGACAGCCGCATCAAGTCGGAGGAGTTTGCCAAGACCACGGCCCGTGTATTCGCCGCCAATGGAATTAAGGTTTATATCTACCCTGAACTTGTTCCCACACCTATGCTTTCCTTTGCAGTTCGCCGCCTTAAGTGTGATGCGGGTGTAGTAATCACCGCAAGCCACAACCCCGCAAAATATAACGGCTACAAGGCTTACGCTCCCGACGGCAGTCAGTTAGGCCCCGAGGCCGCCGATTTTGTGCTTTCAAAAATGATGAGCGTTGATATTTTTGACGGCGTTAATTACTGCGATTACGATGAGGCGGTAAAAAGCGGTAAGATTGAATATATCGGCGAGGATATTTTCAACGAATATTTAGATAATGTGGTAGCCCAAAGGGTGGAAAAGGATGCTGACCTTTCCGATTTAAGGGTGGTTTATACACCTTTAAATGGTGCAGGCAATAAGCCTGTTCGTGCAGTTTTAAAGAAAATCGGAATTAAAAATGTATTTATTGTTCCCGAGCAGGAAATGCCCGACGGTAATTTCCCGACAACGCCATTCCCGAATCCTGAATTCAAGCAGACCTTTGAGGGCGCTTTAAGAATTGCCGAAACTACTAATCCTGATTTACTTCTTGCTACTGACCCCGACAGTGACCGTGTTGGTATTGCCGCTAAGGTTGACGGCGAGTTCAAATTATTTAGTGGTAATGATGTGGGCGCGCTGCTTCTTAACTATATTTTGGAGCGAAAAACCGCTAACGGAACACTACCAAAAAATCCTGTTGCAGTTAAAACCATTGTTTCCACTGAGCTTTGCCAAAAGATTGCAGATTTCTATGGTTGTGCTCTTATCAATGTGCTTACTGGTTTTAAGTTTATTGGCGAGCAGATTACAATTCTTGCTGACAAGGGCGAGCAAGACCGCTATATTCTTGGCTTTGAGGAAAGCTATGGCTATTTAGCTGGCGACTATGCCCGTGACAAGGACGCAGTTGTAGCTTCAATGCTTATCTGCGAAATGGTGGCTTACTATAAGTCGGTGGGTAAAAACATTGGTGAGGTTCTAAAGGGGCTTTACGAAAAATTTGGTTATTTCACCGCCGCTCAAAAGAGCTTTACTTGTGAGGGTCAGTCTGGTATGGCGCAGATTTCTAATATTATGGAAAGACTTCACAGCAGTGTTATTACCGAGCTTGGCGGTAAAAAGGTTGTTAAAATAAGCGATTATGAGTTGTCTCTTACAAAAAATCTTGTAACGGGTGAGGAAACCAAAATTAATTTACCAAAATCTAATGTGATTGCCTTTACCTTTGATAACGAAAGCACCCTTATTGTTCGTCCTTCGGGTACAGAGCCTAAGATTAAGATTTATTTAGGTGCCGTAGCGGAAACTGAAAAAGCAGCCGAGACTGAGCTCGAACTGCTTGAAAAAATAGGAACAGAACTTTTAGGCTTTTAAGGTTATTTAACCAATATTCCGCCGTCGCTTTTTTGGAGAACGAGGATTTCCTCCTCCAAAAGAGCGGCGGTATTTATATACACTAAAATTTCCTGCCCGTCAGCCGAGGTGCAGGCGAATTCGTAGCACCGTTTTTCCTCAAGGCTATTAAGCGGAATAAGTGCCAAGCGTACACTGTTAACGGTAAGCTTGGGACTTATTATGCTTTGTGCCTCCTCCTCGGTGATTTTGGGTGTTTCAAAGGCACGGGAACGGTGGTTTGCAATGTAACCGCCGGCCTCGTAAAACACGATTTCACCGTTGTCTGCCGCTATGCCTACCTTTACAAGATCGGTGTAGCAAAGGGTTTTTCCGTCAAGAAAGGCAAAATTAATGGTGTAAACACCGTCTGCTTCAAAGTAATAGGTTTCCTTTAAATTTGGCATTTCCATTCTGTCAAGAAATGCAATTGCCTTTAAGAGGGCGTGCTCGTAATTAAGGATAATATCTTTGATAAGGCGTTCCTTTCTAAGACTTAGAATGTGACCGCCTTTTTTAGTGATGCTGACATATACACCCTCGCTTAAAAAGTCATAGGTGGCAATTTTACCCTCGGTGGTGCCGCCGAAATCGAGACTGTCGGGAGAAATACCAGACCACTTTGCGGCTATGAGAAGTGCATCATCCTTTGAAACCTCGGCAGTATCCTTTAAAAGGGTGGGCTCTTTTTCCAAAATATGGTCGGAGTACGGGCCGTCGTAAATCAAGGTAGGGTAGTCCTTAAGCTCACCTTCAAGCTCGCCGAGGCAAGCGTTTAAATCCTTTTCGGAAACTATTTCCTCAACACCGCTTTCAATTACACTTGCCCAATAATCTAAATTATTATAGTCGTCTCGGGCGGTGTTTAGAATTTCGGAAATTTGGGCGGAAATACTACTGAGCATTTCAATATTCACGGTGTCCTTAGCAGAGATGGGGGTTTCCTCGCTTACGTTTTCAGATACCGAGTAGGCAAAATTACCTACCTGCGAGAAAAAACGGTTAAGGGTGGATAATTGAGCCGAAACCGGCAATTGCGACAGTGAATTTTTTGAAATTTCCGCTTCGGTTAATAGCTTTGAAGCCATACTGCTTAACTGGGGCTTTGTGGTGGCAAATCTAGCCTTGTTAAGTATAGTGGCTATGTTATTAGCGGCAGTATTAAGCTCATCCAACATATAAGAATAACTGTTTTCAATCTGCAAAATATACTTTTTGTTTTCCTTGTTTGTTTTAAAGGCAAAAATCCCGCAAGCAAGGGCAAAGCTTAAAGAAAAGCTTACAACACGCACTAAATTTCGTCTGCTCATAAAGGCCTCCAAAAAAATAAAGGTAGGAAAATATTTTCCTACCTTAGTATTGCCTAAAATTTGCTAATTATTTAATTTTTTTCCAATGTAAGCCTTAACCTCTTCAAAGGGTATTTCCAATGCGGCGGCAAGCTCGCCGAAAAGCAACTTTTCAGCCAATGCCATATATCTTTCGTCAACAAAGCCGGGCTTTTTGCGGTTTTCCAAAGCGAATTTTTTCTTGTGGTAAAGCCTAAAGGTAAGACCCACCAAATCCTCACAGTTGTGGGTTGAAATCATAGCCTCGTATTGCTCGCGAGTAAGTTCAATATCTGCTGAAGCTTCGGTTATTTCGGGAATTTTTAAAATCAGCTCATCGGCTTCCTGTCTAGTCATAATCGGTCTTATAAAAACCCTGTTGCCCTCAACCGGTGCAAAGATAGTATTATTATCACTGCCTAAGGGCTTTAAAACGAAATACTGCCTTTTTTGATTTCTTACTAGCTCTTTTTCGCACTGCCCCTCAACAATGCAAACACCGGTTTTGCCGTATACTACCTTTTCTCCGATTTTTAACACACTTTCACCTACTTATAAAAAACATTAAAATAAATCTGATATCCTAATTTTAACACATATTTTTATAAAATGTAAGTGTTTTTTTATTAAAATCCTTGAGTTTTCCCATAAAAATTCTTTCGGTATCAGGAAGTGAAACAAAGCTCATGGGGTGGACGATTTTTTCGAGATCATCCGCACCCTTTACATCGTATTTAATCAATATATCACGCACAAATTCCGAGCAGTAATAACGGTTTTCGGCTCTGTGGCAGATTTTTAATGCGGCGAAATAAAGTCCCAAGTAATTATATCTGTAGAGTGTAGGGTTGCTTACCATATAGTTAATAAATGAGTAAAGCTCATCATATTTGTTTTGAGTGATGAAGGTTTTAAGTACAATAACCTTAGTGTTGGAAAAGCGTTTAAAGGTGCCAAAGCTTGCCGATTCCGTAACAAAGCCGGCAGGGAAAACACAGTATGGGTTCTTTCTGCCGAAAGAGTACATTAAATGCAAATCATCCGCAAGACTTAGGGAAACATGGTTATATTCCTTATGGGTTATAAGCTTTAAAATTCTTGACAGTATGGTTCCCGTTTGGCTTATGACTATGTAAATCGGTTTAAGTGTCAGCTCGCTTTCCATTAATTCACCCCTTTTTACTAATTGTAACATATTTAGACCTTATTTTCAACAAAAAAAGCACCTTTAGTAAATTTTAAAAATTTACTAAAGGTGCTTTAATTATCGTATTATTCTACAGTTATTGTTGTGAATAAAGGTTATTGAATGTATATTTGCTATTGGTATTGCGGTGCTTACAGGTGCGTTGCTTATTCTGATTGAAATAAAATCCTCACCGACATCTAAAAGCAGACCTGATTTTGTTTGTCTGCAACCGCCGCTGCAGATTTCCACTGAAACAAGCTTGCCCTTGCAAGAGGTCAAATGCGCTCCAAATAAGCTTTTTCGGTTTATATTGCAGGTGTTCGTTAAATTATCAAGGCGGTTTTCGTAGTACTCTAAATCTCGCTCGTTCATAATCGCGTGCATTTCCTTTTCCATATTATGCCTCCTTTAATACGTATTATTACATAATATGAAAAAGCGAAGGGTTATGATACAAAACGAATACTAGCTTTAAAAATTCCTAGAAGTTTTGAGGGAATAGTGAGAAGGAAATAGGTAAGAAGTAAAAAATTCCCTGAAACAAGTTCGTGGAATTTTGGAAAGGGTGTACGAATTTGATGCACTTTGAATTTTTGACCTGTGTATTCGGACCACTACATATTATTTATATTCTGTCAGCAAAGCCGACACCGAAATTATTCATTATTCATCAGCGCAAGCGACTTATATATTAAATCACGGCGAAGCCGTGTATATCATAAATTTCGCAAGAAATTGCATATCATCAAAGCGGAACGCTTTGTATATCATCATTGCGAAAGTTTTTTATACACGCTACGCGTGATGATATACAGCCTAACGGACTGATGAGATACAACGATAGCAACGCTATCGTTGATGATATACCATTGCTTTCGCAATGAATAAAAAAATAGACTTGCATTTGCAAGTCTATTTTTGGCGGAGAGAGGGGGATTCGAACCCCCGAACGGGTATTAGCCGTTACACGATTTCCAATCGTGCGCCTTAGACCAGCTCAGCCATCTCTCCAAGCGACTTATCCATTATAATTGAAACTTTAATAAAAATCAAGTATTAATTTACTATTTATGAGAAAAAATAAATTATCATTGGATTTTGGAGGATATTATGAAATCACTTTGGGAAAATACAGCTACGAAACCTCGGTTTAATCCGCTATCGCGAGACACAAAAACCGATGTACTTATTATCGGCGGGGGAATGGCGGGTGTGCTTTGCGCATTGGAGCTTGATAAAGTAGGAGTGGATTACATTCTGCTTGAGGCAAACCACATAGGTTCTGGAATAACCCGTAACACCACCGCAAAAATAACTGCTCAGCACGGGCTTATTTACAGTAAAATATCCGACAATTATGGAAGTGAATTTGCCAAGGAGTATTTAGATATAAATCAAGAAGCAGTTAAAAAATATAAGGAGCTATGCTGTAATATAGACTGTGATTACGAGGAAAAAGCATCCTTTGTTTATACTTTAAGGGACAGAGAAAAAATCGAAAAAGAAATAAAGGCATTAGACAAAATTGGCTACAATGCCAAATTCACCAAGAGAACACCCTTACCGCTTGTGGTAGCGGGGGCGGTGGGTTTTGAAAATCAAGCACAGTTTAACCCGCTTAAATTTTTGTATAGCATTTCCAAGGGACTTAACATTCATGAAAATGTAAGGGTAAAGGAGTTGGTGGGCACTACTGCAATTACTGATCAAGGGAAAGTAGATGCGGAAAAGATAATTGTTGCAACCCATTTCCCCTTTATTAATAAGCACGGGTATTATTTCGCTAAAATGTATCAGCACCGTTCCTATGTTTTAGGACTTAAAAACGCACCTAAGGTGAATGGCATGTATGTTGATGCGGATTTAAAAGGGCTGTCCTTTAGGGACTATGGCGATATATTGCTTTTGGGCGGAGGCTCTCACAGAACGGGTAAAAAGGGCGGTAGTTATAACGAGCTTAGAGATTTTGTAAGACGATACTACCCAAGAGCCGAGGAGTGCTGTCACTTTGCTACTCAGGACTGCGAAACACTGGACGGTATACCATATATTGGTCAATACGCTAAGAATACCGAAAACCTTTATGTTGCCACCGGCTTTAACAAGTGGGGAATGACCTCCTCTATGGTGGCAGCAATAATTTTAAGAGATAAAATTTTAGGGGTCAAAAATCCCTATTCGGAGATTTTCGACCCTTCAAGAAGTGTTGTATTTCCTCAACTAGGTATTAATATTTTTGAGTCGGTATGTGGCTTGGCTATGCCTACAACCAAGCGTTGTCCCCATCTTGGATGCGGACTTAAGTGGAATAAATGGGAGCACACTTGGGACTGTCCCTGCCATGGCTCAAGGTTTAGTGAGGATGGAAGTCTTATTGACAATCCAGCCACTGGGGATTTAAAGGATTAAGCCTGTTTCATTTTCCTTAAAAAAGAAAATACAGCAAGGCACAGTATGGCAGTGGCATAAATTAAAACGATAATCAAATGTGGGAGGGCAGATAAAAGCTCTCCCTTTAATACTGCCCGTTCAAGCTCTACGGCGTGAATAAAGGGCAGAGCGTTAGCTATTTTTTTAAAAACTCCGCCAATCAAATTAATATCAAACCAAATTCCCGAAAACCAAGCGGACAAATTGGTAAGCAGTGCTCCACAAATGCCACCCGTTTGCTTGACACTTAAAAGACTTCCGCACAAAAGCCCTAAGGCAATGTAAAAAATGCTTACGGGGATTATGAAAACAGTGCAGTATAAGATACCTATAGTAATTTTGAGCCCTAAAATTATTGCTACAATAAATGTTATAACGCACTGTAAAACACTAAGTGGCAAAATGGGCAGTGTGTAGCCCAAAATAAAATCTGCAGCAGTCAGCGGTGTGGTAAAAAGTCTTTGCAGAAAGGCGGTTTCTCGGTCTCTTGAAATAAGGGTCGCGGAAAAAAGTGTCATAAAGGAAAGTCCAAAAACTGCAATTCCCGGGGTTAGGTGGGAAAGTTCAAACATACTTACGGGGATATTGGACTGAATAGCAGTAAGAAGCAATAAAATTACAACAGGAAAACCAAGACCGAAAAGCACCGTTAAGGGGTCGCGGATAATTTCCTTTAAATTTCTTTTTGCAAAATAAATCACGAAATATCCCCCTTTACTATTTTTACAAAGGCATCCTCGAATTTTTCTGCTTCGGCTTTTTGCTTTAGCTCATCGGCAGTGCCGATGGTTAAAAGCCTGCCGCTTTTCATAATGCCGATGCGGTCGGAAAGCGCCTCTGCCTCCTCCATATAATGTGTGGTTAAAATGACGGTCACCTTGCCCTTAAGGGAGCGAATAGTATCCCAAAGCTCACTGCGGGCGATAACATCAAGACCCAAGGTTGGTTCGTCCAGAAAAAGGATTTCCGGCTCGTTTATAAGTGACATAGCAATGCTAAGCCGTCTTTGAAAGCCTCCCGAAAGCTTGCCTGCCTTTTTACCGAAAACACCATTTAAACCGAAGGTATTGCAAAGCTCAGTTGCTTTTTCAAGCGGCATTTTATTGATACCGCAAATAAGCTCCAAATTTTCCTTAACCGTAAGTCCCAAGGCAACTGCAGTCTCTTGAGGTGAAACACCTATTAACCTTTTGATTTCTACCATTTCACTTAATACGCTTTTGCCAAGTATTAGGGCATCGCCGTCGGTGGGACGTGTCAATCCGCAAAGCATTTTAATTGTGGTAGTTTTGCCCGCACCGTTAATGCCCAAAAGAGCAAAAAGCTCACCCCTCTTAACCGTTAGGTCAAGTCGGTCTACAGCTATAGTGTCCTTATATTTTTTAGTAAGCTTTAGCGTTTTAATTGATTCCATTACAATGCCTCCGTTTAAGACCCTCGTAAATATCGGTTAAGGAATTGCTTATAAAATCCAAATCCCACTCTAAATAAGAGGTTGCAAGCATTGTAGCAATTCCGTGAACATAAACCCACATTTCAAGGTGGAAAAGGTATGCTGTCTGTTGGCTCAAATTAAGGTTTTTTTGCAATATTTCTATTATCGGTGCAATTTCCTCTGTGCTTTTGGTGATTTCTTCGTTTTGGCGGTTTCGCATAAACAAAAGCTTAAAAAGCTCGGTTTCCTCTTTTGCAAAGCGAATATACCCCATACCGCTTGCTTTGTAGGGAGGGTATTCACCCTTTTCCATAGCTGCTTTTAAGTAGTCTTGATACTTTTCGTTAGCCATGGAAATCACCTCTGCCTTTACCTCCTCCATACCACTGAAAAGACTGAATATAGGCTTTGGGGAGGTTCCTAATTTTTGGGCTAAACTGCGGGCAGTAAGGCTGTTAATTCCGCTTTCCCTAATTAAATTTAGGGCAACCTTCGTTATTTCATCTTTGGTAAATTTAAAGCTGGGTGGCATATTAATTCCTCCTGGAAACTGATGTTGTGCAACATATGTTTCTTATTATAATTTCTATTGTGAACTTTGTCAAGGGAAACCTTTACTAAATTATTAATTTCCTTTAAATTGGTTGAAAAAACCGCCGATTTGTAATATAATAGATAATATCATAGCAAAAGGAAGACTCTTAAATGGAAAAGAAAATTTCACCTCTTTACAAGGCAGTCAAGTGGTTTGTATGGTTGTTTTCACCTAAGTTTAAGGTGGAGGGAGCGGAGAATCTACCTGATGAGGCAACACTTCTTGTAGGAAATCACTCTCAAATGTACGGCCCTATAGCATGCGAATTTTACATTCCCGGAAAGCACTATACATGGTGCGCAGGGGAAATGATGAATATTAAAACCGTTCCCGCGTATGCTTTTAGTGATTTCTGGTCTCAAAAATCAAAATGGACACACCCTTTTTATAGGTTGGCGTCTTACATAATAGCTCCCTTGGCATCTCTTATTTTTAACAATGCCAATACTATAGGTGTTTTTAGGGACACCAGAATTTTGTCCACCTTTAAAACTACCGTTAAGCGTCTTAATGAGGGCAACAATGTAGTGGTTTTTCCTGAGCACGACGTTAAGTACAATAACATAGTTTACGATTTTCAGGATAAGTTTATTGATATTGCAAGGCTTTATTACAAAAAGACAGGCAAGGCTTTAAGCTTTGCGCCATTGTATATAGCGCCAAACCTTAAAAAAATGTATATAGGCAAGTCCACTACCTTTAATCCTGAGCTTCCCATGGACGGGGAAAGAGAGCGGATTTGTAAATATTTAATGTGTGAAATTACCAAAATTGCAAGGGAACTTCCTGTTCATACGGTTGTGCCTTACCGCAATATTCCAAAAAAGCTTTACCCCAAAAATAAGGAGGGCTAATATGCGAAAACCCGTTGTTGATTACAGAGAATTTTCCTTTAAAGGGCTAAATGACCCACGCTTTTCACATCTAAAGCTTTTGGGCGGTTGGTTTATTTATTTTGCCCTTTATTTAATAACCGAAAACCTTATTCCAAATAACAGTGGTACCGCGGTTTCGTGTTGGCTTGATTATAAAATTCCATTTTGTGAGTGGTTTATAATTCCTTATGTTGGTTGGTATGCACTGATAGTTGTATCGCTTTTGTATTTTGCGCTTTACAATGTGGACAACTTTAAAAGATTGCAAATTTTCATAATCGTTACCCAAGTTGTTGCAATGATTATTTATATTGCTTTTCCAAATTATCAGCCCTTAAGACCTGATTATCCAAGGGATAATTTTTTGACCGACGTTGTAATTTTAATTCAAAACTTTGACACCAATTCCAATGTTTGTCCATCGCTGCATGTGGCATATTCTATAGGTATTGCTTCGGTATGGCTAAAGGAAAAATCTGCGGCTTGGTGGACTAAAACCGGTATAGTTATATTCTGTATTTTGGTTTGTCTTTCTACTGTATTTGTAAAACAGCATTCTGTTGTGGACGGCTTGGTGGCAATACCGGTTTGTCTTTTAGCTGAATATATTTCCTGTAAGAGCTATTGGAAAGAAAAATTAAAATCTAAGGCTTAAATGAGACTCTTCGCAATAAAAGTTGCGAAGAGTCTTTTTGTTTTAAAAAACAGGAAACGGGATATACTAATGAAAAGGAGAGATTTCAATGTGTACCGCTGTAACCTTAAAAACGGAAGACTTTTATTTTGGCAGAACTTTAGATTATGAATATTCCTATTTTGAGGAAATAACTGTCATACCTCGAAATTTTCCCTTTGTTTTTCGTCATACCCAACCTTTAAAGAAGCATTACGCCATAATTGGAATGGCATATAATAAGGGCGGTTTTCCCCTTTATTACGATGCTACAAATGAAAAGGGTCTTAGTGTTGCGGGGCTTAATTTCGTGGGCAATGCTTATTACAGAGATGTTACCGACGAAAAACAAAATATTGCCCAGTTTGAAATTATTCCTTATATTTTGGGTAAGTGCGCTACTGTGGACGAGGCGGTTGAACTAATTGAAAGCATTAATATTACCAACACCCCTTTTAGTGAGGATTTGCCCTTAGCACAGCTTCACTGGTTAATTGCCGACCGAACTCGGGCGGTTACCTTGGAGGCTACGAAAGAGGGCTTAAATTTGTATGAAAACCCAGTTGGAGTGCTTACTAACAATCCGAAATTTCCCTATCACATGCAAAATTTGAATAATTATATTAATTTGTCAGTAGAAAATCCGAAAAATGGCTTTATAGCTAACTTAAAATGCGACAGTAAGGGGATGGGGGCTATCGGGCTTCCCGGAGATTTATCCTCAATGTCACGCTTTGTAAGGGCAGTATTTACAAGGTGCAATTCGGTCTGCGAAAAAACCGAAAACGAGAGTGTAAACCAGTTTTTCCATATTTTAGGCTCGGTTGAGCAGACTAGGGGGGTAAATATAACCGACGATGGTTTTGAAATTACTATTTATACCTCATGCTGTAATGCTACAAAGGGAATTTATTATTATACTACCTATGAAAACTCTACAATTAACGGGGTAGATATGCATTCTTGTGACCTTGACGGCGAAAAAATTTTAACACATCCTTTAAAAGCCTCGGAAGACTTTAAAATTCATCAATTATAATGTTGATTTTTTTTATAAAAAGGAGTACAATATTCATAATGGAATTTAAAAGCGGAGGAAAAAATGTTAGAGCTTAAAAATATTTCCTTTTCAGCCGAAAATGAGGACGGCAGTAAGGATATTATTAAAAACCTTAACTTAAAAATAGATAACGGTTTTGTGGTAATTACAGGTCCTAATGGCGGCGGCAAATCCACTTTGGCTAAGCTTATTGCGGGTATTATTAAACCTACAAGCGGTAAGATTTTGTTGGACGGTGAGGACATAACCGACCTGTCCATTACCGAAAGAGCCAAAAAGGGTATCAGTTTTGCTTTTCAACAACCTGTTCGCTTTAAAGGAATTACCGTTCACGATTTAATTAGTCTGGCATCCGGCAGAGATGTAAGTATTGGTGAGGCTTGCGATTATCTCTCCCAGGTAGGACTTTGTGCCAGAGATTACATTAACCGTGAGGTTAATGCTTCACTTTCGGGTGGCGAGCTTAAGAGGATTGAAATCGCAACCGTTCTTGCACGCTCCACCAAAATTTCTATTTTTGACGAGCCTGAGGCAGGCATTGACCTTTGGAGCTTTAAGAGTCTTATTAAGGTATTCGAAAAGATGCATGATAATCTAGGCGGTTCAATTATAATTATTTCCCACCAAGAAAGAATTTTAAATATTGCCGACAAGGTAATAGTTTTGGCAAACGGAAGTCTTAAGGCAGAGGGTACGAAAGAGGAGATATTGCCCGAGCTGTTACACGCTACTGATATGGGTTGTTCGGTGCTAAAAGCTCAGACGGAGGATAAGTGATGAACAATACAGAATTAGAGCTTTTAAAGATTATTGCTGATATGGACGGCACCCCTGACGGAGCTTATAACATTCGTTCGAATAGCGGTCTTGCCGACAGACGTGTTACTGAGAATATTGATATAAAGACCAAAACAGACAAATCTGGAATTGATATTATTATAAAGCCTAACACCAAGGGTGAAAAGGTGCACATCCCCGTAATTATCAGCGAAACGGGTCTTAAAGAGTTGGTTTACAATGATTTTTATATTGGTGACAATGCTGATGTGGAAATTGTTGCGGGTTGCGGTATTCACAACTGCGGTGACGAGGAATCCCGTCATGACGGTGTGCATACATTTTTTGTAGGCGAAAACGCAAAGGTTATTTATACTGAAAAGCATTTTGGCAAGGCAGACGGTAAGGGCGAAAGCAATATGAACCCCACTACTGTCATTAATATTGCCGACGGCGGTTATATGGAAATGGAGACTACGCAGATTAGCGGTGTAGACTCTACTGACCGCAAAACTACTGCAAAACTTGGTGCTAATGCTACTCTTGTTATTAGGGAAAAGCTTATGACAAACGGCACCGAAACTGCCAAAACCGATTTTACAGTGGATTTGGACGGGGTAAATTCCAGTGCGAATGTAATTTCGCGGTCGGTCGCAAAGGATAATTCGTATCAGCTATTCTTGTCCCGTATTAACGGAAACAATGTCTGCTCCGGTCACACAGAGTGCGATGCCATTATTATGGATAATGCCAAGGTGTCGGCAGTGCCCGAAATTACCGCCAATCATATTGATGCGTCTCTCATTCACGAGGCGGCAATCGGGAAAATTGCCGGAGAACAGTTAGTCAAACTGATGACTTTAGGACTTAGTGAGCAAGAAGCCGAGGAACAGATTGTCAACGGTTTTTTAAAATAAATTTGAAAGGTGATAAAAATGGAATTAAAGGGTAGTAAAACAGAAAAAAATTTAATGGCGGCTTTTGCCGGCGAGTCTCAGGCAAGGAATAAGTACACATACTTTGCTTCTGTTGCCAAAAAAGAGGGATATGAGCAGATTTCTGCTATTTTCCTTGACACTGCAAACAACGAAAAGGAACACGCTAAAATGTGGTTTAAGGAGCTAAAGGGTATTGGCAACACAGCACAAAACCTTAAAGCCGCCGCAGACGGCGAAAACTACGAATGGACTGATATGTATGCTACTTTCGCTAAAGAGGCTGAGGAAGAAGGTTTCACAGAATTAGCTAAGAAGTTTGCTATGGTAGCTAAAATTGAAAAGAGCCATGAGGAAAGGTATCTAAAGCTTCTTAATAATGTTGAGCTGCAAAAGGTATTTGAAAAGTCAGAGGAGACTATGTGGGAGTGCCGTAACTGCGGACACTTGGTAATCGGCAAAAAGGCTCCCGAAATTTGCCCCGTTTGTGCTCACCCACAGGCTTATTTCGAGGTTAGAAAAGAGAATTATTAATTTAAAAAGCAAAAAGCAGGTCGTAGAGGCACCCTCCGTTTGGTGGGTGCCTCAGTTATATTAATACACCTACGGAGTGATGATATACCATTGCTTTCACAATGGAAAAAAATCTCATTCCGAAGAATGAGATTTTTTGGTGGAGATAGTGGGGCTCGAACCCATGACCTCTTGACTGCCAGTCAAGCGCTCTCCCAGCTGAGCTATACCCCCGAATGCTTGTATTCTACCATATATATTCGTAAAATGCAAGCCTTTTTTATTTAATTATGCGCTTAAATAAAGCGTTCTTTCGTTTTTATGCTTGTAAACATTAAGCACTAAGCCAACACCAAGGTACAAGCAAAGCAATGATGTTCCGCCGGCACTGAAAAACGGAAGCGTTACACCGATAACGGGAAGCACAGATATGCACATTCCGATGTTGACTAGCGACTGGGAAAAAATCATTGCAAAAACGCCGATGCAAATATATTTGTTGCTTTCCTTAGTGCAAAGCTTTGTAATTTTTATGCATCTTAGGCAAATCGCCGCCAAAAGAATTATAACTGCAATACAACCTAAAAAGCCCAGTTCTTCACCAATACCCACGAAAATAAAGTCGTTATGGCTTTCGGGTATAATTCCCGCTTGGGTGAGGTTACCCTGTAAATAGCCTTGACCTAAAAATCCGCCGCCTGCAAGGGCACGGCGACCGAGCCATTGCTGATAGCCGACACCCTTAATGTCAGCGTCAATATCAAATAAAAGCTTAATTCTAGCTCTGTGGTCATCATTCATAACAAAGAAATAAATGAACGGCGAGGCCACCAGTGCTGCGGAAAATGCCGCTACAAAGTATTTCCAAGAAACACCGGCAGACCACATCATAAAGAGCACTATAATTGCGAAAACCAGGGCTGTACCGTCGTCACCCTGAAAGTGGATAAGTACAACCGGTGCGGCACCATGAGCACAAAGTGGAAGCAAATATTTTGGCTTATTAATATTAGACTTAATTCGGCTCAGGTGAAGGCTAAATGTTACTATAAAGCAAATCTTCAAAAGCTCTGAGGGTTGGAAGGCGGTGATGCCTAAATCAAGCCACGCTTTATCGTCAGTGCCTTCGGGTGCGATTCCGACAAAGAAGGTTAGCAGTACTGGAACAACACCCACAATGGCAATTAAATACCATTTTTCGAAGAATTTTTCTAAATCAAAGGTAGATATAATTAAAGCGGCGACTATTCCTAAAAACATACAAACCGTTTGCACTATAACCGGACGGAAGCTTGCCATATAGTGGGTGGCGGAGAAAACTGAAAAGCAACCGTAAAGCGTTGTAAAGAAACAAAGGGACAGTAAAATTTTATCGCTTTCGCGAAAGAAATCCGCAAATCTTTGAAATAAATGTTTCATTAGTTAACTTCCTTGAAATTTTTATTCTAATACCATTATATTTTTTATGTAATTAATATTCAAGTGGTAAATATTTAAGTTTCTTTTAATTATTTGTGATACTGTGAGTCGGCATTGATCATAAAGGCTCGGTAAAGCTGTTCTAAAAGCATCACTCTGAAAAGCTTATGCGGAAAGGTCATTTTGGAAACTGAAAGCCGTAAATCGGCATTTCTTTTTATTTCCTCGTTTAAACCGTATGAACTGCCGATTATAAAGCATAAGCCTTGACCTAAAGCGGATATTTCTTTTATATTTTCTGCAAAATCTTCGCTTGAAAGCTCCTTGCCTTCAACACAAAGAGCAATAACTTTAGAATTTGAAGGGATTTTTTTAATTATCAGCTCGGCTTCTTTTTTTAAAGCGGAGTCGATTTCTCCTTTAGACGGACTGTCGGGCAACTTGACGGGATCAAGTTCCAAAATTTCCAAATCGCAAAACCGAGAAAGCCGTTTTCGGTACTCGTTTGACGCTTCTTTTAAAAAATTTTCTTTAAGGGAACCGAGTGTAATGATTTTGCACTTTATCATATAACCGTCACCCCATTGCCCTTCGGCTTTGCAACAGTTAAAATATAGTCTTTATTATTTTTAGCACCGATATCCATAAGCACAGATTCACTTGTGCTTTGAGCTAGAAGCGGAGTATTGTTGTTTAGACTCAAATGTCCCAAAATAAATCTTGTAGTGCCGTTTCCAAATAACTTTTGCACCTGTTCGGCACAGGCGGTATTGGAAATGTGACCTCTGTCCGACATAATTCTAACCTTTAAAAACGGGGGATAGGGACCTTTTTTTAGCATTTCAATATCGTGGTTAGACTCTAATAGTATAGCGTCACTGCCCGCAATTTGGGAGGCGATTTCGTCGGTTATAATGCCTGTATCGGTGCAGAGGGAAAATTTCTTGCCGTCGGGTAGAATTATGGTATATCCGCAGGAGCCAAGAGAATCGTGGCTTGTGGGAAATGACTTAATTTCAGTGTCGCCGATATTTACGGAATTGTCACAAATTATAATTTGTGTTTTAGTTGGAATCAAGTCTTTTTCACTTAACTGTTCGGCAGTTTCAGATGTAGCTAAAAGGCAAGCACCCGTTTTGTTAAGCACTGCTCTAATCCCCTTGATATGGTCATCGTGGGTGTGGGTTACGGCAACAACTTTAATTTCATCCAAATTCGCACCAACACGCTCTAAAGCGGCCGAAATTCCCTTGGCAGATGCACCGGCATCAATTAAAAAACCGCCGTATTTAGTGCCTATATATGTACTGTTTCCGGTTGAACCACTGAAAAGTGGACAAATTCTTGACATATTATCTCCTTTGAAAAACAAGGGTTGCCCTTTGGACAACCCTCTTTTTAAGCATTTTTGACTATGATGTGACGCGGTTCGATAATCGGAATACGCTTAATGTCAGCCCCTAAAGCAGTAAACTTTTCTACTACATTTTCGTAACCGCGATCAATGTAAACAATATCCTCAACCTCGGTAATGCCTTTTGCCATAAGTCCGGCAATAATCATTGCTGCTCCGGCTCTAAGGTCAACCGCTTTAACAGGGGCGCCTTTAAGACAATCAACACCAGTAATTACGGCAGATTTTCCGTCAACCTGAACATCAGCACCCATAAGGGTTAATTGCTCAACATATCTAAAGCGGTTATCCCAAACACCCTCGGTTACAATACTTGTACCGCCAGCAATAGCCAAAAGTGTGGCAATTTGGGGTTGCATATCGGTAGGAAAGCCCGGATGAGGCATTGTTTTGACATTACATTTTTTAGGTCTTGTGGACATTTTAATTAGTAATGCTTCGTCATATTCTTCAATTTCGGCTCCAGTTTCCTTAAGCTTTGCCGAAATTGATTCCAAATGCTTTGGAATTACATTGTCAATCAGCACCTCGCCACCAGTAGCGACAACTGCGGTCATATAGGTTCCGGCTTCGATTTGGTCGGGGATGATACTGTAAACAGTTCCGTGAAGTTTTTCAACACCGCGGATTTTAATAACTCCTGTACCGGCACCCATAATATTAGCGCCCATTGAGTTAAGGAAATTGGCAAGGTCGACAATATGAGGCTCTCTTGCGGCATTTTCAATAACTGTAAGTCCCTGAGCCTTAACAGCGGCAAGCATAATGTTAACAGTGGCTCCCACAGATACAACATCAAGGTAGATGGAAGCACCCTTTAATGCAAATGCTTTACCGTCAACCATACCGCTTTCAAAGGACATTTTAGCACCCAGAGCTTCAAATCCCTTAATGTGTTGGTCAATAGGTCTAACTCCAAAATCACAGCCGCCGGGAGGGGCAACGCGAGCCTTGTTCATACGGCCCAAAAGTGCACCTAAAAAATAACTGGAAGCACGCATATCCTCAGCCATTTGCTTGGATACGATGTGTGAATTAACATTTGTCGGGTCAATTTCTACTGTTCCCTTATCCAAATATCGGATTTTAGCACCCAACTCTTTTAAAACATATAAAATTGCGTTAACATCGGAAATGTTAGGCAAATTCTCTATTACGCAGGTTTCCTCAGACAGTAAAACTGCCGGAAGAATGGCAACTGCCGCATTTTTAGCACCGCTGATATGAACCTTACCATGAAGGCTTTTACCACCGTTGATAACGAATTTTTCCAATTAAGGCACTCCTATAAAATCAATTTTATAAAAAGAGTAAATTATAATAAAATATAACACATATAGTATATACCAAAAAACGCAATTTGTCAATTAAATTAGGATTAAAAAAACCGCCGTGAAAACACGGCGGTGAAAGGTATTAAATTAGTTTTTTTCTAATTTCTTTTTTGAATAAACAATAGCAACTGCCGAAGTAAGCATAGCGCAAGCTATTGCAGGAACAGTGAAATCACCGGTCTTGTCGGAAGTACCGACCTGAGTAGCAGTTTTAAGGTCTGCAACAAAGGCAACATAAGCATAATACTTGTCAAAAGTGAAGCTGATAACACCGTTGGATAAAACCTTAGTATCAAGCTTTTTAACTGCGCCGGCTTCATCTTTTGCTAATACATAAACCTTTGAGGTGGTTTTAACTCCGTCAATTTTAACAGTAAGGGAAAGTGGATATTTTTGGGTGCTGCCCATTCCAACCTTTACTTGGGTCATAATCTTTTCATCAGTAGACTCGGGTTTGAAATCAGGGTCGGCAACATCTGTCTTTTCAAGCTTAACCTCAACCTTTGCTCCGTTAGCATCAACTACCTCAACAGAAGAAATTATGTCTTTAATTTCAGGGGATGAGGTTGCTGCGGAAATGGATAAAACCGTACAGCTTAAAATAACTATTAATGTAAGCGCTAGAGAAATGATTTTTTTCATACAAATTCCTATCCTTTCTGTCACATTTAGCGGGTGACTTGCCGCTGTATATAAAATCACATCGCTACTTTGCAATGTAAAAATTATCAAGTACAGTTTCTTTTAACTTGTTTTCGTCAACAGTAAAGATTTCAAGATTATCTTTTATTCCGTATTCACCCTGAATGTTAATAAAACTGAGTTTCCAATCAAGCGCTTCGGTAGCTAAATACACAATGCTTGAAACATCAAGATTAGTTGTGGAATCACGACTCAACTGATTTGCCATTTTAATGGGTAGAGAAATATCCTTTTTTGTCGCAGTTTTGGCAGAATTTACAAAACTTTTAATAAACTGCTTGTGGCGTTCTACTCTGGGAGCGTTACTGTCCCCACGCATACGCAAATAGAGTAATGCTTCTTCTCCGTTTAGTTTAACGTTTTTTCCCAGACGGTCATTAAATTCTTGATAAGGTGATTCATCAGGGATTGTAAGGGTTACGCCACCTACTGAATTTACTATTTTAGAAATAGATTTAAAACCGATAGTATAGTATCCGTTAATAGGTATATCATAAAGCAACTTAGATACTGCTTTAACACAGTTTTCGGATGAGCTCACATCGTCATTACCGTAAGCATAAGCTAAGCAAATTTGCTTATTTTCTGTGCCAAAGGCTTCGCCGGTCATACTTAAAACATTTAGCTCGCAAAGGGTGTTTCGCGAAATGCTGACAATTTTCACTTGATTACTTTTAGTGTCCACAGATGCCAAATATAAGGCATCTGCTTGACCGCGTCCAGTATCAGCAATTTTTTCGTTATCTGTGCCGATAAGCAGTATATTTATGAGATGTTCGTTATAGTAGTAGGATTTGCCATTGTAATGAATGGCATTTTCATCCATATTGTCTCCTATTTCAGAAACATTTTCATTAGCAACAAGGCTGTTTTTAAGCTTAATTTCTCCCAGCTTAACCATTATGAAAAAGGTGGAAATAAGGGCAATTATAGATGCTAGAATAATTACTAATACAATTATTAACTTTTTGTGCTTAAGCGGTTTTTTGTTAGTTTCCGATGTTACTATCATATACTAAAACTCCTTGCACCAAATAACGCTCCTCGTCTTTTGATGTACAGGTGGAAAGAGTGATGATTTTATCGTCGGTATCTACCGTTAGGCTTTCTTCAAAGTTGGCGGTTAGCTTTCTTTCGGAAAAAACAGTATCAAGATATAGCTGACGTTCAGTTTCATTATTAAAATCAAAACTTAATAAAATGTGTCTGTCATCAAAAACATAGGCGGCAAAAATACGGTATTTTAAAATTCTGTTTGGCATATAAATTATAATTTCATTGTTTTCTTTAAAGAATTTTTCGTCCCTATATTTTTTCAACGTCCCGAACATAGTGCCATTACGCATATTATGCCCGTATATTAAGGTGTTAAAGTCATTAAAATCCTTTTTATTGTAATTCTGGGTGTAAATAGCTCCATAAGCTGAGGTTTGACGGTTAACATTGTGGGTCAAGTAGTAGCTTCTGTCCTCGTCCTTGCTGCTTTGCAAAATTGGATAATCTGCAATAAACTTTTCTGTTTCATTAGAATAAGGAATTCTTATCCAAGCGTAAATGTCCTTGTTGATTTCTTGCAGTTTCTTGAAATCAATTGGAACATCTACTTTTTTGGGCTGATTAATTTCTAAGGAAGCTTCATTGCTTACATTCGCGCCAATATTATTCACTGAGCGATAGTGCAAATAATCTGCAACGAAATAAATAATACAGGCAGTAAAGACAGTAATAGATATTGCAAGGGCGATAACCCATAAAATTTTTTTCTTGCCCGTAATATTTCCCTCCAAACAATATTATTTACACTGGATTAGTATAGCATAGTTCTACTGATTTGTCAATCAGTCAAACTGAAAGAAAAGAGGGGCTTTTTGTCTGATTATGTTGCTTGGCGGCAAATAAAATTAAGGCACCCTCAAAATAGAAAGTGCCTTAAGATAATTTGTTTTTATTAATGCTTTCTAAAACCCTTGCGGTCTTTGTGCTGACGTGGCTTTTGGTCCTCATCAGCGTCGTCCTCAACAACGGCACCGTTAATTTCAACCAAAGCATCACGGCGGGAAAGATTAATTCTTCCTTGGTCATCAATCTCTGTTACCTTAACCAGTACTTGGTCGCCGACAGATACAACATCCTCAACCTTTTCAGTACGCTTTACATCAAGCTTGGAAATGTGAACTAGTCCTTCCTTACCGGGAGCGATTTCAACAAAGGCGCCAAATGTCATAAGACGGGTAACCTTACCGTTGTAAATTGCACCGATTTCGGGGTCGTTAGCAATAAGCTCAACAATGGAGATTGCCTGCTTGGCTTTCTCGATATCCAGACCGGCGACATAAACATGACCGTCTTCCTCGATTGTAATGGTACATTCGCACTGCTCTTGAATGGACTGAATAACCTTGCCTTGCTTGCCGATAACATCTCCGATTTTCTCGGGATTAATGGTGGTAGTAAGCATCTTTGGTGCATACTTGGAAAGCTCACTTCTGTACTCGGGGATACACTTAAGCATAACCTCGTCAAGAATGTGAATTCTTGCTTTGTGGGTCTTAGCGAAAGCTTCCTTAATAATTTGGGGAGTAAGACCGTGAACCTTTAGGTCCATTTGAATAGCGGTGATACCCTTATGAGTACCTGCCACCTTAAAGTCCATATCGCCGTAGAAATCCTCAAGACCTTGGATATCAACCATAGTCATAAAGTCACCGTAAACACCATCGTCTCCGGTAATTAGTCCGCAAGAAATACCTGCAACGGGAGCCTTAATCGGAACACCGGCAGCCATAAGAGCTAGGGTAGAACCGCAGATAGAACCTTGAGAGGTAGAACCGTTTGAGGAAAGAACCTCGGAAACAACGCGAATAGCATAGGGGAATTCCTCAACACTTGGAATAACAGGAACCAATGCCTTTTCAGCTAAGGCGCCGTGACCGATTTCGCGTCTGCCGGGGCCGCGTGAGGGCTTAGTTTCACCAACTGAATAAGAGGGGAAATTGTAGTGGTGGATATATCTCTTAGATACTTCCTCGTCAAGACCGTCAAGCTTTTGAGCCTCAGAAACGGGAGCCAAAGTAGCGATAGAAAGTACTTGGGTTTGACCGCGGGTAAACATACCGCTTCCGTGAACACGTGGAAGCAGGTCAACCTTAGCGTCCAAAGGACGGATTTCGTCAATACCTCTGCCGTCTACACGTTTTTTCTCGTCCTTGAGCCATGCGCGAACAACGTGCTTTTGAACAAGATACATAATCTCGTCAAGCTTTGCTTCTTGACCTTCGAAACGCTCGTCAAACTTTTCGTGAACCGCGGCATAAATGGGTAATAAAGCGGCATCACGAACTAGCTTATCGTCAGTGTCAAGAGCTTTTTTTACATCCTCAATACAGAAAGCTTCGATTTCTTCCATAATTGCGGGGTCGGGGTCATTAGACTCAAAGGCAAATTTTTCTTTACCGATTTCAGCAACAATGCCGTTGATAAATTCAACAACCTTTTTATTAGCCTCGTGACCTGCCATAATGCAGTCAAACATTAGGTCATCGTCAATCTCGTTAGCGCCAGCTTCAATCATAGCTACTAAGTCAGCAGTGGAGGAAACGGTCAAATTAAGGTCGGTAACTGCTCTTTGTTCTAAAGTGGGGTTGATGATAATTTCACCGTCAACAAGACCTACGTTAACACTGGAAATAGGGCCTGCCCAAGGGATGTCCGAAATAGCAATAGCAGCAGAAACACCGATAGCAGCTGCAATCTCGGGTGAGCAGTCAGGGTCTACAGACATAACGGTTGCAACAACCGAGCAGTCATTTCTCATATCCTTGGGGAACAGAGGACGGATAGGTCTGTCAATGCAGCGGGAAGCAAGAATTGCTTTTTCGCCGGCACGACCTTCACGGCGTGTAAAGGAGCCGGGGATACGGCCTACGGAATACATCTTTTCCTCATAATCGACAGAGAGGGGGAAGAAGTCAACACCCTCGCGGGGTTTAGCGGATGCAGTGACAGTACAAAGTACTCTTGTGTCACCGTAGCAAGCCATAATAGCGGCATTTGCAAGACCGGCCATCATACCGGTTTCAAGCTTTAAGGGACGGCCTGCAAGCTCAGTTTCATAAACTTTGTAGTTGTGGAACATAGTTTTTTCTCCTTTTCTTTTTTAAGGGAGACTTTGTTTAGCAATAAACTCAATACCCAAATTTTGGATATTCAACTTATCGCTAACTATAATGATTATCGAATGACGAGAAATTGAATGAATTTCTCGACAAAGCCGATAAAAATCGGCTCTATGTTGCAAAAAACGCCTTAAAACGTTATTTTGCAACTTCGATATCATTTCAATGAATATGTGAAATTACCGTTGGTAATTGTTTGCGAATTCAAAGAATTCGCAGTCGAAATAAGGCTTTGCCCTATTTCGACACCTACATAGTCATTATCAAAGCTCCCCATTTAATGTCAATAAGGCAGACCGAATACACGAAACGGTCTGCCTTTAATTGATTACTTACGGATGCCGAGACGCTTAATAAGAGAACGGTATCTTTCAATATCAACCTTTTGAAGGTATGCCAAAAGATTTCTTCTGTGACCTACCATCTTTAAAAGACCACGGTAAGAATGCTTATCCTTTGGATGGTTCTTAAGGTGAGCGTTAAGCTCGTTGATACGGGTGGTAAGAACTGCGATTTGAACCTCTGGGGAACCGGTGTCACCCTCGTGAGTTGCATATTCTACCATAATTTGTTGCTTTTGTTCCTTAGTCATTGTTTTCACCTCTTTTAAAATTACTCCCTAAACCAAGCAATGGGTCATAAGTGACTCCCAAAGGGCAGACACCCAAAGCATAGTAAAAGGTGCGCTGAAAACGTCAGCCTTGATATTCTACCACAAAACTTTCCAAATGTAAAGAAAAATTTTAAATTTTATTCATCAGAGAATAAAATCGTTGCAATATATTTAAACCGGTGGTAAAATATAAAGGTTAAAAAGGAGTCGATAAAATGGCTAGGATAGAAAATTTAAGGAATGTTGCAATAATTGCCCACGTCGACCATGGCAAAACCACACTGGTCGACCAACTTTTAAAACAAAGCGGAACATTTAGAGAAAATGAAAATGTTGATGATAGAGTAATGGATTCTAACGACCTTGAAAGGGAAAGAGGCATTACTATTCTTTCTAAAAATACCAGCGTTATGTACGGGGACACGAAAATAAATATTGTTGACACTCCCGGACACGCTGATTTCGGCGGTGAGGTTGAGCGTATCCTCCAAATGGTAGACGGCGTTTTGCTTCTTGTGGACGCTTTTGAAGGATGTATGCCTCAGACACGTTTTGTGCTTAAAAAAGCCTTAGCCCTCGGCAAAAAGGCAGTAGTTGTTGTTAATAAGATTGATAGACCAATGGCTCGCCCGCTTGAAGTAGTGGACGAAGTGCTTGACCTCTTTATTGAGCTTGGCGCTGATGAAAACCAAATCGAGTTCCCTGTTGTTTTTGCCAGCGGACGAGAAGGCTATGCTACCCTTAACCCCGAAAGTAAGGGCACCGATATGAAGCCCTTGTTTGAGGCAATGGTTAACGAAATAGACCCGCCCGAAGGAGATTTGGAAGCACCCTTGCAGATACTTTTCACCAACATTGAATATGACGAGTATTTAGGCAGAATCGGTGTAGGCCGAGTTATCCGTGGTAAGGTTAAATCCGGACAAACGGTTGCTGTTTGCCACAAGGACTCAACAAGCACCAATGTTAAAATTTCAAAGCTATTTATGTATCGTGGACTTAAACGCTACGAGGCAGAGTCTGCTCAGGTTGGTGATATTATCCAAGTGGCAGGTCTTACAAATCTTGAAATTGGCGAAACCGCTTGCGATACTGCTAGGATTGAGCCTTTACCCTTTGTTAAGATTGACGAGCCCACCTTGGCTATGAACTTTATGGTTAATAACTCACCCTTTGCGGGTAAGGACGGAAAATTTGTAACCTCGCGAAACATTCGCGACCGCCTTTTTAAGGAGGTTATGACCAATGTTTCCTTGAGAGTAGAGGAAACCGACAGTGCTGATACCTTTAAGGTTTCGGGCAGAGGCGAGCTACACCTTTCAATCCTAATAGAAACCATGCGTCGCCAAGGCTACGAGTTCCAAGTGTCACCGCCGGAGGTAATTTACAAGCGTGCGGAGGACGGCACCCTGCTTGAGCCTATTGAACTGCTTATGATTGAGGTTCCAGATGAATATGTGGGTACTGTTATGGAGCGACTTGGCACCCGTAAGGCAGATATTAAGAATATGGGTACTCGAGAGGGCGGCACATCTCACCTTGAATTTTTGATTCCCGCAAGAGGTTTGCTCGGTTATCGCTCACAGTTCTTGACCGACACTAACGGCAACGGAATTATGAATCACGTGTTTAACGGCTACGAGCCTTATAAGGGTGATATTGAACAGCGTTCCACCGGCTCGATTATCGTTCACGAAACGGGTGAATCTACAGGCTACGGACTGTTTAACACCCAAAGCAGAGGCAGACTCTTTATCGGACCCGGTGTTCCTGTATATGAGGGTATGATTGTGGGAGAAAACCCAAAAAATGATGATATTGTTTGTAATGTTTGCAAGAAAAAGCAAATGACTAACACCCGAGCCTCCGGTTCGGACGAGGCTTTACGACTGGTTCCGCCCAGTAAATTAAGCTTAGAACAATCCTTGGAATTTATCAAGGATGATGAGCTTGTAGAAATTACACCTAATAATATAAGACTTCGTAAAAGAATACTTAACAAAGAAGAAAGAATGAAAGCTGAGTCTAAGAAAAAGTAATGGAATATGTAATATTCGACCTTGAATGGGACAATGTCTTTTATAAAAAGGAAAAGCGTTTTATTAACCAAATATTGCAAATCGGTGCCGTAAAGCTTGACGGTGATTTTAATATTACTGAAAGCTTTACTGCTACTATTCGTTCTGCGATTTCCAAGAGGGTCACGGGCAGATTTGCTACCCTTACTGGTATTACTACCGAAAAAATGCTTAAGGGCATCCCTTTTGAGGATGCCGTTCGTGCCTTCAATAAATTTTCAAGTAATGCCGATGTCACAATGACTTGGAGCGACTCCGACCTTTACACTATTGTGGAAAACGAAAAGCTTTTAAAGGACGGCTTATCCTTTAATATGAACCGTTATCTTGACCTTCAAAAACTGGTGCAGGCAAAAATGAGGGAAAAGGGGTACGAAAACCAAAATCAAGTATCTCTTGAAGTTGCAGCCGAGTTTTTCGGTATAAGCTTGGACGATTTTTCAATGCACACTGCTTTGGACGACAGTACGGTTTGCGGAAAGCTCTTGGGAATTTGTTATAACGAGAATGTCTTTAATTCCCTTGTTAAGGACGCCAAGGACCCCGAATTTTCGAGACGGTTGCATTTTAAGTCATATTCCATAACCGATATTAACGATAAGGCACTCGACAAGACTAAATTTTGCTTTAAATGTCCAAAGTGCGGAGCCAAGCTTAATCGCTTTTCTAAGTGGAAATACTCTAACCGTTGGTTTTCCTCCACCTTTAGATGTCCTAAATGCAATGATAAATACATAGCCAGAGTCTTTGCCAAAATGACCTTTGAGGGGGTCACCTACAAGCAACGCCTTTCAAAAATAGAAAAAAAGGAAACGGAAAATGAAGTGCAATCTGTGCCCGAGACAGTGTAACGCCGACAGAGAAAATTCATTAGGTTTTTGTAAAAGTCCCTTGTCACCCAAAGTGGCAAGGGCTAACTTACATTTTTGGGAGGAACCGATTATAAGCGGGCAAAACGGCTCTGGAACGGTGTTTTTTAGCGGTTGCAGTCTTAAATGTATTTATTGCCAAAATTATGAGATTTCGCAAGGGAGTATCGGAAAGGAAATATCTGTTGACCGTTTAGCGGAAATCTTTAAGGAATTAGAGCATAGGGGAGCACATAATATTAATCTTGTGTCGCCTACGCATTATATCTTGGCTATTATCGAGGCACTGAAAATTTATAGGCCCAAAATTCCGATAGTTTATAATTCGAGTGGGTACGAGACGGTCGAGGCCCTTAAGAAGCTCGAAAATTTTATTGATATATACTTGATTGATTTTAAGTATACCGACAGTGAAAGGGCGGGGGAATATTCCTTCGCACCCGATTATCCCGAGACGGCAAAAAAGGCGATAGCCGAATGCTACCGCCAAAAAAGAGACTGCATTATAGAAAACGGGATAATGAAAAAGGGTGTAATTGTTCGCCATTTGGTGCTGCCGCAAAACACTAAAACCGCTTTAGAGGTGGCCGACTGGGTGAAGCAGAACACCCCTAATGCCTATTTTAGTATAATGAGCCAGTATCTGCCTTGTGCTGACGCTGTAAATCATAAAATCTTAGGCAGAAAAATCACCCAAAGAGAGTATGACAAGGTAGTAAATTACATCTGCGACATAGGTCTTAAAAATGTTTTTATACAGGAAATGGGAAGCTCAAATAAAGCCTTTGTCCCTGATTTTGATTTAAGTGGAGTATGATAAAACCGCCGAATAATCGGCGGTTTTATTTATAGCATTTTGATTTTGCAGTCCAAGCTTTCTGCTAAATTTAGAATTGATTTATGACAGGTAAACATTATTGCTTGGTTGTCTTCTAAATAATCCTTTAAAAACTCTAATGTAGCCTTGGCTCTTGTGTCGTCGTACTGGGTGAGGGTATCATCCAAAAAGAGAGGTAAATTTTCACCTAAAAGCTTGGCGACTGCAAGACGAACACTTAGGTATGCTTGGTCAAAGGTGCCGCTGCTTAAATATTCCGCCTCTCGGCTTATGGGGTTTGACTGCTCCTCTACATTAAGGCCAAAGGATTTTGAAACGGTCATATTACGGTATTTACCCTTTGTGAGTCGGGCGAAAATTTCAGCCGACTCTTTTTCTAAAGCTGAGCCGTACCCCGACCGTAGCTCGGCAAAGCTTTCTTTTAGTGTTTCTAAAGCAATGTCGACACTGTCGCAAAAATCCTTTTTAGAATAAAGGGCGGCTTTAAGCTCGTAAAGCTTTGCCTTTAGAACATCGGGATTTTCAATTCCCGAGAGCATTGCCTTAAGCTCGGTAGCGGCAATATCCTCTTTGCGGTTGCGTTCTGTTATCTGCTTTTGCAGAGCCTCAAATTTAATCCTAATGCCTTCAAAATCTTCGCCATTTTCAAGCGTTGTATCAATTTTACTGAGCTTGACTTTCGCTTCCTCATAGGTGATGTTATTAAGGTCACGAAGCAAGAAGCTAATTTGATTTTTAAGCTCCTTTTGCTTTACTGCGGCGGTTTCAAGCAAAGCGATTGTTTCCTCAATGCTTGTGCTTTGCTTTGAAAGTTTACCGATTAATGACTCAAACTCGAGCTTTAGAGAATTTTGCTCTTGTATTAAAACGTTAAGCTCATTTTCGCAAAGGACAAGCTTTGAACGCTGTGATTCGATAACCTCGGCATTAGAGGTGTTGGCAAGGCGGATTGCCTCAAGCTTGGTTTTTTTGTCACCTATTTGGCTTTTTAAATCCTCGGCGTGGGTTGTTTGGCTGTCCAAAACATTTTGCAAGTGTTCAAGCTCTGCTTTAATAAGCTCTGACTTTTTGTTTGATTTTAAAACAAAGCTCAAAACAATGAAAATTATGCCCAATGCGGTAAAAGGTATAGTGGAAATAGGCGAAATAAAGAACATAAAACCGCAAATTGCAAGCGAGCATAAGCCTAAAATTAAAAGCGTGGGATTGAAGCTTGGTTTAGTGTTTTGGCTTATATCGGTCAGCTCGTCAATTTTTTGTTTGGTTTCATTTTTCTTGTTATTTAAGGAAACTAAATTACTGTCAAGGACTTCTAAATCGGCGGTTAGCTTTTCGGGGGTTTCGTCTGTGCTTAGCTTTGCACCATTAAGGAGTGTATCTAGCTGATTTTTAATGAAATCGGCTTCGTTTTTCTTTGCTTCTGCCTTAGTTTTGATGCCTTCAAGCTTAGAAAGATAAAACTTAATGCCTCTCAAAAAGCTTTCGTCGGCAGGTGTACCGTCCGAAAGGGTTAGCTCTGCCTTTATATCCTCAAGATTTTCCTTAGCTTCAACAAATTCGGCAAGCTTACGGGCATTTTTGACATCGTTTTCTTTGCTTAATTCAGCCTTTAAAATTTTCAATTCTTGAGACAAACGCTTTGTTTCCTCAATATGGGAAAGAAGTGCTTTTTTGCCTTCAGAATAACGGTTGTTGGCGTTAACGCTTGTTTGAAGCTTGGCCTCCAATTCTTTTGCCAAAACAGAGCCCTTGTAGTATTCGCCTGCCTTACCGCTTTTGGAAATAAGTGCGTACCTTGGTTTTTCCAGTCTGGCACTTACCTGTTCGAGAGACACCTTTTCGTCACCAGTGGAGACCATATTGGAAAGTCTGGCATTAAGCTCGCTTTCGGCACCGATATCACTGTCGGGAAAGCCTAGCTGACCTATAAAAATACTACGCTCGAAGGCGGCGGAGGAAAGCCCGAAAAGTCTGTTCCCTATATCACTTTCGGCAGAAACCTTTTCGCCTAAGGACATATCGGTAAGGCTTACCTTGTCGGTGGAGTTGGATTTTTTAAACTCACGCTCTAATTTATAGAGCTTTCCGTCATTTTCAAATTCAATAATACCCGCCATTTGACTGCCGTCCCATGGGGTGTATTTTTTTCTAAGGTTGTTAGAAAGCAACTGCCCCGAGTAGGTGCTGCCATAAAACATCATTTTAATAAATGACATAATTGTGGTTTTGCCCTGCTCGTTTTCACCGTAAATACAGTTTAGACCGTCGGAAAAATCAAGTTCTTTATCTTTAAGACCGCCAAAGGAGATAATGTGAATTTTATTAATTTTCATCAAATTTTACCTCCCCCGAAAACGCCTTAAGCCCTAGCTTTAATGCGGTTTCATACTTTTCCTTGTCCTCGGCATTTTGGATTTTACTGAGCATTTTTTTTACGAAAATCCCTTTCAAACTTTGCTCCTTTGAAAGGGCGTCAAGATCGAGTCTTGGCTCGGTTTTGTCACTTAGCTTTGCAAAGTAGAGCTTTTCGTTAAGTCTGGTAGTAATACCGTCAAGGTCAAGCTCGGCTTCGGGGTCAATACTGCCAACAAGCTCAATTTTATAAAGATTTTCGGCAAAATTTTCTCCGTATTTATTTTTAAGGCAGTTTAAAATGTAATTTGCCGAAAGATTGTTTTCGCTAATATCAAGCTTTTCGATAATGTGTTGACGGCGGGCAGTAGGAACAAACTCTAAACTACAAAATCCCTTGCCGACCTCACCCATTAAAACGCCCTTTTGGTCTAATTCGTCAAAGCCTTGACCCTCGGGACAACCTGAATAGGCAAAATAGGTGTCACCTATCTTGCCGATATCACTTCTTTTGTGAATGTGACCGAGAGCTATATAGTCCATTTTAGAGGCTTCGATATATTCCTTGGAAATTGCATTGTAGGGGGAGTCGGGATGACCGCCCAATTCTCCGTGGAGTAGTGCAATGTTAATAACATTATCCTCGGGCGGAATAAGTGTGGGTGCAGGTTTACCCGTTAAAAATGCAGAGCTAAACGACCTGCCGTAAACACGCAAATTAAGCTCGGGAAATTTTATAACGGATTCCTCACTGCCCAAAACATAAAGGTTTTGAGGAAGCATGGTAGAGGAAAAATGAGAACGAGGGTCAAGCGGGTCGTGGTTTCCGCCGATGTAAACCACCTTTAGGTTTTCGGCAGACTTGATTTTTGAAACGACACTGTCGAAAAAGTTTTTTTCAACATTATTAGAATGAAAAAGGTCGCCTGCGATAAGCAAAATTTGAACACCATTTTCTACGCACAAATCGACAATTTTTTCAAAGGTTAAAAGGGTCTCCCGTCGTCTGCTTTCGGCCCTAAACCCCAAAAAGCTTTCCTCGGCACCTATATGAACATCCGCACAATGCAGAATTTTTACACTTTCCATAGAATTTCTCCTTAAACTTCATACTAAAATTTTAACATTATTCTACATAATATTCAAGTCTTTTGTTCACAGTTTATTTAATTGACTTTTGAGCGGAATAATAGTAAAATTAATAACAGTGAACTTCTTTATGGAGGACGTTTAAAATGGAAAAGTACATAAAGCTTAACACCATAGACGAGGTAAAGCAGTTTGTGGCAATTACCTCCTCAAAGGATTATGATATAAAGCTGGAAGCAAAAAACACTTTAGTTGATGCAAAATCGGTTATGTGCATTTTAGGGCTTGATTTAACTAAGCCCATAAAGCTAAAGGCGGACTGCAAGGCAGAGGGGGAGCTACTCCACCAATTAAAGCCCTTTTTATGGCAATTTCTTAAAAAATAGTGGAGACTTAAATGAACTACACAGAGCTTAGGAAAAACGTAATCAAAAAATATTTTAATAATATGAATGACCGACAGTTTGAGGCGATAACCAAGGTGGATGGCCCACTTTTGGTGCTTGCGGGAGCGGGAAGCGGTAAGACCACAGTGCTTGTTAACCGAATTTTAAATCTTGTGAAATTCGGAGCTGCCCCTGATTGTGAAACTGTACCGAATGATGCCGATTTTGACATTAGTGCAGGTCTTGATTTTTTGGACGGCAAGAAAGACGATTTACCAAACGGTGCCTTTAGCATTAACGCACCGAAGCCGTGGGAAATTTTGGCTATTACCTTTACCAACAAGGCGGCAGGTGAGCTTAAAGAAAGAATTATCAACCGCTTAGGTGATGAGGGTAGCGGCGTTTGGGCGGGTACATTCCATTCTATTTGCGGAAAAATTCTCAGAACAAACGGCAATGCCGAGCGGTTAGGCTACACAACCCGTTTTACGATTTACGATACCGACGACCAACGCAGACTTATGAAAAGTATTATGAAAGAACATAATATCGATGAAAAGTTTGTACCCCACAAGTCGGTTTTGGCAGCAATTTCATCTGCAAAGGATAAGCTGATTTCCCCTGATGAGTTTGCATCACAAAATAGCTTTGATTTTCGACAAAAAACCGTTGCTCAGCTTTACATTCTTTACCAAAAGGCACTTAAAAAGGCTGATGCTATGGATTTTGATGATATGATTGTAAACACAGTGGAGCTTTTAGATAAAAATGCCGATGTGCTTGATTACTATAAAAATAAATTTAAGTATGTTATGGTGGACGAGTATCAGGATACTAACTATGCACAGTATGTTCTCGTAAGTCTGCTGGCCAGTGGGAGAGATAATCTTTGTGTTGTGGGTGACGATGACCAGAGTATTTACCGTTTCCGCGGCGCTACAATCGAAAATATTTTAAACTTTGAGGATGAATACAAGGACGCCGTCACCATTCGCTTGGAGCAAAACTACCGTTCTACCGCTAATATTTTATCGGCGGCGAATAGGGTTATCGCCAACAATAAGGGCAGAAAGGGTAAAACCCTTTGGACTGATAACGGCGACGGAAGCTTAATTACAGTGCATACTGCTGCCGACGAGCGTGAGGAAGCCCGTTTTGTTGTGGACAGTATTTTAGAAAATGTAAGTGACGGAGAAAAATACTGTGACCATGCTATTCTTTACCGAATGAACGCCCAGTCAAACGTACTGGAAAATGTACTTGCCAGAAGCGGTATACCTTACAAGGTAATAGGGGGTACCAGATTCTACGACCGCAAGGAAATTAAGGATGTTGTATCCTATCTGCACCTTATCAACAACAACCGCGATGATATTCGTTTGAGACGAATTATAAATGAGCCTAAGCGTGCTATCGGCGAGACTACGGTTTCCAAGGCCGCAGAAATTGCCAATCAGTTAGGAATTTCAATTTACGAAGTGCTTAAAAGCGCCGACGAATATGCACCTCTTTCAAGAGCCTCGGCAAAAATCAAAATGTTTTGCGATATAATCGATAAATTGACCGAGCTTTCCGAGACCCTTTCTATCAGCGAGCTTTTTCAACAAATTTTAGACCTTACGGGTTACATACGTGCTTTCGAAGCTGATGGGGAGGAGGGGCAAGACCGCATTGATAACGTTAAGGAATTTGCCTCCAGCATTGCCCAGTACGAGCTTGAAAATGACGAGCCGACTCTTTCGGATTTTTTGGAGCAGTTATCCCTTATCAGTGATATTGATTCTCTTGATACCGACAGTGACCGAGTAGTTCTTATGACAATACACTCGGCAAAGGGTCTTGAGTTTAAGAATGTTTATTTAGTAGGACTGGAGGAGGGAATCTTCCCCGGCAACCAGTCGATTTACGGCGGTACAGAGGAAATTGAGGAGGAACGGCGACTGGCCTACGTTGCAATAACTAGAGCAAAGCGTAATTTATATATTACAAATGCCGCCACTCGTCTGATTTTCGGCAGTACAACGAGAAATTTACCCTCGCGATTTTTAAAGGAAATACCGACCGAGTTTTGCAATGTGAGTTCTGCGGTGCAAAGCTATAATTTCTATAATAACAATCACTCCTTCGACACGGGTTATAGCTACAGTACTTCAAAAGCAAAGCCGACGGTTTCTACGGTTACCAATGCTAAAAGCTTTGCAAGCTCCTTTGCTACTGCTAAAAGTACAATCTCAAGCAGCAACTATTCTGTGGGTCAGCGTGTTTCTCATAAAACCTTTGGTGAGGGTATGATATTAAATGTTATCCCAATGGGAGCGGACACTATGCTCGAAATCGCTTTCTATAATGTGGGCACTAAAAAGATTATGGCAAATTATGCCAAACTGACTATTCTTTAAGGGAGGACAAAAAATGTCTGTTGCAAGTAATGTAGTAAAGCAAACGGCAAAAACCGCTTTAAAAGGGAATTTTTTAAAGGCTGTTATCGCTTCGCTTATTGTGGTATTCACTTGGATTTTAAGCACTAATTTGGCGGGCCTTTTAGAAATTGCTGCAGGTCAAATAGCAGCGAAAATTCTTAATGCCGCTATGCTGCTGTTTCTTTTATTGCCTACTGCTTTAGGTCTGTTAAGATACATTTGGCGTATGCTTTTTTCGGCCTGTGATAGTCCTATTTCGGTCTTTTATTGGTTTTCTGAAAAGTCTCTTTATTTAAGAGCAATGAAATTGATGTTCAACATCGTTTTAAGGGCGGCTATTTGGCTTTTAATTTTTAATATTCCTTCAATTTTACTCTTTGTACTTTCCAAAAGCTCGGTTTTTGAGTTGATTGGAATGGCTCCGCCCTTATGGACTGCTAATTTGGGATTTTATCCGCCGCTTTTAAGAAATATTTCTTTTGTTGTGGTTTTCTTTATAATGCTTAAGTATTATATGGCACCATGGCTTATAATTGCCGATGAAAATATGGAGGTAGGAGAGGCGATTTTCAAGTCCTCGGTTATTGCAAGAAAAACTTCGTTTGACTTTTTGGGGTTGATTTTAAGCTCGCTTGGTTGGATTGTCTTGTCGATTTTTATATTGCCGCAGCCCTTTACGTTACCACTCATTTTAAGTTATGTCGCAGTGCATATCCGTTTTTCTGTGGCAGAGTACAATCAGCATATAGAAAATTTAAAATTCACCGAGGCAGGGTTTATTTAATGGAGAAAGCGTTAATTTTAGCCTCGGCTTCCCCTCGCAGACGGGAGCTTTTGTCGCTTATAACCGATAAATTTACGATTTTACCATCCGATGCCAATGAGGTAGTTCCAAGCAGTGTCAGTGCCGATAAAACTGCTGAATATTTGGCATGTTTAAAGGCAAAGTCAGTGGCTGAAAAACATCCCCAGAGTATCGTTTTGGGTGCGGATACCTGTGTAGTTCTTGCTGACGAAATTTTGGGCAAGCCTAAAAACAAAGACGATGCCCGCCGAATGTTGCGAATGCTTTCGGGAAAAGTACATAAAGTGATTACAGGCTGTGCTATTGCAGAAAACAAAAAAACAACTTCATTTTCTGTAGAAACCGAGGTGGAGTTTTACCCCTTAACCGACACAGAAATAGAGGAATACATTAACACTACAGAGCCTTACGATAAGGCGGGCGGCTACGGCATACAAGGAAAAGCTTCCCTTTTTGTCAAGGGAATAAATGGCGATTACTTTAATGTAGTGGGTCTGCCGGTGGCAGAGCTTAGTCGAAAATTAACAATTTAATATAAATGTAATAAAAATCCACCCGCAGGTGGATTTTTATTATTGTCAGTAAGAATAATGCTTATTGTTTTGTGCTTTTTTTCTTGTGAACATTTCTAATTGTTTTTTTCTTTTTTTGGGGTCTTGGATTGCTCGTTCTTGCGTTGTCTGCTACAAGGCAACCCTCTCCCGTGCCTATAAGGTCAAATCTACCGCACCTTTTAAGGATAGATAAAACAATCTGGCGATTTTCAGGTTTAAAATACTGCAGCAGTGCCCGTTGTTCTGCCTTTTCCTCTGGTGTGCGGGGAACATAAACAGGCTCCAGTGTGTAGGGGTCAAAGCCGGTGTAAAACATACAGGTGGAAACCGTACCAGGTGTTGGGTAAAAGTCCTGCACTTGCTCTGGGCGGAGATGGTTTTTCTTTAAAAACAGGGATAACTCAATAGCATCCTTAAGGGTGCTTCCTGGGTGGGAGGACATAAGATAGGGCACAAGGTACTGCTTTTTGTCAATGCTTTTGGTAAGCTCATAAAACCGCTTTTCAAACCTCTTGTAAACACTGATTTTAGGCTTGCCCATATACCTTAAAACATTGTCGGAGCAGTGCTCGGGAGCTACCTTTAGCTGACCGCTTGTGTGGTGGGTTACAAGCTCCTTAAAAAAGGTTTCGTCCTCGTCGGCTATTAGGTAATCAAACCGAATACCCGAGCGGATAAATACCTTTTTAACCTTTGGAAGCTTTCGTAACTCTTGTAGAAGTTGCAAATAATCACTGTGGTCAACCTTAATGGCAGGACACATTGTTGGCGCCAAGCACTTTTTGTCGGCACAAAGTCCTGCAGTTTTTTGCTTTTCGCAAGAGCGAAAGCGGAAATTAGCGGTAGGACCGCCAACATCGTGAATGTAGCCCTTAAAATCGGGCATCTCGGTTATTTTTTTAGCCTCGCCAATTACCGATTGGTGGCTTCTTGCCGAAATACTTCTGCCTTGGTGATATGCCAATGCACAAAAGTTGCAAGCACCAAAGCAACCGCGGTTATGTATCAGCGAAAATTTAACCTCGGCAATGGCGGGAACACCGCCCAACGCCTCGTATGATGGGTGGTAGTCCCTCATATAGGCAAAAGAATAAACCTCGTCCATTTCTGCGGTTGTAAGGGGTGGCATTGGCGGGTTTTGGACTACAATTTTATTTCCGCTTTTTTGTATAATAGTTTTACCGCGAACTGCATCGTGCTCTGATTGTTGTATTCTTGTGGCAATAGCATACTGCTTTTTGGACTGGCTTACAATTTCGTAACCGGCACATTCTACAGCACCTTTAATGGGGGCGTAATTTTTACTTTCAACTGCATAGCAGGTACCGCGAATATCCTTTAAATCAGCAATACTTTCGCCGTTATTTAATCGGTTTGCAATCTCTACAATATGCTTTTCGCCCATACCGTACATAAGCAGGTCGGCGGTAGAGTCTAAGAGAATGGAGGGTCTAACCCTATCGTCCCAGTAATCATAATGAGCGAAACGGCGAAGTGAAGCCTCAACTCCGCCAATGGCAATGGGAACATCACCATAAATTTTGCGGAGTTTTTTAGTGTAAACAATAACTGCTCTGTCAGGTCGTTTACCAGCCTTACCGCCTGGAGTGTAAGCGTCATCACTGCGCTTTTTCTTGGCGGCAGTGTAGTGGGCAACCATTGAGTCAATGTTTCCTGAGTTCACAAAGAAAGCTAGTCTTGGTTTCCCAAAACGCTTGTAGTCCTCGTCGCAAACCGGTTGGGGAATAATACAAACCTTATATCCCGCATTTTCCAAAACACGGGATATAATTGCGGTGCCAAAGCTTGGATGGTCGATATAAGCGTCTCCCGTAACGATAACGAAATCGGGAACGTCCCAACCCAACGCCAGCATTTCTTTTTTCATTATAGGTAAAAAAGGCATAAAATCATCCTAATTTTTAATATGTTTTATTGTATCATAATATCTTTGAATTTACAAGGCGGTAATGAAATGGAAGAGAAAAGGGATATGTATATAAATATTATAATTACCGAGGCCTTGTGTGTGGTTGTAATTTTACTTACGGTTTTAACGCTTAAATATTTCTTTAAATCAGATTTTAAGGATTTTGAAAAATGGTATGAAAGGGAAATTACCGCCGACACCCGAATAGAAGAGGTGATAGAGTGAAATTAAAATTCTTAGGCACCGAAATTTATGTTTCATTCCTTTTCGTGGCGGTTATAGCTCTTTTGCTTGCTATCGATAAAACAGGGCTGGCACTTCCCACACTTTTTGCCGTTACGATGCACGAATTGGGGCATCTGTTTGCAATGTGGCTTTTTGAAAGCGGTCCTAAAAGCATTAGGCTTATCCCCGCATCCGTGCAAATAACCAGAAATATTTCCACACAATATAAAAATGATATTATAATCGCCATTATGGGGCCTATTGTTAATGTTGTGCTGTTTTTTACTCTTTATATAAATTATCTTACCTTCAAAAACAGTACAGTACTGTCTTACGCACTCATTAACTTAATTGTAGGTGTTTTTAATTTGATTCCCGTAACAGGCCTTGACGGTGGCACCGCACTCTTTTCCATAATTGCCAAAAGGGGTGATGTAAACAAAGCGATGCTGACCCTTAAAATCATAACACTGAGCATTGCGTCGGCGGTTTTGTTTTTGGCGGTAAGTCTTACTATCAGAGGTCAGCTTAATGTTTCGGTTTATATTGTGGCGATTTATATTTTTATATCAGCGCTTATTAAAATATAGTTGAAACAAGCATAGAAATAGAGTATAATTCTAAGAGAATATTTAAAAACGAGGATTTTTAATGGAAACCTATGATTTTGAAAAGCTATTGCTTTCGGTTCAAAAGCCGGGCAGATACTCGGGCGGCGAGATTAACAGTGTTGTAAAGGATAAGAAAGAGGTAGATGTTCGATTTGCTTTTTGCTTTCCCGACACCTACGAGATTGGTATGTCTCACCTTGGAATGAAAATTCTTTATTCCCAGTTTAACAGTCGTGAGGATATTTGGTGTGAGCGTGTTTTTGCGCCGTGGCTCGATTTTGAGGATAAGATGCGCGAGCAAAATATTCCTCTTTTTGCTCTTGAAAGCCGTGACAGCGTAAAGGATTTTGATTTCATTGGCTTTACGCTTCAGTACGAAATGGCGTATACCAATGTACTTAATATGCTTGATTTGGCAGGTCTGCCACTCAAATCAAAGGACAGAAAGGACTTGTCACCCATAGTTGTGGCAGGCGGTCCTTGTGCTTGCAATCCCGAGCCTTTGGCCGAGTTTATTGACATCTTCTTTATGGGTGAAGGCGAGGAGGTTGACCTTGAAGTAATCGACCTTTATAAGGAGTATAAGAAAAAGGGTGCCGCTAAAGATGAGTTTTTGCTTGCCGCCTCTAAAATCGAGGGGGTCTATGTACCCTCTCTTTACAGTGACGAGTATAATGAGGACGGTACCTTAAAGGCATTAGTGCCACAAAATAATGTTTCTGCTACCATTAAAAAAAGAATTATTAAGGATTTGGACAAGTCCTATTACCCTGAAAAGTTTGTAGTTCCCTTTATAGAGATTGTTCACGACAGAGCGGTTCAAGAGATTTTCCGTGGTTGTATTCGCGGTTGCCGTTTCTGTCAAGCTGGGTTTATTTACCGTCCCGTTAGGGAAAAAAGTGTAGATACTGTTAATCGTCAGGCAAAGTGTCTTTGTGAAAATACGGGATATGATGAAATTTCTCTTTCGTCTCTTAGTACCAGTGATTACAGGGCAATTGAGCCACTGCTTAATAATCTTTTGGAATGGACTGAGGACTCTCACATAAGCCTATCCTTGCCCTCTCTTAGAATTGATAACTTTTCTGAGGAATTGCTTGAGAAAATAAAGCATGTAAGAAAAAGCGGTCTTACCTTTGCACCGGAAGCAGGCACACAAAGGCTTCGCAATGTTATAAATAAAAACCTCACCGAGGAGGAAATTTTAAATACTTGTCGTACTGCCTTTGCCGGTGGTTACACTGCGGTTAAGCTTTATTTTATGTTAGGTCTCCCCACCGAAACCGACGAGGACGTTGTAGGTATCGCTGAATTGGGTCAAAGAATTGTAAACGAGTTTTATTCTATGCCAAATAAACCGAAGGGTAAGGGTGTTACGGTATCAATTAGTGTTTCTACCTTTGTGCCAAAGCCCTTTACTCCTTTCCAGTTTGAGCCTCAAATTTCATTAGAGGAAATTCGCCGCAGACAGGAGTTACTTAAAAATTCAATAACCACAAAGAAAATCAACCTCAGTTACCACGATAGTGCCACTTCATTCCTTGAGGCGGCTTTAGCGCGTGGTGACCGTCGGATGTCGACGGTTATTGAAGAAGCTTACAAAATGGGTTGCAAGTTTGATGGTTGGACGGAGTGTTTTGGGCCCCAAAAATGGTATGATGCCTTTAAAAAATGCGGTCTTGACCCCGAATTTTACGCCAACCGTACTCGAGAGTATGGTGAAATTACCCCTTGGGAGCATATCGATGTCGGCGTTACTAAAGACTTCTTGGTGAGGGAAAACAAACTCGCACACCAAAATAAAACCACACCCAATTGCAGAGAAAAATGCTCAGCTTGCGGGGCAAATTGCTATGGGGAGGGTGTTTGTTTTGAAAAACGTTAGAATTTTTTACAAAAAGCTGGGGTCAATGAAATTCGTTTCCCACCTTGATATGACCCGTTTTATGTCAAGACTTATTGCAAAATCAAAAATCCCCGTTTGGTATACCGAGGGCTTTAATCAACATATTTATATGAATTTTGCTTTGCCTCTCTCTTTAGGCTTTGAGGGATTTTACGAAATGGTGGATATTCGCTTAATTGACGATAGCTACAGTCTGGACACTTGTCTTGAAGCTTTAAAAAAGTCAAGCCCAACCGATATAGAGTTTGTGAAAATTCACGAAGGCAAAATGCCAATGAAGTCTATCGGCTTTGCAAGGTATGAGCTGGAGTTTGAAAGCTTTGATTTTGCAGATACTCTTAACGATTTTTTAAACAAGGATTCCATACTTTGCGAAAAAATCGGTAAAAAAGGCAAAGTAAAGGAGATTGATTTAATACCGAAAATCAAGTCTTTTAAAATTACACAAAAGGGTGTGGATTTGATACTCGTTGCCGGAAGTGAGGACAATCTTAATCCCACGCTTGTGATCGACACCTTTTTTACACAGTGTCAAATCAAGCTTTGCTACTATACAGTTAAGAGAACAATGATTTACAACCTAGACGGAGAAATATTCGAATAATTATAAAAACCCCATATGAAAATGGAATGTTGTGCCATTTTCATACGGGGTTTATCTGTAATAATTATTCCGTTCTAAGGGCGGTTACGGGATCCTTTTTAGCGGCTATTTTTGAGGGAATAAGTCCTGAAATAAAGGTCAGCACCATACTGATAATAACCAGTATTATTGCACCCTCATATGGTAGCTTTGCAAGACCGCCGATGTCGGTTAAAGATTTAATAATTGCATTTGCAGGTATCAGTAAAAGGATTGTTACACCAATTCCCAAGGCGCCTGCCACAAAGCCTACAATCAGTGTTTCGGCGTTGAACACGCGGGATATATCTTTTTTGGAAGCACCCATTGCTCGGAGTATTCCTATTTCCTTTGTTCGCTCAAGTACGGAAATATAGGTGATAATTCCTATCATAATTGAGGAAACAACCAGAGAAATACTTACAAAAGCAATAAGAATATAGCTAATTGCATTAATAATTGTGGTAACCGAGGACATCATAAGTCCGATATAGTCGGTATAGGTTATTCTTTCACTTTCGTCCGCCTTATCATTGTATTTATCAATAATATCAGAGATGCTTTCCTTAGCTTCAAAATCCTTGGGGTAGATATTAATCACACTCGGCTTTTTAAGGTCGGAAACGCCCATAAGCTTTAGATTGCTTTCATAGGTCGCATTACCGCTTTGAGCTTTCATACTATCTGCAAAAATCTTTGTGATTTCCACCTCGGTTTTGCCTTGAGCCTTCATTCCGTTTATATAACCCATATACTGCTGTGCCTGAGCCTCGGGCAGGGTAGAGATATATCCCAAAATCTGTGTATAGGACATATTATCGTAATCGGTGTTAAAGGGCTGACCGGTTAGTACATTAATCGTTTCGTCGGCCTTTTGCGCTTTAACAATTTCACTGTCATTAACCTTGTTAATAAGAGTTTCCATCAGCTCCTTTTTGTAGCCTACAAAACCACTTGTTTGCTCGTTAACCGCCTCTGCTGATGGACGGATAATTCCCACAACCTTGATTTTTTCAGCATCTTCAAGGCGGGTGCTTATATAAAGACTATCCTTAGTTTTGTCGGTCCAAGTACCGTTAGCATTTTTTTCAAAATAATCACTGTTTAAGAGTAATTTAAATTCTAAATCAAGGATTTCTTCATAGGAGTAAGAACTTTCCTCGGTGGCTTCGATTTTCTCGCCTTTTTTAGCCTTTTCCATCATTTCCTCAAGTTCTTTAGAGTCTTTAAGTCCCAGTGAATAAAGGGTGTAGTCGCTTATTTGATTGTTGCGGTTAACAACGATTACGACCTCGTTGTACTTTTCGGGAAGTTTACCAGATACCACCTCATATTGCTTATCCAGTAGCTCGTCGTTGTTTGTCAGCTGATGCCAGATTTCTGTGTTTGACATCATCATACTGCCACCCATCGGCGAGGTGTTTGTATCAATATCACTGCCGAGGCTTGCCATTAGCTTATTGAAAATTTGGTTGGGGTTGATGTGCTCACCGTCCATTGCATAAATGTTAAGGTCGGTTGCATAGGAATACTCAATATCACTGATATACGGGTCCAACTCGTCGGTGTTATCCAAGTATTTCTTAAAGGCTTCCAAATTGTTAACCGAAATTCCGTTAACCATAGCGGTCATCATTTCGGTCATAATGTTATTGGAATAAATTTTGTCGGACTCCTTTTCGGTATCCTTAACCTCGCCCATAAGGTCGTCTGCCAAACCTGACATATCCATTCCAGCCTCTTCAATGGTAATGGGGTAGCTGGAAAGGGTTTCCTCTTCAACGCGCTGAATGTAGGCATTAACACCGTTTGAAAGTGAAAGTATAAGGGCAATGCCGATAATTCCTATAGACCCCGCAAAGGAGGTCAAAAAGGTACGGGTTTTTTTGGTCATTAGGTTGTTAAGGGATAGAGAAAGGGCGGTAAAAAAAGACATAGAGGGCTTTTTAACAGTCTTTTTTGTTTTTTCTTTAGCATCATTATCCGAATTAAAGGGAGCAGTATCTGAAATAACCTCGCCGTCTAATAGACGGATAATTCTTGTGGAATATTTCTCTGCAATTTCGGGGTTATGGGTCACCATTATTACAAGCTTATCCTTGGCGATTTCCTTTAAAAGCTCCATAATCTGAACCGAGGTTTCACTATCCAAGGCACCGGTCGGCTCGTCGGCAAGTAAAATGTCGGGGTTGTTAACCAACGCTCTGGCAATAGCAACCCTTTGCATCTGTCCACCCGACATTTGGTTGGGCTTTTTGTTTATCTGGTCCAAAAGTCCAACCTTTTCCAAAGCTTCCTTTGCACGCTCTTTGCGTTCTGCCTTGGAAACACCCGAAAGGGTAAGCGCTAATTCAACATTGGAAAGCACCGACTGGTGAGGGATAAGATTATAGCTTTGAAAAATAAAGCCGATTGTGTGGTTGCGATAGGTATCCCAATCACTATCCTTATATAGTTTTGTGCTTTTTGAGTTGATAATAAGGTCACCGTCGGAATAACGGTCAAGACCGCCTATTATATTAAGAAGTGTGGTTTTTCCGCAACCCGAGGGACCCAAAACTGACACAAATTCATTGTGTCTAAATTCGATATCAACACCCTTTAAGGCTGGCACTTTCATATCGCCTAGTGTATATTCTTTTTTTATGCCTACAAGTTTCAGCATTGCAACATATCCTTCCACTATATTTTTCTATATTTTACCACGAAATTATTTATAAATTATGAACTTTAAGAAATTTAAGAATAAAAGTGATTGAAAATTAAGGATAAAAGTGGTAAAATAAACAGAAATAAATAAATTATCTATAAAGGAGGGTTTGCAAAATGGAAAAAATGTTTAAGCAGTTAACTGTTTGGCTTTCGCTTTTATTGTCAATAAGCATTATTTTAACTGCATTTTGCCTGCCCTTTTCAAAAAACTTGAAAAACAGAATAGATATTTTCGGTGTCAATGCCATTGCCGATAATATTAAAAATATGGAAATGAATATGACCTCGGTGGTTTATGTTAAAAACGCAAAGGGTGATTGGGAGGAATACCACCGTATTCACGGAGAGGAAAACCGTCTTTGGGTAAGCATTGATAAAATGCCCAAGAACCTTATTAACGCCTTTATTGCTATTGAGGACGAAACCTTTTACGAGCACTCGGGAATTAACTGGAAAAGAACCTTGGGAGCAGTGGGTAATATGCTCTTTAAGTTTGACGAAACAGAGTTTGGCGGCTCCACCATTACTCAGCAGTTAATTAAAAATGTAACCTCTGATAAAGGCAAAAACGCTATGCGAAAAGCAAGGGAAATTGTCAGAGCAATGCTAATTGAAAAAAAGCTTAACAAAACCCAAATTTTGGAGGCTTACCTTAACACAATTGCTTTGGGTAACGGAATTTGCGGTGTTCAGGTTGCGGCAAACTACTACTTTAACAAGGATGTAAGCGAGCTTGATTTAACCGAATGTGCAACCATTGCGGCAATTACCAAAAATCCTTCCCGTTACAATCCCATAACTGGTATGGACGCTAACAAGGAGCGGCGCAAGCTGGTGCTTCAAAAAATGATTGAATGGGAGTACATTGATTCCGAGGAGCTTCTTAATACCTACGATGTTAAGATTGATATTGACAGCACCCAAAAGGATATTTTCGAGGGTGAGGTTAATAATTACTTTATCGATACCCTTATTGAGCAGATAATAAATGACCTAATGGAAAAGTATGACTGTACGGAGGATATTGCCTCCACAATGCTTTATAACGGCGGTTATAAAATATATGCTACCGTTGACCCAAAGATTCAGCAGTCAATGGAAAAGGTTTACACTAATGTTAAAAAATATTTTTACCTTAAAGGTGAAAATTTACAAGGGGAAAAGGTGCATGCTCAATCGGCTATGACCATAATGGACTATTCGGGTCATATTGTGGGTATTGTCGGCGGCGCAGGGGAGAAAACCGTTAACCGTGGTCTAAACCGAGCATATAATGTTCCCCGTCAGCCCGGTTCGACAATGAAGCCCATTGGGGTTTATGCCTTGGCGGTGGAAAATGACCTTATCCACTATACCTCAAAAGTAATAGACCAACCTATTGATAACTATTATCCCGACGGTAAAAAGGGTCCCAAGGAATGGTACGGCACCTATTTAGGCCCCATAACTATCGATTATGCAGTAAGAAAATCCGCCAACACAATCCCTGTTATCTTGTTAAAGGAAATGGGTGTAGAAAAATCTTATGATTTCCTAACAAAAAAGCTGGGTATGAAGCATTTAAACGAGATTGACAAAAACCTTTCGTCATTGGCTTTAGGCGGTTGTGATAACGGAATAACCCCTACTGAATCTGCGGCGGCTTATGCCATTTTCGGCAACGGCGGTGTTTATCACGAGCCCACAACCTACAGTAAAATTGAGCGTATTAACGGTGAGGTTGTATTGGAGTATGACACCAAGGGTACGCAGGCTATAAGTCCTGCCACTGCTACCATTATGAACCATCTTTTGCAGGGTGTTGTTTACGGAAGTGAAGGCACAGGAGGTTCAATTTCCGGATTTAGCAGTATGAAAGCCTTTGCCAAAACCGGTACCTCCAGTGACTCTAATGACCTTTGGATGGTTGCCGGCTCGCCCTATTATGTAGGCTCAGTTTGGTACGGTTTTGACAAATGGCAGCAAGTTAACAGTACCTCTTTAGCTGCCACAATTTGGCGAGATGTTATGAGGGATGTACATCGCGGTCTTGAAACTAAAACGTTTGAGGACAGTGCGGATGTTTATAAAAAAGGCTCTGGCTACTACAAAAAGGGTACAACACCCGATAATTTGCAGGTATTCGGCGGTATTGAAAGCTCGTCACAGATTTCGTCGGAAGCAAGCTCGCAAATTACATCCTCGTCAAGCAGTACCACTTCTTCTCAGGTAAGCTCGGTAGAGTCTACCGTTTCAGCTAATGTTAGCAGTGTGACTGAGGTTTCAAGTGAGACTTCCGAGGTTAGCAGTAACGAGAGCAGTCAGCCCGTTGTATCTGTTCCTACGGAAAATCCAAATCCTGATCCTGATTCCTCGGAAGATACAACAACAGAGGAGACAAATCCAGCTTAAGGGTTTAAAAATCGGTCTTTAGGGGCCGATTTTTCGTGTTTCGGGTATTGAAAAAAACTTTAAAATATGATATTATGTAACAGAGTATATATTTAGGGGTGACCTTAATGTCAGACAGCCGTCCTATAGGCGTTTTTGATTCGGGTTTAGGCGGGCTTACGGTTGTTAAAGAACTCAACCGACTCCTCCCGAAAGAGGATATAGTTTATTTCGGTGATACTGGTCGTGTGCCGTACGGCAACCGTAGTGAAAATACCATAAAAAGATATGCAAGAGAAGATGAAAATTTTCTTTTGAGCCAAGATGTTAAAATAATTATTGCCGCTTGCGGAACTGTATCCTCGGTTGCAAGCGATGTTTCAAGCGAGCTTACTATACCTTTTTTTGAGGTTGTTTCCCACGCTTCCCATGAAGCAGTAAGGGTAACCCGAAATAAAAAAATAGGTGTTATCGGCACCGCCGCCACAATTAAAAGTGGTAAGCACAAGGAATATATTTCGGTCCTCCTGCCAAAGGCGCGTGTTATAGGTCAAAGCTGTCCCTTGTTTGTGCCTTTGGTTGAGGAGGGTTGGTATAACGCAAATGATGTGGTGGTTAAAGAAACTGTCAACCGATACCTAACTCCCTTTATTAACGAGGAGATTGACACTCTAATTTTAGGATGCACCCATTATCCTGTTTTGAGCGAGGCTATAAGCAGTGTTTTAGGCGAAGGTGTGACACTTGTTAATGCCGGCACTGCAACTGCAAAGGCAGTTTTTGAATTTTTAAAGACAAAGGATATGCTAAGCAATAAAGAAAAGGGTGAAAACCAATTCTATGTCAGCGACAAAGCAGACTCCTTTAGGACACAGGCCTCCATACTTTTAGGTGATGAGCTTGACGATAACAAGGTAAGGTTAGTGAGTTTAAGCAGCTTATGATAAAGGATGTAATAATCAATGTGGTGGGAACACAGGGTATTGACGGCGAAAGTGATACCGTTGAGTTTGCCACCGAGGGCAGATTTGGAAAAAGGGACGGGAACTATTTTTTGTCCTATGACGAAGGCCAGCTAATTGAGGGTGCCAAGGTTAAGACTAATCTATTTATTAATTCTCAAAGTTCGGTTATTTTACAACGAAAGGGCGAGATTACAAGCCGAATGGAAATAACCAAGGGGGAGCGAAGCGTCTGCTTCTATTCAACCCCTATTGGAGATATTTGCATTGGTATATATGGCGAAAAGGTTGAAATTGATTTAGATGAAAAGGGCGGAAGTGTATATTTGGGTTACACTATTGACACCGATTTAAAGCTCATCAGCCGTAACGAGGTTAAAATTACAGTCAGAGAGGTATAAAAATGTCATTAATAGTAGACAAGGCAAAGGAACAAATTAAGGATTTAATTTTAGCGGCAGCTAAAACCGCAATAGAAAAGGGTGAGCTTGAAAATGCCACTCTTACGGATTTTGCAATCGAAATTCCTGCTAACCGCGACCACGGTGACTATGCAATTAACGCCGCAATGGTTTGGGCGAGGGCTTTTCACAAGGCGCCCAGACAAATTGCAGAACTTGTAACCGCTAACTTGGATTTAGAAAACACCTACATTAAGTCTTTTCAGATAGCCGGCCCCGGTTTTATCAACCTATTTCTTAAAGAAGATTATTATGCTGACATTGTAACAGATGTTTTAGAAAAAAAAGAAAGCTACGGTAAAAGCGATTTTGGAAAGGGCAAAAAGGTTTTGGTGGAGTTTGTTTCTGCAAACCCCACAGGTCCTATGCACATAGGTAATGCCAGAGGCGGCGCTTTGGGTGACTGCCTTGCTGCAGTTTTAGAGGCTGCCGGCTACTATACCGAGCGTGAGTTTTACATTAATGATGCCGGCAACCAAATCAACAAATTCGGTCTTTCCTTAGATTTAAGATATTTACAGTTGTATAAAGACGGTATTGAAATGCCCGAGGATTCCTACCACGGCGAGGATATTATTAACCACGCTAAGGAATTTGCCGAAATTTACGGCGATAGCTTTGTAGAAAAGAGCGAAGAGGAAAGAAAAACAGCATTAGTTGAGTTTGCATTACCTAAGAATATTGAGGGTCTTAAAACCGACCTTGCAAAGTATAGAATTACCTACAACACTTGGTTTAAGGAAAGCTCCCTTCACAAAAGCGGTGAAACTGCCCGTATTATTGAGCTTTTAAAGGAGAGCGGTTACACCTACGAAACTGAGGGCGCTTTGTGGTTTAAGGCTACCGAGTTTGGTTGTGATAAAGATTTTGTACTGGTTCGTGCCAACTCAGTTCCAACCTATATAGTGCCCGATATTGCCTACCACTACAACAAACTTGTAACTCGCGGCTTTGACAAGGCAATCGATGTCTTAGGCGCTGACCACCACGGCTATGTCCCCCGTCTTAAGGGCGCGCTTACTGCCTTGGGTGTTGATGCTGAAAAGCTTGATGTAGTGCTAATGCAAATGGTAAGGCTGGTTCGTGATGGCGAGGTTATAAAGGCTTCAAAGCGTTCTGGCAAGGCAATTACCCTTGTAACACTTCTTGACGAGGTTCCAATAGACGCTGCAAGATTTTTCTTTAATCTGCGTGAACCTAACAGCCACTTTGATTTTGACCTTGATTTGGCCGTTAATGAGTCGAACAGTAACCCTGTTTACTATGTTCAGTATGCATATGCTCGGATTTGCAGTATTATAAGAAATCTTGAGAGTGAGGGTATTTCAATTAAAACCCCAACCAAAGAGGAGTTAAATAAACTCACCGCACCCGAGGAAAAGGAGCTAATCCTTTATATTTCAGGACTTACAAATGAAATTATTACTGCGGCAAAATCTTACGACCCCGCAAAGCTTACCCACTATGCTTGCGAAATTGCTACTAAATTCCATAAGTTCTATGCCGCTTGCCGTGTTAAGGGTGAGGACGGGGAACTTATGATGGCGAGACTAAACCTCTGCAAAGCAACCGCAATTGTAATTAAAAATGTACTTGATTTGCTTAAAATTGGTGCACCTGAAAAAATGTAAAGGATGTTAAAAATGCAAAACAAAAGCTTTAATCTTACAATGATAATGGACCTTTATGAGCTGACTATGGCAAACGGTGTTTGGAGCAGTGATATGAAGGACACCGTAACCTATTTTGATATGTTTTTCCGTCGTATTCCCGATAAGGGCGGATTTGCTATTATGGCAGGTCTTGAGCAGTTAATCGAGTATATGAATAACCTTAAATTCTCTGATGAGGATATTGAGTATTTAACCTCGCTTAACCTATTTAGACCGGAGTTTATTGATTATTTGAAAAACTTTAAGTTCACTTGTGATGTTTGGGCAGTGCCTGAGGGTACGGTTATTTTCCCGCATGAGCCAATTGTTACGGTAAGAGGACCCATTATGCAAGCTTTAATGCTTGAAACAATGTTGCTGGTTACCATTAATCACCAGTCCCTTATTGCTACCAAGGCAAACAGAATCGTCCGCGCGGCTGACGGCAGACCTGTTATGGAATTCGGCGCACGCCGTGCTCATGGTCACGGCGCCGCCTACTACGGTGCTAGAGCTGCAATAATAGGTGGTTGTACTGGTACTTCTTGCTTACTCACTGCTAAGGATTTCGGTGTTAAGGCAAGTGGTACTATGGCTCATAGTTGGGTTCAGCTTTTCCCCGATGAATATACTGCATTTAAAACCTATGCCGAGGAATATCCCGATAGCTGTATGCTGCTTGTTGATACCTATAATGTACTAAAATCCGGTATTCCTAACGCAATTAAGGTTTTTGACGAGGTGTTAAAGCCTCTTGGCAAGCGTCCCGTGGGTATTAGAATTGATAGTGGTGACATTACCTATATCACCAAAAAGGCTCGTAAAATGCTTGACGATGCGGGTTATCCTGACTGTAAGATTTGTGTTTCCAACTCTTTGGACGAGTATCTTATCCGTGATATGATTTTCCAAGGCGCAAGGGTAGATAGCTATGGTGTTGGCGAAAGACTGATTACCGCTTCAAGCGAGGCTGTTTTTGGCGGAGTTTACAAGCTTTCTGCAGTGGTTAAAAACGGCGAGGTTATTCCAAAAATCAAAATCAGTGAGAATGAAGCTAAAATTACAATACCCGGTGTTAAAATCCCGTGGCGTCTTTACGATAGGGAAACCGGTAAGGCTATTGCCGATGTTATTACAATGGGTGATGAAAAAATTGATAGTAGCGAGCCTTATGAAATTTTCGACCCCAACCACACTTGGAAGCGTAAAGTTGTTACCGACTTTATAGCTAAAAAACTTCAGGTTAAGGTGTTCGAAAAGGGCAATCAAATTTACGATTGCCCCACAGTTAAGGAGATTTCCGATTACAGACAAGATCAGGTAGATTCTATGTGGGACGAGGTAACCAGATTTGAAAATCCTCATACCTACTATGTTGATCTATCACAAAATTTGTGGGATTTAAGACATACTCTGCTTAACGAGCACAATAAAATTTAGGAGTTATAAAATGAAAAAAGCTTTAGCTTTAATACTTTGTGTTGTTTTTGCCTTTTCTCTTTGCGGTTGTAAGGACAAGGGAAGCAAGGGTAAGGACGGAATAGATGTTGAATATTATGCCAATTTAGGGCAAATTCCCGAAAATGACATTACTCTCGGTACCTCTCGTGACGAGCTGATTGACAGGTTGGACAAAAGGGGATTAGAGGCAGAAAAAAACGGCGAGCATTACGGTTATAATGAAATTGAGGGGGATAAAAATGTCCTTATAGAGGAAGGTCCTTACGACTATTATTATAAAAAGACCGACCCTAAAAAAGCGGTAGCTTACCTTGTGGCATACGGTGATGCCTTTGGCTTTAAAACCGGAGATATTATAGTTGAGGTGGAAGAAAGCCTTAAAAAATATGATGTTGTTAAGGAAAAGGCTAGTGAAAAAAATGCTTTTTTCCATTTTGGCGATTACGCTAAGGCACAAATTTTGAAAATCACCTTTAAAAGGAATACCGTACTCTTTTTATTTGAGGATAATGCTCTTTGTGCCACTGCAATTTACAGCAATGATTTTTAGGAGATTTTAAATGTTACCTTTGGACAATACCGCGGTAAGATTACCGCTTTTAGCATTAAGAGGACTTGTGGTTTTCCCGAAAACCGTAGCCTCCTTTGATGTAGCCCGTAAAAAGTCCGCCAATGCCTTAAAGGCGGCAATGGATAGAGACCAACTGCTTTTTGTGGCGACTCAAAAGGATTTTTATCTTGAGGAGCCGAACGAAAAGGATTTGTACGAAATAGGTACAGTTGTCAAAATCAAACAGATTTTAAAGGTTTCTGACAATGTTATTAAGGTGCTGGTTGAGGGCCTTTACAGAGCAAAAAGGCTCACCTTTAAAAACGGCACACAGTATTTAGTGGCCGACGTTCTAAAGTGTGAGGAAAAGGAACTCCACAACCGCGAGGTTTATAAGGAAAGCCTTATTCGCAGAATAAAAACAAGATTTAAGTCTTATATGGCAGTGCTTCCCAGTATTGCGCCCGACATTGCAATGACTGTGGAAAACAGCACCGATATCGGATTTTTGTGTGATTTTATTGCCTTTAATGTACCTGCCCCCTTTGACGATAAGCAGTATGTTTTAGAGCAAACCTCTATTTCCAAGCGCGCAAAGATTTTGCTCGAGCTTTTGGATAAAGAGAGGGAAATCACCGAAATTGATCGCAAGATTAACGAAAAAACCAGAGCGGCGATTGACGAAAACCAAAAGCAGTACTATCTTCGTGAGCAGATGAAAATAATTAGTACCGAGCTTTACGGTGACGATTCTGCCGACGAGATTGACGAATACTACGAAAAGCTTAACAAATTGGAGGCAGAAGATAGCGTTAAGGATGCCTTGGCAGTTCATATAGCCAAGCTTTCCAAGATGCCCCAAGGCTCCCATGAGGGTACAGTTGAGCGAAATTACCTTGATTTGTGTCTTGCGCTACCTTGGAAAAAAACCACCCCTGTTTTCAGTGATGTTTTAAAGGCAGAAAAAATTCTGAACCGTGATATTTACGGTATGGAAAAGGTTAAGACAAGAATTTTAGAGCTTCTGTCTGTATTTAAGCTATCGGGTGAGGTTAAGGGTCAGATAATCTGTCTTGTAGGACCTCCAGGTGTGGGTAAAACCTCTATTGGAAAGACCATTGCCGAGTGTATGGGTAGAAAATTTGCTCGCGTTTCTTTAGGCGGTATTCACGACGAGGCAGAGATTAGAGGCCACAGAAAAACCTACATAGGTGCTATGCCCGGTAAAATTATTAATGCGGTAAAGCATGCAGGAAGTTCGAATACGCTTATACTTCTTGACGAGGTTGATAAGCTGGGCAGTGACTATAAAGGTGACCCGTCGTCTGCACTTTTAGAGGTTTTAGACCCTGAGCAAAATGCCACCTTTGTTGACCATTATGTTGAGATACCCTTTGATTTAAGTAAGGTGCTTTTTGTAGCAACGGCTAACACACTTGACACAATTCCTGCGCCTCTTAGAGACAGAATGGAAATTATAGAATTAGGCTCCTATACAAGGGAGGAAAAATGGAATATTGCCAAGCTGCATTTGGTTTCAAAACAGCTCGAACGCCACGGAATGAAAAAGAGTCAGCTTAAGCTTACTGACGATGCGCTTTATGACTTGATTGATTTTTACACCCGAGAAGCCGGTGTCAGAAAGCTTGAACGCTTAATTGCTTCCCTTTGCCGTAAGTCTGCAAAAATCATTGCAAGCGGAGAAAAGGCAAGGGTTACTGTTAAGTCAAGTGACCTTGAGGCACTGCTTGGCAAACATAAATATAAGCACGAAATTATCCTACCTCATGATGAGGTTGGAATTATTAATGGTCTTGCATGGACACAGGTTGGCGGCGAAATAATGCAGTTAGAGGTTGCTACTATGAAGGGTACAGGTAAGGTTGAGCTTACCGGCTCTTTGGGCGATGTTATGAAAGAGTCGGCACGGGCGGCAATCAGTTTTGTTCGTGCTAATGCGGAGAAATACTGTATTGACCCCGATTTCTATAAGGATACCGATATTCACATTCACGCTGCCGAGGCGGCAGTTCCTAAGGATGGCCCCTCTGCAGGAGTTACCATTACAACCGCGCTTATTTCTGCTCTGACAAACAGACCCGTAAGGCGTGACATTGCAATGACGGGTGAGGTTACTATCCACGGCAGAGTGCTTCCCATTGGCGGACTTAAGGAAAAGACAATGGCGGCTTACACCGGCGGGGTTAAAACCGTATTTATACCCAAGGCCAATATTCCCGATTTATCGGAGGTTGATGAAAAGGTTAAGGGAAATGTGGAATTTATCTCTGCTCAGTATGTAGATGAAATTATTGAAAAAGCCTTAGTTCCTTTAAGTGAGGCTAAGCAAGAATGGAAAATGGAGAACAAGGTAGTAATTGAAAGCAGTATCAGACCTACCTTGAGGTGAAATATGAACTTTAATAATGCCAATTTTGAAAAGGCCTTTGGCACAGCTCAGCAACTACATACAAGCGACTTGCCTGAAATTTGTTTTTCGGGCAGGTCAAATGTCGGCAAATCCTCCCTTATAAATAAGGTTTTGGGTAGAAAATCCATTGCCCGTGTCAGTTCAAAGCCGGGCAAAACTGTAACAATTAATTTTTATAAGGTGGACAATATACTTCTTGTGGATTTGCCGGGCTACGGCTATGCCAAGGTTCCTTTTAGTGAGAAAAGTCGTTGGTCGGATTTAATGGAGGGGTATTTCGGCTCGGGCAGAAACATTGCAAGGGTGTTTCAGTTGATAGATATGCGTCACCCTGCTACCGATTTTGATATTTCAATGCTTGAATTTTTAAGCCATTATAAAATTCCTTACACAATAGTTCTTACAAAATCGGACAAGCTTAATAAGGGTGAAACCGAGGAAAGACTCCGCTTAATTACCGAGGAATTGGGTGATTTAGGCACTGGTGCCGAAATAATACCTTTTTCCGCCACAAAGGGTGACGGAGCCGAGCGAATAAGAGAAATCATTGCAGAAATTTCAAATTATTAAGGATGTGACTTTATGCAGGGTTTAATTTTAGCTGCCGGAATGGGTAAACGTTTAAAGGATTTGACAAAAAACAATACCAAATGCATGGTGGAGGTAAACGGTGTTACCTTAATCGAAAGGGCGCTTCGCCAGTTAGATGCATTATCCCTTAACCGTATTGTATTGGTTGTTGGCTACGAACGGCAAAAGTTAATTGATTATATCAATACCTTATCAATTAAAACGCCGATTGTTTATGTGGAAAATCCCATTTATAACAAAACCAATAACATCTATTCCTTGGCACTTGCCAAAAAGGAGCTATCCGAGGACGATACCATTTTATTGGAGTCGGATTTAATATTCGAGGATGCGGTTTTAGATGAACTTCTAAACGATCCAAGAGAAACCTTGGCATTGGTCGATAAATACGAAAGCTGGATGGACGGTACCTGTGTTAAAATTAGTGAGGACGATACTATCGAAGCGTTTATCCCCGGTAAGAAGTTCGTTTTCAGTGATATTAAGGATTACTATAAAACCGTTAATATTTATAAATTCAGCAAGCATTTTTCCGAAACCCACTATGTACCTTTCCTTGACGCTTATTCAAAGGCACTTGGTAATAATGAGTACTATGAGCAGGTGCTTCGTGTAATTACTATGCTTGACGACCCTGAAATTAAGGCTAAAAAGCTGGACGGTCAGCTTTGGTATGAGATTGACGATATTCAGGATTTGGATATTGCTACTTCTATGTTTGCCCCCGATGATGACGAAAAGCTTGATGCAATACAGGGCCGATTCGGCGGTTATTGGAGATATCCCAAGCTTTTGGATTTTTGCTATCTGGTAAATCCGTATTATCCGCCTCAAAAGCTCATAGACGAGCTTAAAGCAAGCTTTGAAAAGCTTTTAACTCAGTATCCAAGCGGTATGCGTGTTAACAGTCTTTTGGCGGCCAAGAATTTTGGCATCGCTCAAGAGCAAATTGTTGTAGGTAACGGCGCTGCTGAGCTTATTCAATGTTTAATGAGGAAAATCACGGGTAAGGTCGGATTTATCCGTCCTACCTTTGATGAATATCCTAACCGCTACAATAAAGAGCAAAGCGTTGTATTTGTTCCTCAGAACGAAAATCTTTCTTATACTGCCGATGATTTAATGGAGTTTTTCGGCAAAACAGATATTGAAAATTTGGTTTTAATTAACCCTGATAATCCGACAGGTAACTATATCACCAAAAAGGATGTTTTGCGTCTCGTCCAGTGGTCTGCAAAGCAGAATATAAGACTTATTTTGGACGAGTCCTTCGTAGATTTTGCCGACGAATTAGATTCGACTCTTTTGGATAAGGAATTACTTAATAACAATTCACATTTGGTTGTGGTTAAATCTATATCCAAGTCATACGGTGTACCGGGAATACGTTTAGGAATAATTGCAAGCGGTAATACCGAAATGATATCCGATATGAAAAAAGAGGTTGCAATTTGGAATATTAACTCCTTTGGCGAGTTTTATTTGCAGATTAAGGAAAAGTATTCAAAGGACTACACTGCCGGACTTGTAAAGCTTCGCGAAGCCAGAAGGAAATTTGTAGATGACCTTAATTCTGTCGGCAAATTAAGGGTAATACCTTCACAAGCCAACTATGTAACTGCCGAAATTTTGGGCGGTATGTCGGCCAGAGAATTGACTAAAAAACTTTTGATTGACCATAGTATATTTATTAAGGATTTGTCCGCTAAAATTAAAATGGATGGCAGACAGTTTGTCCGCATTGCGGTAAGAGATGAGAGGGACAATGACAGACTTATTTCAGCTTTAAAAGAAATATTCGGAGTGTTATAAATGAAAATACTCACCTTTGAGGACATAAAAAGTCTAAATATTGATGCTTTGACCTGTTATAAATGGGTTGAAGAGGGCTTGAAATTAAAAAAAGATGCACTTTTACCCGCAAAAATCAGTCTAAAACCCCAAGAAGGTATTTTTTATAATACTATGCCTGTGTTGTTGCCCACAGCAGAATCAAATTATGGTGGAGTAAAACTCGTAACCCGTTATCCTGAACGAAACCCAAGTATTGAAGCCGATATTTTACTTTATAATCTTAAAAACGGTAAAAGGGCAGCTTTAATGGATGGCACTTGGATTACCACAGTAAGGACAGGTGCGGTTGCAGCACATTCAATTAAATTGTTTGCTAAACAAGATTTTTCAAAAATAGGTTTAATTGGTTTAGGTAATACCTCACGGGCAATGCTTACGGTACTTTTAAGCATTTATCCCAATAAAAAACTCAATATTAAGCTTAAAAAGTATAAAGAGCAGCATTTATTGTTTGCTGAGCGTTTTTCAAGCAATAAAAACATAACCTTCAGTTTTTGCGATAATTATGAAGATGTTGTGACCGACAGTGATGTTATAGTTTCGGCAGTGACATATTTTGACGGTGATATTTGTTCCGATAAATGTTTTAAAGAAGGTTGTTTGTTAGTTCCTATTCATACAAGAGGATTTACAAATTGTGATTTGTTTTTTGATAAAATTTTTGCGGATGATACTAATCATGTAAGGTCTTTTAAGAATTTTAATAAATTTAAATCTTTTGCCGAAGTGGCTGATGTTGTCACCGGAAAAGTTAAAGGCAGAGAAAATGAAAAAGAAAGAATTATTGCTTATAACATTGGAATTGCCTTACATGATATTTATTTTGCCGGAAAAATTTATGAAATGATTTCCAACTCAGAATGTAATGTGAAATCAATGGATATGGATATGCTTGGTCCAAAAGAAAAATTTTGGCTATGATTATAAAAGCGGAGAACGATAAATGAAATTTTTATACATCGACCCCGGTACAGGAAGTATGCTTTTTACAATACTTATAAGTGTTATAGGTGCAGCAATCTATTCACTTAGAATGTTGTTTGTTAAAATTCACAGTGGAATTTTAGGCAAAAAAACAGATATTACAAATGATAAAATCCCGTTTGTAATTTATTCTGACGATAAGCGTTACTGGACAATCTTTGAGCCTATTTGCCGTGAGATGAATAAGTTAGGCAAGGAAATCGTTTACATTACCGCTTCCGAGGATGACCCTGTTTTCAATTGCGGTTATGAGTACATAAAGCCTAAATGTATCGGAAAATCCTCTGCCTCTTTTGCAAATCTTAATTATCTGAAAGCAAATATTCTGCTTTCCACTACACCCGGTCTTGATGTTTATGGCTGGAAACGTTCAAAGGACGTTGACTACTATGTTCATATTCTTCACAGTGCCGGTGAAGTTGTTATGTACCGTATGTTCGGCATTGACTATTACGATGCACTTCTGCTGTCGGGTGATTATCAGATTGAGGATGTAAGAGCGCTTGAGGCTTTGCGTGGTTTACCATCAAAGGAGCTTGTCAAGGTTGGACTGCCGTTTATGGATGAAATGGTAAAAAGATTAAAAGAATGTCCTACCACAGATAATGATAAGCGTACTGTACTTTTAGCTCCTTCTTGGGGCCCTAATGCTATATTTAACAGAATTGGAATAAGGATAGTGGATTTGCTTTTGGAAACGGGTTATCACCTTATTATCCGTCCGCACCCACAGTCATTTGAATCGGAAAAGGAATTAATGGACGAGCTAATGGCAAAATATCCTGCATCTGATAAACTTGAATGGAACCGTGATACGGATAATTTTGAGGTCTTAAAGCGTGCCGATATTTTGGTTTCGGACTTTTCGGGTATTATTTACGATTTTTCATTAGTTTACGATAAACCGGTTATTTACACAAATCCCAATGCGGATGTAAGCCTTTATGATGCGTGGTGGCTTGATAAGCCTCTATGGAAAACAACTGCACTTCCAAAGCTCGGCAAGGAACTTACTGCAGAAAATATCGAGGATATTAAGACTATGATTGATGCTTGCCTTGAGGATCCCGAATACGCTAAGGGTAGAGCAGAGGTTAAAAGTGAAGTGTGGGCGAATTTTGGCCACGGCACTGAAAAAACAGTGGAATATTTGTTAAATAAATATGATGAGCTGACTAAAAAGGAGGATTAATATGAGCTTTGTTGAAATTATTAACACAATTTTTATAGGCCCAATAAAGCTTTTATTTGAAATTATATTCTCCTTTGTAAATGACAGAATCAACAATCCCGGATATTCTATAATTTTTTTAAGTCTGGCAATTAATATTTTGGTTTTGCCCTTATATATGCGTGCAGATGTTATGCAGAAAAAAGCACAGGAAACCGAAAAACGCTTGAGTGACGGTATAAAGCACATCAAAAAGAGCTTTATGGGCGACGAAAAAATGATGATTTTGCAGACCTACTACCGTCAAAATAATTATTCACCGTTTTCGGCTTTGAGCGGGTCGGCTTCACTTGTTTTACAAATCCCGTTTTTTATGGCGGCGGTGCAGGTGCTTTCTAATATCCCTGTTTTAGAGGGTGCTAAACTTGGACCTATTTCTAATCTCGGTGCACCTGACGGACTGCTTGTAATAGGCGGTATAAGCATTAATTTACTGCCGATTTTAATGACTCTTGTTAACTTTGTTTCGAGTGCGATTTTTTCTAAGGATGCACCATTTAAAACTAAGATACAGCTTTATGTAATGGCATTGTTTTTCTTGGTTTTCCTTTACAAATATCCCTCCGGCTTGGTTTTCTATTGGCTTTTAAATAACGTATTTTCACTCGTAAAAACTATGTTCTATAAGCTTAAAAACCCGAAAAGAGTTTTAAGCATACTTTTGTCGGTAATCGGTGTAGGTATTTCTGTTATTCCTTTTATTGCCGGTATAGACGGAATAAAGCTAAGAGCTTTGTTTTTCGCTGTGGCAGTTTTACTGCAAATTCCATTGGTTTTCCCGAGGGTGAAATCTAAAATCAATATTAAGCTTAAGGAAGGCAAGCCAAACGGCAAGCTTTTTACCCTTTGCTCACTGTTTTTAACTACCTTTATCGGTCTTTTTATCCCCGCAACAATTGTTGCGGCTTCTCCGCAAGAGTTCATTAATGTTGATAATTTTTACAATCCGATATGGTATGTTGTAAGTGCACTCTGCTTGGCGGCCGGAACATTTTTGATATGGTTCAGAATTTTCCACTGGTTGGCCAGTGATAAAGCAAAGGCCATTTTTGATAAGGGTATGCTGATTCTCTGCGGAATTGCAGTTATCAACTATATGTTTTTTGGCACAAATCTTGGTAATTTAGCAACAAATCTGCGTTTTACTGAAAATGATGTAGTATTTTCACCGACACAGCAGTTAATTAACATTGCAGTTTTAATTGCTGTTACGGTTGCTTTGTATTTGGTTGCCACAAAGAAGGTTGTCAGATATGTTTTGCTTGCCGGTATTATTGCTTTGTCAGGAATGTCGGGACTTAATATTTCTAAGGCACAAAAGGCAATCAGTTCAGTTTATATTCCGCAAGAAACCGATTCACAAAATCCTGAATTTGAATTCAGTAAAAACGGTAAAAATGTTGTTGTTATGATGCTTGACAGGGCACAAAGCGTATATGTTCCGTATATTATGAATGAACGGCCCGAGCTTAAAAAGCAGTTCGACGGTTTTGTTAATTACAGCAATACATTATCCTATGGAGTAGTAACCAATATCGCCGTTCCTGCACTTTTAGGAGGTTATGAATATACTCCGGTTGAATTGAATAAGCGTGATAACGAAAGTCTAGCTTCAAAGCATAATGAGGCACATTTGCTTATGCCGAAATTATTCGCCGATAATGGCTTTAATGTTACGGTATGCAATCCAATATATATAGATTATCAATGGATTTCCAATTTATCATTTTTTGATAAATTACCTGGAATGAAAGCCTTTGAATCTCGTACAAATCCTGCACTCACTGCACAAAACAAGATAACAATTACTAATAATTTGAGGAATTTTTTCTGCTTTGGCTTAATGAAATCATTACCTCTTACTGTACAAAGTACGATCTATAACAACGGGGAATACAACCAAGCGCTTGTTTCTGACGAAATTAATTACTATTCCGGTCAGATTATTGAAAGTAACAAAAAATCGGTTGGATATAATCCAGACTTTTTAAACGCTTATTCTGCATTGGAAAATTTGATTGAAAGCACAAAAATTACTGAGGATAATAATAATTTTATCTTTATGATGAACGATACTCCGCATCAACCTCAGTTGTTGCAGTTGCCCGATTATACAAGCGAGGCAGAGGTTGATAACTCTAAATTTGAAATTGCTGATAAAAATTATTATACAATCAACGGTGATGACAAATTGCTTGTTAATGATTCAAGACAGCTTTCCAGCTATCACTGTAATATGGCTACATTTATAGAAATCGGTAAGTGGTTGGATTATTTAAGGGAAGCAGGAGTTTATGATAATACAAGAATCATATTAGTTGCAGATCACGGATATCATTATAACCAAGTGGAAGAGCTTATGATAAACAGGGATGATAGGGTTTTGGATATGCAGGCTTTTTTTCCTTTGCTAATGGTTAAAGATTTTGGTGCAACCGGCTTTACAACATCTAACGAATTTATGACTAATGCTGATGTTCCGACACTCGCTGTCAGCGGAATAATTGATAATCCTATAAATCCTTTCACCAAAAAGCCTATTACGGATGACGGCAAGAAAGAACATGCTCAAATGATAAGTTTGTCACTTGATTATAATGTTTCAACAAATAACGGAAATACCTATCATGCCGGTGAATGGCTCAGTGTGAAAAACGGTATTTGGGATGAAAATAAAATAGAGCTTATTAATGAAGAAATCGTTTTAAAAGAGCATGATTCACTCAAATAATTTAAAAAGTTGACTTTTTAAATTACAAATGATATAATAACAAGGTATAAATGCTATGATAAAGACAGGTTGCCCGTGTATTAGGTGCAAAGAGAGTCCCGATTAGGTGAGAGCGGGGTCATACATTACGGGTAATAACACTTTGGAGCTTCAAACTGAAAGGATATTAAAATCTTATTAGGGGCGACGATTTTTGGCGCGTTAAGTCAAGTTAAGGTGACCGATTTTTCGGTAATTTAGGTGGCACCGCGGATACAAGCGTTTATTCGTCCTAATAATATTAGGATAATAAACGCTTTTTTATTTTTTTGAGGTGGTAGTATGAAACACATTGATATTATTGAAATTTTTGAAAAAAAGGAATTGATTGACACTAAGGTGACCGTTTGCGGTTGGGTTAGAACCTCCCGCGATTCTAAAAATATGGCTTTCATCGAGCTTAATGACGGTACATCCTTAAAGCATTTGCAGATTGTAATTGATAAAGCAGTGCTTTCAAATATTACCGAATTTATGAAGCTTGGCACCTCGCTTAGGGTTGAGGGCACACTCGTTAAATCTGCCGTAGCACAGGACAGTGTGGAAATTAATGCCGAAAGAATTGAAGTGCTGGGTGAATGTCCTGCCGAATATCCTTTACAGAAAAAAAGGCATACCCTTGAATACCTCAGAACAATTCCTCATTTACGTGTGAGAACTAATACTTTTAATGCGGTTTTACGCGTTCGCTCGGTTGTATCTGCCGCAGTACACGAGTTTTTCCAACAAAGGCATTTTACCTATATTCATACTCCGCTAATCACCGCCAGTGACTGCGAGGGTGCGGGGGAGATGTTTAAGGTGACCACTATCGGTTACAGTAACGAATATAAGAACGAGGACGATTATAACGCCAACGATTTCTTTGGCCAACGTGCGGCTCTTAGTGTTTCGGGTCAGCTTGAGGGCGAGGTTGCCGCTATGGCAATGGGCAAAATTTATACCTTTGGCCCTTCCTTTAGAGCTGAAAAGAGTAACACTCCCCGCCATGTTGCCGAGTTTTGGCACGTTGAGCCGGAGGTTGCCTTTGCCGAACTTCCCGATATTATCGGAATTGCCGAGGATATGATTAAATATATCATTAATGCGGTTTTAACCAGATGCCCCGAGGAAATGAAGTTTTTTAACAATTTTGTTGAAAAGGGTCTTATCGAAAAGCTGCAAAATGTTGTAAATAACGACTTTGCGATTATGACCTATACCGAGGCTATTGAGGAGCTTAAAAAGTCGGGTAAAGAGTTCCAGTATCCGGTAGAATGGGGCTGCGATTTACAAACTGAGCATGAGAAATATATCTCGGAGGAGGTTTGCAAAAAGCCTGTTTTCTTGACCAATTATCCAAAGGAAATTAAGTCCTTTTATATGAAACAGAATCCCGACGGTAAGACCGTTGCCGCAACCGATTTGTTAGTTCCCGGTGTCGGTGAAATTATCGGTTGCAGTGAGCGTGAGGCAGACCTTGCCAAGTTACTTGAAGCTATGAAGGCAAGGGGAATGTCCATGGACGAATACGAGCATTATATTGCCCTTCGTCGCTTCGGTTCCGTTCCTCACAGTGGCTTTGGTTTGGGACTTGAAAGAATTATTCTTTACATTACCGGTATGCAGAATATCCGTGACGTAATTTTGTATCCCAGAACAGTCGGTAACATCTATTAATTGGAGTTGATAATATGGTTTACAAACCGCTGCTAAGCGATTTTGAAACCCAAAAGGCTATATCATTAATAAAGGATAAATTTTCTACCGAGCTTTGCGACAGTCTTGATTTAACAAGGGTAACAGCACCTTTATTTGTCAAAACGAGCAGTGGCCTAAATGATAATCTTAACGGCATTGAACGTCCGGTTTCCTTTGATATTTTGGAAACTGGCGAAATGGCAGAGGTTGTTCACAGTCTTGCAAAGTGGAAAAGAATGGCGCTTCATAAGTACGGTTTTCTGATGCACACCGGTCTTTATACCGATATGAACGCCATTCGCCGTGACGAGGAATGTGACAGTATTCACTCGATATATGTTGACCAGTGGGATTGGGAGAAAATTATTACTGCTGAGGACAGAAATGTTGAGTATTTAAAGGCGACTGTCAGAAGCATTTTCGGTGCTTTAAAGAGAACGGCTAAGCTTATAGGACAGGAATATCCTCAAATTGAAAATTATTTACCCGAGCAAATCAGCTTTGTGACAACGCAGGAGTTGGAGGATAAATATCCTGATTTAACACCTAAGCAAAGGGAATATGAGGCTGTAAAGGAATACGGTGCAGTATTTTTGATGCAAATCGGCGGTAAGCTCAAAAGCGGAAAGAAACACGATGGCCGTGCTCCCGATTATGACGATTGGACACTTAACGGCGATATTTTGCTTTACAATAAGGTGCTGGATTCTGCCTTTGAAATTTCTTCAATGGGTATTCGTGTTGACAGAGATGCACTAATTAGACAGTTAAAAGAGGAAAACGCTGAGGACAGAATGCAGTTTGAGTTTCACAAAATGCTTGTAAGCGGGGCACTTCCTTTGACGGTTGGCGGCGGAATAGGTCAGTCAAGACTTTGTATGTATTTGCTACATAAGGCTCACATCGGCGAGGTTCAAGCTTCTATTTGGCCCGAAAAGGAAATAGCTAAATATAAGGCAAAAGGAATTAATCTGCTTTAAGAGGTAATACTATGAAATTAAAGTATAACTTTGTTATTAATGAGGTTGCCGGCAGTAAGGTTGCCGTTGCAGTAGGTAATGATATTACCAAATTTAACGGCTTTATTAAAATGAATGAAACAGGTGCCGAAATTTTTGGACTTCTAAAGGAAAACATTACCCTTGAAAATTTAATCGGGGAAATGCTCAAGCTTTATCCAGATAGCGACCCAGAGATTATTAAAAAAAGTGTAATTGATTTTACCGAGCAACTAAAAGCTTCTGAGGTTTTGGAATAATGCTTCAAGGTAAAATCGAAAATGTCGAGAAGATTTTAAAGGAAAAAGGCGAAATTGCGGTTTGCACCTCGGGAACGAGTATGTACCCGATGCTCAGAAACCGCAAGGATATGTCGCTTATAAAAAGCGTCGAGCAAGAGCTTGAAAAGAACGATGTAGTCCTTTACAGAGTTAAAGATGGCAAGCTTGTGCTTCACAGAATTTTAAATGTAGAAAACGACTGCTACGTAATAAGAGGCGATAACCTTTATAAAAAAGAATATATCAAAAAAGATGATGTATTCGGCGTACTTAAAGGCTTTTACCGAAACGGCAAATATGTAGACTGCGGTGAAAGTAAGGGGTATAGGCTTTATATACTTTATGTAAAATTAAGTTTTTCGATAAGATATCTGATGTTTGGCTTGGCCAGACCGTTTTTGGGAAAGGTAAAGCGTTTTTTAAAGAGGAAAATCGCTAATAAATAATTTTTGAAAATTATTCAAAAAAGTGTTGCATTTTCTGACAGTTTGTGATATTATATCTTTTGCGTGAGTTGGAAAAGAGACCAACTCGTTACTAATTAATTGGAGGTGTCACTGTGCCGAATATTAAATCTGCTAAGAAAAGAGTTCTAGTAAGTAAAGCAAACTACGAGCGTAACAAGGCTTACCGTTCTGATTTAAGAACTGCTATCAAAAAGGCCGATGCTGCTATCAATGCTAAGGCTGACGATATGGCAGCTGTTGTTGATGTAGCTGTTCAAAAAATCGACAAGGCAGCTTCAAAGGGCATTATTCATAAGAACAATGCTGCAAGAAAGAAGTCTGCAATCGTTACCCGTTTTAACTAAGCTAACGCTTAATTTTTGTAAAAAAGTTGTGACCGTTGCAACGAAAAATTGTAACGGTCTGTTTGCTTTCATTCGAGCAAAATTTAAGTAAATTAATGCTTGACAAGGTACCGCAATTGTGGTATATTATTTAGGCGCTGTTGAAA
>JAFSGB010000032.1 GCA_017434895.1 Clostridia bacterium
CACCTTTCTTAGAACTGTCAACATTATAACACATTATATTATAAATTGCAAGTATTTTTTATTTATTGTTTTAATTTAACAATAAGAGCATTGTAAACCGGACGAGGCTCGTTTTTTTCTTGTGTAATAAGCTTTGCCGGACGATTAACCATTACTAATTTTTGGTTTTCATTTATTATAAGGGTCGAGGAACCGCCGCCATCTAAATTTAATGCAATTTGTGCACCGTGGCGTATCATAGCTTCGGAAAGCTCGACCAAGGATGCACCGTTTGAATATTCTTTTTCGCGGCCGTCAACAATCATTATAATAATATCATTGTCTTTAGTGATTCCGACGGCAGTTCTTGGGTGCGGACGCTCACCAAAGGGTTGTATCGGAGCAATATCGGCGACGCTGGCGTCCCTAACCAGAAACTGCATACCGCCAACGGCTTCCTTTATATTTTTTAAATCGACTTTGTCTGGGGTTGATATAATCGGCAACCCTTGTTTGGTTATTCCGAAAAAAGGACGGTTGAAATTTGGGTTGGCTATGATTTTTCCTTCCTTAATACATAAACCAGAGGGTAATCCCGTATCCTCAATATCGAAAAAATCTGCATTGGTTGCTGCTATTACAGAATGGTTTTCTTGCATTAATTCTGCCTGTTCGAGAACAGTCTGACCTTTGGTCAAATTATTTTCCATTAGCTTTGTAGTTGAGACCACAATATCGCAGTTTTTCAAGGAAATCTTTAAAATATGATATAAAACAGGCCAACCCTTTGATGTCTCACATTTTTCCAATATGTACATGGCACCTGTAGACAAGGTTTTGTTTATTGTTTCCACAACTTTAATTCCTCGGTTTGGACGGGTAAAGGTTAATTCATTAGGTACAATTAACGCCTCGTCATAATCAATTACCAATTCTCTTATTGGCGCATTGTTTCCCTTTAAGTGGGATGTTAATACCAAATTAAACTTCTTTAAGCGAGATAATTCGTCTTTTGGGAAAAGGAAAATGTGGGTTTTGAAATCATACGGCTCACATTTATTTAATAATTCATCATATTCTTTTTCGTTTAAATAACATTTTGCTCGGCTTAAATCGGACACCTGTATAACAACTAAAATAAAGTCTTCTTTTTCAAGATATTCAATCTTTTTGATTTCGTATGTGTTATTCATAAAAATCAATCCTTTATTTTTATTGTTAACTTTATATGGCGATATTATAACACTTATTTGTTACTTTGTAAACGAAAATTTACAGATTTAAAATTTAATATAAAAATGTTGCAAAATATTTAAAAGTGCCGTATAATTATTCAGATAATATACTTGAGAAAGGTGTTTATTTAATGGCTAAGGAAAAGTTAGTTAAAGAAATAACCTCTATGGATGAGGATTTTGCCAAATGGTATACGGATGTTTGCTTAAAAGCAGAATTAGTTGACTATGCTTCTGTAAAGGGTTGTATGATTATCCGCCCTTATGGTTATGCGATTTGGGAAAACATTCAAAAGGAAATGGATGCCCGTTTTAAGGCAACCGGTCACGAAAATGTTTATATGCCCATGTTTATTCCCGAAAGTCTCTTACAAAAGGAGAAAGACCATGTTGAGGGTTTTGCTCCCGAGGTTGCTTGGGTGACTCACGGGGGAGAGGAAGAACTGGAGGAGCGTATGTGCGTTCGCCCCACTTCTGAGACTCTTTTCTGTGACCATTTTAAAAATATTGTTCACTCTTATAGGGATTTGCCCAAGCTTTACAACCAGTGGTGCAGCGTTGTTCGTTGGGAAAAGACCACCCGTCCTTTCCTTCGTTCGCGCGAGTTTTTATGGCAGGAGGGTCATACCCTTCACGCCACCTCCGAGGAGGCGAAGGCTGAGACAATCCAGATGTTAAATGTTTACGCCGAATTTTGTGAGAATGTCCTTGCAATGCCGGTTGTAAAGGGTCAGAAGACCGAAAAAGAGCGTTTCGCCGGCGCGGAGGCTACCTATACTATTGAAGCCTTAATGCATGATGGCAAGGCTTTACAGAGTGGAACTTCCCACTATTTTGGCGACGGATTTGCAAAGGCTTTTGATATAGCTTTTACAGATAAAAATAACAATCTTGTAAATCCTTTCCAGACCTCTTGGGGCACTACCACCCGTCTTATCGGTGCGGTTATTATGACCCATGGAGACGATAGCGGTTTGGTGCTTCCTCCGGTCGTTGCTCCAATTCAAGCAGTGCTTATTCCTATTGCATCCCATAAAGAGGGTGTTATGAATAAGGCAAACGAGGTTTATGCAAGACTCAAAAATATCTGCCGTGCAAAGCTAGATGACAGTGACCAGTCACCAGGTTGGAAATTTGCTGAGTACGAAATGAAGGGTGTTCCCCTTAGAATTGAACTGGGCCCTAAGGATATTGAAAATAATTCCTGTGTGGTTGTTCGCCGTGACAATGGCGAAAAGGCCTTCGTAAGTTTAGATGAGCTGGAAACTAAAATCCCAGAGCTTTTGAAGGCAGTACATAACGGACTTTACCAAAAGGCTTTGGAGCGTAGGGAGGTTATGACCTACGATGCTCATAATATGGAGGAGTTAAAGGACATTGCCGATAACAAGCCCGGATTTATCAGAGCTATGTGGTGCGGTGACAGAGAGTGTGAGGACAAGCTGAAGGAGGTTGCCGGTATCACATCACGGTGTATACCCTTTGAACAAGAGGCTATTGACGATACTTGTGTTTGTTGCGGCAAAAAGACCGACAAAATGCTTTACTGGGGCAAGGCATATTAATAAACTACCGCCTTCACCTAATGGTTACGTCTCCCTGAGAGCATAGAAGGTTAAACAGTAAAAAAATATGTAAAAAAGACGGAGGATTTTTCCTCCGTCTTTTTTAATGCTTTAAAATTATTAGTCGTTCTTGTTCTGGTTGTTTTTATTCTGCTTATTATTCTGATCGTTTTTGTTTTGATTATTTTTATTCTGTTCGTTCTTATTCTGGTTATTTTGCTCGTATTGATTTTTATTATTGTTTTCCATTAAAAATCACCCCGCTTTCACAGTTAGTATCTGTGTTGCGGGGTGATTTATTCTATATATTATACAGTCTTTTTGTGTTTTCCAAAGCGTGGTTTAGCACTGCTTCGGCAGAAATTCCTTTAATATCACCGATTTTTTCGGCAGAATAGTAAATTAAAGAAGAATTATTGATTTTGCCTCTAAATGGGGCGGGAGCAAGGTAAGGAGCATCGGTTTCAAGCAAAAAAAGGTCAAGTGGCATTTCCTTTACAACCTCGGGCAGTTTTTTTGCATTTTTAAAGGTAATAACACCGCTAATGCCAATGTACATTCCGATTTTATAGATTTCTTCTGCCATTTGCACGCTTCCAGAAAAGCTATGAACCACGCCTCTTGGCTGATACTTTTTTAAATACTCCAAGGTGTCAGCGTGGGCATCGCGGTCATGAACAATTACGGGCAAATCTAATTTTTTGCTAAGTTCCAGCTGAGCGGAAAATATTTCCTTTTGTTTTTCTTTTGTTTCCTGTGTCCAGTAGTAATCAAGCCCGATTTCGCCAATTCCTACACATTTGTCGTGCTTTGTAAATTTGGTAATTTGATTTATTGCAGTTTCGGGCGATTTCACGCTGTCCACATTACAGGGGTGAATACCGGCGGCAAAGTAAACGAAATCGTGTTGTTCTGCCAGCTTCATTGCCGACAAATTTGACTCGTAATCGCAACCGCAGGTTATAATTCCTGCAACGCTTTTTGAAAGCTCCGAATATAACTCGTCGGAAAACTCTTTGAAACGCTCATCGTCATAGTGGGCGTGACTGTCGAAGATTAGCCTTTTGTTTAAGGGTGAAAAATTCAAATTTTCCATTATCTAATTTTGCTACCCTCGGGTATGCCGTCAATAAAAATCACCTTAACATCGTCCTTAGCGCAGTCGGCGGCTAAAATCATACCGTTTGACTCCACACCGCAAAGCTTGGCGGACTTAAGATTGGATACCACAATAACAGTGCGACCGATTAAATCCTCTGGCTTATACCACTGTGCTATACCTGAGGCTACGGTTCTGGGTGTGGCACTGCCGTCATTAAGGGTTAATTTAAGCAACTTTTTAGCCTTGGGAATAGGCTCGCAAGCAGTTATTTTAGCGGCTTTAAGCTCTACCTTGGCGAAATCCTCGATACCTATTTGTGCAATGCCCTCAATTTCCTCTTTTGGTTCTTCTTTGGCTGATTGCTCGGCGGCAATTTCCTCCAAAACTTTGTTTACATCAAGACGTGGGAAGAGGGTACCGATTTCCTCGGGGGTGTAGCTGTCTAAAATTCTAAGCTCTTCGCTTAAATTGTTCCCAGCAATTTTTTCTGCAGTTTCGGGCATAATGGGTTTAAGCAATGTGCCAATAATTCGAACACAGTCGAGTAGATTATAAAGAACATCGTTAAGACGGTCTTGCTTTGTATCATCCTTGGCTAAAGCCCAAGGCATAGTTTCGTCAATATACTTATTGCAACGCTTTGCCAAATCCAAAACGGTACTGCAAGCATCGGCGTTAAGGTAAGCATCCATACATTTATGGTATTTTTTGGTGCTTTCCTTAGCAAAGGAGAACAGTTCCTTATCTAAATCCTCGGTGATTTCATTCTTTGTAACTGTACCGCCGAAATACTTTTTAGTCATTGCCACAGTACGGCTTACAAGGTTGCCAATAGTATTTGCAAGGTCGGTGTTGAAGATATTCATAAAGCTTTCATAGGTAAAGGTACCGTCGTTAGCAAAGGGAATTTGCGAAAGAAGATAGTAACGAACGGCGTCGATGCCAAAACGCTTTGCCAAATCGTCTGCGTAAACAACATTGCCCTTAGATTTGCTCATTTTATCTTCGCCCACAAGCACCCAAGGGTGGCCGAGCACCTGCTTAGGCAAGGGTAGACCCAAAGCCATTAGAATAATCGGCCAGTAAATGGTGTGGAAACGGACAATATCCTTGCCGATAACGTGTAAATCTGCAGGCCAAAGCCTATCGAATTTTTCTGTACTTGAGTCGGGATTGTAGCCTATACCAGTGATGTAGTTGGAAAGAGCGTCAATCCAAACATAAATAACATGTTTATCGTCGAACTCAACTGGCACGCCCCACTTAAAGGAGGAACGGGAAACACAAAGGTCTTGAAGTCCCGGCTTTAGAAAGTTGTTAATCATTTCGTTTTTACGAGATTCCGGTTTAATGAAATCGGGATTTTCCTCAAAATGCTTAAGCAGACGGTCTTGATATTTGCTGAGTCTAAGGAAATAAGCCTCCTCCTTAGAGTCGATAACATCTCTGCCACAGTCAGGACATTTGCCGTCTATCAACTGAGATTCGGTATAAAATGATTCGCAAGGAATACAGTACTTACCCTCGTAGGTGCTTTTATAAATATCGTCCTGTTCGTAAAGCTTAGTGAAAATTCGCGCTACTGCTTTTTCGTGGTCGGTGTCTGTAGTGCGAATAAACTTGTCATAGCTTGTATTAAGACTATCCCAAACCGCTTTAATGTTAGCGGCAGCATTGTCAACATAAGCCTTAGGAGTAATACCCTGAGCCTTTGCCTTTTCCTCAATCTTTTGGCCGTGCTCGTCGGAGCCGGTCATTAGATACACATCAAAACCCATTTGTTTTTTGTAGCGGGCAATCATATCAGCCAGTACGATATCGTAGGCGTTGCCGATATGGGGCTTGCTTGAAGCGTAGGCAATGGCGGTTGTAATGTAAAACTTTTTATTATCACTCATTTAAAATTCCTCCTAAGGTTTTTGAGTAAGATACAGTAAATATGTCAAAGCAGTGGAAAGAATACTGTAAAGAAGCAAGGTAGAGTCGCTAAGCAGTGAACCGGATCCGCCAAAGGAAGCGTAGGAGAACATAAGTACTCCGAAAACGGCGGAAATAATGTAGGCGGCGGTTAGGATTATATTTGCCCGTTTAATTTTTCCGGCACAGTTTAAAATTGCGGGTAGTGCACTAGGGTTTGTTTTAAAGGCGGCGGGTGCTGATATGGATTTTACGGGAGCTACAGTGTTAACATAAATATGACAACCGGCGGCGGTCATAACCTTAACAGTATCCTCATAAAGCCCTAAATAATCGCAAACCATTGCTTCGGTAATGTTTGGGTCGGAGGTTTTAACAAGTAAGGTTACTCCACTGTTTGTAAGGCGGCGAAGTTCTCTTGAAACATCGAGACTTACATCATATCGTACAACAAGTAAGGCACAGGCTTTGTTAGCACTTGCAACATAAACGGGGAAAAAACCTTGTCTTAAAATTTTACGGTCAAGCTCCACATTGGGAACGGAAATTCCGTGTGCTTCCATAAGAGTACGGTTACCGATAAATAGCAGTCGGTTATCAACCCAACCCGAAATTCCCAAGGCTTCCTCGTATTTTACGGTGTCGGAATCGGGGAAAACAGTGATGTTACTGTTGCCTGCAATCTTTTTGAAAATTGGTGCCAATGGGCTTTGCATTGAATCGGTAAGAGAAGCGGCGCGCAAAATTATATCCTCAAGATTATTTTCTGATAGCACTTTCATTTGGTGGAGTGTTACAGTTCCCGATGGGAATATATCCTTGGCATTAATAACAACGGCGTTTGCTTCCTCGATTAGTTCGGCACCGGTTTTGCCAGCTATCATAGCACCTTTTTTGGCTAATTTTTTGGCACTGTGGTAAAAGGGGAGCGCGTCCACCAAAAAAAGCATAGGTGCTGAGGTTAAGCAAAGCACTGCAGCGGCGGCGTAGGAGCCATAAAGCGGCTCGCCGAAAAATACACCGGCTAAAATCCCTGTAAGCACTGCAAGTAAAAGAGAGACTGCAGTTATAATATTCACCTTGCCGTTTAAAAATACACCAAAGGTGGAGTATTTTATAAAATCACAAACTCGGTTGGTGCTCTGCGGTGCGGCAATAAGGCAGTCACCGCTTACTGCACCCTTTGTCATAGCAAGGGTGATTGCAGGGTCGCTTATAAGCGAAACGGAGTTCTTGGAATTATCACCTAAAATCTGTTTAAAGGAACGAAGCAGACTTGAAGCGGTCATAAAGCTTTTGATTCCGTTAAAGGACAGAATTATGAGCAATAAAAGCTGCATATTAAGGATTATTTCACCCTGAGTGATACCTAAAACAGAATAAACGGCCACTCCTATTATGGCAAGACAAACTCCTATATCGCTATTAGCTTTGCGATTGAATATATACCTTAGTCCTGCAAAGCATTTAATGTTAAGAACTACCGCAACACTTGAGAAAACCGAGGTTATAATCATACAACCACGGGTGTGGGTTAAAATTATATTTGACATAAAGGGCAGCATAAAAAATGCAGTCAAAAGTGTCATCAAAATACTGCCCCACATTGCAAAGAAACCGTTTATTTTTGCTTTTGCAAAGCGTTTGAGAAGTACTCTGCCGGAGGTAGCATCTGTAAATTCGGCTTTTGGGGTATATTCCTCAAACTCACTTTTTTCGAGTCTGACTTCCTCGGTTTCGGCGGTTATAGGCTCTTTTATTTTTAGCATCTCGCCGGTGAAATCAAAGGCTCTTGTGTGGGAGTTTACGATTATTTTAGATGTGTTACTTTCTGCGTTTTCTATCGGTGTAAAGGTTACGGTCTGCTCCTTTGCCGCTTCATTGTTTTTAATTTTATAAAATGGTGAGTCGGTAATATCAATATCGGATATTATTGGATATTGAGATTCCTCTTTCGGCTTCTCTTTAGGCTCTTGTGTGAGGTTTGTCTCCTCTTTTTCCGGCTCATCTGATAAATATTTTTCCGTTTTGTCAATAACTACGGGCGGGTTTTCAAAAACAACGCTATATTCTTTAGAAAGCTTTTCAAGTGTTTTCTGACTGTCTTTTTTAAGTATTTGTGCCACCGTTTCAAGCTCGTAAAGTGGCTTCTCGTTTTGAGATATGTCGTTGCCCTCGTCGTCAATAATATAGGGCAGACACTTGTCAAGGAGTGTAGGCTCCGGATTTGGCTGTTCCTGTTTGTTTGTAGCACTGGTCACCTTTTTAAGTAGACTGTCAAGTGCGGAATTTAGAGTCGAAGCTTCGCCACCGTCTTTTAGTATTTCATCGGTGGTTAGGGCATCGGGGTGGTGAAAATCGCCCTTGCCGAAATCACTTTCGATTATTCCGTCAAATTCAAAGGAGTTTTTTCTATCTTTTTTCATTTTACTCTCCTTTTGTTTACTACTTCGTACATAAGCACTCCCGCCGCCACCGAGGCGTTAAGGGAATTGATTTTTCCAAGCATAGGAAGGCTTATGATTCTGTCGCACTTTTTGGCGGTAAGTGTGCCAATTCCCTTACCCTCGTTTCCGATAACCAAGGCACAGGGCACATCAAAATCTACGGCAGTGTAATCTTCACCGTCCATATCTGCACCCATAACCCAAATATCATTTTTCTTGAGTTGTTCAATGGTATTGGGAATGTTGGTTACACGGGCAACTTTCATATATTCAAGGGCGCCACTAGCAGACTTTGCAACGGTAGCGTTAAGGGAAGCGCTGCGTCTTTTTGGGATAATAATTCCATGCACGCCCGCGGCCTCGGAGGTTCTTATAATTGCACCTAAATTGTGTGGGTCCTCAATTTCGTCACAAACGATGATAAAGGGCTTTTCCTCGCGTTCCTTTGCTACTGACAAAATGTCTTCAACTGTTGAATATTCTTGACTGGCAAACATAACGGCAACACCTTGGTGATTGGCGCCGCCACAGTAGTAGTCAAGCTTCTGAGGACTTACTTCTTTTATTAAAATTCCTTTGGCATTACATTTTGCAATAATGGCGGTAACAGAACCTCCGCTTACCCCGTGGGCAACTAACAATCGGTCAATTTCACGACCGGAGCGGACTGCCTCTAAAACGGGATTTCTGCCGCAGATTATATTGTTTTGTGTAGTTTCAATTTTATTTTCCATAACTTTTTCATTCCAATTACAAGTAAATATAAATATACATAATAAATTATAACATATAATTACGAATTTTCAAATAGTAAATTTAGGTTTTTTCTTGCTTTTTAAATATTTTCATTGAATACTAATATTACAGGAAGACAGGGGACAGTTCTGCGTGTTATTTTGTAGGGGACGATGCCCCCCTTGAAATATAAGGGGGGGTGATGTTATGGAACAAGAAACATTTATCATAATTGTTATAGTGCTTGTGATTGGGTACGTTTTAAGCATAAAAAAATAACCGCCCTCGACCAAAAGTTGCGGTTATTTTTTTATAACAAACTAGGTTAACCGTCTATACGGTGTACCTTATTTCACTTATATTATATCATACCTTTTAAATTTGTCAAGCACCTTAACTGCAGGGGTGCTTTTTATTTATCTGAAATGAATTCTGCTATATCCGATAATTCACATTGTAGAATTTCACAAAGTTGATTAAGGGTATATGTATTTACATTTGCATTTTTTCGTAATCTATCAAGTTGTCCCGAACTGAAACCGTAATCTTTAATTAATTTATATTGAGAAATATCGTTTTGCTTTAATGTTTTCCACAACTTATCAAAAATAATCATTTTTACCTCACAATATTGTTATACATATAATATAAAATAATATATTTGTATTGACAATAGCCCGTAAATCGACTATAATAAGTAAGCGACATTGAAATTAATAATGTCGCTGTTGCCACACAAACAAAAAGAAGATGCTTTTATGCATCTTCTTTTTGTTTACACTGCATACCGGTATGGTCTATTTCATAATTTCCCTTTAAAATCAAATCGCTTATAAACACAAACTCATACCCCTCGTCTTTAAGGCATTTGAGGATTTGTGGCAGTGCTTCGGGGGTGTGGTCTGCATCGTTGTGGAAAAGGACTATACTGCCGTTTTTAACCTTGCTTGTAACCCTCTTGCAAATGCTATCGGGTGTAACATTCTCTTTCAAGTCAAGAGAATCACCATTAGATGCAAAATTAATATTTTAATGAAAGAAATTTGTTGGGAAGATTTATTATCGGTTGACAAGGGATTTGGTTAGATTTATAATGTAAAAAACTAAAGGAACGGGGGATTGATTGTGAAGAATTTAAAATTGTTTATATGGGATTTTGACGGCACACTGCTTAATACATATCCTAATATAATCAGATATTTGCACAATGCTGTTAATGACTGCGGTTATGAGGCTGATAACCTAGTAATCCTTGAAAAAATGATGGTTAATATACCTTATGCTATCAATTATTATTCCGAGCTTTACGGTATTTCTGATTTAAGTGAAAGGTTCAAAACATATCGCTTAGAAAATGAAAAGAACGACCCTGCAGGAATTTTCCCCCATGTTAAAGAAGTTCTTGAAAGAATAAACGAAATTGGTGCCCAAAGCTATATCTTTACAAATAGGGGTGACAGTATTTATCAGTTGTTGGAAAGGGAAGGAATTAGTCCATATTTCAAAGAGGTTATAACTGCAAGAAATGAACATTTTAAGGTTAAGCCCGCTCCTGATGTTATTTTTTACCTTATGGAAAAGTATGGCGGAACACCTGAAAATACAGTTATGATAGGTGATAGAGTTTGCGACCTCGAAGCGGGTTATAATGCTGGATGTAAAACCATACATTTATTAACCCCCGCTGTTCCCCAATACCCACCCTGTGATTGGCGAATCAGCAATTTTAAAGAGATGCTTGATGTGTTGAAATAGAACACAGAGTGACGCTTCTCTGTGTGCATAAAACAGACAGTCGAGGACGCCTGTCCCTACGGATTACATTAAAAAAGACGGCGAAATTCGCCGTCTTTTTTCGTTTATAGGGGATGGCGTTTATGACATACCGTTTTTTTCGGATATTTTCGGTGCGTCGGAAATCGCCGCACCCTACAATATCTTGCATTGCGTTCCGTCGAACTTTGTTTCATAATTGTATTTACAAAAAAGCCTCCCTTGCCTAAAGCGTAATGTCGTTAGCGAAGTTTTACGCAAACCGAGAAGGATAACGAAAAATACAGTATGGTTAATTACGACTATACTGTATTTTTTTATTTACATGTAATTAGATTAAACTTAGCTGTGCCTTATGGGTAACTCTCAAAAGTCATAATTGAAATTGAATTTTTTGTGTCTTTATCCTTCTAAGGTCTTGACGAAATAAGAAAAGTGTGATACAATCTTATAAAATTGAATAATTATAATAACATTTAATGGATCCAGCTGTCTGTAGAGGAAGCTGGATCCATTTTGTTTTTTAGCAGTAAAATTGACTAAATATAAAAGGAGATAGAATTATGGAAGTTCAACTTCAGGAGCTTATTGAGCAGATTAAGAAGGATGGTGTTGAAACCGCTGAAGCAGAAGCCAAGGCTATCGTTGAGGCGGCAAAGTCAGATGCTGAAAAGATTATTACCGATGCACAGGCACAGGCAGATAAAATCTTGAGCCTTGCAAAAACTGAAACTGAGCGAATGACGAAATCGAGCGAGGATGCTATTCGTCAGGCAGGTCGCAATCTGCTGATTTCTTTCAGAGAAAGTGTTACAAGGGAGCTTAAAGCTATTGTTGGCGAAAATGTTACTGCAGTATATTCATCGGAGGCATTCGCAGGGCTGATTATCAGCATTGTTGAAAACTGGGCGAATAAGCCTGATGCAGAAGATATCGCAGTGATTTTGAATACTCAAGACCTTAATAAATTGAAAGAAACCTTACTGGCAGCACTTAAAGAAAAAATGTTAAAGGGTATTACTCTGAAGGCAAATGATAATTTTGACGGTGGATTCCGCATTGCTGTAAAGGAC
>JAFSGB010000033.1 GCA_017434895.1 Clostridia bacterium
ACTCTGCCAACGCCAAGTATCCTCACACATTTCGGCAATACCGAACTTAGCCTCCCAGCCAAGAACCTTTTTTGCCTTTTCGGCGTTTGCGTAAACCTCATCAGGGTCACCGGGACGGCGTGGGTCAATTACATAGGGCACATCAATTCCACTTGCCTTAACAAAAGCATCACGAAGCTGAAGTACGCTAACCCCGTTACCGGTACCAAGGTTGAATGCCTCGCATCCCTTATTTTTAAGTGCCCAGTCAATGGCCTTGACGTGACCTTGAGCCAAATCTACAACGTGGATATAATCTCTAACGCCGGTGCCGTCAACAGTGTTATAATCGTTACCGAAAACATGAAGTTTTTCAAGCTTTCCAACTGCAACCTGACTAATGTAAGGCATTAGGTTATTGGGAATACCCTTGGGGTCCTCGCCAATAAGACCGCTTTTATGAGCGCCGATGGGATTAAAGTAACGAAGTAACGCTATGCACCAATCCTTGTCGGCAACATAAAGGTCGCGTAAAATTTCCTCAATAAAATACTTAGTCCTGCCATAGGGATTAATTGCACCCAAGGGCATATCTTCAACTAAAGGCATTTCGGTGGCAACACCGTAAACCGTAGCAGAGGAGGAAAAAACAATTTTTTTAACTCCAAACTCGTTCATAACCTCAAGCAGGGCAATGGTGTTTTGAAGGTTGTTATTGTAATACATAATAGGCTCTCTAACCGACTCACCTACTGCCTTAAGACCGGCAAAATGGATTGCAGCCTCAATCTTATTTTCGGTGAAAATGCGGCGTAAAGCCTCTTTATCCCTTACATCCTTTTTGTAAAATTTGACTGGCTTGCCAGTAATTTTTTCGACCCTTTTTAGGGATTCAGCGCTGCTATTATCAAGATTATCAATAACAACTACCTCATAGCCTGCATTTTGCATTTCAATACAAGTGTGACTACCTATGTATCCGGCACCGCCAGTGACTAAAATTGCCATAAAAATTTCCTCCATATGTGTTTAATTAATTGTATAATACCCACCATCTTTTGTCAAGGCTAAATAACGCTACAAATCAATGATTATGGGCATTATACCCTTTTCGGTAATATCAACCACTGCATAGGAATTACTGCCATTCCTCGAAAGTGATGCCGACCCTGGATTCACAATATAAACTCCGTCCTCATATAATATCTTAGATATATGCGTATGTCCGTAAAGGGCAAGCTTGCAGTTATTTTGCCTTGACGCCTTTAAAATATAATCTGTGGAATATTTGACATTAAGGGTGTGCCCATGAGTATAAAGAATATTAATTCCCGCCACGCTTTTAACACCGGTGCTGGGCAAAAAAGAATTGTAGTCACAGTTTCCCGAAACCGCAAAAAAGGTTTTATCCGGGTAAAAAAACTCGAAATCCTCAATATCCCTTACGTTATCCCCCAAAAAGAAAACATATTTTGCCTCTCGTTGTGACAACAAAATCTTGTCTATTACACCCGTTCTGCCGTGGGTATCGGATATTACCACTATACGCATTTTTTCACCTCGCATATTCTATATTTTACCTCAAATTCATACAATTTACAAGAGTATTTAGGAGGAATTAAAATGAACAACATCGACCCTCGCCTGCTTAACACCAAGGATCCCAAAAAGCTTATGAGCTCCCTTTCCGATAAGGAAAAGGAAACGGTTAACAAAATGCTTGCCGACAAAGAAGCATTGGCTCAAATGTTAAATAGTCCCGAAGCCAAGGCTATACTTAAAATGCTGTCTGGAAAGGGAAACAATGGATGATTTAAGCGAAAAGCTAAAGGAAATACTAAACGACCCCGAGAGTATGGCAAATCTTAAAAATATGGCAGATAGTCTACTTTCGGGGGACGATGGCGAGGGAAATGAAAATTCGGGTGATATTCCACCCATTGAAAATATAGGGGCAATTATCTCCATAATGTCAAAGCTTAATAGTTCCGGTGATAACGACCGTACCCGCTTGCTTAACGCGTTAAAGCCATACTTAAGCGAAAAAAGACAAGCAAAAACCGAAAATGCAATTAAAATTTTGAGGCTTTTGGAATTGTGGCCGCTAATTAAGGAAAGCGGAATGTTTAATTTGTAGGTGGTGACAAAGTGACTCAAAATGAATTTTCCGCCGAGCGGCAACGGGCAATTAATCAGATGAAAGAAATGAATGCAAAAGCTACAAACAATTCCATACCTTTGCCACCACCACTGCCGCCACCTAAAAAGCAAAGTCCGCCGTCCCAAGGCTTTGGACTGGAGCTCCCCTTTTTTAATCTTCTAGGAGATAAGGATACGGCACTGATTTTAGGACTTTTGCTTATCCTTTACGGTGAAAAAGCAGATAAGTTTCTACTTTATGCGCTGATTTATATTTTGTTATAATGATATCGAGAAATTGATTAAATTTCTCGACAAAGCCGATAAAAATCGGCTGTATGTTGCAAAAAACAGACCGCAAACATATTGTTTGCGGTCTGTTTCAATTATTTAGCGTAGTTAACTGCTCTGCTTTCGCGGATAACATTAACCTTGATTTGACCCGGATACTCAAGCTCGTTTTCAATTCTTTGAGCAATTTCACGGGACATAATTACCATTTCGTCCTCACTGACAGCCTCGGGCTTAACCATAATACGGATTTCGCGACCCGCTTGGATTGCGAAGGAACTCTCAACACCACCGAAGGAATTGGCGATTTCCTCTAGCTTTTCGAGACGCTTAATGTAATTTTCGATATTTTC
>JAFSGB010000034.1 GCA_017434895.1 Clostridia bacterium
ATGGTACGCCAGTTACTACGCCAAAATGCCGCACAGATACAAAGGGTTATATTCTGTGCTGTAAAAACGACTCTCTGAGACGACTTGAAACCATTGGAGTTTTGTACACTTAGGTATTGTTTTGTAACTTCGGGGGCAGAGGTCCCCACAATGAAACCTTTGGACTAATATAGTTCAAAGAAACTCAGTGATTTTGCGGGTTTGTGGGGTGTTAAACGAGTAAAAATATTGTGTTTACCCCTCAATTTCACCCCAGACAGAGACAATTTACAGATAAGGCATCACAGAAATGTGGTGCCTTTTTTACATCTCGTATAACGACCCCAAAAAATAGTAATATGCACCTTTAAAAGTCAGAAACTTTTAAAGGTGCATATTAAACAGGGGTTATTTTTTTATTTTATCAGTTTTTCAAGTTTTTTGGTATTTGCAAGATAAGTTTCGGTGTATCCGCACTCGGGACATACGGAGGCGTTCAGCTTTCCAAGGGAGCCCTTGAAAATTCCTTTTTCACCGACCGAAATACCGATAGCTTCATTGGTGCGTATTTCAATGTTTTCAATCATTTCTGAGTTACATCTTAAACATTTTCTCATAAAATCACCTAAATCCTATTTTACTAAATCGCCAACACAGTTCAAAATGTATTTGGGTCGGTATGGGAATTTGTCAATATCTTCCTTGGCGGTGACACCCGTCAAGACCAAAATGGTATCAACATTAGACTCAATTCCCGCAATAATATCGGTATCCATTCTGTCGCCGATGAAGGCAATTTCGGCACTGTGACAGTCAAGTCTTTTAAGACCGTGCCGTAGCATTAGCGGGTTGGGCTTGCCTACAAAATATGCCTTTTTACCCGTAGCGATTTCAATAGGTGCAATAAGTGATCCGGTTGCTGGCATAACACCTTTTTCGGTTGGACCGGTAATATCGGGGTTGGTGCCGATAAGCTTTGCACCCTTGTTTACAAGCTCAATAGCCTTTTCGATTTTTTCAAAATTATATGTTCTGGTTTCACCCACAACAATATAATCGGGGTTAACATCGTTCATATAAATTGCTTGGTCGTAGAGTGCTTTTGTAAGGGCGGCTTCACCGATAACATAGGCGGTACAATCGGGATTTTGACTCTTTAAAAAAGCAGCGGTAGCTAAGGCACTTGTGTAGAAATGGTCAGGTGAAACCTTTAGTCCCATTCTTTCAAGCTTCATACTAAGCTCATGTGGGGTTTTTTCGGGACTGTTGGTTAAAAATACAAACTTTTTGTCGTTATCAATAAGCCAGTTAACGAAATTAGCAACGCCGTCTAAAATTTTGCTTCCGTGATAGATAACACCGTCCATATCACAGATAAATCCTTTTTTGTTTTTAATCTCTTTCATAGTAACCTCCTAAAGAAAATATCCCGCAACAATACCTAAAACTGCCGACAGACAAATTATTATAATAGGGTGAACCTTTTTAAAAACTAAAACTGTGCAAAGAGCGAAAATACCTAGTGAAACATAGGTTTGTGCAGTTTTAAATATTTCAAAAGACAAAACTCTGCTCGGGACGAAAACCGTTACTATAATCGTTAGCACCGCAGATCCTATAAGACCGATAACTGCGGGCTTAAGTCCGGTCATACAGCCGGCAATAACTTTATTTGTTTTAAATTGCTCGTAAATTCTGGCGACTATTAAAATTATAGTGAAAGAGGGGAGGACAACACCCATTGTTGCACAAAAGGCACCTAAAAGTGAACCTATTAACCCAAATTCGCCGCCCATTGTTGAGCCAATATAGGTTGATATATTTATTGCAAAGGGACCTGGGGTGCTCTCACTCACGGCTATAAAGTTTACAATCTGTTCCTCGGGCATCCAGCCGTTGTTTACAACCTCGTCTTGAATAAGGGGAAGCATTGCATAGCCGCCGCCGATAGTAAAAAGACCAATTTTAAAGAAGGTTAAAAAAAGCTTTAGAAATATCATTATTTTACCTTCCTTTCTGCCATAACCGATGTAAGATATCCAAAAATTGCACAACCGATTATGACTGCAAGTACTGGCACATCAAGGAAAGCGGTGGAGATAAATGCGCCACTCATTATAATGTAGGAAACAAGTCCCTTAGGACATTTTTTGTACATTGTCCAAAGTGCTTTAATAAGCAGAGCCAAAACACCTGCACGAATACCCTCGAAAGCGTATTGAACTGCCTTTAAATGCTGAAATTCTTCCAACACAAAGGAAATTGCAAGAATAATTGTAAAGGAGGGAAGCACTGTGCCCAAGGTGGCAAAAAATGAACCCCAAAAGCCGCAAACCTTGTAGCCTACAAATGTGGCAGAGTTGATTGCAATTGGTCCGGGGGTTGACTCGGCAATAGCCACAATCTCCAAAATATCGTCATCGGTTACCCACTTTTTGTTTTCTACAACTTCTTTGGAAATTAGCGGTATCATAGCGTAACCGCCGCCAAAGGTAAAGGCACCGATTTTAAAAAATGTAACAAATAACTGTAATGCTTTTTTAAACTTTTCTTTCATAACTTAGTCCTTTTGTTTTTTGATTTTGTAAATTTCCTCCGCTGCAAGGCGTGCCTTGGTAACGCTGATTTTATCCTTTGGGAAGCAGTAGTAAAGCCGTTCACGGTTGCCAATACATATAATATCGCCAAGCTCATACCAGTAATAATCTGCATTTATACTGTAAGCCGAAGTTGGACTTTGGGTGTAGTGAAGCTTTTTGTCGTCACTTACAAGGCTGAAGCCTTCGGCAGTGTGGGTTAGGTGACCGTCACCTATCATATAAAGGCATTTATTATTGCAAATAACCCCAATTTTAACATCGGTCTCGAGCTTGTATTCGCCATTTTCAATTTCTTTTTTAACACATTCCCGTTCCCAATTGTACCAATCGGGAATGTGATTAAATTCTGTTTCACCGTAAGTAGCTTTAAGAGAACCGAAAACATCAAGCTCATATTCCTTTTTGCAGCTTGAGCATATGATTTTTGTGCCCTGTCCCTTTAAGCTGTTTTCACTTTGGCAGTTGGGACAACGGTACAAGATTCTCTCAAGTCCGTCGGCTCTGAAATTATCATTGATTTCAATTTTTTCCTTTTGTTGGCGGGCAAACTCGTCAAAGGTGAACTCGTTATTTAAAACCTCAGTAATTTCCTTTGCAGATTTTTCTTTAATTTCTTCGGGGGTTAATATGCACTTAACAACGGCAGAAACTTTCACCTTTCTTTTCTGTAAGCAGTTGTAAAGGGGATCTCTTAAGAAGGCACCCTTTGTGATAACCGTAACCACGGGAACGCCTAATTTTTTAACCAGAATACCAAGTCTCGGTGGCAACGCAGTGGCACATCCGTCAAAGGAATAGCCGGCTTCGGGGTACATAAGTACATTTGATTTATTCTTTTTTAAAGCGTGAATTATATCACTGATAAGTGTGACATCGGTCACAAATTTGTTTGTAGGAATACAACCAAGCAGTCTCATAAGAGGGGATTTTCCAATGTAAGCATCGGTAGTACATACAATTGAAAGTCTTTTTGGAAAAAAGAGTCTAAAGGCTATTTTCATATCTAAAAAGCAGGAATGATTCATAAGTATAAGGCAGGGAGCTTGCGCTTTTTCCATTCTGTATTTTTCTGCGCTGAATTTCACTGCCAACAGCTCAGGAACAGAGATAAGCCTTATTAAAGCTCCCAAAATCCACAAGGGTTTAAGGGGCTTTTTATGTTTTGGCTTTTTGAGATCTTCTAAAGTGGCAAAATCAATTTGTTTTGTTTTGATTTTCATAAAACACCGCCGCAAAAATTTTCTCCTTATATATTGTATCTTAAAACAAAGGAAACTACAAGTAAAATTTGTTCTAATTTGGACAACCGTCACATAATATTTATTAAAACCAAAAGGGAGTAGTTAAAATGGCGGAAAGATTTTTTAGTATGCTTTACGGTGTCGACGAGGAATTAAAAACAGTTTTGCAAAAGCTTTCCCCAACGGTCAAGCAAAATACCGAGGAAATAAGATTACGGCAGGGACTGCCCTTGGCTTTGACTGTTGCAGGAGAAACTGTTTTTGTAAAACAAAATGGACAAACCAGCTTTTTCCCTGAGAATAATATGATTTTTGTAACAAAAGAAAATATAACAAAAAGCTTTAGACATCTTTGTAATAACTCGGCTTTTGCCCATTCCGAAGAACTGAAAAATGGGTATATTTGCCTCGAAAACGGAAGTCGCGCAGGTGTTTTCGGTACAGTAAATGCAAGAGGCGAAATGGAGAATATAACCTGTATAAACATTAGAATAGCCCGCGAAATTAAGGGTATTGCGAATAAAATTGTCAGTGATTTTAAGGGTGAAAGCTGGCTTATAGCAGGTCCTCCTGCAAGTGGAAAAACTACAATTTTGCGTGATTTAATACGGCAAATTTCTAACGGAGCAGGCGGCAAAAGCTACCGAGTTGCGGTAATAGATTCGCGAGGAGAATTAAGCGGAAAGGGCGAAAATGACTTAGGTTGCACAACCGATGTATTGAATATTGAGGACAAGGCCTTAGGTATTCAAATTGCTTTAAGGACAATGTTTCCTGAGGTTATTGCCTTCGATGAAATAGGAACTGTTGCAGAGCTTGAGAGAGTGAGAGAAAGCTTTAATGCGGGCGTTAGTGTCATAACAACGGCACATATCGGTGATAAAAGTGAAATTTTCAAAAGGCAGGTAACAAAAGAACTCTTAATGTCGGGTGAAATAAAAAAAATAGCATTGCTTTCTAGATTTTACGGCGATGAAATTCAGATTTGCAGTCTTGAGGAACTAGAAAATGAGTATTTTTAAAATATTAGGGTTGATTTTCTTGCTTCTTTCCAGCACATTTTTCGGATTTTACAAAGGGAATTTCCTTGTTAAAAGATATAAATCTTTAGAAAAAATTTGCTTTGCTCTTGAAAGGCTGGGCGAGCTTATAAAAAACGGAACCGGCGACCTTGGAAAGCTGATGTCATTTTGTTTTGGCGATTTGGTTGAAACCACAGACGGTATAAAGCTTAATTGCAGTACTCTTTTAAAGGAAGATGCAGAGTTTTTTTATGAATTTTTAGGTGAAATAGGAATATCTGATAGAGAATCCGAGTATAAACGAATATTGATTTATAAAACACTGTTTGAAAAACGGCGAGGCGAAGCAGAAAAAAACGCAGAAAAGCTTTGCAAGCTTTATAATTCCTGTGGCTTTTTAGTTGGATTATCGCTTTGCATATTTTTGGTTTAGGTGAAAATTATGGATGTAGATTTTATTTTTAAAATTGCGGCAATCGGTATTATTGTGACAGTGCTAAACTTAGTTTTGGTGCGGTCGGGACGCGAGGAACAAGCACTTCTCACCACTTTGGCAGGACTAGTAGTGGTGCTTTTAATGGTGGTTAATGCCGTAGCCGAGCTTTTTTCTACCGTTAAATCACTGTTTGGCTTATGACGGCAGAGCTTTGGAAAATTTTCGGTATTTGTATTATTGGTGCGGCTTTTAGTATTATTTTAAGGCAAAAATCTCCCGAATACTCCTATGCAATTATAATTGTAACGAGTATTTGTATGCTTACCTTTGTATTAAAAACAGTGTTAGAACCGATAAAGCAAATATCCGAAAAATTGTCAAATAGCGGTATTGAAACCGAGTATTTTAAAATTGCACTTAAAGCAGTTGGAATTTCTTACATAACTGATTTTATTGCAGACGCTTGCCGTGATGTGGGTCAAGCTACTATTGCATCAAAGGCGGAGCTTGTAGGGAAAACGGCAATATTTTTGCTTTCAGTACCGCTTTTAATGTCGGTTTTGGAAACGGCAATAGGTTTTATAAAATGAAAAAAACGATAATTTTATGCTTTGTTTTCTTTTTTCTTTTTTCGTTTAATGTGAGTGCGAACTCTTTAAGCACGGAGGAATTTATTAAAAATCAAGCTGAAATTGCAGGTGCGGATAAATTAAATGATGCTTTACCTGAAAGCGGTAAGAACTATTTTGACAAAAACGGAATTACTGCCGGGGAAAGTGAATGGATTAAAAATATTTCTCTTTCTCAAGCAATTAAAGAGTTATGGAGCTTTATTAAGAAAAAAATCACTGCACCGCTTACGACCTCGGCGTTGATTGTGGCTGTAATACTCGTAAGCGGTGCAATCTCTTTGAATGAAAGCAGTGCTTCATCTGCCACTGCACTTTTTGCAGTGACAGCTGTTTCTGCGGCAGTAATAACGGCACCAATATTAAATGTAATCAATAATGCAGTAGCTACAATGCAGTCGGCGGCGGTATTTATGACGGCGTTTGTACCGGTATTTGCCGTAGTTATAGCGGTAAACGGGCAAGCTGCAACCTCTGCTTCGATGAGTGGCTTGCTTTTGGGTGCGACGCAGATTGTGGAACTTATTGCAAGTCATTTGGTTGTACCCTTAATGTGCGGATATTTGAGCGTAAGCGTAGCTTCCGGTGTGACACCGTTGCTTTCAAAAACCTCATTTGCCGAATCACTCAAGAAGCTGTCTTTTTGGATAATGTCATTTGTAACAACGGTATTTTTGGGAGTTTTAAGTATTCAAACTGCCATTAATGCCTCGGCAGATTCTATTACTATGAGAACGGCAAAGTTCGTGATAGGCTCCTCGGTGCCAATGGCAGGAACGGTGCTTTCAGAAGCATTAACAACCGTTACGGCTTCATTGGGAATGCTTAAAACCTCGGTTGCAATTTATGGGGTAGTGGCATGCCTTGTAATATTTTTACCACTGTTAATTGAACTTTTGCTTTGGCGGTTTAGCTTTAATATAACTGCATTGATTTCGGATGTTATGTCCTCGTCTTTAACCTCTAAGTTACTTCGAAGCATTGATGCAGCGGTTTCGGTGCTTATTGGAATAATTCTGCTTTCAATGGCTTTATTTGTAATTTCACTGTCGGTTGTGGTTTCGGTGGGTAAGGTATGAATTGGATAAAATCTTTAATAACCGCTTTTTGTACGGCGGGCATTTGCTTTGGTGCTATTTTCATTATTTTTCCGGAAGGAAAAATGAAAAAGCCCTTACAGTATGTTGTGTCACTTTGCTTTTTGATAATTATAATTTCGGTTGCAGGCGTTAATGTGAATTTTGAAAAATTCGAAATTGATTTTGCACCTGCCAAGACGGTAAATGCTGACCATCTGGAAACGGCAGCTACCGAATATACAATTTCCTTAATACTTCAAAAAGCAGAAATCGACTTTAGAGAAATATATGTTTATACGGATAATTCCTCTAAAGAAGGCATAAATTGTACCAAGGTGAAGATTTATTCATCTTGTGACAAAGAAAAGATTCTTTCCGCTTTGGGCGGAGAGGGAAAGGAATTTCAGGTAGAAGTAATAAATGAATGATATTTTTAATAAATATTTAACTGTACTAAAAAAACCAAAAATTATTATGCTTATAGGTATTCTGGGAATTGTTTTAATTTTTTTGTCTTCGCTTTCAAGTAAAAATGACGAGCAAAGTAAAGCAAAGCCGGAGGGCGAAATTACTGCTGAGGAATATAAGGCAATCTTAGAAAAAGATATAAAGAAAACCGTACAGGATATTAGCGGAAGCAAAAATATTTCGGTAGTTGTCACTCTTGAAAGCGGAATTAAATATTCTTATGCTGATACTAAGGAAGAAACACTTACCGAAAAGGAGGAAAAGGAAAACCGTATTTCGGATAGTGATGTAAAAAAGGGATACATAACGGTTAAAACCTCAGACGGCGGTGAGGAAGCGTTGCTAGTGACCGTAGAAATGCCTGAAGTCAGAGGCGTTGCCATAGTTTGCGACGGCGGTGATAATGAATATATTGCAGAAAAAATTCAAAATGCTGTTACGGCGGCTTTGGATATAACATCAAAAAGAGTATATATTTGTGGGAGGAATCGGTAGTGAAAAAGGGTAAGGTTTTTGGAAAAAGTCAGGTTACAGTGGCTTTAATGGTGGTGGCTTTGGGAGCGGCAATTTGGCTTAATACCAAATATTTGCCAAGTGATACAAAATATTTGGGTGAGACCTCTTTTGTGGGAAATACCTCAGGGGAAAATGCGATAGAAACCTCTGCAACAGCAGAGACAGATTACTTTACCGAAAGTAAAAAAGAACGTGAAAAAGCAAGAAAAGAGGCTATTGAACTGATTGAGGAAACCCTTGATAAGGATAATTTAAAGGAAGGCGACAAGAAGTCCGCTATTGCCAAGACTGAGGAAATTGCCGGAAGAATTGAAAAGGAAGCAAATATTGAAGCCTTACTTAAAGCAAAGGGCTTTAAAGAAGCGGTTGCAGTAATAAATGATACAGGTGTAACTGTTGTTGTAAAAGGGGAGGGGCTGACTTCTCAGCAGACGCTTCAAATTCAAGATGTCATCACAAGCGAAACGGAAATTACCTTGGCAAATATTAAAATTATTCCCGTTAAATAAAATTTTTGTTGTGTTATTCTAAAAATGTGGTATAATGTAAATGTAATTATTTTGCATTCTATCTACGGAGGTATAAATATATGAACAACAAAACAGAACTTTCTATTAATACAGAGGTTTTGGCTCGTATGGCGGAAATTGCCGCCAAAGAGGTTGAGGGTGTCGCAGGTCTTGCAAAAAAAGCAATTGATTTAAAGAGTGCTGTTAAAACGAAAACTCCTTTTACAGGTGTTAAGGTAGAAAGTGTTAACGGTGCTTTAAAGCTTAATGTTTATATCTGCGTTAGAAAGGATGCAGTTGTAAATGAGGTTGCCGAAAAAGTGCAATCAAATGTTAAGGATAAAATTCAAACCATGACAGGAACCGCTGTAACACAGGTTAACGTAAGTGTTGCAGATGTCGAGCTTGAAGCTCCTGTGGAAGAATAAAAAGCAACGTAAAGTCCCCATTTCAAG
>JAFSGB010000035.1 GCA_017434895.1 Clostridia bacterium
AAGGATGTTTAGCGCAAGGGTGGCTTGGGATGAGGACGGACAGTTCCGACTGTCCGTCCTCATCCTTTTTTATTGTAGATTGGTAATGGTCGTGGTATACTGTATGTGAGATCTCAATAGATTGTCGCAGTAAAGGATGATACGTATGACCATTGGTGAACGAATTAAACAATTACGAAAACAAAAAGGCCTCACCCAAGAAATGCTGGCAAATTACCTCTGTGTCTCTTGTCAAGCCGTATCCAAGTGGGAACGCGAGATTTGCTATCCCGATATATTTTTACTCTCCGATATCTCTGATTTGATTGGTATTTCCATAGATGAACTTATGGGAAAGGAATGTAGCTTTTGTGTCCACAAAAGCAGTGCTTGTCAGGAAAAGTAGATGGAGTTTCGGGGCGCACAAGCTAAAGGCTCCCTTGTGTAAAGGGAGCTGACGCCGAAGGCGGCTGAGGGATTGTTTTACGATGAAATTTTTGCTTTTACAATCCCTCCGTCACGGCAAGCCGTGCCACCTCCCTTTACACAAGGGAGGCTCATTACCGCCTGACAGTACACTTAAAAGGTGTAACACACCATACCTTGCAAGGCAAGACGTGTAAAAAGGAGTACGAACAATCGTCCGTACTCCTTTTTGTTTTTCGGCGGGTAAAACCTGCTTTATGGAATGCACACCTTTGGGAATTCTTTAATTATAGTAAATTTTTTCTTAAGCTTTCGGCGGATTTAGGGGAGAGGTAGGCGGGGGGAACATCGAATACAGTCTTGCAGCCACTTATTCCTTCTTTGCTCATTCTGACTGCCGCACGGGCAAAGGCTACGATAACGCTTGAGGTAAACTCGGGGTTGGAGTCAAGCTTTAGGTTGTATTCTATAATATGTGTATTTTCCTTATTCATTCCCGTTTTACCACTACGGATAACCATACCGCCGTGGGGAATACCACTGTGGTCACGCTTCATTTCCTCGGCAGAAATGAAATTAACCGTTGTATCATAATCAGCAAAGTAGTTGGGCATTGTAACGATTTCTTTTTCGATGCGGTCCTTGTCAGCATTTTCCTCTGCTACAACATAGCAAAGACGGGTGTGCTTTTGTCTGGTAGTAAGCTCGGGGTTTTCACCCTTTCTTACGCTTTCTACTGCACTGTTAACGGGGATAGTGTACTGACGGGCATCAATTACACCCTCAATCCGTCTTATAGCATCGGAGTGGCCTTGACTAACACCCTTGCCCCAAAAGGTGTAGTCCTTACCCTCGGGCAAAATAACCTCACCGTAAAGGCGGTTAAGGGAGAACATACCAGGGTCCCAGCCGACACTAATCATAGCAACATTTTTGCCTTTTTTGGCGGCAGAGTCAACATTCATAAAATGCTCTGGGATTTTAGCGTGGGTATCAAAGCTATCCACCACATTAAAATACTCTGCAAGATAAGGGGTCTGTACGGGCAAATCGGTAGCCGAGCCGCCACAGATGATAAGTACATCTATATTTCCCTTATGATTTAAAATATCATCCAAATTATAAACATTAGCGCCACTTACAGTTTTAACTGTAGAGGGGTCTCTTCGTGAAAAAATACCGTAAAGGCTTGTGTCCGGATTTTGCATTATGGCGCTTTCGGTGCCGCGTCCTAAATTGCCGTAGCCTACAATTCCCATTCTAATCATATTTGTCCCTCCTATATAAAGATAATTTTACCACCAAATAAGGCTATAATCAATATTTTTTTGCGGAAATTTTAAATAAATTGTATAGTGGTATACAAGTATTTTTGTGTTTTGCACAAAGTGAAAACTGAGTATTTTAATTCTTTTTAGAATAAGTTTAGATTTTAAAAATTCGCCCTTACAATTTATTGACAAAGAATTTTTGGTATGTTATATAGGAGGTAGGCAAAAAAAGAGAAAGAAGGTAAAGAAAAATGGATTTATTCGATGTACTTACGATGATCGGAGGACTGTGTCTGTTCCTCTTTGGTATGACTGTCATGGGGGATGCCCTCGAACGCCGTGCCGGCGGAAAACTACAATCAATACTCGCTCGACTTACAACCAATAAAATGGCGGGTCTTTTTACTGGACTTGGTGTAACCGCGGTTATTCAAAGCTCCTCTGCTACAACTGTTATGGTGGTAGGCTTTGTTAATTCGGGACTTATGTCCTTAAGGCAGGCAATAAATGTAATAATGGGCGCCAATATCGGTACCACCGTTACCGCTTGGATTTTGTCACTTGGTGGTATTAGCGGTGACAATATTGTGGTACAACTGCTAAAGCCAATGTCCTTTACACCGGTTCTTGCCCTTATTGGTGTAATAATGTATATGTTTGTTAAAAACAAGAAGCATAAGGATACGGGAACAATCCTTTTGGGGTTTGCGGTTTTAATGTTCGGTATGGATATTATGAGCGGTGCGGTTAAAGGACTTGCAAATGTATCTGAATTTACTAATCTATTTATAATGTTTAAAAATCCTATTTTGGGTATGCTTGCAGGTGCGATTCTTACGGGAATAATTCAGTCAAGCTCTGCTTCGGTCGGTATTTTACAAGCCCTTGCTATGACGGGCGCGGTACCCTACGGAGCAGCAATACCTATTATAATGGGTCAAAACATAGGAACCTGTGTAACGGCGCTTATTTCCTCGGTGGGAACAAGCCGAAATGCTCGTCGTGCCGCCGTTGTACACCTATCCTTTAATATTGTCGGTACAATAGTTTGGCTTAGTGCGTTTAGTATTATTAAATATACTGTGGCTCCCGCTCTTTTTGATGCTCCCGCCACAATGTCGGGCATAGCGGTTGCCCACTCGGCTTTTAATGTTGCTTGTACTGTACTTTTGTTACCTATTTCAGTATTGCTTGAAAAAATCGCCTATATTATTGTTCCCGAAAAGGAAACGCCGGATACTGTCACCGTTTTGGATGAGCATTTGCTTATAACCCCCGCCGTAGCCCTTGAGCAATGCCAATTACAGGTTGTTAAAATGGCTGAAATTTCTATGGATGCTATGAAGAAAAGCTTAAAAGTCTTCAGCGACTATTCTGAAACGTCTGCAACTGATATTCGCAAGGCGGAGGAAAAAACCGATAGGTATGAGGATATGATAGGTACATATCTTGTAAAGCTTAGTGCGAGGCAAATTGACGACGCCTATTCCACCCAAGCCGCAAAGCTATTGAAAGTTATAGGCGATCTGGAAAGAATTTCAGACCATGCCGTAAATCTACTGGATTCTGCCGAAGAAATGCGCGAAAAACAGTTAACCCTATCCGCCGCAGCTAACGTGGAGCTTCAGAACATTTCCGCCGCAGTGGAGGAGATTTTAGATCTTACTTATATAGCATTTGCAAAAAATAACCTTACTTCCGCTGCAACGGTTGAACCTCTTGAGCAGGTTGTGGATAAGCTTAAAACCCTTATGCGAAATGGCCATATTGAGCGGTTACAACGAGGGGAGTGCAGTATTGAAACAGGTTTTGTTTGGTCAGATATTCTTACTAATATTGAGCGTACATCGGACCATTGCTCTAACATTGCCGGATGCGTAATTGATGCCGAGGACAAAAATCTTAATTTGCATCAGTCCTTAAGTGCGGCCAAGAAAGAAAGCGCTTACTTTAAAGAGCACTACAATATATTTGCTAAGAAATACTTACCAAATTAATTTAATAAAACCTGGCGTGTTGAAATCGCCGTACCGAGGTATGTTATAATGATTATCGAATGTCGAGAAATTGATTAAATTTCTCGACAAAGCCGATAAAAATCGGCTCTATGTTGCAAAAAAACGCCTTAAAGCGTTATTTTGCAACTTCGATATCATTTTAATGAATATGTTCAATTACTGACGGTAATTGTTTGCGAATTCAAAGAATTCACAGTCGAAATAAGGCTTTGCCCTATTTTGACATCAACATAGTCATTATAAGCGTCATACCTCACATATAAATACGATAACCCCCACTTGAATTTCAAGCGGGGGTTAAACCATTTTAATAATTAAGCCTTATTAACAGAACCGAAAAGCTCCATTTTTTCTTTAACGGTTGCCTTAATAGCAGCAGTACCGTCGGCTAAAAGCTTTCTGGGGTCAAAGCCTTTACCTTGTAGGTCTTTTCCAGCCTCGATATATTTGCGAGTAGCGTCAGCAAAAGCCAATTGGCACTCGGTATTAACATTGATTTTGGAAACGCCTAATGAAATAGCTTTCTTAATCATATCGGCGGGGATACCTGTACCGCCGTGAAGAACTAAGGGCATATCACCGGTTAACTGTTGGATAGCATCAAGAGTGTCAAAGCTAAGGCCAGCCCAGTTTTCTGGATATTTACCGTGAATGTTGCCTATACCGGCAGCAAGCATTGTTACTCCTAGGTCAGCAATCATTTTACATTCCTTTGGATCAGCAACCTCGCCACTGCCTACAACGCCGTCTTCCTCGCCGCCGATAGCGCCAACCTCAGCCTCAAGAGAAAGACCTTTTTCGTTACAAATGGCAACCAATTCCTTGGTCTTTTGAATGTTTTCCTCAATCGGGTAATGAGAACCATCAAACATAACCGAGCTAAAGCCTGCATCGATGCAAGCCTTTGCACCATCGTAGCTACCGTGGTCAAGGTGAAGCGCTACAGGAACGGTGATGCCTAATTCGTTAATCATACCGTTAACCATACCAACGATAGTGGTGTAGCCGCACATATATTTGCCGGCACCCTCACTAACACCTAAAATAACGGGAGACTTTAATTCCTCAGCTGTCTGAAGAATTGCTTTGGTCCATTCAAGGTTGTTAATGTTGAACTGACCAACTGCATACTTACCGGCCTTAGCCTTTGTAAGCATTTCTTTTGCGGAAACTAACATTTAAAATTCCTCCATTTAATTTTTGCTTTTATATTGTATAACATTTGCCTATTAAAATCAAGCCTTAAATTAAAAGTAATTCGATAATAAACACTACTGCGCATGAAACCACCGCAACCCCAAAAAGACTGACTCCAAGGTATGCCAATGCTATGCCCGCAATAAGGGCCGCCAGTCCTGAATAAAAACTGCTTGTGGCGTGGAGTATGGCGGGAAAGGTCATAACGGCAAGTGTTACATAAGGCACATAATAAAGAAAAGAACGAAGTGTACGGTTTTTAATCTTTTGTCTTATAAGTGTTAGGGGCAAGACTCTTATTAAATATGTAACTATCGCCATAATGGCTATATAAATATATGTGTTATGCATATTCATCCTCCTTTACGGGGAAAAGAATAGCTGCCGCAAAGGAAATTAGTATGGTAAGCGATATCACCCTTATGCCCTCAGGAATTGCTTTTATTAAGGAAAAAGCATAGCTTAAGGCAAAGGAAATAATAACACAACCGGCTACCGCC
>JAFSGB010000036.1 GCA_017434895.1 Clostridia bacterium
CGATGTTTGATACTGCAAAAATCGGAATAGCGGTTTCTAACGCCTGCAAAGAGGCTCTTGCCGCTGCCGACTATATAACGGTAAGCAATGAAGAGAATGCGCTGGCAAAAGTTATTTATGATTTACAAGTCGGGAAATATGTGCTGTAAAAAACTCTAAGCTCAATTTGTCCTTGACTTGACACAAGCATATAATTTAGTTGAGGTGATAGAAATGAAAGAGGATAAACTCTCCGATTTGTCAATGCAATTATCGGTTGGTGTTTTGAATTTGGTGAAAGAACTTCGCCACAGAAAAGAAACTATCATTTCAAATCAAACCGGCAAAAGTGGCACCTCAATCGGTGCAATATGATTTTGAACGACCAAAGAAAAAATCTTGCTTTAAATTTAGTTTTGTGTTATTATTAATTTGTTCATTAAGCTTTGAATTTAAGAGGTGTTTGGTATATATAAAATCGGTTTGTCAACCTGCGGAAAAACGATTTGCAAAGAATTGTTTGAACAGTATCACAATTCCGGAATAGCTGCAATGGAGATTTCTCTCAACCCCAATGACTATGCTGACATAGACTACAAGATTATTAAAAAATGGTCCGAAGAATTCAATATAGATTTATGGTCTTTCCATTTGCCCTTTTTCCCATTTTCTGAAATAGATATTTCAAATGCTAATATCTGCAATGCAACGATTAGATATTATGAGGATTTAATAAAAAATGCTTCGGAGGTTGGAATCAAACGATTTATTGTCCATCCGAGTGGCGAACCTATATCAGACGAGGAGCGTCCTGATCGATTGAAATGTGCAAAAGAAAGCCTTGCCGTTCTTGCCGAAATTGCACGCAAAAATAATTCAGTTATTGCCGTTGAAGATTTGCCTAGGTCTTGCCTTGGGAAAAATTCCGATGAAATTGCAGAACTTATTGGTGTACATAAGAACTTGAAGGTTTGCTTTGACACAAATCACTTGTTAAATGAAAATCCAGTTGATTTTATACATAAACTCGGCAACAGGATTATTACTACTCATATTTCAGATTATGATTTCATTAACGAAAGACATTGGCTTCCGGGCGAAGGCAAATTAGACTGGGAAGCCATTCTGAATGCGTTTAAAGACATAGGATATAACGGTGTATGGCTTTACGAAATAGGCTTTTCCTGTCCTGATACAATTATAAGGAACAGAGATTTAACTTGTGATGATTTTGCAAAAAATGCAAAGGAATTGTTTGAGAATAAACCTATTACGATTTTTTCAACACATAAAGATACATTCGAAATGCGATAAAGCTTTGGCATCTAAATGGTTTGTAACAGATAAAACAAAAATCCGTTCTCGCAAGTGAACGGATTTTTGTTTTGTTAATTTTCGTTATTAAAAAAATCTGTGGAAATTTCTCGAATACCGGCAACGGCAGAAACGGGGAGAGAAAAGCAAAAAGCTTCTGCAGGCTTATCTTTGCCGCAATTTTCACTGATAGTGGTCATAATTTCGGTCTTCTTATCAGACGGGGACAGAATGTAAATCATATCCTTGTTAGGCGCAATCGAAACACCTAAAAATTTCTTTACCTCAGCAGTTCCGGTACCCTTTGCATGAATAACGGTACCGCCACCGGCTCCGGCAGCACGGGCAAACTCCATTACCTCGTCAGAGTGACCTTCCTTGATTATAACAATTATTAGCTCGTGTTTAAATTCCATAATGGGCTTTCCTCCTCCTATTTTCTGACACTGTGTAATATATTCCAGATTACTGCCACCGCATATACTTTTTAACGGGATTGACATCATAATACCATTGCCCGGTATATCAATATACATTTTTTCCTCAGCATAAAGGAATAAATCTTGGACCGATTTTCGAGTAGCAATGGTATAGAAAACTGCTTTTTCTGACTCTTGCAAATCGTAGAGGAGTAGATGCTCCGAGGTTGCAGTTCCTATGCCTAAATTCTCTAATACTAATGAGAAATTCATATCTTGCAAGATAGCATCCATTGTATCCGCTTTTTTACGGTCAACAATGCTCATAACTAAATATAATTCCATTATTCAACCTCCCAGAGTTCGATAACCTTGTTGTCTGCAACAGAAAATACCATATCTATTGTTGTAGGCTTAATAGCAGATTTAACAGTTGCTAAAGCACCCATAATTTGTACGGTAATCAGTGGCATCATCGCCACCATAGCAACTAATCCAAAAGCATCTGCCATTACATTACCGCCAATTTCACTGCAAGAGCCTATCGCAAACGGCAACATAAAGGTTGCGGTCATAGGTCCGGAAGCCACCCCGCCAGCATCGAAGGCAATTGCTGTAAAGGTGGGCGGTACTACGAAGGAAAGCGCCAGCGCTATAACATAACCAGGAATCATAAACCAAAGGATAGATATTCCGGTTATTACACGAATCATAGCAAGACCCATAGCAATTGAAATAGCAATGGACAATGTAACACCCATATTTTTTTCGCTAATAGCACCGGCGCTAAGCTCTGAAACCTGTTTATTGAGGACGTGTACAGCCGGTTCTGCTTTAATAATAAACCAACCCATTAGCATTGCTAAAGGAACTATTAACCATTTAAAGCCTTCGTTTACTATTGACTCGCCAAGTACTGCACCTAATGAAGAAAAACCGATGTTTACTCCTAAGAGGAAAAGTACCAAACCAATAAAGGTATAAATCATTCCCACCATAATGTGCAGGAAAGGTCGTTTTGTGAGTCTTAGACTGAAAATTTGAAACAATATGAAAATACAAATTACGGGAAGAAGGGCGAATGTAACTTCTTTTGTGATTTTCGGTAATTCTAAAATGTATTCACGACCAACATCTACTGAGTTGTCGAAATTAATAATGTCAAGCGCTGCGGAGTTTCCTGAGTATGAAGGGTAAAGCAGTCCTAAAATAAGTACAGTAAGTATTGGTCCGATTGAACAAAGGGCAACTAAACCGAAGCTGTCCGACTTTGCCCGTTCATCGCTTCGAATGGAGGCAACACCCACACCTAACGCCATAATAAAAGGCACTGTCATAGGACCGGTAGTAACACCACCGGAGTCAAATGCTACAGATAAGAAATCTGTATTAGAAATTGAGGCGAGTGCAAAAATGATAGCATAGAAAAATAACAGCATCCAATTTAACTTAATGTTAAGAAGTATTCTAAGCATACTGAACATAAGAAAGATACCTACACCTACCGAAACGGTTACAATAAGTACAGTTGTATCAATATTCGGAGCATTAGTTGCCAACACCTGCAAATCCGGTTCGGCAATTGTAATGGAAATACCTAAAATTAAACTGGTTATTAGTATTAATAAAATATTTTTAGATTGTGTGATTTTCGCACCGATTTGGTTTCCTATTTGTATCATAGAAAGATCTGACCCAATGTTAAAGAAAGCCATACCTACAATGATTAAAACCGTACCCAGCAAGAAAGCAAGAAACAGTCCATTGTTAACCGGTATAAAAAGTAAACATAGAGCAGCTACAATCAAACAAATCGGTAACACCGATTTTACTGATTCTAATAGTTTATCTTTAAGCATATTGTGTTGTTCCAAGTCGGTCTCCTTTGATATGAGAATAATTTTTGTTTTTTTATAATTATATCATATTTTTTAGGCTTCTACAAGTTTAATACTGTTTAAATTTTGTAGGTATTCAATGCAACTATTTAGAATTTAACAATTTTATTGTAAACTTTTCCTTATTGTGATATAATTATAAAAAAGGGGGATTTTTATGAGTAAAGTACATAATGAACCAAAGCTTAAAAACGGAGTTTTGCAGGCTATCAGAGCACAACTTGAGCATAGAGCCTTTTGGCTTTATCTTTTGTGTGACGAGGCTGGTAAAAGAGGTGTTACTTGGGAGGATTTCGGCTCTGCGGCAGTTAAGCGTTGCGGACTTTCCCAAGGTGCAGATTTGGTTAAAAAGGGCGGAACAGACAGTTTAAAGGGACTTAAAAAGACTCTTTTTACAAAGCCGGCTCAATGGGTTTTTGAAATGGATGTTAAGGAAAGCACTGATGACACCCTTTTCATTGATTTCCACTATTGCCCCCTTGTTAAGGCGTGGCAAAAAGCAGGCTGTACCGACGAGGAAATTGCTTTGCTTTGTGACATTGCAATGTGCGGTGACCACGGAATAGGGGAATGCTATGGAGCTAAGCTGGAACTACCAAAATGTATTGCCAAGGGCGATGATATTTGTGCTTTGAGATATAAAAAGATTAAATAAGGAGTAAATTATGGATAGAAAATACTTAAAATTTGTAATTATCGCAGCAATAGTACTGTTAGTCGGAATTATAGGTATCAATTGCTTTACCATTGTTGATGCAGGTCATACCGGCGTTGTTGTAACTCTAGGTAAGGTTAACGAGGGTGTTTTGCAGGAGGGTATTCATGTAAAAGCCCCATTTGTGCAAAAGATTATTAAAATTGATAATCGCATTGTAAAGCTTGAGGTTGATACTGAGGCATTTTCAAAGGACTTGCAAACCGTAAGTACTACAATAGCAATTAACTACCGTGTAGATACCTCTAAATCATACAGTATTTACAAGAATATCGGTGCAAACTATGAACAGGTTCTTGTAACACCCGCCGTCAACGAGGTTTTAAAGGCTATTACCGCCAAATACACTGCAGAGGAAAGCGTTACTAACCGTACACTCATTTCCGATGGCTTAATTAAGGGACTTAACGACAAGCTTAATACAATAGGCCTTTATGTAACTGATGTTAATATAATTAACTTTGATTTTTCTGAGGCCTTTATTGATGCCATTGAGGAAAAGCAGGTTGCAGAGCAAAAGCTTTTAAAGGCAGAAACAGAAAAGCAAACTGCTATTACTAATGCCGAGGCAGAGGCGCAAACTACTAAAATTAAGGCTGAGGCTGAAGCTGAGGCTAACAATAAGATTAAGGCTTCCCTTAACGAGGATATTATCCGTTCAAAATTTTATGATAAATGGGACGGAAAGCTACCTGATGCTATGGGCAGCGATTCAATAATAACTAATATTGACGGGTCAAATAGCGGTCAATAATGTATTTTGCATGGTGGCAATTATGAGGAAATTATGAGCAGAATTTGGGCATGTGGAAAATTATTAAATAATTTTAATTTAGGTGCCTAAGTGCACTGCAATTAAAAAGTCGCTTGACTATAATCAAGCGACTTTTTTTAGGTAATTCATTCACATTTGTATTGATTTTTAGTCTTTGATATGGTAAAATTAATTTGAATAATAAGCGGTGCTTTTGCTGGTTATTTGTAAAATAAATGTAATGGGGTTTTTGTTTTGGAAAAATTAGGTTGGAAAATCAAGGAAAACGAATTTTTAAAGTCTGACGTTGAACAAAACGGAAGCCGTTATCTAATTGGTAATGGCTACATGGGATACCGCGGTACATTGGAGGAGTTCGGCAAGGAACAACTGGTTGCCTTGAATATGGCAGGTCTATTTGACCGCAACGGAGACAAGTGGCGTGAGTCTGTTAATGCACCGAATCCGTTTTTTGTTAAGGCGTTTGCGAATGATACCGAGCTAAATGTATTGACTGCTAATATCGACTCTCACGAACAAGTGCTTGATATTTCATACGGTTTACATTCCAGAAACACCGTATTTTGTGTTAATGACACAAAGGTTTCTATTAAAGCTGAGCGATTTTTAAGTATGGCTAATGAAAATCTGGCAGTTATTAAGTATTCTGTTTCTGCAGATAAGGATACTGAAATTAAAATAAATACTTATTTAGATTCAGATGTATGGAGCATAAACGGTGACCATTTCGAAGTTACCGAACAAACAAAACAGGATGACATAAGTGTATTAAAGCTTATGACATTAGAAAATAAAATTCCGTTATCTTTATATGAATACATCAATCAAGATGTTGAAAACCCCATAAAAATAAAAGCGGGCGAAACCTTTGCCTTTGTAAAGGTAAGCGGTGTTTATTGGGGTGAAGGAATCCTAAATTCCCTTGACACGTTTAAGCAGGTAAATAAGGATTATGATGCTTTACTAAAAGAACATAAATCCAAGTGGAATGAAATTTGGTATAATTCCGACATTGAGGTTGAAGGGGATAATGAAGCTCAATTTGCTTTGAGATACAGTATATATCACCTAAATTCAATAGTTCCCAGAAATACATATAAATGCGGTATACCGGCAAGAGGACTTTCCGGACAGGTATACAAGGGCGCTTCCTTCTGGGATACCGAAATGTTTATGATGCCGTTTTTCTCATTTACCGATGCTTCACTCTGCAAAAATCTGGTAAAATACAGAATTAATACACTAGCCGGTGCGATGCGCAAGGCAAAGGAATTTGATTTTGACGGTGCTTTTTATGCTTGGGAAAGTCAAGAAACCGGTGACGACGCTTGTTCACTCTTTAATGTTACCGATATTTTCACAAAGCGTCCGATGAGAACCCACTTTAAGGACAGTCAAATCCACATAAGTGCAGATGTAGTGTACGGCTTGTGGCAGTATTGCACCGTTAGCGGCGACTATTCACTGCTCGAAGAAGGCGGACTGGATATGATGTATCAGTGCTTATTCTTCTTTTACGATTACGCGGTATACAAACCCTTAAAGAACAGATATGAGCTGCACAGTGTCGTAGGACCCGACGAATATCACGAAAGGGTTAATAACAACGCCTTTACCAACAAAATGGTAAAGTATGCGGTAGATGCTTTGGTTAGTGCATTGGATTATGCGAAAAACAATATGCCTCAGCTTTACGAAGAATTTTTGCTTAAAAACGACATCTCTTGGGTAGACGAATTTGCACAAAAACTATATATACCCCAACCAAACGAAAATGAAGTAATCGAGCAATTTGACGGTTATTTCAAATTGGAGGATATCGGTCTGCCCGAAATCAGAAGCCGTGAATTAATACCTCATGAATATTGGGGCGGCGGAAACGGTCTTGCAACAACAACACGCATTATAAAGCAGGCCGACGTTGTTATGATGCTTAATATTTTCCGTTCCGAATATTCAAAGAGTGTTAAGAAAGCAAATTGGGAGTTCTATGAGCCATACACCGAGCACGGTTCCTCCTTGAGCGCATGTGCCTACGGTATTGTTGCAACAGAAATTGGGATGGCTGATTGGGCATATAAATATTTTATGAAAACTGCCACAGTTGATTTAACCGGCGATACAAAGCAGTATGTGGGTGATTTGTATATCGGCGGTACACATCCTGCTGCCAACGGCGGAAGTTGGAACACTGCCGTGTTCGGTTTTGGCGGAGTAAGCTATACTAATGAAGTATTGGATATAACTCCAAACCTTCCGGAAAGCTGGAAATCTATGAAATTTAAGTTGCTTTGGAAGGATGTAAGACTTGATATTGCCATTAACGGTGATGATGTAAAGATAACTGCCGACAAACCGACCGATAATATTAAAGTCACTGTAAATAAAAAAGAATATAAATTTTGAGGAATAAAAAATGAAGGGTGCTATATTTGATTTAGACGGTGTTATTGTAGACACCGCAAAATACCATTATCTTGCTTGGAAAGAATTGGCAGACGAACTTGGATTTGAGTTTAAGGAAAGTGACAATGAGCGATTAAAAGGCGTAAGCCGTATGCGTTCACTTGAAATTTTGCTTGAGGTTGGCGGAATTACCGCAACCGAGGGCGAAAAAATTAAAATGGCTGAAAGTAAAAATCAACGTTATGTTGAGATGCTCGAAAATATTGACAAAAGCGAGCTTTTGGAGGGTGCAGAGGAATATTTAAAGAAAATTAAAGCCGACGGTGTTTTAATAGCCTTAGGCTCTGCAAGTAAAAATGCACCGTTTATTCTTGAAAAATTGCAAATAACCGATTTGTTTGATGTAATTGTTGACGGAAACAGTGTTTCAAAAGCAAAGCCTGACCCCGAGGTTTTCTTGAAGGGTGTAGAAGGTTTGAACCTAAAGCCCGAGGAATGCTGTGTGTTTGAAGATTCTCAAGCAGGCATAGAGGCTGCTCGCAAGGCAGGCTGCGGTGTAATTGCAATTGATAAAGACGGGGTTTTAACCGATGCGGATAAATATGTTAAAAATCTAGGTGAATTGCTTTGAGATTTTCCGTTGGATATCAATTGAGAGATGACGATTTGCTTATTTCTGCGATAGAAAAGTATGCAGAAAATATTGCCGAAATATACTTTTCGTGGGAGGATTTGCCAAACGGACGAAATACCCTTGATTCATTGGGAATTAACCGTTACGTTGCAAGACAAAAGCAGGAATACGATCTTTCGCAATTAGCAAAGCATGATTTTTCCTTTAATCTGCTTTTAAACGGTAATTGCTATGGAAAGTATTCACAATCACGAAGCTTCTTTGCCAAAATCGGTGACACAGTAGAATATTTACAGGAAACGTACGATTTAAAAAGCGTTACCACCACATCACCGCTTATCGCAAAATTTTTGAAACAGAATTTTGAGGATATTGAGGTCCGTGCATCTGTAAATATGGGTATTGACGGTACAACCGCAATGGATTATGTTGCAGAATATTTTGATAGCTTTTATCTTAAGCGAGAATATAACCGAAATCTCAAAAGAATCAAAGAAGCGCGTGCTTGGTGCGATAATTTAGGCAAAAAGCTTTACGGATTGGCAAATAGCGGTTGCCTAAATTACTGCTCGTTACATACATTTCATGATAATTTGGTTTCTCATGAAAGCGAAATTTCCGCAATGGATAATGCTTATGAGTATGAAGCGCAATGTTCGAGATACTTAAAATCTGAGAAAAATCAAAAAAAATGGCTCAGTATTTCTAATTTTATCAGGCCTGAAGATGTGCCGTTATACGAGGATTATTTTGACGGTTTGAAGCTTGCAACACGTGTGAATAAAAATCCGATGCGGGTTATATCTGCTTATTGTAAGGGGTCTTATTCGGGTGCAATTACCGATTTGTTGGAGCCTAACCATAGTGGACTTTTTTATCCCAACATTGTTGAAAATAAAAAGATTGACAGTAATTTTTCCAAAACAGTTTTAAACTGTAAAAAGGATTGCGGTAATTGTAATTATTGCACTAATGTGTTAAATGATGCTTTAATAGTATTGGAATAAGGAGGGTATTTTTATGAAATACGTATTAGATCATGACTATCACATTCATTCCTCCCGTTCGCTATGCTCGGGTGATGAGACTTGGGTACCTGAAAGAATTTTACAGCAGGCAGAGGAAAGCGGACTTACAGACATTTGTCTTACTGACCACCATTGGGATGACAGAGTGCCGCTTTTGGATACTGCTTCTAATTTTTACAGAGTACAAAATTGGGACCATATAAGAACGGTTTTGCCACTGCCTCAAAGTGATAAGGTTCGTTTCCATTTCGGTTGTGAAATTGATATGGATATGAATTATAATATCGGCATGTCAAAGGAGTCTATGGACAGATTTGAGTTTATTATCATTCCTACAACGCACATGCACATGATAGGCTTAACCCTTAGTGAGTCGGATACTTCTTTTCACCGCAGAGCAAAGCTTTATGTTGAAAGATTAGATGCATTGCTTGATAAAAATTTGCCTTGGCACAAGATAGGAATTGCCCATCTTACATGTCATTTGATAGGCGGACCCAGACCCGATTTCCCAAACCATTTTAAGATTCTCGAAATGATTTCGGACGAAACCTTTGAACGTCTATTTAAAAAGGCTGCAAGTGTAGGAGTTGGAATTGAGCTTAATACGGATAATCTAAAATACACCGAGGAGCAGTTCAAGAATTACATAATAAGACCTTATATTATTGCAAAAAACATGGGATGTAAATTCTATTTTGGCTCTGATTCTCACCGTCTAAAGGAAATGGTGCCCTCGGTTGAAAGAAAATTCAAACCGGTAGTCGAAATGTTAAATCTTACCGAGGATGACAAATTCAGACCGTTTGGTTAAAGGAGAAAAATATGAAATATATATTGAATCAAGATTATCACATTCATTCCTCCCGTTCGCTATGCTCGGGTGATGAGACTTGGGTGCCTGAAAGAATTTTACAGCAGGCAGAGGAAAGCGGACTTACAGACATTTGTCTTACTGACCACCATTGGGATGACAGAGTGCCGCTTTTGGATACTGCTTCTAATTTTTACAGGGTGCAAAATTGGGACCATATAAGAACGGTTTTGCCACTGCCTCAAAGTGATAAGGTTCGTTTCCATTTCGGTTGTGAAATTGATATGGATATGAATTATAATATCGGTATGTCAAAGGAATCTATGGACAGATTTGAGTTTATTATAATTCCTACAACGCATCTTCATATGATGGGTCTTACTATCGACGAAAAGCATGATTCAACCGAAGGCAGAGCAAAGGTATATGTTGAAAGATTAGATGCACTGCTTGATAAGGATTTGCCTTGGCACAAGATTGGAATAGCACATATAACTAGCGCTCTGATAGGAAAAAACCACAGACAAAATTTTGCCCACCATTTAGAAATTTTAGATTCAATTCCCGATGAAACTTTTGAACGTATTTTCAAAAAGATAGCAGAGCTTGGTGCTGGCGTAGAGCTTAATATATTTTTTCCAAAATACAGCGAAGAGCAACTAGACAGTGTTATGCGTCCGTATATTATCGCCAAGAAAATGGGATGCAAATTCTATTGTGGCTCGGATGCTCACCGTCTAAAGGAAATGGCGGCCTCGTTTGATAGAAAATTTAAACCGGTAGTCGAATATCTTGAACTCACAGAGGACGATAAGTTTAATCCTTTCAAATAATTCTTTATAAACAAAAAAACCAACCGCTTAGCGACTGAAAATGTTCGCTTGCGGTTGGTTTTTTATAAGCAATGAATTATAGCTTTTCTATTGTTTCCATAATGTAGTCGCCGAGCTGTGAGCAGGTGGCACCGTCGCTGCGACCGGTGATTTTGTATTTAACATCTTTTTCGGTGCAGATTGTGATTGCCTTATCCAGCTTGTCAGCATACTCGGTAAATCCGATATGACGAAGCATCATTTCGCTTGCCTTAAGCATACTTGTGGGGTTGGCATACATTCCTCTGCCTTCCTCAATCATTCTTGGTGCAGAGCCGTGGATAGCCTCAAACATTGAGTAAACGTCACCTAAATTTGCACTGCCTGCAGTACCTACACCGCCTTGTAATTGAGCAGCCTCATCGGTAATAATGTCGCCGTAAAGGTTGGGAAGTACGATTACTTGGAAATTAGAACGAATACGGGGGTTTACGAGGTTGGCGGTCATAATATCAATGTACCAATCCTCTGCGGTAATTTCGGGATAATCCTTTGCAACCTCGTGGCAGATTTCAGAAAACTTACCATCGGTCTTTTTCATAATATTTGCCTTTGTAACAATAGCAACATTGGTTTTGCCGTTGTTCTTAGCATATTCAAATGCGGCGCGGGCAATACGCTTTGTACCCTCATTTGTAGTAACCTTAAAGTCAAATGCCAAAGTGTCGGGGATTTCAACACCGCGGGAGCCTAAAACATATTCACCCTCGGTATTTTCACGGAAAAACGTCCAGTCAATGTTATCCTCGGGAACGGATACGGGACGAACATTAGCATAAAGGTCTAATTCGCGACGCATTGCAACATTAGCACTCTCAAGTGTACCACCTTTAAGAGTGGTGGTAGGAGCCTTAAGAATTACATTACAAGCCTTAATCTCTGCTAAAACATCATCGGGGATTGCCTTGTTATGAGCAATTCTGTTTTCGATGGTAAGACCCTCGATAGTGCGGATTTCAACCTTGCCCTCGGCAATTTCTTTTTTAAGAATAAATTCTAGAACTCTAACCGATTCAGCCGAAATGATTGGGCCGATACCATCACCGCCGCAAACACCGATAATAATTTTGTCTAGCTTTTTGTAGTCGGTGTAGGCTGTGTCCTTCTCCATTCTTCTTTGTCTTGCAATTTGCTCCTCTAAGATGCTTTTGAATTGAGCAACTGCCTCATTAATGTACTTTTCCATTGTAATTATCCTTTCTTTGTATAGCTTAAAAGACCGCCAGCTTTAAGAATGGCTTTTTGTCTTTCGGTGAAATTGCAAGTAAGTGCAAACTTTTCATTTGTGGTTTCGTCTGTTAAGATTATCTCGCCCTTTTCCATACCCTCAAATACACCCGAAAGTGTAAGCTTATCACCCTCGGTTAGCTTGTCGTAATCCTCAGGATTTTTAAAGGTGAGGGGCATAATTCCCGCATTAATAAGGTTTGCAACATGAATACGCGCGAAGCTTTTTGTGATTACCGCACGAACGCCTAGGTACATAGGAACTAAAGCAGCGTGCTCACGGGAACTGCCTTGACCGTAGTTGCTGCCGCCCACAATAATACTTCTGCCGAGAGCCTTAGCACGCTCGGGGAAGGTGGTGTCGCAAACACCAAAGCAGAATTGTGAAAGATGCGGAATATTTGAACGGTAGGGAAGTATCTTGGCACCTGCGGGCATGATGTGGTCGGTGGTAATGTTATCGCCAACCTTTAAAGCCAGAGTGGCGATTAAGCTATCCTCTTGCGGAATTTCGGTGGGGAAGGGTTTAATGTTGGGACCGCGCATAACTGTGAGGTTTTCTGCTTCCTCAACACTTGCGGGGGCAATTACTGCACTGTCGTCAATTTTAAAGCTTTCGGGCATGGCGACTTCGGGCATATCGCCGAGCAATCTGGGGTCGGTGATGTAGCCAGTAATAGCGGCGGCAACGGCAGTTTCGGGTGAAACCAAGTAAACCTGACCGTCGGCAGTACCGCTTCTGCCCTCAAAATTGCGGTTAAATGTTCTAAGAC
>JAFSGB010000037.1 GCA_017434895.1 Clostridia bacterium
CAACAAAAGCGCCGTAATTGGTAAGAGACTTAACAGTCCCGGTAAAACGGTCACCCTCTGCAATACTCTCCCAAATCTTAGCTTCATTAGCCTTTCTTTCCTCACGAAGAACGCTTCGTATAGAACCAACTGCACGTCTACCTCTTCCGATTTCAATAATTCGGAAAGAAACCTCCTTGCCCTTTAGTTCCTCTAAAGAATCGTTTCTTGAAGCGGTAGCTTGAGAAGCAGGGATGAATACGCGAACATTATTAGTATAAGCCACAACGCCGCCCTTGATGATGTCCTTAACAAAACCTGTAACGATTTCACCGGACTCTTTAGCGGTAACTATATTATCCCAACCGGCAATAGCATCGAATCGACGCTTAGAAAGCATTGCGGTTCCTTCCTGATCATTGATTTTCATGATGATTAGGTTTAATTTATCATCAACCTTAACTTCATCCATTAGCTTAACATCGGGGTCAGAAGAATATTCTGCTGCAGAAACGTAGCCTGTAACTCCTCTGCCGATATCAACTGTGATTTCTGAGGGATTAACAGCTACAACGATACCCTCAACCTTTTGGTCTCCTGTTAAGCCGCTGAGTGAAGCTTCAAATGCTTCCTCATCTGTCATTTCCTCGAAACTTTTTTGAACAGATTCTTTTACCTCCATCTGTTCTTCAACCGATTGTAAATTTTCTGACATGGTATAGATTACCTCCTTAATAATACCTGCAGGCGTAGACGCACCTGCAACAACTCCAACATTAAGGCAACCACTCAAATCAATTAGTCCGAGTTCATCAGCCGTTTCGATGTGATAGGTTTTTTCGCAATTAGCCTTGCAAATATCGAAAAGTTTTGTCGTGTTTGAACTGTGCTTTCCGCCAATTACAATGACCGCATCGCTTTTAGCGGAAAGCTCGTCCGCTTCGCTTTGCCTCAAAGAAGTCGCATTACATATTGTATCAAAAATTTTCGCGTTTGTACATACTTTTTTTAATTTTTTTTGTATATTTTCCCAAATTTCCGCATTAAAAGTTGTTTGAGACACCAAAACAATATCTTTTTTTTCAAAATTTTGATGTGAATAAAGCAATTTTTCAATTTCCTGCTCGCTGGCTACAACATAGTACTCTCCAAAACAGTGACCGATAATGCCCTTTACCTCTTGATGTTGCTCGTCACCGGCAATAATTGTAACCGCTCCTTTAGAACTGTTTTCGGCAACTATTTTATGAATTTTGGCTACAAAGGGGCAGGTAGCATCGGCAACAGAGAGACCTAAACTTTGGGCCTTTTCAAAAACTGCACGCTCTACCCCATGGGAACGGATTACCAAGGTTTCGTCGCAATTTGCTTCTTTTGGGCTTTCAACAATTCTTACTCCCCTATTTTTAAGCTCATCAACAAGCTGTGGGTTGTGAATAATAGGTCCCAGTGTGCATACCCTTTTGCCCTCGTCCAGTAGTTGATAAACCATATTTACCGCACGGTTAACCCCAAAGCAAAATCCGGCGGTTTCTGCCTTAATTATTCTCATTTACAGCAATTCCTTTATTAATTATCTCGGTCAGAAGTGCAAAAGATTGCTCAAATTCAAGTCCGGTAGTGTCAGCAACAATAGCATCCTCAGCTTGCTTTAAGGGGGCGATGTCGCGGTGCATATCGTTGTAGTCACGCTTTACCATATCGTCAAAAACGTCCTTAAATTCAACTATTTGCCCCTTTTCGATTAATTCCTTGTAGCGACGCATTGCCCTATCCTCGGCAGTGGCGGTTAAATAAATTTTAACCGTAGCGTTTGGAAGTACAACCGTACCAATATCTCTGCCGTCCATAAGGCAATTGTTGTTTTCGGCCAATTTTCTCTGTGTGTCAAGCAAAAAGGCTCTGACAGGAGGCTTTGCCGAAACAGCGGAAGCCATCATTGAAGCCTCTGGTGTTCTTATGTCGTCGGAAACATCCTGTCCGTCTAAAAAAACCCTTTGCTCACCCTCTGCAAAGCGTATATCAACTGTGGTTTCAGCTAAAATACTCTCTATATCGCAGTTAAGCTGGGTGTCAGCGCCAAGGCGTGAAAACTTTAGTCCCACTGCTCTGTACATAGCGCCGGTATCAACATAAATAAAGCCGAACTTTTCCGCCAGCTTTCTGGACAGTGTGCTTTTTCCCGCACCGGCGGGACCGTCAATAGCTACTGAAATCATAAAAAATACTCCTTTATTACACATTTTCTCCTGCTAAAAAGCCGGTGGAAAACGCAATTTGTAAATTAAATCCGCCGGTAAATGCGTCAACATCAATTATCTCTCCGGCAAAGAAAAGCCCCTTTATAAGCTTTGATTCCATTGTAGAAGGGTTAATCTCCTTAACAGAAATTCCACCGCCTGTAATAATTGCCTCCTCAATAGGTCTAAATCCAGTGATATGTAGGGCAAAACTCTTAATTACTCGGCAAAGCTGGTACCTTTGCTCACGACTTATTTGATTAACCTTACAATGTGGGTCAATTGCAGATAAATCTATTATAACGGGAATTAAGCTTTTTGGCAACAAGGCATCAAGAGAATTTGCAAAATCCTTATTTTGCAAAGCATCAAAATCTCTAAGTATACGCTTATCCAACTGTTCATTCGTTAACGCAGGCTTTAAATCAATTACCGCAGTATATTCTGACTTGCCCATTTTCCGCATATATGCCGAAGCAGATAAAACAAGAGGCCCCGAAATGCCGAAATGAGTAAAAAGCATCTCTCCCATTTCCTTGTAAATCGGCTTTTTCTTACCGTTTTCAAAAACAGATAGGGTTACATTTTTAAGGGAAAGTCCCGAAAGCCTTGAACAAAAGCCCTCGTGACAGCAAAGTGGCACAAGCGAGGGTTTAAGCTCGGTTACGGTGTGACCAATCTCCTTTGCCATTCTGTATCCGTCGCCAGTAGAGCCTGTAACGGGGTAAGAAAGACCGCCCGTTGCAAGCACCACACTGTCGGCATCAACAATTTCGCCGTTTGTAAGCTCGACACCAATCACCCTATCACCGTCGGTTTTAATACTTTTAGCGGTAGCGTGAAGTAGCTTTATTCCTCGAGGTTTAAGCCCCTTAACTAAGGCATCAACTATATCCACTGCCTTATCCGACTGTGGAAAAACTCGGTTTCCTCTTTCAGTTTTAAGTGGCACACCCATCGTCTCAAAAAAAGCCATTGTTTCTTGCGACGACCACCTCGAAAAAGCAGAATACAAAAATCTGCCGTTTTTAGGCACATTTGCAATTAAGGTATCAAGGTCGCAGTTATTGGTTACATTACATCTACCCTTGCCCGTAATCATAAGCTTTCGGCAGGGGCGCTCGTTTTTCTCAATTATTGTAATTTGCCTTTTTGTGTCCTTATATTTAAAGTCGGCGCTGAGGGCGGCCTTAAGTCCTGCCGGGCCGCCGCCGATTATAACAATTCTTTTCATTAAATTTTGTATTCCTTATAAATCTCATTGGTTTCTAAGTTTTTCCAAACAAATTTATCCTTATCCAGTATCATATAGCTATGCGGTGTTCCCTCTTTTGGAATTGACACCGAGCCAGGGTTCATATAAATAAAGCTTTCATATTCCACACATTTTGAAATATGGGTGTGACCGTTAAGCAAAATATCACCCTTAGCAATAGGCGGAAGCTTATTTTCGTTAAAATTATGCCCATGGGTGGCATAAATTAGCTTTTCACCTACAGGTATTACCGAATAATCTGCCAAAATGGGAAAATTCAGTACCATTTGGTCAACCTCAGTGTCACAGTTACCCCTAACACAAAGTAGCTTTTCCTTTAAAGGATTAAGCATTTCTATAACCTTTTTAGGGGCATATTCACGCGGCAAATCATTGCGGGGACCATGATAAAGAATATCTCCCAAAAGCAAAATTTTATCCACCTTTTCGGTTTCTATAACCTTAATTAATAACTCACAGTAATACGCCGAGCCATGAATATCCGAAGCAATTAAAAATTTCATTTTATTAATACCTTTTCAATCTTTCCTATTATAATGTGGTGCAAGTCTTTATTATACCATTTTTCTAGGGGTGCAGTATCGGTAAAGCACTCCTCTTTTAAAACATCAACATATTGTTTTTTGCAAACAAGTACCATGCGAGCCTCCTTAAAATAAACCGAATTATCACAAAAAATCGGTGTTAAACCCGTAAGCTCTGTTTTGTTAACATCTCTGCCGGACTGCGAGCCGCAAACCTTGTGAACTGCCTTATTGTCACCATAAAAACTAAGAGTGAAATAATCATTGTCATTAATAAATTTCATTGTATAACGTTGGGGTCTAACCATAGCTACAACCGAGTCAGCACCCCACATTTCTCCCATAAAACCCCAAGAGGCGGTCATCATATTATAACCGTCCTTATCTCCGGCGGAAATTAACATCCACTCTTCAGCAATAGCCTTAATAAGATTATCACTAATTTCCTTTGGATTTATTTCTTTAAACATAATATCACCTATTCTTTGTTAAGTTTTTTATAAAGATCGAGGATTTCGGTTTTTAAAGCTTCATTTTTTCTAAGATCGGGGTCGGTTTCAAGTAAATTTTCAGCTTCCTTACCTGCTAACTCTAAAACCTCTTTATCGGCAAAAAGATCGGCAATTTTCATTGGCGGCAGTCCGTGCTGACGGGAACCTAAGAAATTGCCAGGACCGCGAAGCCGTAAATCCTCATCGGCAATTTTAAAGCCGTCGGTATTTTTTTTAATTATTTCCAATCTTTTCAGAGTGTCCTCGGCGGTGTTGTCGGTAATAAGGATACAATCTGATTTATACTCACCTCTGCCAATTCTGCCCCTCAACTGGTGAAGCTGAGAAAGACCGAAGCGCTCAGCATTTTCAATCACCATTATCACTGCATTTGGTACATCAATGCCAACCTCAATAACAGTTGTGGCAATAAGAAGCTGAATCTCACCATCGGAAAACTGACGCATTACCTCGTCTTTTTCTTTAGCACTCATTTTTCCGTGAAGCAAACCAACCGAATAATTTTTAAATTGATTATTTTTTAGGTTGACATAATACTCAGTTGCAGAGGTTATGTCAACCTCGTCGTTTTCCTCAACTAAGGGACAAACAATATAACCTTGCCTACCATCATCAAGGAATTTTTTTATATATCTGTAAATTCTCTCTCTGTAAGAGGTATCCACCAAATATGTATCAATTTTTTGTCTGCCGGCGGGATATTCGTCCACAATGCTAACATCAAGGTCTCCATACAGTATAAGACCCAGCGTTCCCGGTATTGGGGTTGCAGACATTACAAGTTTATGGGGGTTTTCTCCCTTTAATGCCAAGCTTCCCCTTTGCCCCACTCCAAAGCGATGTTGCTCATCGGTTACAACAAGCCCCAGTTTATTAAATTCAACATCCTTTGTAATTAAAGCGTGGGTGCCCACAACAACATCAATTTCGCCCTTTTTTAAAGCCGCTTTTATGGTATTCTTTTCCTTTATCTTAACACTACCGGTCATCAAAGCACAGCGAATGCCTGTATTCTCAGTGATTTTAAGCAAAGTTTTGTAGTGCTGATTAGCCAAAATTTCGGTAGGCGCCATAAGACAAGACTGAAAACCGTTTTTGGCAGCAGAGTACATAAGCGCGGCGGCGATAACGGTTTTACCGCTTCCAACATCACCTTGAACAAGGCGGCTCATTGGAGTTCCCGAGAACATATCCCGCATACATTCCTTAATAACCCGTTCTTGGGCAGAGGTCATATTAAATGGCAAGAGCGCCTTAAATTCGGCAAGATATCCTTGTTTTATAACACTACCCGCCTTTTTTCCTTTTTTGCTTTTAAGGAGTGATAAACCTGTACGGAGAATAAAAAGTTCCTCAAAAACAAGTCTTTTCTGCGCTTTTAAAAACGCCTCTCTAGAAATGGGAAAATGAATATTTTCTATAGCATAATTAATGGTGCAAAGTCTGTTTCTTTCTCTTATTTCCTCGGGGATTGTCTCGGGCAAGCGAACTTGGGCAACGGCGGTTTTTATAAGCCTTTCAATCTGCTTTGAGGACATATTTTTACTCGCCGGATAAATCGGTTCAATACCGTTTTCGACGGCGGGTACAATTTTCGGCGAGGACATTTGCTTAAACAAAAATCCTCCCGTAATTTTGCCGTAGAAAAGATATTCCCTACCCTCTCTTATACTGTTTGCCAAGAATTTTTGACCCCAAAGTACCACTGTCATTTGGGCAGAACTATCCTCTACCACAATACTGTAAAGGGTAATCCCCGACCTTTTTCTTTCTTCTGTTTTGCTTAAAACCTTAGCTTTTACACAAACATCTGTAAAAAATGGAGCAGTGGAAATTGGTGAAATATCAGTCCAGTCAAGGTAACTTCTCGGATAAAAACGCAAAAGGGCACCGACAGTATCGATGCCCTTGTTTTTTAGTACAACAGCTCGCTTTTCACCAACACCCTTTAAATACTGTATATCGGTGGAAGCTGTTATCATTTTAATTCACCTACTCAACAGAGATTATATAGTAGTAAATCGGCTGACCGCCATTTATAAAAGTGATTTCGGTTTTTTCACCGTATTTTTCTTGTACTAAAGACTCAATTGAAGCGGCTTGCTCGTCAGAAACATCCTCGCCGTGGATAACGGTAACAAACTGGCTGTCATTCTTAATCATTTTCTTTAAAAGCTTCATAACAGTCTTTTCAAGGTCATTATCAACAAAGATGATCTTACCGCCGGTAAGTGCCATTAGGTCGCCCTTTTTGATGTTTTGACCATCTGCTTGAGAATCGCGTGCAGCAAAGGTAATTTGTCCGGTTGCAATTCTTTCAGCCGCCTTTTGCATTTCGATAGCATTAGTGTTATCGTCAGCATCGGGGTCAAAGGCAAGCAAAGCAGAAATTCCCTGAGGAATTGTTCTTGTGTGGAGAACAATAACCTTGCGGGTGGAAATCGGGATTGCTTGCTCGGCGGCCATAATAATGTTTTTATTGTTAGGCAAAACAAAAACCGTCTCGGCTGGGGTGGTTTCTATAGCCTTTAAAATATCATCAGTACTGGGGTTCATTGTTTGACCGCCGCTGACAACTGTATCAACACCTAAATCACGGAACAGGTCAGCTAAACCGTCACCCGCGCTAACTGACACAAAGCCAACCGGATTTGTAGGTTCCACGGGAGTGAAGGTCTCGGTTCTGTCAGCACTCTTAGCAGGCTTTTTCTTTGCGTTCGCCGCATCGTGTTTTTGTCTTTCGTGCTGGTCACGCATATTTTCAATCTTAAGGTGAACGAGTGAACCGTGGGTCAATGCGTTTTCAATAGCATTTCCGGGGTGGTCGGTATGAACGTGAACCTTAATAATCTCCTCGTCATCAACCACAACAACGCAGTCACCGATAGTTTCAAGGAACATTCTAAGGTCGTTGGGCTCCTTGCCGCACTCGGGATTACGGTTAACAATAAACTCGGTGCAGTAGGTAAAGGTAATTTCGGTTTCAAATTCACCTGCAGCATTTCTGCCGCCATCTTGCTCCTCGTCATCCTCCATAGGAGTGTTACTACCTTTTATGATTACGCCGTCCTTAAATACAGAAAGCATACCCTTTAAAATAAGCACAAAACCAAAACCACCGGCATCAACAACTCCTGCCTTTTTAAGCTGAGGCAAAAGCTCGGGGGTTTCTGCCAAAGCAACCTCGGCGCCCTCAAGCGCGCCTTCAAACACTGCCAGGGTATCCTTACCCTCATCACAAGCCTTTCTGGCATACTCACTGGCAACTCTTGCAACAGTAAGAATGGTACCCTCGGTAGGCTTCATAACTGCCTTGTAAGCGGCTTCAACGCCAAGCTCGAAAGCCTTTGCAAGGTTTTCGGGAGTTACAAATTCATCGTTTCCAATTCCTTTTGCAAAGCCGCGGAATAAAAGTGAGGTAATAACGCCCGAGTTTCCTCTGGCACCTCTAAGTAAAGCCGACGCGTTAACACTCGCTACCTTGCCCGCTGTCTCTCCGACCAGCTTTTCAAGCTCACGTGCAGAGTTACTGAGTGTCATCGACATATTAGTACCAGTATCACCGTCGGGTACGGGGAATACGTTCAAATCGTCGGTCTGTTTTCTGTTATTAGAAAGATTATTCGTTGCGGAAATCATTGCATCGCGCAATATATCACCGTTTATCAAAATATAACACTCCTTAAAGGGTAAATTTTTATCTCTAAATTATTCTTTAATACCGTCTACCTTAACAATAACCTTGTCAACGGTAATACCTGTCTTTTCCTTTACCACGTACTTTACCTTTTCAGTAATGCTTGCGGCAATGGCATTAATATTCATACCATAGCTGACAACAATGTGAAGCTCCACCTTTACACCGTCGGTGCCTCCCGATACCTTTATACCGGTATCAATGGATTCTTCCTTGCTGAATTTATTGAATATTTTCTGTTTTGGGTCGCGTGCCATCATACCCACAACGCCAAAGCAGGATGTAACCTCGTTTCCGATTAATTTCGAGAGATAACCCTCTGAAATATCAATTGTTCCGAGTCTTGTTTCATAAGCTAGCATAATTAAGATCTTCCCTTTCAATTAATTAAATATGACTCAATTGAGAAATAAATATCCCCTACTGAGGAATTTTTAACATTTTTCATATTGCTGTTGTAGAAAAGCACACCAGTTCTGTAACAAAGCGGCACTGCCGACATTTCAGTCTGCAAAACAGACGCTACATCCTTAACGGTAACATTTCCTTTGTGGTATTCATGCATTACCTTTTGCGAGGATGTGGCTTGAGGCTTTGCTTCCTCATCGTCTTGTTCCTTTTGAGCTTCATCAACCGTTTCGGTTTTAGAATAAGGCAAGCCGAAAGCTGCCTGACCGCCGTTCATAAAAAGCGGCGAAACATCCATATTATCAGTGAATTTTACTTCTCCCAAATAAAGCTGAAAATTACCGCTTGTAAGTGCCGTAATATACTGGTCATAAGACTTTTCAATCACGGTAACACCTATTCCCGCGGATTTCAGCTGAGCAGCTACAGTATTTGCCGCCAAAACCCTTATTCGGTTTTCGGAATTTACAAGTAAGGTGAATTTGAGCGGTGTTCCGTTGGAATTTATCCTTATCCCCTCACTATTTAGTTTATTATAACCTATTTCTTCTAAATTCTCAATAGTTATTTCTTTATTTGCTGTAATTTCTATATTTTGAATTGAACTTGTCTCCCGCCACATGGGGTGAAAAAAGCCTGTTGCAGAAACTGCATTATTGTAATATGCCTTTTCGCAAAGCTTAACTCTGTCCACTGCGGCAGAGAGTGCTTGACGAAGTGACCGCTCATTTAAAGGTGCATAATTTTGATTTATCCCTAAGAAAACCAAGTTATTAAGATTTATTTCCTGTCGCTTACCGCTCATTCGGGTAATGTTGCCGTCGGAAATTTCGGTAAAGTACATATCTGCCGCACCGATTTCGGTATAATGTGCCACAGACTCACTATCTGGGGCGTTTATGAGTCTTATTTCCCTAATATTTTTAATTTTACCGAAATAGTTTTCATTTAAAATAAGTCCGTCATGGCTTTCGTTAAGCTTAAAACGTCCGCAACCGATTGGCGGAAGACTTACACTGTCCGAGTCGGTTTTAGTGTCACTGTCGGTCTTAATAATTGGAAAATCAAGCACGTTGGCAAAATAAGGATCGTTTTTAGTTAAGTTGAAAACAACCTTGCCGCTTTCCAAGGTCACAGACTCCACCTCATAAAGCTTGTCACTGTAAACAGTGTCTGAATCTTTTGCCAAATTGTAGGAGTAAATTACATCCTGGTCAGTAACAGGTGTACCGTCGGAAAACCTAGCATTTTTAAGGGAAACTACGCATTTGGTTCCGCTTACTTCAACACTGTCTGCCAATGCATTTATAGGTTCAAAGCGGTCATTTACCCTAACTAAAGGCTCATAAAGAAGCTTTACAATCTGACGGTTAGCATCGGTCTTAAGTGTATAGGGATTAAAGCTATCTGCCGCAGAATAAAGCAAGGTTAAGTAGTTGCGTTTGCCCTCAACCACCGTATCACTTTCATGTGGCGGTACATCGCTAGATAAATTTTCCGTATTCCCATTGCAAGCAGAAAGCAGGGTTAAAAGTGCTAAGCAAAGACACAATAATTTAACATTTCTCATTGGTTTACTCCAATTAAAATTCTTTCGGTGTAAAGGGTTTTACCGGTCTTTACATCAATTTCAAAAATACAGCCGTTTAGGGTGCATTCTCCGTCCGCCTGCTCAAATTTTGACATATCATTTGATTTTAGGCGGTTAATAATTATTTCACTTTTTACACCTAAAACAGAATTTTCGGGACCGGTCATTCCAAGGTCGGTGATATAGCCTGTGCCTTTTGGTAAAATTTTGTTATCTGCAGTTTGAATATGGGTGTGTGTGCCAAAAAATGCCGACACCCTACCGTCAAGATAAAAACCCATAGCACGCTTTTCGCTTGTTGCCTCGGCGTGAAAATCCACAACAATTACGCTTGCTCCGTCACTTTTTGCTCTTTCGATTAGCTCATCGGCTGCAAGAAAAGGATTGCCGGCCTTTAAATTTTCAAGGTAAATTGTACCCGAAAGATTAATAACCGCCACAGTATATCTGCCTTTATCAAGCAAACAGTAGCCACTGCCACTTTCGGCCTCGGGCAGGTTGTGAGGTCTTAAAATAAATGGCTTCTCATCGAGGTAAGGCACAATTGAAGCATTCCTAAAGGAATGATTGCCTCCTGTTATAACATCGGCTCCACATGAAAAAAGATAGTCTGCACTAAAAGGGGTAACACCGTTGCCGTCAGCCGAGTTTTCGCCGTTAATGATAACAACGTCTATATTTTTATCTTTTTTAAGCTTGGGTAAAGCTTCTCGAACCTTGTCACAACCGCTTTGGCCACAAACATCGCCAATGCACAAAAGACGCATACTATCACTCCCTTAACTAAGATATTATACCATTAATATATGTGTAAAGTCAAACCTTTTTAAAGCAAAACCCACGCTTAAAGCGTGGGTATGTTTATTTTCTAACCTTAACCTTAAATTCTTTATTGCAACGTGGGCAAACAGTGGTGTGCTCACCTATTCTGTTAGGAAGCCTTAGCACCGCTTTGCAGGCGGGACATTTTCTGTAAACATGGTACTTGTCATTTTTACGGCATCGGTAAAGCTCCATCTTATTTTTTAGAAAATTCATTTTCTCATTAAAAAATCGGTTTTCTCGCCGTCTTGCCTCCAAATTTCGGGACAAAACCCTGAAAATCGCATAAATAACAACAGCATAAACCAAAAGTTGTAAAAGCCGTAACCTAATTATAATATTAATGAAAGAAAGTACGGCTCCCAAAATCAGAAGTCCGTAGGTTAAATCGTCTGTTCCGTATCTCCCCGACATAAATTGCATTAGTCTATATCTAAAGTTCATATAATCACTTCCAATTTAGATTATAAATTATTTTTGCACTGAAATTGTTAATAAAAGTTAAATTATTTGCAAACATAAATTGATTGACAAATGCTCATCAAAGTATTAGAATGTAAGATACATCTGATTCAAGGAGACGTGAGTATGGATAAAATTTTAGTTATACTAACCTTTATCGGTTCCCTTTGTGCGCTTTTGTTCGCTATTTTAACTGCCAAAAAAGTTATCAGTTTTCCAGAAGGAACCGACAAAATGAAGAAAATTTCTCACTCAATCAAAAAAGGTGCCAACGCATACCTTAAAAGACAGTATATAGTCGTTTCGGTATTCTTTGCAGTAATGTTTGTAATATTATTTGCAATGGCAATGCTTGACCTACTTACAATATTTGTTCCTTTTGCTTTTGTTACCGGCGGATTTTTCTCGGCTTTGTCCGGCTTTATAGGTATGAAAATAGCCACCGCTTCTAATGCAAGAACCGCAAACGCATGCCGCGAAGGTCTTAACAAGGGCCTTAGAATTGCTTTTTCAGCCGGCTCGGTTATGGGCTTTACGGTTGTAGGTTTAGGACTTCTTGATATTTCTATTTGGTTCTTCCTGTTAAATAATGTATTCAAGCTTAACCCTACTGAGATTACAAGTGCCATGCTCACCTTTGGTATGGGTGCTTCCTCGATGGCTCTATTTGCCCGTGTTGGCGGAGGTATTTTTACCAAAGCTGCCGATGTTGGCGCCGACCTCGTTGGTAAGGTTGAAGCCGGTATCCCTGAGGATGACCCCCGTAACCCAGCAGTTATTGCCGATAATGTTGGTGATAATGTTGGTGATGTTGCCGGTATGGGTGCCGACCTTTATGAATCCTATGTAGGTTCTGTAATTTCGGCTTCCGCTCTTGGTGTTACCGCATTTTCTACTAACAGCCGTATTAACAACCTTAACGCTATGGCAGTTCCAATACTGCTTGCCGCTTTAGGCATTTTCTGTTCCATACTAGGCACATTTCTTGTTCGCACTAAAGAAAATGCCACACAAAAGAATCTTCTAAAATCCTTGAGTCGCGGCACTAATTTCAGTGCAATAGTGATTGCGCTTACCGCATTTCCTGTAGTTTATTTCTGCCTTGACGGTATGAATTCTATCGGACTTTACTGTGCAATTCTTTCGGGTCTTATTGCGGGTGTTCTAATCGGTCAGTCAACGGAATATTTCACTTCCGATACATATAAGCCCACCAAGCATTTGGCAAGCAAATCCGAAACCGGCTCTGCTACAATCATTATTGGCGGGTTAGGTCTTGGTATGCTTTCAACTGTACTTCCCATTATCATTGTTGCAGTTTGTATTCTAATTGCTTATTTCGCTTCTGGCGGTATGAATGACACAAATCTTGGTCTTTACGGAATTTCACTTTCTGCCGTTGGTATGCTTTCCACCTTAGGCATTACCCTTGCTACCGACGCTTACGGTCCAGTTGCCGATAATGCTGGCGGTATTGCCGAAATGTCCGGTCTTGATCCTGAGGTTAGACAGCGCACAGACGCTCTTGACTCTTTAGGAAACACCACCGCCGCCACAGGCAAGGGCTTTGCAATCGGCTCTGCCGCACTTACCGCTTTAGCACTTATGGCCTCCTATGTTAACAAGGTTGGCGAGGTTGCTGCCGCTAAGGGAATTAAAGTTGATTTAACCTTTGATATTACAAACCCCACCGTTTTAGTAGGTCTTTTCATTGGTGCTTGTCTTCCCTTTGTTTTTGCTGCTCTTACCATGGAATCGGTTGGCAAGGCAGCCCAGTCCATTGTTGTTGAAGTTCGCCGTCAGTTTAGAGAAATCACCGGTCTTATGGAGGGTAAGGCTGACCCCGACTATACGTCTTGTGTTGACCTTTGCACAAAGGCAAGCCTTAAGGAAATGGTGCTACCAACTATTGTTGCAATTGTAACCCCCATTGTTACCGGCCTTATTCTCGGTTACCATGGTGTTGTGGGAATGCTTGCAGGCGCTACTGCCAGTGGTTTCTTACTTGCAATCTTTATGTCCAACTCCGGCGGTGCTTGGGATAATGCCAAAAAGTATATTGAAAGCGGCGCTCACGACGGCAAGGGCAGTGACCAGCACAAGGCCGCCGTTGTTGGCGACACTGTGGGCGACCCCTTTAAAGACACTGCAGGCCCCGCAATTAATATTTTAATTAAGCTTCTTTCAATGGTTTCCATTGTTTTCGCCGGCTTAATCGTAAGTTACAGTATTTTCTAAATTGATATTTTAATAGCCGTTGAGCTTAATACTCAACGGCTTATTTTATTACATCAATTTATAAATTTGTTCTTTATTCGCCAAACCCTCACTAAAGGCGGTGGCACTGCCCGAAGCAGAACCCAATTTTAGTGCATAGTCAAAATTATTTTTCAGTATATAACCGGCAAGGAAGCCTGCCAGCATTGAGTCCCCTGCTCCCACAGTGTTTATAGCTTTGCCCGTATGTGCCGCCACGAAATGCTGTTTGCCGACTTCGTCAAACAAAAGTGCACCCTTTTCCCCCATGGATACCAAAACATTTTGAGCACCCATTTCCTTAAGCTTTTCGGCATATTCTGACACTTGCTCATCGACGCTGATTTTAACGCCGAACATTTCACCCAACTCATAGGTATTAGGCTTTACCAAAAAAGGCTTGTACTTTAAGGTATTTAGAAGAAGTTCTTTCTCAGCATCAACTATAAAGCGAACACCCCTACCCTCAAGCCTTTCCATTATAATTTCGTAAATATTATTCGGTAAGGTCTTGGGAACACTGCCCGAAAGCACCAAAAAATCACCCGAATTTAAAGTATCAAGTTTTTTGTATAGCCTTTGAATATCGCTATTTTCAACATACGGGCCGTTTGTGTTAATGTCAGTTTCGTTACCATGACGAAGCTTAAGATTAATCCTTGTGTTGCCGTTTTTCAGCCTCACAAAACCACTTTTAATATTTTCGTTTTCAACTGCTTTTTCAAGAGCTTCACCTGTAAAACCGGCAATAAACCCCGTTGCAACTGATTTTACACCAAGTTCGTTTAAAACAAAGGAAACATTAATACCCTTGCCTGCAAAAAATAGTTTTTCGGTTTGCGAGCGATTAATTTCGCCTATATTAAATTTATCGAGAAAAACCACATAATCAATAGCCGGATTAAGCGTTAAGGTGTAAATCATAGTTTTGCCTCCAAAACACAAGCTTTTAATAACTTTAATTATACAATAGCTAATTCTGATTTTCAAGGAGTTGTTTCTTTCCTCAAACAAAAAGGTCTGCTCGTTTGAGCAGACCTTCTCTAACATTTAAGATCTAATGTATAATATCTAAATTAGTACATTCCGCCTGCGGCGGCTGCGGCAGCTGCAGCATTAGCAGCGGCAACATCCTCAGGCTTGTCGGCAACTAAGCTTTCGGTTGTAAGCACCATTGCGGCAACCGAAGCGGCATTCTGTAAAGCCGAACGTGTAACCTTTGTCGGGTCAACGATTCCGGCTTCGAGCATATCGGTATAGGTTTCCTTTGCGGCATCAAAGCCATAATTCACCTTGTCGGCAGAAATTATTTTATCAATAATAACCGAACCTTCAAGTCCACAGTTAAGTGCTATCTGTCTGATAGGAGCCTCAAGTCCTTTAAGAACAATATTTATACCGGTTTTGGTGTCACCCTCAACAGTATCAAGCAAAGAGGAAACTGCAGGGATAGCGTTAATAAGTGCTACACCGCCGCCGGCAACGATACCTTCCTCAACTGCAGCTTTTGTAGCAGAAAGAGCATCCTCGATGCGAAGCTTTTTCTCCTTCATTTCAATTTCTGTAGCGGCACCAACCTTAATTACTGCCACACCGCCCGAAAGCTTTGCAAGTCTTTCCTGTAGCTTTTCTCTATCAAAATCAGAGGTGGTAACCTCAATTTCGTTACGGATTTGACCAATCCTGTCCTTAATCATTTGAGAATCGCCTGCACCGTCAACAATAATAGTGTTTTCCTTAGAAACCTTAACCTGACGGGCACGTCCAAGCTGAGACATATCTGTATCCTTAAGTTCAAGACCCAATTCCTCGCTGATAACCTGACCGCCGGTAAGAATTGCAATATCACGAAGCATCTCCTTACGTCTGTCACCAAATCCGGGGGCTTTTACTGCAACACAGGTAAAGGTACCGCGAAGCTTGTTAACAATAAGGGTAGAAAGAGCCTCACCCTCGATATCCTCAGCAATAATTAAAAGCTTTTTGCCGGCCTGCACAATTTGCTCCAAAACGGGCAAAATTTCCTGAATATTGGCAATTTTCTTGTCGGTTATAAGAATGAAAGCATCGTCTAAAACAGCTTCCATTTTATCTGTATCGGTTGCCATATAAGGGGTAATATAACCACGGTCAAACTGCATACCCTCAACCACCTCGGAATAGGTCTCGGCAGTCTTTGACTCCTCAACAGTAATAACACCGTCAGCGGTTACCTTGCTCATAGCATCGGCAATAAGGTTACCGATTTCCTCGTCACCGGAGGAAACCGTGGCAACACGGGCGATATCGTCCGAGCCGCTAACCTTTTTGGAATTGTTGATAACGGTTTCAACCGCCTTGTCAACTGCTAGCTTAATGCCACGCTTAACAACCATTGGGTTGGCACCTGCGGCAACATTTTTCATACCCTCGTTAATAAGAGCCTGTGCTAAAACAGTGGCGGTGGTAGTACCATCACCTGCGGCATCGTTGGTCTTAACCGAAACCTCTTTAACAAGCTGAGCTCCCATATTTTCAAAGGGGTCTTCAAGCTCGATTTCCTTGGCAATGGTCACACCGTCATTTGTAATTAGGGGTGAGCCGTATTTTTTGTCAAGTACAACATTTCTGCCCTTAGGACCCAATGTTACCTTAACTGCATTTGCAAGCTTGTCAACACCGGTTTGTAACGATTTGCGAGCTTCTTCGCCGAAAATAATATTCTTAGCCATAATTACACACTCCTTATTCTACAATAGCTAAAATATCGGACTGACGGATAATGGTATACTCTTCCCCGTCAATTTTAATATCAGTTCCTGAATACTTGGCGGCGATAACCTTGTCGCCAACTTTTACGGTCATTTTAACCTCCTTGCCGTCAACGAGTCCACCCTCGCCTACAGCTACAACCTCAGCGATTTGAGGTTTTTCTTGAGCGGCAGATGTCAACACAATACCGCTTTTGGTGGTTTCCTCTGCCTTTGCGGCTTTAAGCACAACATTATCAGCTAAAGGTTTAATGTTCATTATATTTTCCTCCCAAAATTTAACTTTAAATACAATTATACACGAAAGTCAGTAAAAGTCAATAGGGTTAAAAATATTTTTTTAAAATGTTCACTACTTGTTTGTTTTTTGCAAATTTCACAAAAATATTTTATTATGTAAAGTTCATTGTGATTATATAATAAAAATATATTAAATTCGTTGACAAAAAAGTCGCTTTGTGTTAAAATAAACTTCGTAATTTTGATGTTCTTTGGGACTGACGGATAAGTGGAGCTCACCACACGAATCAAAGAACTTATATTGCCGACCGTCTGGGCTCACTTTACACCGTTTTGTGCGGTAGATAAGTGTGCCTATTTTTGATTTTAAGGAGAAAGAAAATGAAAAAAATTGGTATCATTATGGGAAGCGATAGCGATTTGCCTATTGTACAAAAGGCTGTTGATACCCTCAAGGCATTTGATATTCCTTACGAGGTTCACATATTCTCTGCTCACAGAACCCCTGTGGAGGCAAGGAATTTTAGTGTTAACGCACGCGAAAGCGGTTTCGGTGCAATAATATGCGCCGCAGGAATGGCGGCTCATTTGGCAGGCGCTATTGCCGCAAACACCACTATTCCCGTTGTAGGTATTCCCATTGCCAGTGGCGGACTTGGCGGAATGGATGCTTTACTTTCCACCGTACAGATGCCCTCGGGTATTCCGGTTGCAACTGTTGCAGTAAATGGCGCTGTTAACGCCGCACTACTTTGTATTCAAATGCTAAGCCTTGAGGATAAAGAACTTGCGGACAAGCTAGATGCCAAGCGTAAGGCCGATGCCGAGGCAATCCTCACAAAAGATGTTACTATAGCTTCACAGCTTTAATTTTATTTAAAGGAGTCTTGAAAATGGAAAAGAAACTACTTTACACCGGAAAAACCAAAAACGTTTATGAGCTGGAAAACGGCAACTGCCTACTTTTGTTTAAGGATGATTGCACCGGTAAAGACGGCGTTTTTGACCCGGGCGAAAACCAGGTTGGAATTACTATTGACGGTGTTGGTGACGTTAACCTTCGTATGTCAATTTATTTCTTTGAGAAAATCAATGCCGCAGGTATTAAGACTCATTATGTTGATGCCGACCTTGACACCACCACAATGGAGGTTCTCCCCGCAAAGGTTTTCGGCAAAGGTCTTGAGGTTATCTGCCGCTACAAGGCGGTTGGCAGTTTTATTCGCCGTTACGGTGATTACATTGCCGAGGGTAGCGATCTTCCCGCTTATGTTGAAATGACCTTTAAGAATGACGAAAAGGGCGACCCCCTCGTAACCAAGGACGCTCTTGTGGCCTTGGGTGTTATGACCGATAAGCAATATGACGATATGAAAAAAATGACCCAGGATATTACCAAAATCGTTGCTGACGATTTAAAGGAAAAGGGTCTTGACCTTTATGACATTAAGTTTGAGTTTGGCTACGACCCAGAGGGCAACGTAATGCTTATTGACGAAATCGCTTCAGGCAATATGCGTGTTTATAAAGACGGCGAGTACATTGACCCAATGACCCTTTCCAAGCTTTTCTTTGCATAATAATAATTTGAACTACTCAAAGGCTGACGCCCTGATCGGTGCCGGCCTTGAGATATTTTTTAGACGTTTTTAAAAGGAGACAAATATGGGCGGATTTTTTGGCGTAGTCAGTAAAAGCGATGCTATTTCCGATGTATTTTTCGGAACCGACTACCATTCTCATTTAGGCACTCGCCGCGGCGGTATGGCAGCTTATGACAGCGAGTTTGGACTTCAGCGTGAAATTCATAACATTCAGAACTCACCCTTTAGAACTAAATTCGACGATGTATTACACGAAATGCGGGGCACCTCGGCAATAGGCTGTATTAGTGACTTTGACCCTCAACCATTAATGTTCCGTTCAAATCTGGGAACATACGCCATCTGTGTTATAGGTCGCATTAACAATTCCGAGGAGCTTATTAAGCACTATCTTACAGACAATGTAGGACAGTTTAGCACCATGACCGGTAGCAGAATTAATTCCACCGAGCTTGTAGCTTGCCTTATTAACCAAAAAAGTAACTTTGCGGAGGGTATCCGTTTTGCTCAAGAAAGCATTGAGGGTACTGCTTCGATACTTATTTTAAGAGACAACGGTGATATTATTGCCGCCCGTGATTTACTGGGGCGTATCCCCGTGATTATCGGAAAAAACGAAAGTGGCCACTGCGTTTCTTTTGAGTCCTTTGCCATTGACAAGACGGGCTATGAAGTGGTAAAGGAGCTTGGTCCAGGTGAAATTGTAGAGCTTACGCCCGAAAGTCTTACCGTTTTAGCAGAGTCTAAACAAGAAATGAAAATCTGCGCCTTTCTTTGGAGCTATTTTGGTTTCCCTAATTCTTGCTACGAGGGTATTAACGTCGAAATAATGCGTTACCGCAACGGCGCAATTATGGCAAGGAACGACAAATACGCCCAGTTCACAGACGACATTGATTATGTAGGCGGTGTTCCTGATTCGGGCACACCCCACGCTATTGGCTACGCAAATGAAAGTGGCAAGCACTTTGCCCGTGCATTTATTAAGTACACACCTACTTGGGCAAGAAGCTTTATCCCCACCAGCCAAAAGGAAAGAAACCGCGTAGCTAAAATGAAGCAAATTCCCGTCAACGATTTAATTACAAACAAAAATCTGCTTTTTGTTGACGATTCAATAGTCAGAGGCACCCAGCTTAAAGAAACGGTTGATTTTCTTTATAGTAACGGTGCTAAATCGGTACATATGAGGTCGGCATGTCCCCCGATTATGTACGGTTGTAAATACTTGGCATTTACAAGAATAACAAACGATTTAGACCTTATTTCCCGTCAAATTATTCTTGAGCTTGAGGGTCAAGAAGGCTTTAAGTATATTGACGAATATAGTGACGGTACCACCGAAAGAGGTAAAGCACTTAGAAAAGCAATTTGCGACAAGTTTAATTTTGCTTCCCTTGAATTCCAGTCACTTAAAGGAATAATCGAGGCAGTTGGGCTTCCTGAGGACAAACTTTGCACCTACTGTTGGAACGGTAAAGGTTAAAAATTAAAGGAGTTAAAAATTATGCATAACAATTCTAAATCTGAAAGCTACGCTGCAGCCGGCGTTGACATTACTGCGGGCTACAAAGCAGTAGAACTTATGAAAAAGCATATAGCAAGAACCAAGAACGAGGGTTGTCTCGATGATGTAGGCGGCTTTGGCGGTTGCTTTGGTTTACCCATTTCCGGAATGGAAGAGCCTGTTCTCGTTAGCGGTACAGACGGTTGCGGCACCAAAGTTAAGCTTGCAATTTTACTTGATAAGCACGACACTATCGGCATTGATGCCGTTGCAATGTGTGTAAATGACATTATCTGTGTCGGTGCTAAGCCTCTGTTTTTCTTAGATTACATTGCTTGCGGAAAGAATATTCCGGAAAAAATCGCTGCAATTGTAAGCGGTGTGGCAGAGGGCTGTGTTCAATCGGGAGCCGCACTCATAGGCGGTGAGACTGCCGAGCACCCCGGAATGATGCCGATAGACGACTATGACCTTGCAGGCTTCTCGGTAGGTATTGTCGACAAGAAAAAAATCATTGATAACACTACTATGGAGAAGGGCGACGTTGTAATTGCTCTTACCTCAAGCGGTGTTCATTCAAACGGATTTTCTCTTGTTCGCAAGGTGTTTGATGTTGAAAACTGCGACCTTGTTTCCCCCGTTGAAGCTTTGGGTGGTAAGTCTTTGGGTGAGACACTTCTTACCCCAACAAAGATTTATGTTAAGCCTGTTTTAGCTTTACTTGACAATGTTAAAGTTCGTGCCATTTCCCACATTACCGGCGGCGGCTTCTATGAAAATATTCCGAGAAGTATTCCCGATGGCTTCTGTGCCAAGATTGACAAAAATGCCGTTAAGGTTCTGCCTATCTTTGACCTTATTGCAAAGACTGGCAACATTTCCGAACGTGATATGTTCAACACCTTTAATATGGGTGTTGGTATGAGCATTGTTGTAGCCAAGGAAGATGCCCCCAAGGCACTAGAAATTCTTAAGGCTAACGGCGAGGATGATGCTTACATAATCGGCGAAATCATTAAGTCTGACGAAAAGGTAATTCTATAATGAAGGCTAAAATTTCTGTTTTGGTTTCGGGCGGCGGCACCAATCTGCAAGCACTAATTGATGCCCAAAGCTCGGGAATTATAAAAAGCGGTGAAATTTCCCTTGTAATTTCCAACAATCCCGACGCTTTCGCTCTGGAGCGTGCCAAAAAAGCGGGTATTAAAACCGCGGTTTGCAATAAAAAAGAGCTGGGCGATAAATTTGAAACCGAGCTTATCAGCATTTTAGAGGAAAACGGCACCAACATTATTGTTCTTGCCGGTTTTATGTGTATTTTAAGTGAGAAATTCACATCCCACTTTGCCGACAGAATTATTAACGTTCACCCCTCGCTTATCCCCTCCTTTTGCGGAAAAGGCTTTTACGGACTCCGCGTTCACGAGGCGGCATTAGAGTACGGCGTTAAGGTGACAGGCGCTACCGTACACTTTGTTAACGAAATCCCCGACGGCGGAAAAATTATAATGCAAAAGGCAGTGGAAATTAAGGAGGGTGACACCCCCGAGATTTTACAAAAACGAGTTATGCAGGAGGCCGAGTGGAAAATACTTCCACTGTCTCTCGAAAAAGTATGTAATCAACTGAAAGGTGAGTAATATGGCTTTATTTGATTTGAAAACTCTACTTAGCGAAAACACCTACCCCGGCAGAGGTATTGTTATAGGAAAATCGGCTGACGGCAAATCCGCACTTATTGCTTATTTCATTATGGGTAGAAGCGAGAACAGTCGTAACCGCATTTTTGAACGCTTTGAAGGCGGTATGAGAACCAAGGCTTTTGACGAAAGTAAGCTTTCCGACCCGCATCTTATTATTTACAACCCCTACCTAAAGCTCGGCGATACCGATATTATCACAAACGGTGACCAAACAAACACTATTTACTATTATCTTAAAGAGGGTAAAACCTTTGAGGATGCTCTTTACACACGTGAGTATGAGGACGATTGTCCCAATTACACACCGCGTATTTCGGGTGCTTTATACTACGGCTTCCAGAAAGAAATGTTTACCTACAAGCTATCAATTTTGAAAAGTTCCAACGGCAGACCCCATTGTAACAGATATTTTTATAATTACACCCCTGAGGATGGCATCGGTCACTTTATTCATACATACAAGTGTGACGGAAATCCAATTCCGTCATTTTACGGTGAGCCGGAGGAGGTTTCACTTCCCAACACCGCAAAAGAGCTTGCGGATCTTTGTTGGAAAAACTTGAATAACGATAACAAGGTTTCTTTGTTTGTTCGCCAAATTCCACTTGACGGCAGCGAGCCTACAGAAATCATAATTAATAAGAATAAATAAGGAGTACCAAAATGAAAGAATTTGAACTTAAATACGGTTGTAACCCCAACCAAAAGCCCTCCAAAATCTTTATGGCAGACGGGTCCGAGCTTCCCATTGAAATTCTCTGTGGCAGACCCGGTTACATCAATTTTCTAGATGCCTTTAACTCTTGGCAACTGGTTAAGGAATTAAAGGAAGCTCTGGGACTTCCTGCAGTTACTTCCTTTAAACACGTAAGCCCCACAAGCGCCGCAGTTGGTACACCCCTGTCGGATAAGCTTAAAAAAGCTTGCTTTGTGGACGATATAGAGGGTCTTGACGATTCTCCCCTTGCCTGTGCTTATGCCAGAGCCAGAGGTACCGATCGTATGTGCTCCTTTGGTGACTGGGTAGCGCTTTCCGAAAAGTGCGATGTTACCACTGCGATTCTTATTAAGCGCGAGGTTTCCGATGGTATAATCGCTCCCGATTACGACCCAGAAGCTTTGGAAATTTTAAAATCTAAAAGAAACGGAAACTATAATATTGTTAAAATTGATCCAAATTATGTTCCTGCTCCCACCGAAACAAAACAAGTATATGGTATTTCCTTTGAGCAAGGTCGTAACGAATTTAAGATTAACGAGGAATTACTCCAGAACCTTGTGACCGAAAACAAGGAGCTTCCAGACAGTGCAAAGCGTGACCTTATAATTTCTCTTATCACCTTAAAGTATACACAGTCCAATTCTGTATGCTTTGCGGTTGACGGTCAGGCTATCGGTGTTGGCGCCGGTCAACAGTCCAGAATCCACTGTACCCGTCTTGCCGGTAGTAAAGCTGACACTTGGTTTTTGCGTCAGCACGACAAGGTGCTAAATCTTCCGTTTAAGGCTGATATTGCCCGTCCTACCAGAGACAATGTAATTGATGGTTACATTAACAGAAATGAGGAGGATGTTTGTGCCGAGGGTAACTGGCAGAAATATTTTACCGCTAAGCCTGATCCTTTAAACGACGACGATATTAAGGCTTATCTTTCCACTATCAGCGGAGTAGCATTAGGCAGTGACGCTTTCTTCCCCTTTGACGATAATATTGAGCGTGCTTTCCGTAGCGGTGTTTCCTACATTGCCGAGCCAGGCGGTTCCATTCGTGACGATGCAGTAATTGAATGCTGTAATAAATACGGCATTGCAATGGCATTCACCGGAATGAGACTTTTCCACCATTAGTTTTAAGGAGAAAATATATGAACTTTTTTGACGAACTAAAAAACTTTGATACCGAGGTTTTTGATGCTTGTAATAAAGAACTTGAAAGACAACAACACAATATTGAGCTAATTGCTTCGGAAAACATTGTATCCAAGGCAGTTTTACTCGCCGCCGGCGGTGTTCTTACAAATAAATACGCCGAGGGTTACCCCGGCAAGAGATACTACGGCGGTTGCCAGTGCGTTGATATTGTAGAGGAAATTGCAAGAAAGCGTGCTTGTGAGGTTTTCGGTTGTAATTTTGCCAATGTTCAGCCCCATAGTGGTGCCAATGCCAACCTTGCTACATTCTTTGCACTTTTACAACCTGGTGACACCGTTATGGGTATGAATTTACAACAGGGTGGTCACCTTTCCCACGGCTCTCCCGTTAACATTTCGGGTAAGTATTTCAATATTGTACCTTATGGTGTCAATAATGAAACCGAAACCATTGATTATGACGAAATGCGTAAAATCGCCCTTGAATGCAAACCTAAACTAATTGTTGTAGGTGCTTCGGCTTATTCAAGAGTTATTGATTTTCCACGTTGCCGTGAGATTGCCGACGAGGTAGGCGCATACCTTATGGTTGATATGGCTCATATTGCGGGTCTTATTGCCGCAGGAGAGCATCCCTCCCCCGTTTCCTATGCCCATGTTGTAACCACCACCACCCATAAAACCCTCAGAGGTCCTCGTGGCGGTATGATTTTATGCAACGACGAAGAGATTTACACTAAAATCAACAAGGCAGTATTTCCCGGAACCCAAGGTGGTCCCTTAATGCATATTATTGCTGCTAAAGCAGTAGCTTTGGGCGAGGCTTTAACCCCCGAATTTAAAGAATATCAGCACCAAGTAGTTTTAAATGCCGCCGCTTTGTGTGACGGTTTAAAGAAAAACGGCTTGGAAATCGTTTCAAACGGTACCGACAACCATCTTATGCTTTTGAAATTAATTAAGAACGGAATTACCGGTAAAGAACTTGAACACCGTCTTGACGAGGTTCACATTACCGCTAATAAAAACACCGTTCCCAACGACCCGCAAAGTCCCTTTGTTACAAGCGGTGTTCGTCTCGGCACACCCGCAGTTACAACCCGTGGCTTTAAAGAGGCTCAAATGAGCAAGATTGCAAACTGGATAACCCTTGCAGTTAACGATTTTGATGCTAAAAAGTCGGAAATTTCCGATGAGGTACAATCTCTCTGTGCTAATTTCCCCATTTATTAATTAAACAAGCCTTCCCGATTTTTCGGGGAGGCATTAACCCTATGTAAGGAGAAGTAATATGAAAGTAATGGTAGTAGGCGGCGGCGGTCGTGAGCACGCCATAATTAAAAAGCTTAAAGAAAATAAGTCTATAACCGAAATCTTTGCTTTGCCCGGTAACGGCGGTATGAAAGACGATGCTACACTCGTTAATATTGGCGCTAAGGACATAGAAGCGCAGGTTGAATTTGCAAAAGCAAATAACATTGACTATGCAGTTGTAGCGCCCGACGACCCACTGGTCTTAGGCGCAGTTGATGCTTTGAGTGATGCGGGTATTCCCTGCTTCGGTCCTAATAAAAGAGCAGCTATTATTGAGGGTAGTAAGGTCTTTTCAAAGAACCTTATGAAAAAATATAATATTCCGACTGCCGAGTATGAGGTTTTTAATGACAAAGATGAGGCTTTAAAATATCTCGAAACTGCTCCCATTCCTACTGTTATTAAGGCAGACGGCTTGGCTCTGGGTAAAGGCGTTATAATTGCTGAAACCCTAGAGGATGCTAAAAACGCCGTTATTTCTATGATGGAAGATAAGGTTTTTGGCGAAAGCGGTAGCAATATCGTAATCGAAGAGTTCCTAACCGGACCCGAGGTATCGGTTTTGGCTTTTTGCGACGGCAAGACTTTAAAGCCAATGGTTTCCTCTATGGACCACAAGCGCGCACTTGACGGAGATAAGGGTCTTAACACCGGCGGTATGGGAACTGTGGCTCCTAACCCTTATTATACTAAGGATATAGCAAAGCAATGTATGGAAACAATTTTCCTGCCTACCATTAACGCTATGAACAGTGAAAACAGAAGTTTTAAGGGCTGCCTTTACTTTGGACTGATGCTTACAGAAAAAGGCCCCAAGGTTATTGAATACAACTGCCGTTTTGGAGACCCCGAAACTCAGGTTGTTTTGCCACTTTTGGAGAGTGACCTATTTACAATAATGCAAGCTACAACAAACGGAACACTTGCAGAGACCGAGGTTAAATTCTCAAAGGGTGCCGCCGCTTGCGTGGTTATGGCATCTAAGGGATACCCTGAAAAATACGAAAGTGGATTTGAACTTAAAATTGACAACAGCATCGCCGACAAGGTTTATATTGCCGGTGCAAGATTAGAGGACGGTATTCTTAAAACCGCCGGTGGCAGAGTTTTAGGTGTTACCGACACTGCCGAAAACCTCGAAACCGCTTTAGGTAAGGCTTACGAAAATTTGAAGCTTGTTCAGTTTGAGAATGCCTTTTGGCGTAATGATATAGGTGCTAAGGCACTAAAAGCTATCAAAGGAGAATAAAAAATGGTATACCGTATATTTGTTGAAAAGAAAAAAGAACTTGCCAACGAAGCCCGCGGCCTTTTAAAGGAAATTAACGGTCTTTTGCAGATTAGCTCGGTCAAGGATGTTAGAATTGTTAATCGCTATGATGTGGATAATATCGAAAAAGAACTTTTTGATTATGCTGTTGGCACTGTTTTTTCCGAGCCCCAGCTTGACATTACATACGCAGAGCTTGAAAATGATGCAAACCAAATGTTTGCAGTAGAATTTTTGCCCGGTCAGTTCGACCAAAGAGCCGACTCTGCTGCACAGTGTATTCAAATTATCTCTCAAGGTGAACGTCCAAGAGTACGCACCGCTAAGGTTTATATGCTTTACGGTGATATTAGTGATAGTGAACTGGCCGAAATTAAAAAGTTTGTTGTAAACCCTGTTGAGGCAAGAATTGCGACCCTCGAAAAGCCGGAAACCCTTAAAACAAACTACGACATTCCTACCACTGTTGAAACTTTGGACGGCTTTATTGACTTGGATTCACAGGATCTTGCAGATTTTGTTAAAAGCTACGGTCTTGCAATGGATAACGACGATATCAAGTTCTGCCAAGACTACTTTAAAAGTGAGCATCGCAACCCCACTATTACAGAAATTCGTATGATTGACACCTACTGGTCTGACCACTGCCGTCATACCACATTCCTTACAAATATTGATAACTGCACCTTTGAGGACAAGCTTCTTCAAGATGCATACGACGATTATATTGCTACCCGTAAGGAGTTGGGCAGAACTAAGCCTATCTGCCTTATGGATATTGCCACCTTGGCAGTACGTTACCTTAAAAAAGAAGGTAAGCTACCAAAGCTTGACGAGTCCGAGGAAATCAACGCTTGTACCGTTAAAATTGATGTCGAGGTTGACGGAGTAAGCGAGCCTTGGCTACTTCTCTTTAAGAACGAAACCCACAACCACCCAACAGAAATCGAGCCCTTTGGCGGTGCCGCTACATGTATCGGCGGTGCTATTCGCGACCCCCTTTCGGGCAGAAGCTATGTTTATGGCGCTATGCGTGTTACGGGTGCTGCCGACCCCTTAAAGAGCGTTAGTGAAACAATGAAGGGTAAGCTTCCCCAAAGAAAAATTGTTACCACCGCGGCTGACGGTTATTCCTCCTATGGTAACCAAATCGGTCTTGCTACCGGTATTGTTGACGAACTTTACCACGACGGCTATGCCGCAAAGAGAATGGAAATTGGCGCTGTTGTTGCCGCCGCACCAGCAGAAAATGTTCGCCGTGAGGTTCCTGCCCCCGGTGATGTTGTAATCCTCCTTGGCGGCTCCACCGGTCGTGACGGTTGCGGAGGCGCTACCGGTTCCTCTAAATCTCATACATTAGAGTCCCTTGAATCCTGTGGTGCAGAGGTTCAAAAGGGTAATGCTCCAGAAGAGCGAAAGCTTCAAAGACTTTTCCGTAACAAGGAAGCCTGTCTTATGATTAAGCGTTGTAACGACTTTGGTGCCGGCGGCGTGTCTGTTGCTATCGGTGAGCTGGCAGACGGTTTGCTAATCGACCTTAATGCCGTTCCTAAGAAGTATGACGGTCTTGACGGTACCGAGCTTGCAATCAGTGAATCTCAGGAAAGAATGGCTGTTGTTATTGAAAAAGAAAATATCGATAAGTTTATGGCACTTGCAAGTGAAGAAAACCTACAAGCTGTTAAGGTTGCCGACATTGTGGCTGAGCCACGTCTTACAATGGTTTGGAATGGCAACACCATTGTTGACATTAGCCGCGAGTTTCTAAATTCCAATGGCGCTGAAAAGCATATTAATATTACCCCCGAAGCGCCTAAGGATTACGAGAGAATTATTGAGGGCGGCTTTAAGGAAAATATGGAGCGATTGGCAAACGACCTGAACGCTTGCTCTAAGCGTGGTCTTTCCGAGCAGTTTGACTCTACCATCGGTGCAGGCACAGTGCTTATGCCCTTTGGCGGTAAGCATCAGCTCACGCCCATCCAAGCTATGGTACAGAAAATCTCTGTTGAGAAAAAGCATACCGACGACTGCTCAATTATGTCTTGGGGTTACAACCCCTTTATCACCGAGCTTAGTCCCTACCACGGTGCTTATTTGGCAGTCATTGAGTCGGTATCAAAACTGATTGCTACTGGCGGTAGTTTCGAGGATGTTTACCTTACATTCCAAGAGTATTTTGAGCGTCCTGGTAAGGACGGTAAGCGTTGGGGTAAGCCCTTAGCTGCTTTACTTGGCGCATTCAAGGCGCAAAAGGAATACGGCATCGGCTCTATCGGAGGTAAGGACTCAATGAGCGGTACATTTGAGGATTTGGATGTTCCTCCTACACTTGTTTCCTTTGCGATTACAACCGATAAGGTGCAGAACATTATCTCCCCTGAGTTTAAAAAGGCCGGCAACAAGGTAGTTACACTTAGTCCTATTTATAACGGAGACAACCTACCTGACACCGCTTCACAAATCAGAATATTTAACCGCGTTACCGAGCTTATGCGTAAGGGCATTGTAGCTTCAGCTTATACTCCCACCTACGGCGGTATTGGTGAAGCAGTAATGAAAATGTGCTTTGGTAATGGTCTGGGCTTTAAGTTCGAGGACAGTATCGACAACAAGGCAATATTCGGCTACAACTACGGAAGCTTTATTCTTGAGGTTACCGAGGATGTGGACGATGCAGTAGTTCTGGGTACTGTTTGCGACTGCGGTAAAATCAAACTTGGTGATGAGGAAGTAGTATTGAGTGAGCTTCTAAACACCTACGAAAACAAGCTTGAAAGCGTATTTAAGTGCAATATCCCCGACAGAAAAACTCCTATGGAGAATTTCGAGTATATGGCTACAAGCCGTATTGCTCCCGCAATTAAGGTAGCAACACCTAAAGTATTAATCCCCGTATTCCCCGGTACCAACTGTGAGTTTGACTCTGCAAAGGCTATGTGTGACGCCGGTGCTGACCCCGAAATCTTTGTTATTAACAATCTTTCCAGCGACGGTATTGCCCGCTCGGTTGAGGATTTTGCAAGCAAGGTTAAGAGCAGTCAAATGATATTCGTTCCCGGCGGTTTTTCTGGCGGTGACGAGCCTGATGGTAGCGGTAAGTTTATTACTGCGTTCTTCCGTAACGGTGCCGTTAAGAGTGCCGTAACCGATTTGCTTGATAACAGAGATGGACTTATGTGCGGTATTTGTAACGGCTTCCAAGCACTAATTAAATTAGGTCTTGTACCCTACGGCAAAATCATCGACACGGACGAAAACTGCCCGACACTTACATTTAACACCATCGGCAGACACCAGTCAAGAATTGTTCGTACCAGAATTGCTTCTAACAAATCACCATGGCTAGCCGCGACTAATGTTGGTGATATTTACAATGTTCCAATTTCCCATGGTGAGGGTCGCTTCTTAGCTTCCGAGGAACTAATTAAGGAACTGGCTAGGAACGGACAGATTGCTACACAGTATGTTGACCTTAACGGCAATGCCACCAGTGATGTTCACTTTAACCCCAATGACTCGATGTACGCTATTGAGGGTATTACCTCCCCCGACGGCAGAGTATTTGGCAAAATGGGTCACAGTGAGCGTTGGGGTAACGGCCTTTATAAGAACGTTTACGGTGACTACGATATTAAGATGTTTAAATCCGCTGTTAAATACTTTAAGTAAGGAGTAATTAAAATGGCTTTTTTAACCGATATTGAAATCGCTCAACAATGCGAAATGAAACCTATAACCGAGATTGCCGAAAAGGCAGGCATTGACAAGAAATACCTCGAGCAATACGGTAATTACAAGGCAAAAATCGACCTTTCACTTGCTAAAGAAACAACTAAAGAAAACGGCAAACTTATTTTGGTAACTGCTATTACCCCCACCCACGCAGGTGAAGGTAAGACCACTACCACAATCGGTCTTGCAGACGGTATGACAAGAATCGGCAAAAATGTTTGTGTGGCTTTAAGAGAGCCTTCGCTTGGTCCTGTTTTCGGTATTAAGGGCGGTGCCGCCGGCGGCGGTTATGCACAGGTAGTACCTATGGAGGACATTAACCTGCATTTCACCGGTGACTTCCACGCAATCGGTGCTGCTAACAACCTGCTTGCCGCTATGCTTGACAACCACATTCACCAAGGAAATGCTTTGGGTATTGATGTTCGCCGTATTACTTGGAAGCGTTGTGTTGATATGAATGACCGTCAGCTTCGTTTTGTTACCGACGGTCTTGGTGGAAAAGTGAACGGCGTTCCTCGTGAGGACGGCTTTGACATTACCGTTGCCAGTGAAATTATGGCAGTGCTTTGTCTTTCCTCCGACATTACCGACCTTAAAAAGCGACTTTCCAACATAATTGTTGGCTACAACTTTAATGACGAGCCCGTAACTGCCGGTCAGCTTAACGCTGCCGGTGCTATGGCTACCCTTTTAAAGGATGCTATTAAACCAAACCTTGTGCAAACTCTTGAGGGTACCCCCGCATTGGTTCACGGTGGTCCTTTTGCTAACATTGCCCACGGTTGTAACAGTGTTACTGCCACCAAAATGGCATTAAAGCTTGGCGATTATGCTATTACAGAGGCTGGCTTCGGTGCAGATTTGGGTGCCGAAAAGTTCCTTGATATTAAGTGCCGTATGGCTGGACTAACACCTAGCGCAGTTGTTATGGTTGCTACTGTTCGCGCCCTTAAAATGCACGGCGGACTTGACAAAAAAGCTTTGGGTGAGGAAAATCTCGAAGCTTTGGAAAAAGGTGTTCCGAACCTACTTCGCCATGTTTCCAACATTAAAAATGTTTACAAGCTTCCTTGTGTGGTTGCAGTTAACCGCTTCCCCACCGACACTGACAATGAAATTAACTTCATTATTGAAAAGTGCAAGGCTTTAGGTGTTAATGTTGTTCTCTCCACCGTTTGGGCAGAGGGCGGCAAAGGCGGTGAGGAGTTAGCAAAAGAGGTTGTTCGCCTTTGTGAAGAAGAAAAGGGCGACTTTACTTTCAGCTATGACACTGAGCTTACCATTGAAGAAAAAATCGACGCCATTGTCAAAAAGATTTACGGCGGTGACGGTGCAGTACTTACTCCCAACGCCAAAAAGCAAGCCGCAAAGCTTACAGAAATGGGCTTCGGCGATTGTCCAATTTGTATGGCAAAAACACAGTACAGCTTTTCTGACGACCCGACTAAACTCGGTGCACCTGAAAACTTTACCGTAACGGTTAGAAACCTTAAAATTTCTGCAGGTGCCGGCTTTATAGTAGCTCTAACGGGTGACATTATGACAATGCCCGGTCTTCCAAAAGCACCTGCCGCAGAGCGTATAGACATTGACGAAAACGGCAAAATTACAGGCCTCTTTTAATAAACGACGGAATCTCTTTCTTTTAAGAGATTCCGTTTTTTCTTTACACTGGCAATTTTAAGGTTTTTAACATTTTGCCCAAGCTGTCAAACATATCCTTTTAAAAAGATTAAAAGGTGTGTTTTTTATGCTTCAACTTCTTCTGCAATTAGCTGCAAATATTTATTATTTCGCACTGCATGTCACAAGCAGTGGTTCCTTCCCGCCGCCCCTCTCATCAAAGGCCGAAAAGGAGCTTTTGGAAAAAAGCCGTAACGGTGACAATGATGCCAGAAACAAGCTGATTGAACATAATTTACGGCTTGTAGCACATATTACAAAAAAATATTATGCCTCGGGTGCTGAGCCAGATGACCTAATATCCATTGGTACTATCGGTCTTATAAAGGCGGTTTCCACCTTTAAGCCAGACAAAAAAATCCGCCTTGCAACCTATGCCGCAAGATGTATTGAAAACGAAATTCTGATGTTTTTCAGAAATATTCGCAAATCCTCAAGCGATATTCCCTTTTCCGAGCCGATTGACACCGACAAGGACGGCAACGCACTTACACTAATTGATACCATTGCCGATAAGCAGGATGTGGCAGAGGAAATTGATTTAAAGCTTCGCTTAGAGCATTTGCAAAAAATAATGCCTAATACCCTTGAAAAACGGGAAAAGGAAATTATTACTATGCGGTACGGCCTCGGCGGCACTAAAGAGCTGACACAAAATGAAATCGCAAAAAAGCTAGGGATTTCAAGAAGCTATGTTTCCCGCATAGAAAAAGCTGCACTTATAAAGCTACGTAAAAAATTTGACGAATAAAACACTTGAATTTTAGCAGAGAAAATATATAATTATAAAGGTTAATAAATTATAAGGATTTTTATAATGACAGATAATTTTAAATGCTACAAGAAGGGTGTAAGAGACGGTATTCCGATTTGCCTTGGCTACTTTGCCGTTGCCTTTACCCTTGGCATTATGGCTAAAAAATGCGGGCTTTCCCCCTTTGAGGCTATGCTCACCGCCGCACTTACAAATGCTTCTGCGGGAGGATTTGCGGGTTTTGAACTAATGTCCGCCAATGCCCCCTACTGGCAAATGGCGTTAATGCAGTTAGTGGTTAATGCTCGCTACCTTTTAATGTCCTGTGCGCTAAGTCAAAAATTTGCCCCATCTACCTCTATTTTGCACCGAAGCATTGTTGCCTTTGATGTTACTGACGAGGTTTTCGGTATTTCAATAGCTCAAAAAGGTTATCTTAACCCCTTTTATAACTACGGTGCTATGTCGGTGGCAATCCCCGGTTGGGCATCTGGCACATTTTTAGGGGTTGTTATGGGTAATATTCTACCCATAAGAATTGTCAGCGCCTTAAGTGTTGGGCTTTTCGGTATGTTTTTGGCAATAATAATTCCCCCTGCAAAGAAAAACAAGGC
>JAFSGB010000038.1 GCA_017434895.1 Clostridia bacterium
AGCATATCCGTGGAAAGTCAAATCGAGTTTTGTAAAAAGGAAGTGACAGGAGAAAGTTATAAAGTTTATACCGACAAGGGTTATAGTGGCAAAAACATAGACCGCCCTGCGTTTCAAGACTTGTTACGTGATATAGAGGCAGGTAAAGTAAACCGTGTTATCGTTTATCGTCTCGACCGTATCAGTCGCTCAGTTCTTGATTTTGCCAATTTGATTGAAGTGTTTCAAAAGAACCATGTTGACTTTGTCAGCACAATGGAGAAATTCGACACTTCAACACCTATTGGCAAGGCTATGCTGATGATTGTTATGATCTTCGCACAACTTGAGCGTGAAACCATCCAACAGCGTGTTATTGACGCATATTCATCCCGAAGTAAACGCGGGTTTTATATGGGTGGCAGAGTACCGTTCGGATTTGAATTGGTTGAAACAACCATAGACGGAATACGAACAAAAATGTATAAGCCAATCGAGGAAGAAGCAGAAGTTATTAGATTGATTTTTTCAATGTATTCAAAGCCCCAAACCTCATTTGGTGATGTAATGCGCTATTTGGAAGAGCATGGCATACGAAAGCGTGACGGTAAACTCTTTAACAGAAGCCGTTTGCGTGATGTTGTAATCAACCCCGCGTATGTAAAAGCCGACTATCAGCTTTATGAATTTTTTAAAGCACAAGGCACAAACATTGTCAATACCCCAAGTGATTTTATCGGTATAAACGGAGCGTATCTTTATTCGGGCGATAATCTTAAGCGAAAAACCATATCCTTAGTAGGACACACATTGGTTTTGGCTCCCCACGAGGGGCTCGTCGATTCAGCAACATGGATTAAATGTCGTTCAAAGTGCTTAAACAATCAAAGTGTTGCACGTCCTATCAAAGCAAAAGCAACTTGGCTTGCGGGTAAAATCAAATGTGCCAGCTGCGGATATGCTTTAACCGCTAAGATTTATAAGTGCAAAACCAAGTCCGATAACCGCTATTATCTCTGCACAAACAAATATCACGCCGGTGGTTGTCATTTTGGCTCATTGGATGCTGATGTTGTGGATGACATTGTATTCAAAGAAATGCAGAAGAAATTAGCAGAGTTTGAGACACTGTCAAAGAAAAAGCAAGACGGCTGTAACCTGCAAGTTGTAAAACTTAAAACACGTATAGAAGAAATTGATTCGGAAATATCCTCTTTGCTCGAAAAAATCGCTTCGGCAAATGATACGGTGATGCAGTACATAAACAACCGTGTTGCCGAGCTCGATGCCGAGAAGAAAGAACTCGGAGCTGAGATTGTATCGCTTGACAATAACCATACAAACGATGTGGGAGAAATCAGCGGATATTTTGAGCATTGGGATGAACTGTCGGTAAGCGACAAAATCACGGTGGTTGACTGCCTGATAGAGCGCATAACCGCCTCAAAAGAAAGCATTGAAATCAAGTGGAAAATATAATTATTTTTTTATCGCAAAAGCATTTCACCATTGTTGTTCAGGTGAAGCCTTGAGGCTCACAACCGACCGCTTAGACAGTAAAAACTTCTATGCTTTCAACCCCGGCTTTGACACCAAGCCTTGCAGTAAGAAAATGATATAATTTGAAAATCCCTCCGTTTGGAGGGATTTTTTCTTTAAAGGCCTTCGTAAAGACCGGCATTCATCATTTTTGTAATTGCATCCACAACTATTTGCTTATCTTCCTTATAGGTGACACCGTACCATCTATCCTCGGCAACAAGCACCTGTACTTGTTTTTCACCCTTTTCAATTTGCTCGGAAACAACTGTGGGCAAATAATATTCCGACTTAGGAGCATTAAGATTTTTGTCAAGGAAATTCTTAAAGCCAGTCTCGATATAACCAAATATATCAGGTCTAAAGCCCCACAAATTCATTGAAACAACGGTATCCTCGGGAAGAGAAGTCCAAGTAGCGCCGTCATCCTCGGTATACTTACAGTCGGCAATTTTAGTTCTTTCAGTAACGGTTTTAAGAATGCCGTTCTCAATTTCGCAAACGCCGCGTGAAACATAGCCGTTCTCGGTAAGAGTATTAACAAGACGGAAGCCAACCATTGCATAATCGGAAGTGTCGCTATTTAAGAAATCTGCCATCTTCTGAAAAGCAGAACGGCCGTAGTAATCGTCCGCATTAACAACAGCAAATGGCTCCTTTACCATGTCCTTACAGCAAAGGATTGCATGAGCGGTACCCCAAGGCTTTTCGCGGTCACTGGGGCAAGCATAGCCCACAGGAAGTTTGTCAATTTCTTGAAAAACATACTCAACCTTTACACGGTTTGCAATTCGCTTGCCGACCATTTCCTTGAAATCCTTCTCAATGGCATGCTTTATTACGAAAACAACCTTTGTAAATCCGGCTTTAACTGCATCGTAAACCGAAAAGTCAAGCAGAACTTCACCATCGGGACCAATAGGCTCAATTTGTTTGAGACCTCCAAAACGGCTGCCCATTCCTGCCGCCATTACAACTAAGGTAATATCTTTTTTCATTTTTATTCTCCTTTAACAAAGGTTTTCGTTTCGTCACAGTGCTTTTCCATTTCGGAAGCCAGCTTAAACTGGGTACGGTCTATCCAAATTCGAAGCAAGCCTTTACAGTGCCTTGCAAATTAAAATCGGCAAACAAGCTTGAAAAATCATTCATTATTAATGACTCCCAACACAAAATCGTACTAACACATTATAGTACATACCAATAATAAAAACAAGCAACCGAAATTATCTAAATATTGTAAATTTTGATTTACAATTAAAAACGTTCAAACTCTAAACCGTCACGCTCTGCCGAAACGGTTTTCTTAATTGTTTTTGAAATAAAGCATACCGCTTTGTTAACCGCATTTTCCACAGAAGAACCCTTTAAAAGCCTTGCAAAAACTATTGAAGAAAAAATATCACCGGTTCCGTGAAAATGTCCGTTTTGCTTTTTTGTGTGAATAAATTTGATTTTCTCGCCATCAAAAACCGATGCACCGATTTTGTTTTTATTTTCAATTCCTGTTATGATAACACAAGCTTTAGTTAAATCATAAAGTTTTAGTGAAAGGCTTATAATATCCTTTTCGCCAAGGTTTACTCTGTAGCTTTCACCGCATAAAAGCTGGGCCTCAGTAAGGTTGGGAGTAATAACATCCGCCAACTTACATAGTTTTAACATACTTTCTGCAAAATTCTCACTAAGACCGTCAAACAGCTTGCCGTTATCCCCTAAAACCGGATCGACGAGTACTATTGCATTCTCATTTTTGAAATTAAAAATTTCTTCTGCAAAAATATCAATTTGCTCGGCAGAGGCAAAATATCCCGTATAAATACCGTCAAACCCAACGCTTTCCTTTTTGAAATGCTTTAAAGTATTGTAGAAAAAATCGGAAACATTAAGCCTTTCGGGTATACCAAAGCCACCGGTATGGGTGGAAAGCATAACCGTAGGCAATACCGACAAGGAAATTCCATTTGCGCTGATTATAGGTAAAGCTTCTGTAAGAGAGCATTTGCCATGACATGCAAGTGACTGCACAGATAAAGCGGTTTTTTGTGCCATTCTTTTCACCTCTTAAAGCTTTTTGGGACAAAACTCTGACAATGGGCAAACATCACATTTGGGCCTTTGTGCCTTGCAAATATCTCTGCCAAAAAGTACTGTTCTGTGGCAAAAATCGTTGGATTTTTCAGGTGGTAAAAGCTTTCGCATTTCCCTTTCCACTACTAGAGGATTAGTTGTGGAAACAAGCCCCAGACGATTGCAAATTCTTATAAAATGAGTATCAGTAACAACAGCAGCCTGACCGTAAATATCACCGCAAACAAGGTTGGCGGTTTTTCTGCCCACACCTGGAAGAGTGGTTAACTCCTCAATTGTATCCGGTACTCGGCCACCGAACCTTTCGGTAATTTCCTTACCGATGCCCACTAAATCCCGAGCTTTAGTTTTATAAAGACCGCAGGTTTTAATAAGCGCCTCCACCCTGCTTAAATCGGCAGTTGCCATTTTTTCAGCAGTGGGAAACTCGCAGAACAAATCTGGTGTTACCATATTTACCCTTTTATCGGTACACTGAGCAGATAACCGCGTCGCAATGAGCAACTGAAAAGGGTCGTCATACTGAAGCGAACAAATAGCCTCGGGGTAAAGCCTTTCAAGACTCTCCACCGCGGCTAAGGTTCTTTCTTTTTTACGCATTAAGCTTTAAATCTCCAAACTTAATAAGTCCCATTTTTCTCATAGCCTCACAAATACCAAGGGTTAAAACTGCAGGCAGTACAAAGTGCATTGCAAGAATTTCAAGCAAGGCTATAACTGGAGTAACACCTGCGGCTATCATACTATCATAAGCCATAAACTGACCTACCAAGCCTGCCGAACCCATTCCGGAGCCAACGGGATTGCTTACCATTTTTAAAAGACAGGAAGCAACGGGACCCAGTATTGCACTGGAAATTACGGGAGGAAGCCATAAAATCGGCTTTTTAACAAGGTTTGGAACCTGAAGCATTGAGGTGCCAAGTCCTTGTGCTAATAGACCGCCGAATTTGTTTTCGCGGTAGCTCATAACTGCAAAGCCTACCATATTGCAGCAACAACCAACAGTTGCGGCACCAGCAGCCAAACCCGTTATTCCCATAGAAACTCCAATGGCTGCAGAGGAAATAGGTAAAGTTAAAATTATACCCATTAGTATAGAAATTGCAATTCCGCCCAAAAAAGGATACTTTTCAACATTAATATTTACAAGATTTCCCAGCCATACCATAGCGGCAGAAATATAAGGACCTACGAAATAACCTGCAACAGCGCCGGCCAAAATGCAGCAAAGAGGGGTTACGATAATATCAACCTTTGTCTTACCAGCAACTAAAACACCGATTTCAATTGCAACATAGGCGGCAATAAAAGCTCCTAACGGCTCACCCGGCTTGCCGACTACGAAAGCCTCATTTAAAATGTTGGGAAAAGCGCCAATCATACCGCAAACGGCAGCGCAAACGGTGGTTAAGGGAGCCGCTTTTAATTTACAGGCAACGCCGACACCTATACCGGCACCGGTTAAGGTCTTAGCAACATTACCCATTGCCATTATGTACTGAGCTGCAACATTTTCACCCAAGAGTGTAGCAATCTGACATATTATGGTACCAATAATAAGCGTGGAAAAAAGACCTAACGCCATACCAGAAAGACCGTCAATAAATACTCTGTTTAAATACTTCTTAACCATTTTTCTAACATCCTTTTTAAAGTTTTTTTTAATTATACCAAATTATCTTTATTTTTACAACTGTCAATTGGTAAAAAACAAATTGCAAAGTTAGGAATATTTTATTTAAATTTCCATAGTTTACTTGTTTTTTGACGTTGCTTGTGATATACTTTATTTTGGTGATTTCTGTGACAAGGATTTATGTTGTAAGACATTGTGAGACCGATGCCAACGCTAATAAAATTTTCCAAGGTCATACCGACAATGATGTTAATGAATTAGGTGCAAAACAGTTAGAAGCTTTGTCGAAAAGATTTAAAAACGTAGAGTTAGATAAGGTTCTCACAAGTCCTTTAACCAGAACGCAAAGAACCGCAAAGGCTATTGTTGGGGACAAAAATATCCCTTTAGTAATCTGTGACGGCTTAATTGAGCTTAACGGTGGTGTTTACGAGGGTAAAACCTATGAAGAAATAGGAACTGAGTACCCCCAATTTAGAGTGATTTGGCAAAGTGAGCCTTGGCGGTTTGCTCCCGAAAAGGGTGAAAGTATGGTTCACGCCTACCACAGAATTTGGGAAACTGTTTTACAGCTTGCAAGGGATAACAAGGGTGAAACCTTAGCACTTGCTACCCACGGCGGTGTTCTGCGCTGTCTTTTGTGTAAACTTATGAAAGACGATATTAAAAAGCTACCCGAGATTCCCTTTGGACTTAACACAGCGGTAAGCTTAATTGAATTTGACGATAGCATGACCCCTAGCATCATATATTATAACGATGCCTCCCACCTGCCCGTTAGTCTTAAAAACAAAAATGCAAAGGTGCCACTGAAATGATTATAATGTCCGTTGATTTAGGAAAAGCCAGAACGGGAATTGCCCTTTCCGATAAAGGCGAAAGCTTTGCTTTTCCAAAAACTGTTATAACTGAATACAACACCGAAAAATTGGTGAATAAAATTTCGGAGCTTGCAAAAGAAAATTCCGCCCAGCTTATAGTCGTGGGCTTTCCCAAAAATATGGACGGAAGCGTTGGCAGCCGTGCCGAGGAATGCAGAAGCATTGCCGATTTAATTAGAAATAAAAGTGAAATAGAGACAGTTTTATGGGACGAAAGATGCACCACTGTATCTGCTCATACTGCTCTTAATTTTACCGACACAAGGGGAAAAAAGAGAAAAAATGTTATTGATGCCGTTGCGGCGGTTATAATACTTGAGGATTACTTAAAATACCGACAAAACCGAAAGGATTAACTGTGAATGTATAAATTTGAGATACATCTTCATACAAATAATTGCAGTGCCTGTGCGCTTTCCTCATCTAAGGAAATGATTGACGCCGCAGTCAAAAAGGGATACAGCGGAATTGTTATAACCAACCATTTTTACCATGGCAACACCTGTGTTGACAGAAATGCTACGTGGCAAAACTTTGTAGGAACCTACATCGAGGATTACGAAGACGCGAAAGAATACGGTGAGGAAAAGAACATTACCGTATTTTTCGGTCTTGAGGAGGGCTTTGCCCCAGGAAAAGAAATGTTGATTTACGGTGTTGAGCCCGAGTGTTTTTTAAACCATCCCGAATTTATAATGATGTCGGCAAGGGAAAAATCGGATTTTGTTCACGAGTGCGGTGGTATTTGTATTTGTGCTCACCCATTTAGAAACAGAAGATACATTCCCGACCCCCACACTCCCCCCGACCCCGATTTATTTGACGGGATTGAAGGCTTTAATCTTGCCAACAAAGCTGAAGAAAATGAAAAAGCTTTTATTTTTGGCCTTAATAACAAAAAAATTATAGTGTCCGGCAGTGACACTCACCAAAAAGAAAACTTCGGTAATGCAGGCATAGCATTCTATGAGCCCGTCACCGATTACAAAGTCTTTATTGATAAGATTAAAAAGAGTGATTTTGAATTAATTTATCCGAATGAAATTTAAGGTGATAAAAATGTTTACAACAGTTAAAGGCCTTAGAATTGAATACACCGAAAAAGGAAACGGAACCCCCGTACTTTTACTTCATGGTTGGGGTTCGTCCTTTGCTGTTTACACAAGAATTATGGCTTCCCTTAGTGACAGATGCCGTTTAGTTGCAGTTAACTTTCCCGGTTGCGGAGAAAGTCAAACTATGAATGAGCCTTGGACCTTAGAAGATTATTGTGAATTTTGTCTTGAATTTATGAAAAATGTAGGACTCGAAAATCCTATCTTAATCGGTCACTCCCACGGCGGCAGAGTGATACTAAAAATGGCGGCGGAAAAAATGGTAAATCCGCCTAAAATTGTACTGCTTGACTCTGCGGGGCTAATCCCTAAAAAGTCTTTCAAGCAAAGGTTCAGAGTTAAGAGCTTTAAGGCAATTAAGGGAGTTCTCACACTTCCCGTAATTAAGAATTACAGTGAAGGTTTACTTAACAAAGCCAGAAATTACTACGGCTCGGCAGACTATAACACCGCTCCCGAGGTGCTGCGTAATACACTGGTAAAATTGGTTAACACCGATTTAAGGGATATTTTACCAAACATTTCCTGCCCTACCCTGCTTATTTGGGGCGACTGCGACACTGCAACTCCTTTAGAGGATGCGAAAATTATTGAAAGCCTTATTCCCGATGCGGGACTTTGCGTACTTAAAGGCGCAGGTCATTACTCCTTTTGCGAAAAACCATATGATACAGAGGCAATCCTTAAAAGCTTTATTTGAAAGGACGGTTTAAATGGATTACTATTTATTAGTTTCCTTATGTTTGGCAGCAGTATCGTCACTCTTTTCCTTAACCCGACAACTGCAAATGCTTCAGCAAAACTCCTACTACCCCACCCGTTATTTTGTATGGCTTAAGGATAATCTTCCATTTTTACACGCCGTACTCTTTTTAATTTCGTCGGTGCTTTTCATTTTGCATCTGCGTGTAGCTCAAGTAATCTTCAGCTTAGTGGTTTTAGGAATCAGAATACCCCGAGCCTTAAACCACCAAAAAGAATCAATAAAGAAATTAGTTTTCACCGCAAGAGTTAAAAGGCTTTTCGGTTCGGCGATAGTAATTCAGTTAATTTTAATAACCACCTACACCATAACCCCGTTAACCCTTGCCGGTACACTTTGCTTGGATATTAGCTTTATGCTTTCTTTCTTAACACCACTGATGACCCTTTTAATTTGGGCAATAACCTTACCCATTGAAAAGGCGGTTAATTTGTGGTTTATAAACGATGCTAAGAAAATTCTCCGATCCTATAAAGATTTAAAGGTCATAGGAATTACAGGCAGTTACGGAAAAACCACCACAAAGTTTATTTTAACCAGAATTTTAAGCGAAAAGTTCAATGTGGCATGCACCCCCCAAAGTTTTAATACACCTATGGGCGTTGTAAGAACCGTAAGGCAACATCTTAAACCTCAAACCCAAGTTTTTGTTTGCGAAATGGGTGCTAAAAATGTGGGTGACATTAAGGAAATATGCAATATCGTTCACCCAGACTTGGGACTTATTACCTCGGTTGGTGAGCAACACCTTGAGACCTTTAAGAGTGTTGACAATGTTTTTAAGACCAAGTTTGAACTCGCAGAAGCCGTAGGCAAAAAAAATGGTATCACATTTGTTAACGGCGACAGTAAGGAAATTAAGAGCCGTATTGACAGTAAAAATTATAAGATTTACGGAAGCCTTAAAAATCACGATTACACCGTAAGTAACATTACCTGTGACCGAAACGGTTCCAAATTTGACATTTCTTTAGGCAAAACCGTTTTATCCCTTACCACAAAGCTTTTGGGAAAGCACTCTGCACTTAATATTGCAGGTGCAGTTGCCGTAGCTTATCATTTGGGTGTTTCGCCTGAAGATATTAAATTTGCCGTTGCATCCTTAAAGCCCACCGAACACCGCTTGGAAATGAAAACAAGTATTAACCGCTCCCTTTTAATTGACGATGCCTACAATGCTAATCCCGAAGGTTCCCTTGAAGCTATAAATGTTTTAGGCACATTTCAGGGTATGAAAAAGGTTATTATCACTCCAGGCCTTATCGAACTGGGAGCAAGAGAATACCAATGCAACTTTGATTTAGGTGTTGCTTGTGCCAATACCTGTGATGAAATTATTTTAGTAGGTCTTACCCGATCGAAGCCACTGTCAGACGGCATTAAATCCGCAAAATTCAATGAGGATAACCTACACATTGTGTCAAACTTTAAGGAAGCTATGTCGGTTTACTCCAAAATTGCCGACAGTAACACTGTGGTTTTACTAGAAAACGATTTGCCCGATAACTATTTGAAATAAGAGGTCTTTTTTATGAAAACAAATGTAGCATTCTTTTACGGTTGCCGTTCGGTTGAGCATGAGGTTTCCATTATCTCTGCTGTTCAAGCTATGATGGCGATTGACAAGGAAAAGTATGGCATAACTCCTGTTTATGTAACCAAGGACGGGGAAATGTACACCGGAGAAAAGCTTTTCAATATTGAGGAATACCGAGATTTGCCAAAGCTTTTGGCTGAGTGCAAAAAGGTTTTCTTTGTAAGAGAAAACGGTGTTGTACTTATGAAAACCGAACCCGAAAAAGGCTTTTTTAAAAGAGAAATTCCGCCCGTACAAATTGATGTTGCTTTCCCCGTTGTTCACGGAACCAACTGTGAGGACGGCACCATTCAAGGCTACCTTGAATTTTTAGGAGTTCCTTATGTGGGATGTGATATCCTATCCTCTGCCGTTGGTATGGATAAGGCAGTTTTTAAGGATGTACTTAAAAGCGCAGGACTTCCAGTTCTTGACTGTATTTGCTTTACTTCACGCGAATACTTAAATGATAAAGATAGCCTATCCGCTAAAATTAGCAGGGAAATAGGTTACCCGCTAATCGTTAAGCCCGTAAACCTAGGTTCAAGCGTTGGCATTAGCAAGGTGAATTCTGCCGAAGAGCTTGATAGCGCAATAACCCTTGCAATTTCATTTGGCGACAAGCTACTTGTGGAGCGTGCGGTTACCAATATAAGAGAGATTAACTGCTCCGTTTTGGGCGATGTTAACGACTGCACTGCCAGTGTTTGCGAGGAGCCCTTTATGAACGACGAGATTTTGTCTTACGAGGACAAATACCTTTCCAACGCCAAGGGCGGTCAAAGTAAGGGTATGGCATCTCTAGGCAGAAAAATCCCCGCCGATTTAAATGACGACACAGCCGCTGAAATCCGTCACCTTGCCTGTAAAATTTTTAAGGCTATAGGCGCTAGAGGTGTTGTCAGAATTGACTTCATTATAGATAATGACAATAATACAATTTACGCCAACGAAATCAACACTATACCCGGTTCCCTTAGCTTCTACCTTTGGGATGCTACCGATATGAAATACCGCGAACTTTGTGACAAACTAATTGAGCTTGCTTTCCGCAGACAGAGAAGCCGTGAAAACTTAACCTTTACTATCGATACTAATATTTTATCAGGTGTATCCTTGGGCGGTAGTAAGGAAAGCAAAGGAGCAAAGTTTTAATGACCGAGCTTTTAGCCCGACTGTTTATTAAAAACAGTGATAACATAAAAGACAACACCGTCCGCAAGGCTTACGGAACACTGGGCGGCGTTGTAGGAATTGTCTGCAATCTCATTCTTTGTGTAATAAAAATTACTGTGGGCCTTATTTCCGGCAGTATTTCCATTATGGCAGACGGACTTAATAACCTTTCCGATATGGGCTCCAGCCTTGTTACAATTATCGGATTTAAGTTGGCAGGCAAACCCGCTGACCGCGATCACCCCTTCGGTCATGGCAGAATTGAATACATATCGGCATTTATCGTATCGCTGTTTATCCTTATAGTGGGCATCGACCTGCTTGAAAGCTCTTTCACCGCGCTTATAAACGGCGACAAGACTCCTATATACAGTATTTGGGCTATGCTTATTCTTGTGATTTCCGTTTTGGTTAAGCTTTGGATGTTCTTATTTAACCGAAAACTGGGCAAGAAAATTTCCTCCGATGTACTGCTTGCCACATCTAAGGACAGTCTTAATGATTCTCTTGCCACCACCGCAGTTTTATTAAGCGTGGGTGTTTCTCTAATTGTGGAGCTACCCTTTAATCTGGATGCTTTAATGGGTGTTTTAGTGTCTTTTTTCATTCTTTGGGCGGGAATTTCCTCTGCCCGTGACACCCTTGACCAAATATTGGGGAAACCGCCTGAAAAGGAGCTTATCGAGGAACTGGAAAACACCATTTTATCCTTTAAGGGATTTGTGGGCATTCATGATTTAATCGTCCATAACTACGGCCCCGGCAGACAGTTTGCATCGGTTCACGTGGAGGTGCCTCAGGATATTGATATTGTAAAATGTCACGAACAGGTAGACCTTTGCGAAAAAATAGTAGGTGAGCAATTTGATTTAAGTCTTGTAATTCATATGGACCCTATTGATATCAATAATGAAGTTGTAACCGAAACTAAACAAAAAATGGCGGAGGCAATAAAGGTTATAGACCAAAACCTTACCCTACACGATTTCAGAATGACACCGCTTAGTGAAAAGCGGATAAATCTTATTTTTGACGTGGTTGTTCCCGCTGATGTAAAGATTAGTGAAAAGGAATTAAATGAAAAAATAATAAATCTTGCAAAGCTTATAAACCCGATTTTCGAATGTGTTATAACCTTTGATAAGGATTTCAGCGGACTTTAAAAATTAATATTTGCAAAAAAGAGAAGACTTTTTAAAAGTCTTCTCTTTTTATTATCGATTTTTCTAAGAGTATCTAACCCTTACATTTTAGCAAGATTTTCTTTAAGGGTATTAAGCTGAGCACGAAGCTCCTCAGGAAGTCTGTCACCAAACTTCTTGTAGTGCTCCTCAATCTCCTCGGCTTCCTTAGTCCAAACATCCTTGTCAACCTTAAGGATAGACTTTAATGTGTCTATATCCATATCAAGATCGGTAAGGTCGATATCCTCTGGCTTCGGAACAAAACCGATGGCAGTCTCAGTAGCATCAGCCTTGCCCTCACATCTATCAATAATCCAGTTAAGAACTCTCATATTGTCGCCAAAGCCCGGCCATATAAAGTCGCCCTCATCATCAGTACGGAACCAGTTAACATTGAAAATTTTGGGAGCCTTGTCACCAAGCTTTTTACCCATTTCGAGCCAATGACGGAAGTAGTCGCCCATATGATAACCGCAGAATGGAAGCATAGCCATGGGGTCGCGGCGAACAACACCAACAGCACCTGCAGCAGCAGCAGTAGTCTCAGAAGCCATTGCAGAGCCTACGAATACACCGTTAACCCAATCCTTTGATTGGTAAACAAGGGGTGCACACTTAGCACGGCGGCCGCCGAAAATAATAGCGGAAATCGGAACACCCTCACCCTTATTAAACTCCTCAGAAATGCAGGGGCAATTCTCAGCAGGAGCTGTGAAACGTGAGTTAGGATGAGCTGCATAGGTAGATTTATCAGCCTTAACGAACATTGAGGGATTCCAAGGATTACCCTTCCACTCGAGTGCATTCTCAGGAGGATTCTTGTCAAGACCTTCCCACCAAACGGTGTTATTATCAAGATTTAATGCAACATTGGTGAAGATAGTATCCTTCTTGGTGCTTTCAAGAGCATTGAAATTAGAATGCTCGTTAGTACCGGGGGCAACACCGAAGAAGCCATTTTCGGGGTTAATAGCATAAAGCCTGCCGTCAGGTCCTATCTTCATCCAAGAAATATCATCTCCGACAGTCCAAATCTTGTAGCCCTTTTTACGAAGATACTCGGGAGGAATAAGCATTGCAAGATTGGTCTTACCGCAAGCAGATGGGAAAGCAGCCGCAACATACTTAACCTCACCCTTGGGATTTTGGAGTCCCAAAATGAGCATATGCTCAGCCATCCAGCCTTCCTTCCAGCCTTGATAAGAAGCAATACGAAGTGCAAAGCACTTTTTACCCAAAAGTACGTTTCCGCCGTAACCGGAATTAACAGAAATAATAGTGTTATCCTCTGGGAAATGGCAGATGTAACGATTTTCAGGGTCAATATCGCAACGGGAATGCAAACCTCTTACCCAGTCATCACTGTCGCCTAAAACCTCAAGAACCTTAGGTGATACGCGTGTCATAATAAGCATATTAAGAACAACATATACTGAATCTGTGATTTCAACACCGATTTTAGCAATAGGAGAACCGATAGGACCCATAGAATAAGGGATAATGTACATTGTTCTGCCCTTGTAACTGCCCTTTGCTATTTTATAAAGCTTTTCATACATTTCGTCAGGGTCGCACCAATTGTTAGTGGGGCCTGCGTTTTCTTTGGTCTTAGAACATATAAATGTACGGTCCTCAACACGGGCAACATCGTTTGGGTTAGTACGGTGTAGGTAGCAACCGGGAAGTACATCTTGGTTGAGCTTTGTGAGTTCACCAAGCTGTACTGCCAAAGCACGAAGTTCTTCTCTTTGCTCGTCACTGCCGTCAATCCAAACAACCTTATCGGGTGTTAAGAGAGCTTTCATTTCTTCAAGCCATTTTGTCAGAGTGGGATTATTAGTCATTTTAAGTAGCTCCTTTAGATACAAATTTCGCTATATAAATTATATTCTATCCTTTGTCAAATTGCAATAGTATTTTGGTAAAAAGTTAAAAAATTAACATTTTATTTAGTGGTTTTGTCTTTTTTCGCAGTATCTATACTTTTACCGAAAACAATAAAACGATCATAAAGATATTCCGTAACGAAATTTATGAGCATTGTGCAAATTTGAACTATGTAATAATTTACAGCTAAATCCTCGGTGAATACTGCCGTCCACCATGTGGAAAGAGGTGTAAAAATTACATAAAACACCGCTACCTTAAGCATTGCAATAGGAATATTATTTGCAGAATAAAAGGTAAACTTTCGGTTAAGTGTAAAATTCCAAATCACCGAAAGAATTAGTGAAAGCAAGTAGCAAAGCCACGGTACCAGATTTAAAACTTCCTTAAACAGTGCCGCAGTGACAATTTGTATAATTCCCGCGCTTGCAGAAAATAGTACGAATTTAAGTGAGCGTATAAGCTCGGTTTTTTTATTTGACATAGTTTTCTCCTATTCTACATTAGGTCTTACCCGATTTTACAGAAACAACTCATATTTTTCCTTAGATTTAAGGCACCCCGAAAGCGAGGTGCCTAATTTTAAATTACTTTTTAAGTGAAATTGCCTTTTTAGCTTTTTCTACAATATTTACCGCTCTAAGACCAAATTCGTCCAAAAGCTTTACTGCCGGACCGGAATGGCCGAACTCATCATTAACACCCAACTTAACTACGGGAACGGGATATTTTTCACTCAAAGCCTCACACACTGCGCTACCAAGACCGCCAATAATGGAATGCTCCTCAGCAGTAACAATGGCACCGGTTTCTTTTGCGGCCTTTAAAACAATTTCACTATCCAAAGGCTTGATGGTAGCCATATTGATTATTCTGGCATTAATCCCCTCTGCCTTTAGTAGGTCGTGAGCCTCCAAGGCTTCCTTAACCATAAGACCGGTAGCGATAATTGTAACATCGTTTCCCTCACAAAGCTCTACACCCTTGCCGATTTCAAACTTGTAATCCTCATCAAAAACAACAGGAACTGCAAGTCTGCCGAATCTCATATAAACGGGACCATCGTGATTCATAGCAGCCTTAACCGCAAGCTTAGCTTCCACAGCATCTGCGGGGTTAATAATAGTCATACCAGGGATTGTTCGCATTAAAGCAATATCCTCATTGCACTGGTGAGTGGCTCCATCCTCGCCAACAGAAATACCGGCATGAGTAGCACCGATAATTACATTAAGGTGTGGATAACCTACAGAGTTTCTAATTTGCTCAAAAGCACGGCCTGCAGCAAACATAGCAAAGGATGAACAAACCACACGCTTGCCTGTTGCAGCAATACCGGCGGCAATGCTTACCATATTTTGTTCTGCTATTCCGCAGTTGTAAAATCTTTCGGGGAATGCTTTTTTAAACACGCCGGTTTGGGTTGCGGCGGCAAGGTCGGCATCCATTACAATAAAATCGTCACGCTCAGCACCAAGCTCGGTGAGAGCGGCGCCAAAACCTACTCTGGTAGCAACTGTTTTAACTTCTGACATTTTCTTTTCCCTCCAATTTAAGCCTCAAGCTCTTTTAATTTTGCATTAAGCTCTTCTAAAGCCTTAGCGGCCAGCTCATCATTAGGAGCGGCACCGTGCCAGTTAACGGCATTTTCCATATAAGAAACACCCTTACCCTTAACGGTTTTTGCAATAATGCAAACAGGCTTGTTTACGGTCTTGGCTTCAGCTAAAGCGGCTTCAATTTGGTCAAAATCGTGGCCGTCAATAGTTATAGTGTACCAACCGAAAGCCTCAAACTTCTTATCGATAGGAGCGGGAGAGTTAACCTCCTCAACACTGCCGTCAATTTGGAGATTGTTGTAATCAACAAAAGCGGTTAAATTAGAAAGACACTTGTTCCCAGCGAACATTGCAGCCTCCCAAACCTGACCTTCTTCAATTTCGCCGTCACCGAGAACGGTGTAAACATTAAAGCCAGAGCCAAAATGCTTAGAGGAAAGCGCCATACCGACTGCAGCAGAAATACCTTGACCGAGAGAACCGGTAGACATATCCACACCGGGGATTTTTTTCATATCGGGATGACCCTGCAAAATACTTCCGATTTGACGAAGTGTTTTTATGTGAGCTTTCTCAAAAAATCCTCTTTCCACCAAAACACCGTAAAGTGCCGGAGCGGCGTGACCCTTTGATAAGACAAAGCGGTCTCTGTTCTCCATTTGGGGATTTTCGGGATCAATATTCATTTCCTTAAAATATAAATAGGTTAAAATGTCAACACAAGAAAGTGAGCCACCCGGGTGACCAGCCTTTGCAGCGTGTACCCCCTCAATAATGCTAATACGTGCCTTTTGGGCAGAAATTTGCAATTCCTTTTTAATTGCCGATTCCATTTTACCATTCCTTTCAAATCAATTTATATCAACTTCTTTTTGAATTCCGAAAAATAGCTTGGAAGCTCAGAAGTAAATTCCATATATTCTTTTGTTGCAGGGTGGACAAATCCCAGTGTTCTGGCGTGCAAGCATTGTCCGTTCAAGGCGGCTATCACCTTTTTGGGACCATACACCTCGTCCCCAGCAACCGGATGACCGATATGAGCCATATGAACCCTAATTTGATGGGTTCTGCCCGTTTCGAGACGCAGTCTCAAATGGGTAAAGCCACCAAATCGCTCTAACACCTCGTAGTTGGTTATAGCCTCTCTACCGCCCGCTAATATTGCCATTTGCTTGCGTTTTGTCGGGTGACGGGCAATAGGGGCGTTAACGATACCAATATCGTTTTTAATGTTTCCGTAAACAATGGCCTCATATTCCCTTTTAAAGGTGTGTTCCTTTATTTGCTTAGCCAAGCCGTTATGGGAATTGTCATTTTTTGCAACCATTAAAAGACCGCTTGTATTTTTATCAATTCGGTGGACAATTCCGGGGCGTGACACTCCGTTTATTCCCGAAAGACTATCCCCGCAGTGAAACATTAAGGCATTAACCAAGGTGCCACTGTAATTTCCTGCAGCCGGATGCACCACCATACCCTTTGGCTTATTTACAACCAGAAGGTCGTTATCCTCATAAACGATATCAAGCGGGATATCCTCTGCCGTCACTTCGTATACCTCAAGGTCGGGGATTATAATTTCTACCCTATCCCCCATTCTAAGCTTGGTTTTTTTATTGGCAACACTACCGTTTACAAAAACACAGGACTGCTCTAAAAGTACTTCGGCTCTTGAACGTGAAACCCCTGCCGTTGTGCTGACAAAAACATCAAGACGTGCGGGAGGCGAATAGAATATCGCTTCAATTCTGTCCATTTCTTTTATTTTTCCTATAATCGTTTATCATATCAATCACAAAATAAGCACTCAAAAGACCTGATCCTATTACAACCGAAATATCCGCAATATTGAAAATCGGAAATGTGGGGAAAAACTCAAAATGCAGAAAATCAACAACGCTTCCGCCTCGAAAAATTCTGTCAATCAGATTTCCTATTCCACCAGAAATTATAAGGCTTGCCGCCCAAAAAAGCAGTTTGCTTTTCATTCCAATTTTGAGAAGCAATGTAATTAAAATAAGAATTACAATCGTGGTGACAGATAAAAGCACCCATGTATTTCCGCTTAAAATTCCCCATGCACCGCCGTCATTATGAATATACTGTATATCTATAATTCCATTTATAAAGTCGGCCTTTTCATAAAGCTCAAAATTACTGGAAATAAAATATTTCGTATATTGGTCAGCTCCTAAAATCAAAACAGAGCTAATAATCGCCAACACTATGGATAGCAATTAATCTTCCTCCTCGGTATCAATAATAAAACCGCTCTTTGTGTCCGTTTTATCAGAGCTTGAAGAAATATCGGTTTCCTCGGTTTTTGCAGGCTCTGTCTTTTCAAAGGAAGCAGACAAAACCTGTGCTATGTACTCAGGTGAAGACGGTACACTGTCAGGTATTTTGGAGAGCAATTCAATATGCTCCTTGTACTTTGAAGTAACACCCGACTTAAATGCAGAAATTTCAAGGCGAAGCTTATCGAATAGCATCTGTTGATGCTTGACCCTTTCCTCAGTGGCAGCAGTAATAGCATCCGACTTTTTTTGAGCTTCCTCTATCATTGCTTTAAGCTCTTTTTCCAAATTGGTCTTCTGTTCCTGTGCCTTTACTTCAAATGCAGAGGAAAGCTCCTTTTCACGGGTGGTTATAGCCTCTATATTTGCTTGAGCCTGTTTAATTATTTCCTCACTTTTGTCTTTAGCCTCCTTAACAATCCTGTCGGCCAATCCTTGGGCAGAGACCAAAACATTTTGAATACTGTTTTGAGAATTTTTAAAACTTTCAATTTCTGAATTAAGTGTTTCAACCTTTAACTCATATTCCTTTAGAATTCGTTCAAAGGCCGCATAATCAGCCTCAACCTTATCAAGTAGGATATCGACCTCTTCGCCCTTATAGCCTAAAGGCGCCTTTGAAAATTTAACATCTCTGATTTCAGCTACGCTTAACATTAAAAATCCCCCTACACATATTTTTTATACTTTAAAACAAGCCTGTCCTTTTTGGTTTTATCGCTTAAGGAATCAATTATAAATTTGCCCCTTGAACGAACGGAAATCACATCGCCGTCGCACAACCTTGTGGTTATTTTTTCGACAACAACGGAATTTACCGTTACAAGTGACTGTTCAATTAACTCAACTGCTTTGTTTCGTGACACCGAACAAAGTGCCGCCACCACACAGTCAAGCCTTTCACTGGATACTGTAACGCTGAACTCTTTAAGTTCTCCCGACTTTGGCAAGGGTAAGGTAAAGCCTTCTTTAAGAATCACACCCACTCTGCCAATTTTGGTGATTTGGGTCATTACATAATTTACGGTTTCCTCACTTAAAAAGATTACCGCTCTACCCTCGTCAATAAGGATATCCCCAACCGTCTCCCTTTTCAGCCCTAAAGCCATAAGGGAGCCTAAAACATCGCGGTGAGAAAGCCTATCCGATTTTCGGTATTCGGCAGTAATGGCTATAATTGGAAACTTCTTTTCCTCGCACCACTCGGGAAAGCAACCGAGCATTACACGCTCTGCCCCCTCAAAGCCGCCAAAAAAATCGTATTGGGCAGTTGTTTTGGAAATAATACCTTTGGCAAAAGCGGTTTCCTCCAAAGAAAGAAATCCTAAGAACTTAGGCCTTCTCGTTCTTTGGCAGATACCCACAGTGTCAAAAATTCTGTCCTTTAAAAGGTCAGTCTCCATTAGAAGTACATTCTGCCTTCCTCAAATTCGTCAAGCAGTAATTCGCCCATCATATCAACACCGTTTGGAACAATAAGGAAAGTTCCCTTGGAAATTTTCTTAATATTTCCGTGGTTGGCATAGGTAGCACCGCTCAAAAAGTCAACAATGCGGCGGGATAGGTCTCTGTCAGCCGCCTCGAGATTTAAAACAACGGTCTTTTTGTCATTTAGGTGGTCAGCAATAGAGGTTACATCCTCATATCTTTCCGGCTTAACCAAAACAACCTGCATTTGCGCGGGATTAATCGCCGTACTTTTATTCTTTCCGTTAATAATTCTGGGAGTCTCCGCCTTGCGAGGCTCCTCTTTTTTGACACCTCTTCTGTCGATAGCTTCCTCTTGAATCTCTTCCTCTATTTCCTCATCGTCAAAGGCATTAAAATAACCCTTAATGTTATCAAGTAATCCCATATTAATTCTCCTTACAAATTATTTATATATTCGTCTACCGAAAAGTGCTGTACCCAAACGGATTAGGTTAGCACCCTCCTCGACTGCAATATCAAAATCATCGGACATTCCCATTGAAAGAACATCCATACTTACATTATCTATATTTTTGGCACCAATGTCAACAAACAGTTTTTTCATTTCCCTAAAATAGTCGCGGTTTTCCTCTTTTTGGTTGCAAATAGGCGGTATTGTCATTAAACCCTTGATTTTTAAATTAGGCATTTTTGCAATTTCCCTCAAATTTTCCTCTAAGCTCTCGGGTGTAAAGCCCCATTTTGACTCCTCACCGCCGATGTTTATTTCCAAAAGGATTTCCATTGTTTTTGAGTTTTTGAACGCTTGCTTCGAAATTTCTTTAGCCAATTTAAGCGAGTCCACCGAATGTATCATTTCCACGCGGTTTATTATATCCTTAACCTTGTTTGTCTGCAAATGCCCTATAAAGTGGCGGTGGCAGGGGGATATTTGTTCATGCTTTGAAAGAAGCTCCTGCACCTTGTTTTCGCCTATATAATCAATACCCTTTGACAAGCAATAATTAATCGTTTCGGCATCGACGGTTTTAGTTGCCGCTAAGAGTATTACTTTATCTTTCCTTCCGGTTTTTTCGAGTCTTTCAAGAACATCATCTAAATTGCGGTCAAACTCTTTAGCCGACAATTTTTCCATCATAGAGATTTTTTCCTTTCACAACTACCTTGTCATAAAGCTTTAAATAGTTTCCGTTTTCGTTTTTCTTTTCACAAAGTATATAACCGTCTGTTCGGTAAACAACCTCAACCGGAACAAAATTTATCTGCATACCTGTTTGAACAAAAACACCCTTTTGAGAGTCCACAACCCTGAGAGCTCGTTTTGGGATTTTCAGTCCGTTATATTCCTTACTTACCACAGTCATATTACCGCTTCTAACGGTTGCAAGCTCACTGTTCATATCACTGCAAACAAAAATCATTACCGCCGTTTCCTCGGTTTCGGAAAGGTTAATTCTTTTAAGTGTAACCGCCAAGGAAGGTGATGATTTAACAGTAGTTAAAAGGGTTAATTCTTGGCCCTCTTTAAATTTTAATGAGTCATTAAGAGGTACCGTTGCCGCAACATACCACTCGTAATCTGAAACTATTTTACCAATTACATTTTTTGGTGTTTCTTTGGGTTTTACCTCTGCCAAAAATTCGGGGGTGATTTTTTCTAAATCGGCAGTGCTCAGCGCATTTTCATAACCGTCGGTCTTGGAAACAAAATATCCCGATTCCTTTGCGGTAATACTTCCCACTGCTGCGGGTAAGGTTGCCGTTAAACTGTCAAGCTCGGTTTTTAGCGAGGTTAACCTTTCGGAAAGACCGGTTACAACACCCAATGCAACCTGCTTGCGATTATTAGCCGAAAGCAACGACTCACATTTTTCGGACATTTCACCGTAATTTCCGCCGGCACTACTATGGATTACTTCACTGAGAGCGTTGGAAATTCTCGAATTGATAAGTTCCAAATTTGCCGCCTCAATATCATTGTAGCTTAAAATATCCTCAATATCAGCAATTTGAGCTTTTAAAACATCCATTTGAGATACTGTAATCGAAGCGGATTCGTTTTTATAAATATTAGCGATAATTCCGTTTTTAGCTACCCTCGAGCCATCTGGAGTCACAAAGTGCAAAACTCCGTCCGACTCACTTGTAACAAGCGTCTCTCCTCTTATTATGTGACCTGTGATTTTAAATCCGTCGTTAGCAGTGTAGAATACAGCAGTTTCAGTTTTAATCGGCATATATAAAGAAGAAACAAGCTGATTAATAATAAACACGGCAGCCAAAGCCAAAATAAAAAACCTGAAAAACTTTGAAGCCTTCATACTGTTTCTCCTCTCTTTAGATTTAAATAAATTCTTTTGCCTTTTTCAATAGGTTTTCGGTTTCGTCGGGGTAGAGCCAGTTAATCCTGCCGTCACGTCTAAACCAAGTCAGCTGACGCTTGGCATAGCGTCTGGTCTGCATTTTAAGAAGCTCGGTGGCTTCCTCTAAGGTACATTCACCCTTTAAATAGCCATAAAGCTCCTTGTGACCGATTGCCTGAAATTCTCCCTTTGAATTACCCATTTCAAAGGTTTTGCGAGCCTCATCCAAAAGCCCGTTTTTGAGCATTATATCAACTCGGCGGTTAATTCGGTCGTATAGCTCTTCGCGGTCCTTGTAGGTAATTCCCAATACAACCGCATCAAAATTGTTGCTTTCTATATGTGAAAGCTCGTTTTGCCTTGTTAATGTTTTGCCTGTCGTTTCGTAAATTTCAAAGCAACGGATAATTCGCCTTTTATCGCTTTTGTGGAGTCGATTGGCACTTTCAGGGTCAAATTTGCTTAATCTTTTAAGCATTTCCTCGCCGCCAAGACTGTCAAACTCGTTTTCAAGCCTTTTTCTAAGCTCAGGGTCGGTCTTAATATCCGTAAACTTAGTGTTATCAAGCAAAGCGGAAATATAAAGTCCCGTACCGCCCACAATAATGGGTTGCTTTGAGCGTGCTAAAATTTCGTCAATCTTTTCTCTTGCAAGGCTTACATAATCGGCAACTGAAAATTCCTCTGTCAGCTCCAAAAATTCCAATAAATGGTGGGGTATTCCTCCCATTTCCTCCATATCGGGGGCGGCAGAGGCTATATGAATACCCTTGTAAATCTGCATTGAATCTGCGGAAATAATTTCCCCGTCAAATTCCTTTGCCAAAGCAATGCTTAAGGCAGTTTTGCCCGAGGCGGTAGGACCTACAATAAAAATTACTTTTCTGCTCATTGTATTCTACCGAATTGCTTTTCAAGTTCTCTTTTCTTTATTTCAAAGGCAACGGGTCTGCCATGAGGACAGTACATAATATCCTTATTTAAAAGCACCTTTTCGGCAAGAGACTGCATTTCGGTACGGCTGATAATATTACCCGCCTTAATTGCCGCTCTGCAAGCGACTGTATGAAAAATTTCCTCTTGCCTTTCAACCGACACCTTTCCTGTCTTAATAAGTCCTTCGGCAATTTCCGAAATAACCGAGTTTATATCCTCACCCGTTAAAAATGAGGGTATTCCTCTTACAATAACGGTAGAGTTGCCGAAATCCTCAACCTCGAAGCCACCGTTTTCAAGTAGCCCAGTATTACCGATAAGAGAGTCGTACTCACTACTTGAAAGCTTCACCGTAATGGGGGTAAGCAATGCTTGAACCTCAATTTTTTGGTCGGTCTTTAATTTGTTAAACAAAATCCTCTCGTGGGCGGCGTGCTTATCTATCATAAAAATGCTGTCGTTCATCTGAACTATAATATAGGTTGAAAAGGCTTCGCCTATTAAAACAATTTGTGGTTTATCCTCAACAATAGGCTGAAGTCTTGGAGACTCGGATTTACTTTCAACCTCAACCACTTTTTCCAAATCGGTTTTTGGTGTAGGCCTTACTTCTATTTTTTCGCCCTTTTCGTTAGCTATGGAGTAACTGTTCATAAAATCAAAATTCGTTCTGCTTCGTAAAACGGGCGATTTTTGTTCAATTTTGGGTTCGGGAATGTATTTCGGTTTTTCCTCTACCGAAATCACCTGTTGGCGATACTCCCTTGCAGTTACATTTTCAAAGGGGTTAAATTTTGGTTCGGTAAGCTTTACCTCGGGTCTTGTATCCGACTTAGTAATAGCATTTTTAACAGCGACATAAACACTGTCAAAAATTCGCTTTTCATCGGAAAAACGCACCTCGGTTTTAGCTGGGTGAACATTAACATCCACAGTATCAAGGGGTATTTCCAAATAAAGCACGAATGCGGGGAATTTACCCACCATAGCACTGTTTTTGTAGGCTTGCTCCACTGCGGCAATAACGGTGCCGGAGCGAACAAGCCGTCCGTTCAAAAAGGTGAACTGACTGTTTCTGGTAGCTTTACAAAAAACCGGCTTACAGGTAAGACCCTTTACCCTAACCCCACCGTTTTCATCGGCAACTTCGATTAAAGAATTAGTAAACTCTCTGCCTAAAACCGAATAAACACAATTTTTAAGATTTCCGTCACCCGAGGTTGTAAGCGTGGTTTTACCGTCTCTTATAAATTTAAAAGCAATCTCGGGGTGAGAAAGTGCAATCCGCTCCACAACAGAGGTGCAGGCATTCCCCTCCGACACATCCTTTTTAAGAAATTTCATTCTGGCGGGGGTGTTAAAGAAAATATCTCTTATAATAATTGTCGTACCCTTTGGACAGCCTGCCTCCTCAAAGGACTGCTCAACACCGCCCTCAATAGAGTAATGTGTGCCCTCGGTACTGTCGGCAGTGCAGGTTAGCATTTTCACCCTTGCTACCGAGGATATTGCCGCTAGGGCTTCCCCTCTAAAACCTAGTGTGCCAATGCTTTCAAGGTCAGAATCGGTGCTTATTTTACTTGTGGCGTGTCGCAAAAAGGCGGTGGGAACATCGTCTTTTTCAATGCCGATGCCATTGTCGGTAATGCGGATGTATGTAATACCGCCGCGCTGAATTTCTATGGTAATTTGTGAGGCCATGGCATCAATAGAGTTTTCAATTAGCTCTTTAATTACAGATGCCGGACGTTCAACAACCTCGCCGGCCGCTATCAGCTCTGCCACATTCTTAGGCAACAGATTGATTTTAGACATTTGTGTTCCCTCCTTTTTTACATATTTTTGACTTTGTTGCAGATGTCAAAAAGTATCTGCATAGCCTCAATCGGTGTTAAGGTGTTAACATCCACCGATTGCAATTCCATTAGTATCTCATTCATGCCCTCCATTTGGAGTGGCATTTGCATATTATTGCTTTCCACCGATTTATAGGTCACAATACCCTCTTCAATGGTGGTTTTCAGTATTTCCTTTGCCCGTTCAATTACGCAGTCGGGTATTCCGCTAAGCTTTGCAACCTCAATACCGTAGCTGTCATCTGCAGGGCCTGGCACAATTCTGCGTAGGAAGGTTATATCGTCTCCACGCTTTTTAACGGCGATATTGTAATTCTTAATACCCTCAAGCTCGGTTTCCATTGCAGTAAGCTCGTGATAGTGTGTGGCGAAAAGTGCTTTTGCGCCAAGTTTTTTCTTGTCTGACACATATTCAAGCACTGCACGTGCAATAGACATACCGTCAAAGGTGGAGGTTCCTCTGCCAATTTCATCCAAAATCAGCAGACTGTTTTTAGTTGCATATTTTAAAATATCCGCAACCTCGCTCATCTCTACCATAAATGTAGATTTGCCCGAGGCTAAATCGTCCGACGCGCCAACCCGAGTGAAAATAGCGTCAACCAAACCGATTTCGGCACTTGTTGCGGGAACAAAAGAGCCGATTTGTGCCAAAAGAGTAATGATTGCGGTCTGCCTCATATATGTAGATTTACCCGCCATATTAGGTCCCGTTATAATGGCGCAACGGTTGTTTTTCATATTAAGAAAGGTGTCATTTGCCACAAAGGGTGTTTTACTTACCTGTTCAACCACAGGGTGTCTACCGTCCTTAATGGAAATGGTACCGCTTGTGTTTACAATAGGTCGGCAATAGCGGTTGTTAACTGCCACCGTTGCAAGGGAGCACAAAGCGTCTAATTTAGCAATAGCGGCGGCAGTCTTTTGGAAACGGACAATCTCGGCGGCGGTTTTACGCCTTACCTCGTCAAAAAGCTCGTATTCAAGACTTTGCACTCTGTCCTTAGCGGAAAGCATTTTTCTTTCGATTTCCTTTAGCTCGTCGGTTATGAAACGCTCGGCATTCGTAAGGGTTTGCTTTCGCATATAATCCTCGGGTACCTTATCAAGGAAAGAATTTGTAATCTCAATATAGTACCCAAAAACCTTGTTAAACTTAACCTTTAAATTTTTTATGCCGGTGCGTTCCTTTTCTCTTGCTTCAATTTCAGAAAGCAAGTCGGCGCTGCCATCCATAATAGCCCTTATTTGGTCAAGCTCTTGGTTGTAGCCCTTTTTAATAATTCCGCCCTCACGAACGGTGTTCTTGGCTTCATTAGAAATAGCGCTGTCAATCAGTTCCTTAATTTCAGAAAGGCAATCGGTGTTATCATAAATTTCACAAAGCAGCTTACACTGTGCCGACTCCAAAAGATTTTTAATAAGTGGAAAGTGGGCGGCAGTATCAGCTAAACTTTTAAGTTCTCTTGGTTTAACGGAACCGTAAATTACACGGGACATTGTACGCTCGATATCCTTAATTCCGCTAAGAACCTCAGTGAGCTCACCCCGTAAAATTGCGTTGGACATAAGCTCGTCCACTGCATTTTGACGAAGGTTTATAATGGGGATTGAAAGCAAAGGCTTTTCCACCCAATTACGAAGCAAACGTTTACCCATTGCGGTTTTGGTTTTATCAATAACCCACAAAAGGGAGCCTTTTTTGGAATTTGAGCGCATGGTTTCAGTAAGCTCCAGATTGCGAATAGCGGTCATATCCAGTCGCATATACTGGCTTTCAGAATAAATTTCAACATTCTTAACTGCAATGTTACCGCTAACACCGGTTTCGTAAAGATATGTAATAACCGCTCCCAAGGCGCCTGACATAGCGCTATTTTCTAAAAGCCCTAAATTTTCGGTGCTCATAATACCGAAATGCTTTAGAATTATATCTCTTGTAGCATTGGGGGAAACGGTTTTTTCATCTCTTACAGTTACGGTTCCCTCATACACCTCACTCAAAAAAGCAGATAGGCTTTTATGGGCTTTAAGACAAAAGTCTGTTATTAAAATTTCACTTGGCTTAAAACGGCAAATTTGGTCTATAATTCGTTCCTCGGCATTTTCAAGTCCCAGTTCGGTTACAAAGCACTCACCGGTGGAAGCATCGGTAAAGCAAAAACCGTAGTTACCGTCTGCCGTACAAACTGCCGCAAGGTAGTTATTAACACCCTCGTCAAGCATATTTTCCTCAATAACAGTACCAGGGGTGATAATTCTAACAATATCACGCTTAACAATACCCTTTGCGGTGGCAGGGTCCTCAACCTGCTCGCAAATGGCAACCTTGTGACCCTTAGCAACCAAACGGGCAATGTAGGCTTCGCAGCTGTGGAAAGGCACACCGCACATAGGCGCCTTTTCCTCTTGACCGCAATCCTTACCCGTTAGAACGATATCCAACTCGTCGGAGGCTAATTTGGCGTCCTCAAAAAACATTTCGTAAAAATCGCCTACTCTAAAAAAGAGAATACTATCTTCATTCTCAGCTTTTATCTGAAAATATTGCTTCATCATAGGGGATAATTCCGCCATTTTTCACCCTCCTTAGTTTTAAATTAATTGGAATTAGTGACAACCGCCACATGTAGAACAGCTGCCGCTACAAGCGGCAGTGGTCTCACAGGTCTCGGGGTCTTCACCGTCAAGAGACTTTGCAATAACAGTGTTAATTTCGTTCATAAGTCCGTCAAGCTCAACCTTAGCAGTGTTGTACTCAACCATAGCAGGAGCAGACATAATTTCTCCGTAAACACGACGAAGCTCATCATTTAATTCCTTAACCTTGTCCTCGTTTTTCTCATCTGCATTCATCTCACGGTCAAGCTCCATGCGGGCAATGTTAAACTTACCGATAGCAGCCTGTAAATCCTTATCATTATCATTTTCAAGGCGGGCCTTTGCATAGCGAATAAAACGCTCGTCCTGTTGGATAGCCTTGCCTAATTCTCTTACACACTTAATTACGTCCATTTTAAATACCTCTTTTTAATTTTTATTTGAAATTTCCTCTTGAACCCTTAAAAGTTCGTCAAACCATTTACCCTTTTCTTCTCTTGATACGGGGTCGGGCATCTCAGCGGCGGGCGTGCCTCCACGCGGAGAGTAAATAAAGGTGAAAAGCGAGGAAAATTTTACCTCTTTAATAAGACTTAAAGTCTCTTTGAAGTCGTCATAGGTTTCTCCCGGAAAGCCCACAATAACATCGCTTGTAAGCTCTACATCGGGAATTCGTTTTTTAGCCTCTTTTATTAAATTTAGATACTGCTCTCTGTCGTAGTAGCGGTTCATAAGTTTGAGTATTCTACTGCTACCCGACTGGAAGGGCAAATGCAAATGTCGGCTAACCTTTTTGCATTGGGCAATAGTGTCCAATAGCTCAATACTGCAGTCTTTCGGGTGGGAGGTCATAAATTTAATTATAAAATCTCCCTCCAGGTCGTTAAGTTGTTTTAAAAGCCTGGCGAAGTTTACGCCGTGAGCCTCACCCTTGCCGTAGGAATTAACGTTTTGACCCAGCAGTGTTATTTCCTTACAGCCATTTGCAATCATTCCCTTTGCTTCGGCAATGATTTTTTCAGGCTCGCGTGAACGCTCCCTGCCTCTGACATAAGGCACTATGCAATAGGTGCAGAAGTTGTTGCAGCCGTACATTATGGGAAGCCAACCGGTTTCCTGCCTATCCCTTTTAATCGGGATATCCTCGATTATAGGCTTATTATCAAGAGTTAATTCAAAAATACGCTTGCCGCCGTTTAGCCTTTTGTAAATAAACTCGGGCAGACGGTGGAACATTTGAGTGCCCATACAAATATCCATATAAGGATAGCTTTTTTTGATTTTTTCTGCAACGCTTTGCTGTTGAGCCATACATCCGCAGATTGAGACAATAAGTCCAGGTCTTTCTTTTTTTAAAGCCTTTACTTTGCCGATGTTGCCGTAAACTCTATCCTCGGCGTGACCGCGAACGGCACAGGTATTAAAGATTATAAAATCCGCTTCTTCCATTTGCTCGGTTATAGTATAACCGCAGGCAAAAAGCATACCCTTTAATTTTTCCGAATCACTGACATTTTGCTGACACCCGAAGGTTATAACACATGCCTTTGGACTGTCCCCATAAACCTTAGGCAAAATTTCATTTAGTTTATGTATATAATCCCACTGTTTAGCGGGAAAAATATTGTCTAAATTTAGGTTTTTCAAGCCCAATTCCCCTTTTAAACTTATACTAAGAAATTATACCACAAAAACGTGCCTTTTTCAAGCAAATATATTCAAAATTTAACAGATTGACAAATATTTAAAAAAGTCTTAAAATACTAGTGGTGATGATTATGTTTGATGCACTAAAAATCAAAAACGACTGTGTAAATTGGATAAGGGAATTTTTTGAAATAAACGGTAAGGACTGCAACGCCGTTATCGGTATTTCGGGCGGTAAGGACAGCTCGGTTGCCGCCGCTTTATGTGTGGAAGCTTTGGGGAAAGAACGGGTTATCGGTGTATTGATGCCCAAGGGCGAGCAGGCGGATATTAACTGCTCCTTGAAGCTTGTAAACCACCTTGGAATTAAATATTATACCGTTAATATCGGGGAAACGGTTGAAGCACTCAAATCCGCATTACCGAAGGAATTTGAAATAACTTCGCAGACCCTTACAAACATTCCCCCAAGGGTTAGAATGACCACCCTTTATGCCATTAGCCAAAGTAATAACGGGCGTGTAGTTAACACCTGTAATTTGTCGGAGGATTGGGTTGGTTACTCCACTCGTTACGGGGATTCCGTAGGTGACTTTTCCCCTCTTTCAAATCTTACTGTCCAAGAGGTTAAGGAAATCGGCTATGTATTGGGACTCCCACGTGATTTGGTGGATAAGGTTCCTATAGATGGGCTATGTGACAAGACCGACGAGGATAACTTAGGCTTTACCTATGCAGTACTTGATAAGTACATCCGAACTGGAGTTTGTGACGACCCCGAAACAAAGGATTTAATTGACAAAAAGCACAAGGCAAACCTGTTTAAGCTTCAGCTTATGCCAAGCTTTAAACCGGAAATATAACCTGAAATATATATAAAAAAAGCGAGCACAATGCTCGCTTTTCTTTTTTTTGAAATGTAACTTAAGCTTAAAATTAAGCAAGTTCAACAGTTGCGCCAACCTCAGAAAGCTTAGCCTTAATTTCTTCAGCCTCTTCCTTGGGAGCAGCTTCCTTAAGGGTCTTAGGAGCGCCGTCAACAAGAGCCTTTGCCTCAGCAAGGCCAAGACCGGTGATTTCACGAACAGCCTTAATAACCTTAATCTTTTCAGCGCCAGCCTCTTTAAGGATAACATCGAACTCAGTCTTCTCTTCAGCTGCTGCTGCACCGCCGGCTGCGGGTGCTGCTACTGCTACTGCAGCTGCTGCAGATACGCCAAACTCCTCTTCTACTGCTTTAACGAGCTCAGAAAGCTCAAGAACGGTAAGAGTCTTTAACTCTTCAATCATAGCTGTGATTTTCTCAGATGCCATTTTAATTTCCTCCAATTATGTTTTTAATAGATTTTTAATTTAATTTAGTTTGATAAGGAATTATTCCTCGCCCTTATCTACGATAGCCTGTACTGCACGAGCAAAGGCAGCGATGGGAGCCTGGAAAGCGCCCAAAACAGTTGCAAGAAGTACCTCCTTGGAAGGAAGCTTTGCAAGAGAATCGATAGTTGCTGTATCAACAACCTTACCATCAAGGAAACCTGTTTTAACTTTAAAGTTTTCGTGAGATTCAGCGAACTTGCAAAGAATTCTCGCTGCTGCGGTGTAATCCTCGTTGGAAAGTGCGATAGCGGTTGTACCCTCTAACACGCTCTTCATATCCTCAAGGTCAGTACCCTCAATAGCACGGCCCAAGATGGTGTTTTTAACAACGAAATAATCAACACCGTTTTCACGTAACTCTTTACGGAGTGCTGTATCATCGGCAACGTTTGTTCCCTTGTAATCAACAACAACACCTGTAACTGCATTAGAAAGCTTTTCCTTCAATACAGCAACCTGCTGTTGCTTTTGTTCTAAAACTACTGCGTTTGGCAATGTATTCACCTCCGAAAATGTCATATACATTAAAAAATGCCTGACCCCGAAAGTGAGGACAGGCATAAAAATACAATGATATTTTACACGCTAACCTCGGTAGGCGCTAAGCTTACGACCAATGGTCACCTACTGTCTTCGGAATGCAACACGATGATTATATACCAACAAAATAAATTTGTCAAGTGTTATTATAAAAATTCTTTAATTTTTTCAGCAAAGGTTTTGCGTTTCTTGTAGTTTTTATCGTCGCAGGCTTTGTCAAACTCTTTGAGCTTATCCTTCTGAACCTTTGACAAATCCTTTGGTACCTCAACTATAACCTTAACATATTGGTCACCCTTACCACTGTAATTCAGGCGTTGGATGCCTTTGCCCTTAAGTTTAAACTCGTCACCCGGTTGTGTGCCCTCGTGAATGGTGAATTTAACCTTTCCATCAAGGGTAGGAACTGTAATTTCATCACCCAAAGCCGCTTGGGTAAAGGTAATTGGTATCTCGCAGAAAACATCAAAGCCGTCACGCTCAAATATGGGATGAGGACGAACATTAACGTTAATTCTAAGGTCTCCCGAGGGGCCACCGTTAGCACCGGCATCACCGCCGCCTCTAAGACTTATTACCTGACCGTCATCAATACCGGCAGGAATATCTACAGTCTGTTCTACTGTATGACGAATTCTACCCTTTCCCGCACAAGTACGGCAAGACTTGTCAATAATCTTACCGCTGCCGTGACAATTGTCACAAACCCTTTGTGTCTGCATAACGCCAAAGGGTGTACGCTGAGTAGATGCCACCTGACCGCTGCCGTGACAAACGGGACAGGTCTTTGGAGTTGTACCCTTTTCGGCACCCGAGCCGCCGCATTCCTTACAGTTGTCAATTTTAGTAACCTTAACGGTCTTTTTACAGCCCTTTGCAGCCTCCTCGAAGGAAAGATTAACGGTAGCTGCAGTATCATTTCCTCTACGAGGAGCGTTGGGATTACGCTGTCTGCCGCCGCCAAAGCCGCCACCGAAAAAGGAACCGAATATATCACCAAGGTCGCCGAAATCACCGAAGCCGCCGCCAAAGCCACCGCCTCCGTAGCCACCGCCTGCACCAAAGTTGGGGTCAACGCCTGCGTGGCCGAATTGGTCATAGCGAGCTTTTTTCTCCTTGTCGGATAACACCTCATAAGCTTCATTTACTTCTTTGAAGTTCTTTTCAGCCTCAGCATCCCCTGGGTGTAAATCGGGGTGATATTTCTTAGCCGCTTTTCTATATGCTTTTTTCAGCTCGTCGTCGGAAACAGATTTATCCACTCCGAGGACTTCATAATAATCTCTTTTATCAGCCAAAGCATTATTCTCCTAATTGAAAGTATGTACGAGCCACTTCGCCATAAGCGAAGAGGCTCTAATTACGCATTATTTATTGTCGTCTACATCTGTGTAGTCGGCTTCATAAACATTTGGGTCTGCTTGAGGCTCACCCTCGGCAGCACCCTCTGCACCTTGAGGGTTAGCAGCCTTGTAAATCTTTTCACTAATAGCAAAAATTTCTTTCTGCAAATCCTCTTGCTTAGCCTTAATAGCTTCGATATCCTCGCCCTTTAAGGCTTCCTTTAAAGCCTCTTTAGCGGCTTCAATTTTAGACTTTTCATCCTCGGTAATCTTGTCGCCAAGCTCGGAAATAGTCTTTTCAGTCTGGTAAATCATCTGGTCTGCACCGTTGCGAATGTCAACAGCCTCACGACGCTTTTTATCCTCTGCAGCATATTCCTCAGCCTCTTTAACGGCCTTGTCAATATCCTCTTTGGACATGTTGGTATTAGACGTGATTGTGATATCATTTTCCTTGCCGGTGCCTAAATCCTTAGCAGAAACATGAACAATACC
>JAFSGB010000004.1 GCA_017434895.1 Clostridia bacterium
AGGCAGGCCAAAAAGCAAAACCGACCCTTGCGGTCGGTTCTGATTTTTAGTTATTGTCCTTTAGAGTACTTGCCGTAAGCTCCGATTTTTGTGTTTTATTTTTAAACCATTTGAATGTTATAGGCCAAATGCAACCTGCAAAAATTACAAGCAGAAAATATCTTACACCGTCGGCTACATAGCTGCCGCCGAAAATAAAATTAAGAGGTGCTTTTAGTCCTGCCTTTATAATAAGTAGTGGAATAAGTCCTATTGCAATTTTTAAAATTTGACAAAGAAGTGTGCCGCTTGTATCAAAATTAATGTACTTGCGATCAATTTCAAAGCTTATGAAAATACCTAAGGTGCAACCGAACATTTTATAAGCGTTTTTAATGCCGTGGGAAAGGTTTTCGGCATCGGTATCGGCAGGGAAATTGTAAAGGCTTACAAAAAGCAGATAAACAACCGACAGCAGTACCATACCGCCGAATAAAATTCGCATTTTGCGTGTATCCTCAAAGCAGTTCTTAATTAAAGGATAAAGTCCGAAAATAAGCACTAGTGCGATTAAAAATGAAACGCCGACATCAAGCAGAGTGTGGACACCGAGGTATAAACGGGAAATCGGCACCAAAATGCAAAGAATTATGCATATTATTTGGATAGCCTTGTTGTTTTCCCACCTTGTAATACTGCCGAAAACTCCCACAGACGACTGGGTGTGACCGCTCGGGAAGGAGTAGCCCGTCGCCTCGGCTCTGGCAGATTCTACAATGGTAAAGCTTTTGTCTTTAACCCAAGGGCGGGGGATACGGAAAATAAGCTTTAAAAATTGATTTAAAATTGTTCCGATAAAGCCCACACTTAAAAGGTAATAGCCCTCTTTTTTGTTTATACACCAAAAGAAAATGAGGCCAAAAACGATGAAAAAGGTTTCTTCACCAAGATGCGTTATAACCGAGAAAAATGCATCCAAAACGGGGGTTCTGATGCTTTCGAAAAATCTTAAAATTCCCAAAAAACCACTCCTTATTTTTAACCACTTTTAATTTTAGCATATCTACTGGGGATTTTCAATGCCTCTATTGAAAAAATCATATTGGAGCGCTATTTGATACCAAGTAACGGGACCTACATCCCCCGAAACAGGAATGCCGAAAAGACTCTGGAAAACTCTAACCGCATTTTCGGTTTGGTCACCAAAGTAACCCGTTATTGCTACCTCGGGTATTTCAGGAATATTTTTGCTGATTAAATTAAGATAGGTTTGCAAGTCGGTAATATTTTCACCTCTGGTGCCCTTAGTGAGGAAATAACCGGGGTAAAGCTTGGCATTGTCCCCTTCGTATCCGGGAGGAAGCGCGGCAACAGTCTCGGTGTAAATTCGGTCAATGGTGTTCCAAGTGTCGTTATCAACAATCCCCGTAACGGGAAGCCCGTAAAACGCTTGAAAGCGCTCAACGGCATCCACAGTGGCGGCGTCAAAAATTCCGCCTAGGGGCACCGGCTCCAAATTGGAATTAAAGTAGGCAATGATGCTTAAATAGTATTGGAGCGTTCTCACATCGATTCCGCTGTTACCCTCACTTAACTGCGTGGTAAAAGGGATAGTTGCCTCCTCTAGGGTAATTCCTTCACTGGCAAGCTCGGCGAGACCCTTAACCCCGTTGTAATAACGCTTGATTTTATACCAAGTTGCCTTGTCTACAATCCCCGTTTGCGGCAGGGAAAAAATCTCCTGAAATTTTCGCACCGCCGCCTCGGTTTCAACACCGAAAGTACCGTTTACATTAGGTATTTTAGGTATTGCAGGGTAGTTTTGGGCAATGCGGTTAAGCTGGGTTTGAATTATCTGTACATTGTTTCCTCTATCACCGATAGAAAGGGGAGTATTAGGGTAAGAGTCACCGTCATTTCCGACAGGAGCGTTTTCCACAATGTTAATGTCGTTCCCGTAATAATTTTGTAAAATGCCGTAGGGGGTAAACCCGTTTTCCGCAAGGGAAACAGTGCCCCATTGGGAAAGACCGGCGCACTGAGAGGTTGTGCCGTTGCAAAACTGGGTGAAAAGGGGCTGAATTGTGCCTTGGCGGACAACATAATCATTAAAAATCTCGTCAACAATGGCACTGATATTATCGTATATTTCGCGGTTGGGCACAAATGCTTGGTCAAATTGTGTCGAGTTGGTAATGTCAAAATTATATCCGCGCGAAGGGTACCATTCGGTGTAAATTCGGTTTAGTGCAAAAGAAATTATGGCGTAAATGTTGGCTCTAAGGGCATTTTCGGGCCATGTAGGGTAAATTTCGCTCGACGCCACATTTTTAATGTAGTCAATAAAGCTGACGGTTACATTTTGGGCGTTCGATCCGGGCGCACCTAAATGTATAGTTATGTTTTCGGGAATTATGGGAAGTAAAGCCTCGGGCATATAAGCATCTCCTTATAAATTGTATTTTTGAAGCTCGTCAAAAATACGGGGATTTTTGTCGGCTCCGGCAGTTTCCAGCAACAATAGGTTAGAGGTTTGTCTGGATACCACATCCGGAAAAACAGGAATATTAAGGTGTATGTTGGTAAGATACCCTTCCGCTTCAAACATCATATTGTAAAGCGAGTAGGGAATTTCATTGTTAGGCTCTTGAGATTCGGCTTTTTGGGGAGTGGTGAGTAAAAAAGCCTTGGTTTTGCCGTTTTCGTCGGTGTAATCGGTGTCGATTACCTGCATATTGTCGGGGTCGCCCGTAAAAACCGTCA
>JAFSGB010000039.1 GCA_017434895.1 Clostridia bacterium
CTAAGACTGACACCTGCAGAGTTAGGGGAGAAGCCCATTCCGATACACGGACCGCAAGCACACTCTAGGAGTCTTGCGCCGCTAGCTAAAATATCGGTCAAAGCGCCGCAGCTTGACAGCATTGATAATACCTGCTTAGAACCGGGAGAGATTGAAAGGCTTACACTGGGGTCAATAACCTTGCCCTTAAGCAAAGCGGCAACCTTCAGCATATCAAGAAGTGAAGAGTTGGTGCAAGAACCGATACAAACTTGGTCAACCTTAGTGCCCTTTAAGGATTCAACAGTTACAACATTGTCGGGACTGTGAGGACAAGCGATAAGAGGCTTCAATTCACTGAGGTTAATGTCTATAACCTTATCGTAAACCGCATCGGGATCGCTTGATAGCTCTACAAAATCCTCGCCTCTGCCCTCAGCCTCAAGAAAAGCTTTGGTAATTTCGTCGGAGGGGAATATAGAAGTGGTAGCTCCCAGCTCTGTACCCATATTTGTAATGGTTGCACGCTCGGGAACGGATAGTGTTTTAATACCTTCGCCGCCCCATTCAATAATGGCACCAACGCCACCTTTAACTGAGAGTATTCTTAAAATTTCAAGACTTACATCTTTAGCGGTTACAAAGGGGTTAAGCTTGCCTGTAAGGTTAACCTTGTACATCTTAGGCATTGTAATGTAGTAAGCACCGCCGCCCATTGCAACTGCAACATCAAGACCACCGGCACCCATTGCAAGCATTCCGATACCGCCGCCTGTTGGTGTGTGAGAGTCGGAGCCTATAAGGGTCTTACCCGGCTTGCCGAAACGTTCAAGGTGAACCTGATGGCAGATGCCGTTACCGGGGCGAGAAAAATAAATGCCGTGTTTTTTGCAAACAGACTGAATATATCTGTGGTCGTCGGCATTTTCAAAGCCCGATTGTAGGGTGTTGTGGTCTATGTAAGCAACGCTTTTTTCGGTCTTAACTCGGTCAAGACCCATTGTCTCAAACTCAAGGTAAGCCATTGTGCCGGTAGCATCTTGAGTAAGAGTTTGGTCAATTTTGAGCGCTATCTCGCTTCCTACTGTTAAGTCGCCGCTTAAGGCGTGTGCTTTAATGATTTTTTGTGCAATTGTTAAACCCATTTTAATTTCCTCTCTTTATATGGTTGTAAGCATTTTCAATATGCTCAAGGGCATATTTTGCGGCTAACTGCTCGTTTCGGTCGGCAATTGCCTCGTATATTTTCCGGTGCTCAAGTACAGATGCCTCAGCTCGGCTGCCGTTTTGAAGGGACGCCTTGCGGTACTTTTGAATTTTTTTGTGTAGCGGCACCAAAATATCATAAAAGGTGTTACTGCCCGTAAGCTTGTAAAGTATGCGGTGGAATTTGTTATCCATGTGTTTTATGTGCTCTGTATCCGATTTAGTCACATAAAACTCTTGAAGCTCTAGGGTTTCCTTAAGCTCAGCTAATTGCTCGGCGGTATGATTTTTTGTTGCCATAGCTGCCGCTTCACATTCGAGTTGCTTGCGGATAAGGAAAATATCATCCAAATCATTTTCGGAAATGCCGACAACTACACTACCTTTGCCGCTTTCCTCTATTAAGTGCTCTTGACTAAGGCGTCTTAGGGCCTCGCGAATGGGTGTGCGGCTGACACCGAGTTCGATACTTAGCTTGCTTTCGGTTATGATTTCACCGCGAGAATATTTTCCACTTAAAATATCCTTTTCTATTTGGTCGAAAACCTGATCTGCAAGGGAAATTGTTTTGTGTGTAATCATTAGAAATTACCCCCAAGCTCTGTGATTTTGTTTTCCAACTCAATGTCTGAAATTGCGGTTTGTCTGCCGTCATCATATTCCTTATCCACCCAATCCTTAATTGCGATAACCAAGGGATGCTTCTTATCAATGATTTTGTCACCGTTAAGGCGGTAGTTGTTGTTAATCCAGTAAGCAATTCCCGCAAGACCGCTTGTCTTACTAACGGCAACCGAAGCGGGGCGGTTAAGGATTTTTTTGGTATCAAAAATATTGTAAATTTCCTCGTCCTTTAAAAGACCGTCGGCGTGGATACCCGCCCTGGTTACATTAAAGTTTTTACCTACAAAGGGTGTCATCGGAGGAATTTTATAGCCGATTTCGTTTTTGAAATAGTCGGCAATCTCGGTAATCGCGGTGGTATCCATACCATCAAGCGAGCCTCTGAGCGATGCATATTCCATAATCATAGCCTCAAGCGGCACATTACCCGTACGCTCTCCGATACCTAAAAGGGAACAGTTAACAGCAGAAGCGCCATAAAGCCAAGCGGTTGAAGCATTGGCAACCGACTTGTAAAAGTCGTTGTGGCCATGCCATTCTAACATTTCACTGGGAACATCAGAATAATGCTGCAATCCGTAAATAATTCCCGGAACACTTCGGGGCAGGGCTACCTCACTAAAGGGAACGGCATAGCCCATAGTGTCGCAAGCGCGAATTCTAACGGGTATTCCGGCATCTTTGGACATTTTCATAAGCTCATTAACAAAGGGAACAACGAAGCCGTAAAAATCAGCTCTGGTTATGTCCTCCAAATGGCAACGGGGCATAACACCAGCCTCAAATGCCTCGGCAACGGCGGCAAGATAGCCGTCCATAGCCTCTTTACGGGTTTTCTTTAATTTTTTGAAAATATGATAGTCACTGCAAGAAACCAAAATTCCCGTTTCACGAATACCAAGGTCTTTAACAAGCTTAAAGTCCTCTTTATTGGCTCTAATCCAAGTGGTTATTTCGGGAAATTTAAGACCTAGAGCTTGACATTCCTCCAAAGCCTTTCTGTCCTTGGCACTATAAACGAAAAATTCTGTTTGGCGGATAATTCCGTAAGGGCCGCCAAGCTTATTCATTAACTTATAAAGGTCAACTATCTGCTTTACAGTGTAGGGCTCCACCGATTGCTGACCGTCACGAAGAGAAGTGTCAGTAATCCAAATTTCCTTTGGCATACCCATAGGAACTCGGCGGTGGTTAAAGGCAATTTTTGGTATATCCTTATATGGATAAAGGTCGCGGTATAAATTAGGGTCCGTAATATCTTGCAAAGAATATTTATATGTAGCCTGCTCTAAAAGGTTGGTTTTATTAGACAACTCTAACATTTTCTCACCTCTTTGTTTTATTGTATACAATTATACAATAAAACAAGTATATTGTCAAGAGCAGAGAGTAATTAAATAAATTTTATTTTATTTTTCAGTTTTTCCGTAATATCGTCCTTTTCAAACCGCCATTCCCAGTTACCATCAGGTGTTGAGGGTGTGTTAATTCGGTGACTGCTGTCAAGCTCTAAATAATCGGTAAATGGAATAATTACAATTTTTGCTTTGGACTTAAGTGCAAAGGAAATAAGATTTAAGACGGGGGAGTCATATTTTTTAGGTACCAAGCGGTCAAAAAGTGCTTTTTCACCGTCGCTTGCCTTTTGGTACCAACCAAGGGTTGTGTCGTTGTCGTGAGTACCGGTGTAGCAAACACAGTTAGAACCAAAATTCTGCGGTAAAAAATGGTTTGTCTCGTCTGTTGAAAAAGCAAACTGCATAACCTTCATATTTGGAAACCCCGTAGCCTTTACAAGCTTAATTACAGGCGGCTCGGTTTCTCCGCCTAAATCCTCGGCAATAATCATTGTGTTTGGGATTTTAGGAGAAACTCTCGGAAAAAATTCGTGACCTACACCGTTTTGCCAAAATCCGCTTTTAGCATCCTTAGAGCCTGAGGGTATACAGTAGTAATTTGCAAATGCTCTGAAATGGTCAATTCTAATGGCATCGTAAAGCTTGGCGTTGTGAATGAGCCGCTTTTCCCACCAATCGTAATTTGTCCGTTTAAGGTAGTCCCAATCGTAAATCGGGTTGCCCCAAAGCTGACCTGTACTGCTGAAAAAGTCGGGCGGTACTCCTGCAACAAGGGTGGGCGTTAAATCCTTGCCTAATTTAAAAATCTCGGGGTGGGACCAAACATCGGCACTGTCTTTATCTACATAAAAGGGAATGTCGCCTATAATTTTAATGTCACTTACTGCTGCATAATTGCGAAGACGATGGTACTGGCTAAAAAATAAATACTGTGTCACAAGGTAAAAATCCTTTTGGAATCCCTCTTTTTGGGACATAAATTCCGCAAAGGAATAAAGCCAGTAATCGTTTTCCTTGCAAAAGCTTAAAAAGTCACTGTTATTTGTTTTGAATCGGCTAACTGCCAGCTTTAACAGTGGGATTTTAAACTCTCTCACCTTGTCATAGTCGACATTTTTCGAAAAGCTCTCCGACCCGATTTCGCTTTTTTTAAGCAGTCCGTCGCATGTTAGCATATCAAGGTCAATATAAAGTATCTCGCCTGCAAAACAGCTGATTGACGCATAGGGAGAATTGCCTTTACCTACGGGGCATAGGGGTAGTAACTGCCAGTAGCTTTGATTTGTCTGCCTTAACAAATCCACAAAACGGTAGGCTTCCTCACCAAGACTGCCTATCCCATAGTTGCTCGGCAATGAGGAGAGCGGTAATAAAATACCTCTTTTATTTTTAATTTTAGCCCTTAACTGCACCTGAGGCGACTCCCTTTATAATATATTTTTGACACAAGAAATAAAAGACTACAACGGGAATAATGGATAGCACCAACATTGCCATCATAGCACCCATATCAACCGAGCCGTAGCCACCCTTTAAATATTGCACTGCAATGGGTACTGTTTTATAGTCCTGACCGATTACAAGGTAGGGAAGCAGATAGTCGTTCCAAATCCACATTGTATTAAGAATCGCAACCGTAATTGCGGTGGGCTTTAAAACGGGAAAAACCACAAGCCAAAAAACTTGTAAGGTGTTGCAGCCGTCAATGGTGGCGGCTTCTTCAATAGTTTTGGGTACTGTTTTAATAAAGCCCGAAAACATAAATACCGAAAGTCCTGCACCAAAGCCCAGATAAATGAAAATCAGTCCCAAGGGGTTGTCAAATCGTAGCACATTTGCAATTTTGGACATCGTGAACATTACCATTTGAAAGGGAACTATCATGGAAAAAACAAATGCATAATAAAGCAGAGAAGTGAATGTGTTTTTCACTCTTATGATATACCATGCTGTCATCGAAGTGAAAATTATTATCACTGCAACTGACAGTACGGTTATGAAAAGCGACCACCCCAGGGCGGAAAGAAAGCCTGTTTTTTCAATTCCAGTCACATAGTTTTCCACACCGCTAAATGTTTCGGCGTTGGGAAGCACAAAGGGAGCATTTGTAATAGAAAATTTAAGCTTCAAGGAATTTATTACCACAACAAAAACGGGAAATATAAAAACTGCCGCCAGTACCAATAAAATTAAAAAACAAACAGTGTTAAAGAGTCGCTGTCTCATTAGCTTTCTACCTCTTTTCGCCTTGTGAAATAAAGCTGTGCGAGTGCAATTACCGCCACAATTATAAAGAACATAACCGCCTTAGCCTGACCTACACCCTCATAACCGTTACGGGAGTAAAAGGTTTCGTAAATATTCAAGGCCACCATTTGTGTGCGGTTAGCGGGGGCACCTGCAGTGAGTGCCAAATTTTGGTCAAAAAGCTTAAAGGAATTGGTGATTGTAAGGAACAAACAAATGGTAATCGAGGGCATAACCGAGGGAATGATAATTTTAGTCAGCGTTATAAGACTGCCTGCACCGTCTACCTTGGCGGCCTCTAAAATATCACCCGAAATGTTCTGTATGCCGGCTATATAAATTATCATCATATAACCAATCATTTGCCAGTTCATAAGAATTACAAGCCCCCAAAAGCCAAAGGTCGGATTTGAAGTTATGGAGTAGTTGAAGTTAAGAAGTACTCCGTTTATAATTACTTGCCAAATGTAACCAAGCACTATTCCTCCGATAAGGTTCGGCATAAAGAAAATGGTTCTGAAAAGCTTTGTTCCCGGCACTGATTTTGTTAAAATCAGTGCCAGAAAAAAGGCTATTACGTTGATTGTTATTACAGAAATCACTGCAAATTTTACCGTAAACCAAAGGGACTCTAAAAAACCACTGCCGTCAGCAAAGGCTTTAATATAATTTTCGATACCGACAAACTGTGCATCACTGACAGTTCTAAACTCTGTAAAAGAAAGGAAAATTCCCATTATAAAGGGTATTATGAAGGCAATTAAAAATGCCACAAGACAGGGCAACACAAAAATCGGAAAATATTTTCTGTATGGGTTTAATTTCAAGAACGCTCACTCTTCCATTGGGAGATTACTGTTTTTTCTACATCGTCCCATGTTTTGCCGCCTTGTGCATAGTCAAGCAATGCATTGCCTACTTGCTTCTTAAAGGCTTCACCGGGGAAGGCAGTAAAAATCCAAGGAATGTTTTTATAACTGGTGTCTGACATATAGCGTGTGATTTCTCGTGCCAAGGGGTCTGAGGGTTGCTCGTCATCCTTAAAGGTATTAAAGGGGGTTATAAAGCCTAATTTTTCTGTAACATACTTTTTGCCGGTTTCACTCGAAAAGAGCCACTCAAGGAACTTGAGGGATGCCTCTTGCTTTTCCTTGGAGACATTTTTATTAATCGCAAGGTAGTTTTCGGTGCCAATGCAAATGCCTTGGTTACCTTCACCCTCAATTCCTGTATACATTGGCATCATTTTAACGTCAGATTCTTTTACGGTGTTGCCTTCAATACCTGAAATCTGCGACCAACCCCAGTTGCCGTTTTGCACCATTGCTACTTGTCCGCTGGCAAATTCTCCCATAGAATCGGCAACCGACTTAGAGCCTAAAAGAGTTTTTGGGGTTACCGAGTTGTTTATATAAAGGTCAAAAAGATTTTGAAAGTTTTTGGAATATTTGTGCTTAATTTCGTCCGCGTCAAGCAGACTCAAGGTGGGGTCCTTTTCCATATCCTTTTCGATCATTTCGTAATAAAGAGGAATGTTTAAAAGGTGGGTCTGCCAACGCCAGTCCTCGCCACTGGAAAGTGAGGTAGATGCAAAAACGCCCTTAATACCTAATTTTTCCTTATTGGCGGTCATATCCTCAACCACTGCTTTTAATTTGTCGAAAGAGTTAATTTCGCCGACAGTTTTAATGTCAGTTTTCCTGTCGGGTAAAGCAAAGTATTTTTCCATAATGGCGTTGTTGTAAATAATGCCGTAGCCCTCTACAACATAAGGGATACCATAAACACCGTCTGAGTTTTTAATTGCCAAATCCTTGTCGGTAAGGTAGGAATAAAGCTTACTGTCCTTAATATCAAGACAGTAGTCCTTCCAAGCGTCGTAGCCTACGGGGCCGTTAACTTGGAAAATTGTAGGAGCATCCGATTTTGCAATTTCGGATTTAAGGGTTTGCTCGTAGGTGTTAGCCGCCGCAGTTACAACCTTGACTGCGGTGCCGGTTTCTTCCTCGTATTTTTGTGCTAATTCCTCGTATACGCTTGCCGATTCAGGCTTAAAGTTCAAATAATAAATGAGATTTTCCTTTTTCTTACCGCAAGAAGCAAGGCTAAGACAAGCAAAAACACAAATTATTGAAAGTATTGCAGATAAAATTTTATTTTTCATAAAAATACCTCCTAAAGTATCTCTTTTTTTACTTTTCCGCAAATCTTGTGAATTATTGATAGAATTTTAAAAACATTTTCTACCCCCTTTTTCGATTTTAAAAAAAATTGTGAAAAAATTAGCAAAATTTTGCGAAAAAAGGTTTTCAAAATGAAAAATATATGTTATAATACCAAAGTATACATATACTTTGGGCTATTATGTCTTAAGGACACCTAAGCTATGTAAGATTTTTCTTAAGGAGGAAAAGGTTAATGCAAAAGAAAATCAGTAAGCTTCCCTTTAAGGGAACCACTGAACAGGAGCAGCAATTAAAGGAAATAATCGCAAACAGTAAGAACGATAAGAGCTTACTTATGGCTGTAATGCAGCAAGCTCAGGATATTTACGGTTATTTACCAATTGAAGTGCAGACTATGATTGCAGAAGGCATGGATGTACCCCTTGAAAAGGTATATGGCGTTGCTACTTTCTATGCACAGTTTTCACTTTCACCCAAGGGCGAATACAATATCTCGGTTTGCCTCGGTACAGCTTGCTATGTTAAGGGCTCGGGCGATATTTTCAACAAGCTCAGTGAAAAATTAGGTATCGGTGCAGATGAATGCACAGAAGATGGTAAGTTTTCTCTTACTGCCTGCCGTTGTATCGGTGCTTGCGGTTTGGCTCCCGTACTAACCGTTAATGAAGAGGTTTACGGCAGACTTACTGTTGACGATGTAGACAATATTTTAGCACAATATATGTAATC
>JAFSGB010000005.1 GCA_017434895.1 Clostridia bacterium
ATACAATAATTATGGGTACAAAGGGATCACTGCGTATTCCTTCAACCGAATGTTGGAACGGTTCCTTTAACAAGCCTATGACCATTTACCACGATGTAGCCGGCAGACCGGTTGAAACTGAAATTCCGCTATTGCCCGCAACAAAGAATTTGGTTGACCGCAAAATCCGTTCCTTCCTTGATGCTATCATTACCGGAAGCTTGGCACCTGTGCCTACAAGCCAGATTATTTATAACCAAGCAATTATTTCGGCTATTGCTGAATCTAGTGAATGCGGTCACGAAGTAGAAATCAAAATCCCAAAGATTTAATTAGGAGTGAATATTATGTATGATTTTAAAATAGCTTTACAGTTATATTCTGTAAGAGACGATATGGAAAAGGATTTTGAGGGTACTCTTCGCAAGGTTAAGGCTATGGGATATGAGGGTGTTGAGTTTGCCGGCCTTTTCGGCAAAACCGCCGCCGAGGTAAAAAACATCTGTAAAGAAATCGGTCTTATACCTTTTTCTGCACATATTCCTTATGCCGATATGGTTAAAGATAACGATTTACTTAAGGTTTACAAAGAAATAGGTTGCGAATATGTGATTATTCCTTACTTGGTTGAACAAGACCGTCCGGGCAAACCTGCCTTTAATGATGTGATAGAAAATGCGAAAATTTTGGGTAAAAAAGCCAACGAGCTTGGAATGAAGTTGGGTTATCATAACCATGATTTTGAATTTGTTAAACTAGGTGACGAGTACGCTCTTGATGTTCTTTATAATAATGTTCCCGCTGAGCTTCTCACCACACAGCTTGATACTTGCTGGGTAAATGTCGCCGGAGAAAACCCTGCCGAATATATCCGCAAATATGACGGCAGAGTTGAGGTGGTTCATCTGAAGGACTTTGTCGGCTCTAAGAGTGAAAATATGTATGCTCTAATCGGTATTGATGACGATAAGAAAAAAGAAATTGAGGGTGAATTTGATTTTCGCCCCGTTGGTTACGGCGTTCAGAATTTCCCTGAAATTTTGAAGGCTTCCCATGAAGTGGGTGCAAAATGGGTTGTTATTGAACTCGATAGACCAAGTATGGGAAAGACTGCTATTGAATGTGTCGAAATGAGCCTTAACTATCTTAAAACGATTATTTAACCTTTAAAAAGCCGCAATTTCTGCGGCCTTTTAAATTTAATAGTCATTTTAACGAAAAGTCGACGAAAAGATAATAAAAAATTATTTACTTTATTTATGAAAAAAGACTTTTTTTGTCGGCGGTTTTATGGTATTATATATAGAAAGTAAAAATTGCGGAGGTTTAAAAAATGGCGACTGTAGATTTTAAACATTCACCCTTCGGCGATATGGCGATTATCACCATGCGCGGATGCGAGGATATTTCCTCACAGGTGGACTTTTATCTAAAGAATTGGAGAGGTATTGAAGGGGACGAATCCTTTGTTGTTCCTGCAAACTGTCCACGTTTTGGAACAGGGGAGGCAAAGGCGGTTTTAAATCACACTGCCCGTGGTCTTGACGTTTTCATTATTTGCGACTGCTTCAATTACAATGTTACCTACAAAATGTATGGCATGACCGTACCTATGAGTCCTGACGACCACTATCAGGACCTAAAGCGTATTATTGCAGCTTTAGGAGGCAAGGCAAGAAGAATTTCTGTTATTATGCCTATGCTTTATGAGGGCAGACAACACAGAAGAAGTTCAAGAGAATCTATGGACTGCGCAATGGCATTGCAAGAATTAGTTTCCATGGGCGTTAAGAATATTATTACATTTGACGCTCACGACCCCAGAGTTAACAATGCAATTCCTCTTGACGGCTTTGATAATGTTCAGGCTACATATCAAATGATTAAGGCACTTCTCAGAACCGTTCCCGATGTTAAACTCGACCGCAATCATACAATGATTGTTTCTCCTGACGAGGGTGGTATGGGTCGTTGTATTTACTATTCCTCCGTTTTAGGACTAGAGCTTGGTATGTTCTACAAGCGTCGTAATTACTCTGTGATTGTTAACGGTAAAAACCCCATTGAGGCTCACGAGTTCTTAGGTAACGATATTAAGGGTAAAGATTTAATTCTTGTTGACGATATGATTTCTTCCGGCGAGTCTATGCTTGATATTGCTTCAAAGCTAAAGGAGAAGGGCGCAGGTAGAATTTTCGTATTCTCCACCTTTGGTCTCTTTGTTGAGGGTCTTGAAAAGTTTGACAAATACTATGAAAACGGTCTTATTGATAAGGTGTTTACCACCAACCTAATTTACCAATCGGACGAGCTACTAAGCCGCGAATGGTATTGCAGTGTTAATATGTCAAAGTACATCGCATTACTTATTGACACCCTAAATTATGATAATTCTATCAGCAAGCTACTTGACCCTGCTGATAAGATTAAGAGCGTTGTTGCAAAATACGATGCTGAAAAGAATAAATAATAACTTAACAATGTAAATATTTTTACACCCGAAAAACGGACTAAACACCCGATTTTCGGGTGTTTTTTATGTCCAAAAATTTTTTTGAAAAAACACTTGATTTTTCATTAATACCAGTATATAATACAAATAAGTGGTGAAAAGTGCATATAAAAACTATAAAAGTGTTTTAAAGTGGTGGATTTGGAGGTTAGACTGTGCTTTTTGGAGGCTACGACCATAAAATTGATAAAAAAGGCAGAGTTTTCATTCCATCTGCTTTCAGAGAAGAACTAGGTGAGAACTTTATCATTTGTAAGGGCATTTTCGGTAAAGGCTGCCTTTGTGTATATTCCATGGACGAATGGAAAAAGTTTGTTGAAAAGCTTGGTAATATGCCTGCTGCAAAATCCAGTAATGTAAAACGTTTTTTGTATGATGGCGCCTTTAATGTAGAGTTTGATTCTCAAGGCAGAATTTTAGTTCCTACACCTCTTCGTGACTATGCCGGATTTGACAGCGAGGTTCATATCATAGGCATGGATACCAATATTGAAATTTGGGATAGCAAGGCTTGGGAGAGCGAAAAAGAAAGCACAACCTTTGAGGCTATAACCTTAAGTCTTGAGGAGTTTGATTTCTAATATGGAATTTAAACATATATCTGTAATGCTTAATGAGTGTATTGAGTCACTGAAAATTAAACCCGACGGAATATATATTGACGGTACTGTCGGCGGGGCAGGGCACTCAAGGGAAATTGCTAAAAGGCTAAAAAACGGTTTGTTACTTGCTCTTGACCAAGACCCCGATGCAGTGAAAATTGCTACCGAGCGTTTAAAGGATTTGCCCGCAAGGGTAATTCAAAGTAATTTCAGTTTAATGGATGAGGTAGTAAATTCTCAGGGTATTACGGGCGTTGACGGAATACTTCTCGATTTAGGTGTTTCCTCTTATCAACTGGATACTGCCGAAAGGGGATTTTCCTACCATAAGGATGCCCCCTTAGATATGAGAATGAGCAAAAGCGGAATTTCCGCAAAAGATATAGTAAACAGCTTCACCGAAAAAGAACTTAGCGATATATTTATTCGTTTCGGTGAAGAAAAGTTTTCGAAGAGAATTTCCGAAAGAATTGTAAAGGAAAGGCAAAAGGGTGAAATTAATTCCACTGTTCAGTTAGCAGAGTTAATTGCTTCGGCAGTCCCCGCCGCCGCTAGGCGGGATGGTCACCCCGCAAGGAAGTGCTTTCAAGCTATTAGAATTGCGGTCAACGCCGAGCTTGACGTTTTAATCGATACTTTAGACAAAGCATTCGACCTACTTAATAAGGACGGGGCTTTAGCGATAATTACATTTCATTCATTAGAGGATAGAATTGTAAAACAAAAATTTAAAGAGTTTACAACGGGTTGTACCTGTCCTCCGGATTTTCCCGTTTGTGTTTGCGGTAAAACACCGAGGGGACATTTTCTAAGCAGAAAGCCCATTGAACCCACCCTTAAGGAGCTGGAGGACAACCCTCGTAGCCGCAGTGCAAAGCTGAGGGTAATAATAAAGAATTAGACTACAAAGGAGCATTACAAGTGAATAATATCAAGTATTATAACGACAGTCTGGCATATGATTTTGAAATGTTTGCAGAAAAGCCTGCTAAAAGAACTGAAAAGCGTGATAATATTGTTGTAATGCCCAAAGCAAATAAACGCAGAAAGGCCGCAACAAAAGCTGTTTCTGCACCGGCACTTCTTGTTATGACAGCGGTAATTTTTCTGGCAGGTCTTTGCGGCAATATTGCACTGAGACTTCAAATTAACGAGGTTAATTCCGAAATAAATGAGGTAAAAGCAGCTATTGCCGAGCTAGACAGTGAAAAAACCGAGCTTGAGGTAGAAATGCAAAGGAGAATATCCTACGCAAATTTAGAGCTTGAGGCCACTCGGCTGGGAATGAAAAAGCCCGAAAAAGAAGATGTTGTTTACATACGCGTAAATAATAAGAACACGGCTAAAACTGCCGACGGTAAAATGATGGTATCAGAGTAATAATAAAATAATCAAGAGCAATATATTGTATACGAGAGTGGAAATTTCGACTCTCGTATTCGGCTTATTTATTGGAGGAAAATAAAATGGTTTTAAGACCCGGAAAAGAAATGGTTACACGCATTTTTATCATAATGCTTGTGGTAATTGTGCTTTTTTCGGGTGTTTCCGGTTACAGATTGGTTAACATAATGATTGTTAATGGTGAACGCTTTCAAAGTGAAGCATCCGAGCAACAACTTTATGATAGCTTGATAACCGCACCTCGAGGAGAAATTTATGATAAAAACATGCAGGTTTTAGCACGCAGTACTACTGCATGGACGGTTTACATAACACCTAATGGAATTCATAAAATAGATGACGAAAAAGAGAAAGAAAATGTTCGTAAAACCATTGCTGAAAACCTGTCATCAATACTTAATGTCGAATATGACAAGGTTTATGAGCAAACCGGCAAGCATTCCTATTATGTAATAGTTAAAAAGAAGATAGATAAGAGCGTTGCTGACAAGGTTAGGGAATTTTTAAGCGACGAAAAATATGAGGAACTTCAGCTTGTAAAATATGTGGGACTTGACGAAACAACTAAGCGTTACTATCCAAATGACAGTCTCGCATCGGTTGTTATTGGCTTTGTAGGTGCGGATGACCAAGGTCTTGCAGGTATTGAAAGCTATTACGATAACGAGTTAACCGGTGTTGCGGGCAGAGTAGTAGCTGCAAAAAGTGCTGCCGGCACAGATATGCCATTAACCTACGAAGAGGTTGAGGCGGCAACAAAAGGCAATTCCTTAGTGCTTACTCTTGATTCGTATATACAGTATACTGCAGAAAAATATTTGGATGCCGCAATAGCTGAAAATGAAATTGCTGAACGTGGTGCGGCAATAGTTATGAATGTTAAAACCGGAGCAGTTTTGGCAATGGCAGTAAAGGGTGACTTTAACCCTAATGACCCATTTACACTTTCGGACAGCGAACAGAAAATAGTTGACACGATAGAAAACGAGGACGAAAAAAGTAAAAAATTAAATGAACTTTTAAACCGCCAATGGCGTAACAAAGCGGTTTCGGATACTTACGAGCCAGGTTCGGTTTTTAAAATTGTTACTGCAGCTATTGCTATTGAAGAAAATTTGATTAATGAAAATAATACATTTTATTGTAACGGACATACTACGGTTGCGGGTCAGTCCTATAATTGTCACAAGCGTCAAGGCCACGGAACACAAACCTTAGCTCAATCGATGTCGAATTCTTGCAACCCAGCATTTATTACAATAGGTCAGCAGATTGGTGTTAGCACCTTTTCGAAATATTTTAAGGCTTTCGGTCTTACGGAAAAAACAGGAATTGACCTTCCCGGTGAAGCTAATTCTACATATCATAGAGAAGCAAATATGGGACCTGTTGAGCTTTCTTCAACCTCATTCGGTCAGACCTTTAATATCACCCCAATGCAGTTGATTACTGCGGCAGCAGCCTGCGTTAACGGTGGAAATTTAGTAAAGCCTCATTTGGTACAAAAAATGATTAACGAAAACGGAAAGGTTGTAAAAACCACCGATATAGGATATAAAAGACAGGTTATCTCCGAAAGCACCTCAGCAACACTTAGAAAGTTAATGGAGTTTGTGGCAGAAAACGGTGCTAAAAATGCATTGGTTGCCGGTTACAGGGTAGGTGCCAAGACCGGTACATCTCAAAAAGTATCAAAAATTCAAGCCACCGGCGATCATTACTTATATGTTGGTTCTTGTGTGTCGGTTGCTCCCGCAGATGACCCCGAGGTTGCGGTTTTAGTGCTTCTAGACGAGCCAAAAGGTGATAAATACTACGGCGGCGTAATTTCCGCTCCCGTCAATGGGAAAATCATGACCGATATTTTACCGTATCTCGGATATGAGCCAAGCTACACAGAAAGTGAATTGAAAAATCTCGCGACCTCGGTTCCTGAAATGGTTGGGGATACAGTGGAGAATGCAAAAGCAAAGCTTTCCTCCGCAAATCTGCAATATCAAATTCAAGGCAAGGGTGAAAAAATTGTCCGTCAGCTTCCGGAAGCCGGCAACAGAATTTTAAGCGGTGGCGTGGTAATTCTATACACTGAGGACACCAGTGATAAAACTGTAACTGTGCCGAATTTAGTGGACCTTACTGCTAACGAGGTAAACAAAACAGCAGCAAACAGTGGCATCAATATAGAATTCTCGGGTAATACAACCTCGGGAGGACTTAAATCATATAAACAAAGCATTGAAGCTGGAACAAGCGTAAATGCAGGAACAATAGTTACTGTTTATTTCAGAGACGACACAGCAGTTGACGGCTAAAGGGTGATACAATTGAAACTGAAAGAATTAATCGAATGTGATAAAAAATTAGAAAATCTTGAAATTACAGGTGTGACCTGTGATTCAAGACTTCTTAAACAAGGATTTGCTTTTGTTTGTTTAAACGGCAGTGCCAGTGACGGACACGATTTTGCACAAAAGGCATTAGAAAACGGAGCTGCAGTTATTGTTGCAGAGCGTGATTTGGGTCTTGAAAACCAAATTATCGTAAGTGACACACATGCTACATTTGCACTAATGTCTGCAAACTGGTTTGGAAATCCTGCAAATGAATTAAAGCTTATTGGTGTTACGGGAACAAATGGTAAGACGTCGGTTACCTATATGCTTAAAAAAATAATTGAGTCCTTTGGCTTTAAGGTAGGTCTCGTAGGCACCATTCAAAACATGATAGGCGAGGAGATAATTCCTACAAAAAACACTACTCCTAATGCATACGATTTAAATGCACTTTTCGCTCAGATGCATGATAAGGGGTGTACCTATGTTATTATGGAGGTTTCATCTCATGCGCTAGAACAATGCAGAGTTTACAATCTCACATTTGAGGTGGCAATGTTTACTAATCTTACACAGGACCACCTTGATTACCACAAGACAATGGAAAACTATCTTGAGGCAAAGAAAAAACTGTTTTACATGTGTAATACGGCCGTAATTAACAGTGACGATGAATATGCTGAAAAAATAGTTGAGGGACTTAACTGTAAAATTGTGACCTATTCTACCGGTAATGCTTCAACCTTTAGTGCGAAGGGTATTAATTACCGACCGGATTCTGTTGAGTATGAGCTTTTAAGCGAAGACATTTTGCAGCATATCAAGGTAAAAACCGGCGGCAAATTTACTGTTTACAATTCACTGTGTGCAGTTTGCGCTGCGATTGAGTTGGGATTTGATGTTGGAGCAATTGCAGATGGAATAGAAACGCTTAAAGGTGTAAAAGGTAGGGCAGAGGTTGTACCTGTTAATAGAGATTTTACTGTAATTATTGACTATGCCCATACTCCTGACGGGCTTAAAAATATTCTTTCAACCTTTAATGAGTGTAAAAAGAACAGACTTATAACACTTTTCGGCTGCGGCGGTGACCGTGATAAAACAAAAAGACCGATAATGGGCAGTGTCGCCGCAAGGTATTCGGATTTTGTCATTGTTACAAATGATAACCCGAGAAGCGAAAATCCAACCGAAATTATTAACGATATCCTTGTGGGACTTGACGGTACACCTACTCCCTATAAAGTTATAGAAAATAGGGTAGAAGCGATAAAATATGCGTTGAGTATTGCACTAAAGGATGATATAATTGTGCTAGCGGGTAAGGGTCATGAAACATATCAAATTCTTTCTACCGGCACCATTCATCTTGACGAACGCGAGGTTGTAGCGGAAGTTTTAAACCAAGCTTAAAGAGGGGAATTTAAAATGGGAAATTTGACATCAATAATTTCTGTGATAACTTCATTTGGTGTAACTGCACTTTTGGGATATGTTGTAATTCCTTATTTAAGAAAATTAAAATTTGGGCAGACTATTTTGGAAGAGGGGCCAAACTGGCATAAGGAAAAACAAGGAACACCTACTATGGGCGGTATAATGATTATTATCGGTACGCTTTTCGGAGTTGGCATTGGTTACGGTTATTCAGTTTTATCAAAGCAGGGCTTTTATTATGAACTGAAAAATTCTTACCGTCTTACTAATCTCATTGCGGGAATTTTTATGGCACTTTGCATGTCGGCAATTGGATTTGCAGATGATTATATAAAGGTTGTAAAAAAAAGGAATTTAGGGTTAACTGCACGTCAGAAAACCTTTTTACAGCTATTGGTGGCTGCCGGTTATTTAACGGCACTTTGTGTCGGCGGTATGCACACAACATACATTCTGTTTTTTGGAGATGTTAATATTGTAAGCGGTTGGGGACTTCTTTTCTGGCCGATTGCCCTTTTGTTTATTTATGGCTTTACTAATGCCGTAAACCTTACTGACGGCATTGATGGTCTTGCATCTTCAGTTACAGTGGTTGTTGCTTGCTGCTTTATGTTGGCATCCTCATTTTTGAATATTTTTTCCTTTAATGCAGTTTCTTCTGCCTTGGCAGGAGCTTGTGTTGGCTTTATTTTTTGGAATGCAAAGCCCGCAAAGGTATTTATGGGAGATACAGGGTCTATGTTTTTAGGCGGTATGGTTGTTGCAGTTGCCTTTGGCTGTGGCAGACCTGTCTTACTTATATTTGCAGGTGTAACCTACTTTTTAGAGGCACTTTCGGATATAATCCAAGTAGCATACTACAAAAAAACAAAAAAACGTATTTTTAAAATGGCACCGCTTCATCATCATTTTGAAATGTGCGGTTGGTCTGAGCAAAAAATAGTATTAGTGTTTTCTTTTATTGCATTTATCGGATGCATTGTAGCATTATTACCTATTTTATTTAATTTCTAAACTCGGGGGAATAATCATGGCTGATGCCAAAAAACGGACAGCATCTAGGTCTAAGAAAAGCGGCAAAATTGATATTACTTTTCTATCTATTGTTCTAATTCTTTTGACAATAGGTCTTGTTATGCTGTTTTCATCAAGCTATGCATATTCTCTTGAGTATTACGACAGTAGTTATCATTTTATTTCTCGACAGACAATATTTGCTGTTGTTGGCGTTGCAATAATGCTTTTAATCTCAAAAATTGATTATCATTTTTGGCGGAAATTCGCATGGATTGTTTACGGTTTTAGTACAGTGCTTTTGATTATCCTTTTGATAATGCCGCCAATGGTCAGCGGTATGGATGTTAAGCGTTGGTTTGTTATAGGACCAATAAACTTCCAACCGTCTGAAATTGCAAAATTTGCAATTATTTTGCTTTTTTCTTCGCTGATTGCAAGCAACTATAAGCAGATGAAAAAGCTTGGTTTTGTAGCGTTTTTGGGTGTAATTTTGATTTTTACTGCAGGATTGATTGTAGCCGAGCCGCATTTATCAGCAACATTGTTGGTGCTTGCAATCGGTGTTGTCTTAATGATTGTAGGCGGTCTTGCTAAGAAATTTATTGTGGGCGGAGCACTACTGGGTGTTGGTGGTATTATAGTATTTTTTCTGTCGGGTGCTATCAGCTATGTTGAGGACCGTTTGGCGTACTGGCTTGACCCTTGGGCAGATGCTACGGGCAAGGGCTTCCAAACAATTCAGTCCTTGCTTGCTATCGGTTCAGGAGGAATTTTAGGCAGAGGAATTGGTCAATCCAGACAAAAATATCTTTGGGTGCCTGAGCCTCATAACGATTTTATTTTTTCCATTGTCTGCGAGGAATTGGGTCTTATAGGTGCAGTGGTAATAATTTTAATATTCTGCCTTTTAATTTGGCGTGGTTTTTATATCGCAATGCACTCAAAGGATAAATTTGGAGCCTTACTTGCAATCGGTCTTACCTTCCAAGTAGGACTTCAGGCAATGCTTAATATTTGGGTTGTAACTAATACCATACCGAATACCGGTATCAGCCTGCCGTTTTTTAGCTACGGCGGTACATCATTACTCATATTGCTTGCCGAAATGGGAATTGTTTTATCTGTGTCGCGTGGGTCTGACATAGAAAAGTCTTAAAGCTTAAGGGGCGATATTTTTGAAAGTTTTATTTGCAGGCGGAGGCACCGCCGGTCATATAAACCCAGCCTTAGCAGTTGCGGGCTATATTAAGGAAAAGCATCCCGATGCAGAAATTTATTATATCGGTACTGCCAATAAATTAGAGTCGCTTCTAGTTCCCACAAAGGGATACGATTTCAGAACAATAAATGTAGCGGGCTTTCAGAGAAGTCTCAGCCCTAAGGGAATTGTTCATAATGCTTCGGCAGTAAAAATGGCAATTACCGCTTCTGGAAAGGTTAAAAAATACCTTAAAGAAATTAATCCCGATGTGGTAGTGGGTACTGGCGGGTATGTAAGCGGGCCTGTACTTAAAACCGCACAGAAAATGGGGTTTAAAACCGCAATTCATGAACAAAATGCCTTCCCAGGTGTTACCACAAAAATGTTAGCGCCTAATGCAGACATTGTAATGCTTGCAATGAAGGAAGCTAAAAAATATTTGAAGCTAAAAAAAGAGCCTGTAATTACGGGAAACCCAATTAGAATGGAACTTCTTAAAATTACACGGGAAGAGGCAAGGGCAAAGCTGGGTCTTGACAGTCGTCCTTTAATCCTTTCATTTGGCGGTTCCTTGGGAGCTGCCAAAATTAACGAGTCGGTTAGCGAAGTAATAAAATGGCACAACTCAAGCGGTAAGTTTTATCATATTCACGCTACCGGCAAATTGGGTTATGAGGATATGCAAAATTCCTTAAAGGATATTACACTTTCCTCTGAAATTGATGTGAGAGAATACATTAATGATATGGATATTTCTATGGCGGCGGCTGATTTGGTAATTTGCCGTGCGGGTGCTATTACTTTAGGTGAGCTTCAAGCCTGCGGTAAGCCATCGGTGTTAATTCCCTCGCCTTATGTTGCGGAAAATCACCAATTCCATAATGCTATGATCTTAAAGAAAGCTGGTGCCGCCGAAATCTTGGAGGAAAAGGATTTAAGCGGTGAAAGCCTTATAAAAAAGGTTGAAATGTTAATAGAAAACAAGCCTAAGCTTTCTGCAATGAGCTTAGCTGCAAGTAAAAGTGCAATTATTGATGCAAATGAAAGAATTTACACCGAAATAATGAAGCTTTATACCACTGCTTAACAAAAAAACACTTTTTGCATAGTATAAACTGAAACTATGCTTGAAGGTGTTTTAAATGAAAAAAATAATAATAAAGGGCGGAAAACGTTTAGAGGGCGAAATTGATTTGCAGGGTGCTAAAAACAGTGTTTTGCCGATTTCCGCCGCAACCTTACTTTGCAGTAAAAAAAGCACCTTACATAATTGCCCGAATATTGCCGATGTTGATACCTCGGTTAGAATTTTAACGGCTTTAGGTTGCGACTGCAAAAGGGAAAACAAAAGTCTTACAGTTGACCCGTCAAATGTCAATGGATATGAAATTCCCGATAATTTAATGCGGGAAATGCGTTCCTCGGTTGTTTTTTTGGGTGCCGTATTGGGAAAATTCGGCAAGGCCGTAATAAGCAGTCCCGGCGGATGTGAATTAGGTCCCCGACCTATTGATTTGCACTTGTCGGCACTTAGAAAAATGGGTGTTACAATCACCGAGGAGCACGGCCTTCTTTACTGCGAGGCTAAAGAGGGAATTAAGGGCACCGAAATTGCTCTCGGTTTTCCGAGTGTTGGCGCCACGGAAAATATTATTCTTGCTGCCGTTTTAGGTCAAGGCTTAACGGTTATTCACAATGCTGCAAAGGAACCGGAAATCAGTGATTTGGCTGATTTTCTTAATTCTGCAGGTGCCAGAATTTACGGGGGAGGCTCTGATACGGTTTATATCCATGGAGTTAAAAAGCTGACCTCCAGCGAGCATTCAATAATTCCTGACAGAATTGTAGCGGCAACTTATATGTCGTGTGCGGCAGTAACTGGCGGAAGCATAACATTAAACGGTGCAATGCCATCACATATAACATCGGTTCTTTCGGTTTTCGCTGATTCTGACTGCGATGTTACGGTTAGAGGAAAAAGCCTTAGAATTAACGCTAAAAAAAGGCTTTCAAGAGTACCTACTATAAGAAGCTTGGTTTATCCTGGCTTTCCTACCGATGCGGGTCCTCTTATTATAGCAATGCTTTGCAAGGCAAAGGGCACCTCAGTATTTGTGGAAAATATATTCGAAAACCGTTTTAGTTTTGTTGATGAATTAAAGCGTTTGGGTGCAAAAATCGAGACCCAAGGTAAAACGGCAATTATTGAGGGTGTCGAGAATCTTTCGGGAGCTTCCTGCAAATGCACTGACCTAAGAGGAGGAGCCGCTCTTATAACGGCGGGTCTTTGTGCCAAGGGTGAAACGGTAATAGACCAAATACACCATATTGAACGCGGTTATGACGATATTGTAGGCACATTAAAGCTAGTTGGTGCCGATATAGAATATACAGAATAGGAATGATTTTTTGAAAAGGGAAGTAGAGCGTGACGAATTCAAACGAAAAAGAATGGAACGCCAAAGAAAAATTCGCAAACGACGTTTTACGGCATTTTTTGTGATATTTATTATTACTGCTATTTGTGTCGGTGCTGTGCTTTCGCTGACGGTATTTTTTAATATCGAGCATATAAGTATTAAGGGCAGTAAAATTTATTCGGCTGAGGAAATTTTAAAGGCCTCTGAGCTTTCTAAGAAAAATAATCTTTTTGCCACAAGCGAAAATACGGTAGAAGAAAAGATTAAAGCAAAGCTTCCTTATGTAGAAAGTATAGACTTTAAAAGGGAGCTGCCACATACATTGACGGTCACTGTGAAGGATGCAGTGGAGTTTGCAAACTACAAGTTAGGCGAGAAATATTATAAGGTTACATCAAGCGGATGGGTGCTTGAGGAGTTATACGAAAAGCCTGAAAATTTAATGCTTATAACTGCCCAAAAGGTTAAATGCAGGGTTGGCAGTGAGGTAATTTTCGAGGACATTACCCAAAAGACGCTTGTAGATGATATAATCAAAAGCCTTGAAAATGAAAAAATTAAAGTAAATGAGATTGATACAACAAATATTGTCGGTATTTCTTTGATTGTTGATAACCGTTTTGAGGTTAATCTCGGTACTGCAAATAACATAAATGAAAAAATTAAGCATTTAGGCGGTATGATTAAGGAACTTCCTGAGGACGAAAAAGGCAAAATCGACCTTAGTATTTGGTCAAAAGACAATACAAAAGGCACTTTTAAGGCCGAAAAATAGTCATTTTTAAAAAAAGTTACAAAATTGTAATAAAAGAGTTGAAATTTTAAAAAAAGTATGTTATTATCAATATGTATGAAAATATATACGTGGAATTTAATATAAAATCGGAGGAATAAAAAATGCCATTTGAAGTAGCAGAACAGGCAAATGTTGTACAAATCAAAGTAGTAGGTGTCGGTGGAGGCGGCGGAAACGCTATTAACCGCATGGTTGATGCTGGTGTAAAGGGTGTTGAATTTATCGCAGTTAATACCGATAAAGCAGCCCTTATTAAGTCCAAAGCAACCCAAAAAATCCAAATTGGTGATAAGACCACACAGGGCATGGGTGCAGGCGGTAACCCCGATAACGGTCGTGCTGCAGCAGAGGAATCCCGTGACGAAATCGCAGCCGCTATTAGGGATGCAGATATGATATTCATTACTGCCGGAATGGGTGGAGGTACCGGTACAGGTGCTGCTCCTATCGTTGCCGCAGTTGCAAGAGAATTAGGTGTACTTACAGTTGGTATCGTAACCAAGCCTTTCGCTTTCGAGGGTAAAAAGCGTATGACTCAGGCCGAGGCCGGTATTGCCGCTCTTGGCGAACAGGTTGACAGTCTTGTTGTTATTCCTAACGAGCGTCTCAAGTTTGTTAGTGAAGAAAAAATTACATTTAAAAATGCTTTCGACATTGCCGACGATGTTCTTCGTCAAGGTGTTCAGAGCATTTCTGAGCTTATCAATGTTACCGCCCTTGTTAACCTTGATTTTGCCGATGTTCGTTCTATTATGTCTAACGCCGGCTATGCTCACATGGGTGTTGGTGTTGCTACCGGTCGCGACAAGGCTGAACAGGCTGCTCGCACCGCTATCAACAGTCCTCTTATTGAGACTTCAATGGATAACGCTCGCGGCGTAATTATTAGCATTACCGGATCAAGTGATATTGGTCTTGAAGAGGTTGAGCTTGCTTCCTCTATCATTTCGGATATGGCTCATCCTGATGCTACCATTATTTGGGGTGCTCAGCTTGACGATACGCTTGAAGATACTATCCGTGTTACAGTTGTTGCTACCGGCTTGGGTGACGACCGCAAGGATAATAACAATGACCTTGCATCCTTCTTAAATAGCTCAAGTGCCGACGATGACGAGACCTATACCGACGCATTAAGCTTCTTTAAGCAGTAATTTAAAATTTCACAGTGCACTCTTTTTGGGTGCACTGTAATTTTGCATAATCGGAGAAACATTTTGTTTCTCCGTTTCGTTTTTATTTTAGGATTAAGATTTTGTTGTTAAAAATATACAAAAGTATTCATATGATAACATTATCTTAGTATAATAAGTCGAAAATAATAATAATACTTGCATATTTATTCAAAATATGTTATTATTTATGCAGAAAAATTAATAAATATTTGCATATTTATGCAGATGGAGGAATTAATATGAATAAAAATGAAATTAAAAAGGTAGTCCTTGCATATTCCGGAGGTCTTGATACTTCTATCATTATCCCTTGGCTTAAGGAAAACTATAACAACCCTGAAATTATTGCCGTTTCCGGTAATGTAGGTCAAGCAAGCGAACTTGAGGGTCTTGAGGAAAAGGCTATTAAAACCGGCGCCTCAAAGTGCTACATTGAGGATTTGACCGAGGAATTTTTAACCGATTATGTTTTCCCTTGTGTTCAAGCCGGTGCTAAGTATGAAGATTATTTACTGGGTACAGCTTTTGCACGTCCTCCCATTGCTAAGAGAATTGCCGAAATTGCCATTGCCGAGGGAGCCGATGCTATCTGTCACGGCTGTACCGGTAAGGGTAATGACCAAGTTCGTTTTGAACTGGCAATCAAAGCCTTTGCTCCCGATATGCCGATTATTGCTCCTTGGAGAGAGTGGGATATTAAGTCCCGTGAGGAGGAGATTGATTATGCCGAGGCACATAATGTTCCTCTAAAGATTAACAGAGAGACTAACTATTCTAAGGATAAGAATATTTGGCATCTTTCCCATGAAGGTCTTGATTTAGAGGACCCCGCAAACGAACCCCTTTACAACAAGCCCGGATTTTTGGAAA
>JAFSGB010000040.1 GCA_017434895.1 Clostridia bacterium
ATATACGATGCTAAAGCAATCAAACGATTGCGGTTAATTTCAGTACCGTCTGCTCCAACACAGCCCGCCCTGTCAACATCGGTATCAAAAATAATGCCCAAATCAGCTTTGTTTTTAATAACTGCCGAGCAAATGCTTTCCATTGCCGCCTTATCCTCAGGGTTTGGGATGTGATTTGGAAACATTCCGTCGGGCTCCAAAAACTGACTGCCAGAAATATCTGCACCCAGTTTTTCCAAAACCTCTTTGGCGTAAAATCCGCCGGCACCATTGCCCGCATCTACAACAATTTTTAAGCCCTTAAGGGGTAAATCAACCTCGGTTTTATTGGTTGCAACGCATATCATACGGCGAAGTCTGTCGGCGTAACCGCTCATATAATCAACAGGAATCACAATACCCCTTGAATCAGAAATTACAGATTCTCCGTTGTCAGCAAGCTCCACAATTTCAGAAATATCCGTGCCATTGAGACCGCCCGAGGGAATGAAGAATTTTAAACCATTGCGGTCAAATGGGTGGTGACTGGCAGTAATCTGAATTGCACAGTCGGTTTTCAAATCTACCGTTGTCATAAACATTGCAGGGGTTGAAGCCATTGAGCAATCAATAACAGTAACACCGGAATTTACAAGTGCATCTTTAACCTTTTCGGCAATTTGTGGACCGGTAATCCTAGAGTCTCTACCAACTGCAATTTTAAGATTAGCAGGGTCACGGGAAAATTTGTTACAGTACCAAACAACAAAAGCGGATGTAATATCATATACCGCAGTATCATTTAAATTTACCTCTTTGCCTCCTTTATCTGAGGCAATACCTCTTATATCTGTGCCGCTTTTAAGATTTTTATAACTCATTGTATCTAAGCTCCTTGATCTTTGCAATTCTTTGCGCCATTTCTTCTTTGGCAAAAACATAGCTTCCCGCAACCAAAACATTGGCGCCGGCTTTGTAAGCCAATTCTGCGGTTTCGCCGTTGATGCCGCCGTCAATTTCAAGGTCAATATCAAGACCTAAGCGGTCAATCTCTTTTTTGAGTGCCTGTAATTTAGGCAAAGCGGACGGCATAAAGCTTTGTCCTCCAAACCCAGGCTCAACCGACATTACAAGTACCATATCACAAAGTGGTAAAAATTCAAATATATCCTCTGCGGCGGTGCAAGGTTTGATTGTAAGACAGGATTTACAGCCCAAAGTCCTAATTTCCTTTAAAGTTTCGGCAACATCACTGCCCGCCTCGTAATGAAAACCTAAAATGTCCGCATATTTTGCAAATTCTTTTATGTAACGGTGAGGTCTGTCAATCATTAAATGTACATCAAGCGGTATATTAGTATTTTCCTTTAACGCTTTAGCAATTGGAATTCCAAATGAAATGTTGGGAACAAAAATACCATCCATAACATCAACATGGAGTAAATCCACCCCATATTCCTCTAGCTTTTTAACGTCAGCTTTTAAATCAAAAAAGTTGGCAGATAACACCGAGGGAGCTAACTTTACTAACATGAATTTTACCTCCAAAATTTTACATATCCATAGTGTATTACATTAACAATAAAATTGCAATAGAAAAATATATTAGTAATGACAAAGCGTCCAAAATCGTTGTAACTAAGGGACTTGCCATAACTGCGGGGTCAAAGCCCAGCTTTTTAGCAATAATAGGCAAAACCGAGCCAACGAGCTTTGCAATAATTACAACAAAAACAAGCGTCAAGGATACAGCGGTCATTTCAAGGAGCAGAACACCCTCGTCAAAGCTTTTAAGAATTAAGTAGTCCACCAAATAAAGTTTTACAAAGTTAACCGCACCTAAAACTATACCGCAAATCACCGCAACACGTAGTTCTTTCCAAATAACACGCCAAATATCCTTGAAATCAATGTCCCCAAGCGACAAAGCACGAATAATCGTTACAGAGGATTGACTCCCCGAGTTGCCGCCTGTACCCATAAGCATTGGAATAAAAGCAATAAGTCCAATCCATTTACTAAGCCTATCCTCAAAAGAAGAAATAATTGCCCCTGTAAAAGTTGCAGAAATCATTAGAAACAAAAGCCATGGTATACGGGACTTAAATGTGCTGAAAACACCCGTTTTAAGGTAGCTTTTTTCACTCGGTAGTATGGCGGCCATTTTTTCAATATCTTCAGATGCTTCCTCTTGCATTACATCAATGGCATCGTCAACTGTTATAACACCGACAAGCCGGTTTTCCGTATCAACTATTGGTAATGTATAAAGGTCGTATCTCTCAAAAAGATTTACAACCTCTTCCCTATCATCTAAGGTTCCTGCCGATATAATGTTGGTATCCATTATATCCTCAATAAGTGTATCAGAATAACTCAGCAACAGTTCTCTTACTGTTACAACACCTAAAAGCTTTCGGCCTCGGTCGGTAACATAACAGGTATAAATCGCCTCAGTATCAACTGCATTTTTGCGAATACGGTTAAAAGCCTCGTCAACCGTCATACTTTTCTTAATATTGATGTACTCTGTGGTCATAATACTTCCGGCACAGGTATCGGGATAAGCCAGAAGCTTATTTATCATTTGTCGGGTTTTAGCATTAGTTTGTTTGAGAATTCGCTTAGCGACAGAGGCGGGCATTTCCTCAATTATATTAACCATATCGTCCATAAATAGCTCGTCAATGACATCTTTGAGTTCTGAATCACTAAAGGATTCAATAAGATGCTGCTGCATATCACTATCCATTTGAACAAAAACCTCTGCGGCAAGCTCTTTGGGCAAAATTCTGAAAACTACAGGCAGGTCTTTTTTATCCGCTTCCTCTAAAAATTCAGCAATATCGGTAGGATTTAAGTCAGAAAGAGTCTCTCGCAAACGCAAGAACTTTTTCTCACTTATTAATGATAAAATTTCGGTTTGGATTTTATTCGCCCTCCTTAAAAAAATTCCATATTATTATACCATACTTTTTTCTATTTATCTACTGTTAAATAACAAAAAAATAGCAGGGATTATACCCTGCCGTAAAAATAATATTATACACTGTACTACGAAATCATGGATTAATTTCACTAATCATCATTGCTACATTTGCATTTTTGCATATAGTTATTTTAAGCTCATCAAATATCTGAGAATCACGGATTGTCAGTGTAATACCAACATTATCTGCATGACCGCTTTTTGGTGGGATAATTTCATATGTAGCAAGCGTATCTCCGATATTTAAGATTTCATTTATAACCGTCTCTGTATCGGAAATATTAGCAAGCTCGATATAAATATTTATGGCATTTTTTTTGATTTTTTCCAATCTGCTTAATACAGTTACGCTGAAAATACAAATAAGCGTTGCAATTATTGCACCGGAATAAAAACCAAAACCTACGGAAATTCCAATGGCTGCGGTTGCCCACATTCCAGCGGCAGTTGTAAGTCCTGTTACTATTGATTTATTTCTAATCAGAATAGTACCAACACCTAAGAAACCAATACCTGAAATTACCTGAGCGGCCATTCTAGTGACATCGACACTCAGACCCAAACACTCATTTAAATATACACCGGTAAGCGAGCTCATAGCAGCACCTATGGCAATTAAAATATGTGTGCGAAGACCTGCAGGTCTACCGTGACGACCACGTTCAATACCTATAAGTCCGCCCATTATAGCAGCAGCTACTAATCTTACAAATGATGTAATGAGTGCGTAGTCCTCCAATAAAACTAAAAAATCAATCACATTTTTCATTATACTTACCCCTGTCATTTTATAGTATTATTGTAACACATAAATAATATCTTTTCAAGCATTTAAAATAAAACGTTACCTCTGTCTCTTGAGCGACAGAGGTAACAGAGAAAACTTAAATTATTTTATACCGTAAACGTAAATCGGAGAACCTGAAACTTCAATGGAAACCTTGCCGTTTTCAGCCTTAAGGATTTTTTCATTACCCATAATGTCAACAATTTTAACAGTATTACCAACTGCTTCAAACTCGCGGGTTTCAGTGGTAGTCCAGCGATTCTCCCAAGCGGGAGCCGGAATACGCTTAACCTTATCAACACGTCCTTGAACAGAGGTGTTAGGCAACTGATAGATATTTGACCAAAGGACTGCAAATTTATCGTCCTCGGTTTCAACTTGAAATGCTCTTAAAGTACCAAATTCGTCCTCATCATACTTATCAATGAAGGATACCTTTTTATGACCGTCAAAACGTCTGGTTAAATTAGCGAATGCAGCAGCCCATGGCTTCGGCATATAAACTCCGTAGTAATCGTAGTTATACATAGCACCGAAATACATTTCGTTCCAATCACTTGAGCCATTAAACGCAGTTGTGCGGTCGTAGAGACAATAGTAGATGATATCCTCACAGCCGGCCTCAAATAAGAACAGAGCAATACGAACATTAAAATCCGCACCGGTTCTAATGTCGATTTCTTTGGTATCAGAACAGTGAGCAGGAGTTGGATAACCGGTTTCACCTACAAGAAGTTTCTTATTGGGATCATAACGGCGACGAAGTCTCTTAAAACGCTCCATTGCATATTCATTTGAGAATGAATTGGCATGCATACTGTAAAGACTGTTAGCGTAAAGCTTATCAGGACCGGAAGGACTTGAATATGTGTGAATATCGATGAATTCGGATTTATCCCAAATACCGCTTTCATGAAATGCCTCAAGCCACTCGGTTGTACCGTGACAGTTACTTTGCCAAATCATTTTGGGTAGCATTTCGGGGAATTCCTTTGATACAACCTCATAAGCAGGATTAAAGGTGTATGGAACAAATGTCTCTTCAAGGAATCTTTTACTTTTTCCGTAGTTTGCTTTTGACTTTGCATCAACCTCGTTAGCGAAAAGAATGTATTTAGCGTCAGGGAACGTCTTTAAGATGTTTCTAACCTTTTCTTTCCAATCGTCAATACCGGCTTCGGTCTGGTTCCAGCCAATACCGGTAGCATAAGAGATTTTGTTATTTCTTAAGCGCTGAACAAAATCCAGTCGGTCGTATGAAGCACCCAAACGAACAACAGAAATACCAAGCTTATTACATACACAAATGGTAGAAGCTCCTTCACCGCTTGTTTCGGTATGGGTAGCACACATACCTAAGCGGTTTTCAAATCTGTGTTTGTACTCGTAATCTTCGAGAATAGCGAATGGGTAACATTCCCTATATTCATTATCCTTGGTACAAACATATAAATTCAAGTAATACATACCGTATTTCGGCAAATCAAGTTCGATATTGTGGTTTGCCTGTGCAAAGCCGTTAAGTATATTTGTGTAATAGATTGCTGAATCAACACATTCATTATCATAACTGATAATATTGTATCTTACAGAAAAATTAATATCGTTAGCAGAAAGATTTGTAACATTTACATTAAGCTTTAGGTGTTTATCTAAAAACAGTGTGGTATTATCCGTTTCATTTACAGCAGCAATACCGGTGGCGAATTCCATATTGCGAGCCTTGAATAGGCCCTCATAACCTTCACGTTCATTGTTTTTTGTAACAGAAACAGAATACTTAGCACAACCCTCATAACCTAAATCGGTATCCTTTAAAAATGCGCCCATAGTCTCACCGGCAGAACCGGGGATATGATATTTATGCGAACTGTTTGGGTCATGCTCTGCATAGTGAATTACATAATCACCGTAGGTTTCGGAAATAACAAAACGGTCGCACTCTTTATAAACGAAATCGTTATTTTCAGGATAAAGCCAGTTCATTGCAAGTCTTCTGGCAATACTGTTGGAATCATTTATGTAATGACTTGTTGTTGAACATGTATAAACAGGAACTGTTTTATCACAAATCATTTCGAAATCGGTGTCAATATCTAAACAAAACTCTTTAAAAATATAGGTGGAGCTATTTCTTAAAACGGCCTCATTTTTGCCCTCGGCGTTGTAGTTTACCTTTACTGCCTTGTAGCCGTCAACCTCGGTAACCTCGAAATCCTTGAAACCGGTGCTTTGGCATAGCGTATCGCCGGGGCGAGTTTTTGCATTGTAACCGCCAATTCCAGCTCTGGTCGGGATAAGTTTACCGTCGTCAGTTACGATAGCAATCACCTCAGTGTTTTCATTTGTGATACCGTAAAAATATCCATTTCCCACAAACGAAAACTGATAGTCAGCCTCAACAAAATCAATAGGTGTGTAAACAGCATCAGGATTTTTGTCACAACGATAAATGCTGTCTCCTGCGCGTTGACCGGGAAAAATGCCGTCATTTGCAATGTCTTTAACATTATCAAATTTGCCGACATAAACCTTTTCGTCGGAATTAAGTGTCCAATTGCCAATACTTACTGATGTTTCTTTCTGCATTTTACTCACTTTCCTTATTGTAAAATTTTATAATCAACTGCATTTTTGCAGCTTAGCGAGCTTTATTTAATAATTAACTTAATAGTAACACAATGAAACACTGAATTTTGTTTCATTGTACAGCCTAAGTAATTGAAAGTCAAGAATAACTTGAGACTTTTCAAGATAATAATTAGTGCATTTTTGATAAATTAAATAAGATGCAGTTCTCGATGAACCGTCTAAAAATCAATCATCAGCAATCTAATAATACAAAAATTATGCCCCTAATCCTTATGATTGGGGTTTATAACTTAAAAATAGCAAACGAGTATTTGCGAGTAAAACAGAGCATTTAAGAGAAAAACAGAGTTATTGAAAAATAAATCAATATTTGCAAAATTTAGTGTTGACAAAGAAAATTGAGTGTGGTATTATATTCAAGCTGATTACTAAAGAAATACTCAAATTTTGAGGTATTTCAATATTTTGGAGGTTAATAATATGTCTACATTTATGGCAAAACCTGCTGAAGTACAGCGTAAATGGTACATCATTGATGCGGCTGACAGACCTTTAGGCAGAACAGCTACCAAGGTTGCGGATATTCTTCGCGGTAAATTAAAGCCCGAGTTTACTCCCCATGTTGACTGTGGTGACCATGTTGTTGTTATAAACGCTGAAAAAGCAGTTCTCACAGGCAAGAAGTTGGAAAACAAATATTATCGCCGTCACACCGGTTATATCGGCGGTCTTAAAGAGGTTAAGTATTCTACCCTTATGAAGACCCGTCCCGAACTTGCTATGGAATTAGCAGTAAAAGGTATGGTTCCCGATACTACAATCGGCCGCAAGGCTCTTACCAGACTTCACATTTACAGTGGCACTGAGTATGCTCAAGTAGCTCAAAAGCCTGAAAAGCTTGAATTTTAAGAAGGGAGACAGTAACTATGTTTGAAGCTAAACCATATTTATACGGAACAGGCAGAAGAAAAAGTTCTGTTGCCCGTGTTCGTCTTTATACCGGTACCGGTAAAATCACAATCAATGACAGAGATATCGACGATTACTTCGGTCTTGAGACCTTAAAGCTTATCGTTCGTCAGCCTCTAACCCTTACTGAGACTACCGATAAGTTTGATATCGTTTGCCGTGTAGCCGGCGGCGGTGTTACCGGTCAAGCCGGTGCGATCCGTCACGGTATTGCCCGTGCACTTTTACAACATGACGAGGCTTTAAGACCCGCTCTTAAGAAGGCCGGACTCTTAACCCGTGACCCTCGTATGAAGGAAAGAAAGAAGTACGGACTCAAAGGTGCCCGTCGTGCGCCCCAGTTCTCAAAGAGATAATCACCTATCTTACAGAGTATTCAAAAACCCCGAAAGCATTGTGCTTTTCGGGGTTTTCATTTTGCATTAATTTTTGCTTTGGTGCAAATTATAAAACAGACCGACAAATTGGAAGTGGTTTATTCCTTGTTCAACACTTTTTTCTGCCAAGACTTTTGGTTGCACTTGGGGCAACGCATATGTCTTGTTCTGTTGATGTGAGCCGCTATAAGTACACTTTTGTATGTGGGAACATATCGGTGTCCACATTTGGCACATTTATAGTATCCTGCCGTCTGCTCAATTCTTATAGCGTAAGCAATGCCTATCGCAAACGGAATGAAACCTATAATTATAAGAACGATTCTCAGCCAATCTGCCATTTGAACATAGGCGGCAACAAAGACCAAGGCAAAAAGGATTACTGATACCACAACGCCTACGAAAATCTCCAAAGACAGTAATCTTTTATCTGCCAGTTCTTTCTGCTCAATCATTTCAAGCAAGTTAGTTTCTAATTCTTTGTTGTAATTATCCATTGTAACTACCTCCCCACATAATAAATCATTTACGCTGATTTTGAGAACATCACACAGTTCAAGCATAATAGAGGAATCCGGCATGGCTTTACCCGTTTCCCATTTTGATACCGCCCTATCGGTGATGTTCAGTTTTTCTGCCAACTGCATTTGAGTTAAGTTTGCATTTTTTCTGCACTCGGCAATGAACTTTCCTATTTTTATCTGGTCCATAGGTTGCCTCCTTCTCTTTTAGTATAGACGATTCGGAGAGAAAAGAACACGAACCGATGGTTGAGTGGGGAAAAAACAACCATCGGTAGAGTGAAAATTGACCATCAAATTTACGTCTGTCAAAGTAATGTAAAATAACCGCACTCACTTTTGTGCAGGCATAACCGCAATAGAGGGGTGTTTTTAATATCGATAAGACAAGCATTACGAAAAAATTCCCTCACATGTAATTTTTTATAAAATTACCTTAATTTATTTTATTAAATCAATTATTTCCCCGCAATCTGCTAGTACAATATCGGGCTTATCAGCAGAAGTACGTAAAATTTCCTCATCCGTTTCTCCGCTCATTACAAGCACCGAAACACAGCCCGCATTAATTCCGCTTTTAACATCGGTATAAATTCTGTCGCCGATTACTGCGGTTTCATTTTTTTGACAATTGGCAATATCCATTGCAATCAGAGGCATAGCAGGTTCCGGTTTTCCGATAAATATAGGACGTTTAGAAGTAGCATTATAAATCATATCGCAAACGCTTCCGCAATCGGGAACGCTGCCATATTCGGTAGGGCAAACATAATCGGGATTTGTAGCAATATATTTTACTTTTCTTGTGCATAAAAGCTTTGATACATCATCAAGCTTTTTAAAGGTAAGCTCGGTGTCATTTCCCATTACAATACAGTCGACCTCGTCTAAATTTTCCGTAATAACAAAACCATTTTGCTCAAGTTCTTTTTTGAGAGAATTTGTCCCACAAACATAAAGACGGTCATTCGGGCAATTTTTCTTTAAATATAATGCAGTTGCTTGGGAAGATGTTATGAAATCTTCAATCTCAGCGTCAATCCCTAATTTTTCAAGTTTTAGTATGTAATCCTCAACGCTTTTTGAAGAATTATTGGTCATAAACATATAGCGTTTTCCCTGTTTTTTTATGAGGCTTAAAAGTTCTTTTGTAAAGGTGAAAAGCTGATTTCCGAGATATAGAGTACCATCCATATCAAATAGAAACAATTTAACGTTTTTTAAATAATTTTTTTCCATAATAACTCCATAATTCTGTAATTGAAAATCTGTAATTTTATGTTATAATTATAATATAATTATAAAAAAATTTCAACATATTCTTTACAAATTTTAAGGAGTCATTATGAGAAGTTGCGGAATTTTAATGCCTATTTTCTCCCTGCCGTCAAAATATGGTATCGGAACCCTCGGAAAGGAAGCTTTTCGTTTTATTGATTTTTTAAACAAAGCAGGTCAAAGCTATTGGCAAATTTTACCTTTAAACCCCACTAACTACGGCGACTCACCATACCAATCCTTTTCTAGCTTTGCCGGTAATCCGTATTTTATTGATATTGAGCTTTTAATCGAAGAAAATCTGATTACAAAAGAACTGGCCGACAGTTTTTCTTTTGGAGAAGACCCCGAAATAATTGATTATAATCTCCTTTACGAAAACCGATTAAAGCTTTTAAAACTGGCATTTGCCAATTTTAAGGCAAATAACAGTTACATATCCTTTTGCGAGAAAAATGCCTTTTGGTTAGACGATTATGCCTTATTTATGGCGCTCAAAAAAGCCCATAACGATATTTCGTGGACTGAATGGGAAAATGAATTAAGATTGCATGAGACCAATGCAATAAATAAAGCTTCTAGGCAATACGAAACAGAAATTGAGTTTTATAAATTTATTCAGTTTAAATTTGACGAGCAGTGGAAAAAGCTTAAGGCATATGCCCAAAAAAAGAATGTTTCAATTATCGGTGATATTCCTATTTATGTTGCCCTTGATTCTGCAGATGTTTGGGCAAATCCCAAACAATTTTTACTTGATAAAGATTTACAGCCCACTGTCGTTGCAGGTTGTCCTCCCGATGCTTTTTCAGAGGACGGTCAGCTTTGGGGAAATCCGATTTACGATTGGGAATATATGAAAAAAGACGGTTTTAGCTGGTGGAAAAGGTATTTCGGAAACGCACTAAAACGCTACGATATGGTAAGAATTGACCATTTCAGAGGTTTTGAATCATATTATGCAATCCCTTACACAGAAAAAACAGCCATTAACGGTAAGTGGGTTAAAGGCCCTAATATTGCTCTATTTGATTCTTTAACGGAGGAATTCGGCAAAAACCTACCTATCATTGCTGAGGATTTAGGCTACCTTACACCCGCAGTGAAAAAAATGCTTAAAGCCACCGCTTTCCCCGGAATGAAGGTTTTACAATTTGCTTTCGACCCCTCCCTTTCGAGCGATTATTTGCCTCATAATTTTAACAGAAATTCTGTTGTATATATTGGCACGCATGATAACGACACTATTCTTGGTTGGTTAACCTCCGCTTCGAGTGAAGAAATCGAAATTGCCAAAAATTATATAAATCTGCAACCAAATGAAAATTTTAGCTGGGCAATGATTAAGCTTGCTCTAATGTCTGTTGCAGATACCTGCATTTTAATGATGCCGGATATTCTTAGTCTTGATTCAAAAGCCAGAATAAACACACCTTCAACACTCGGCGGAAACTGGCAATGGCGAATGAAAGGCGAATGCCTTAATCATTGGCTTGCAGAAATTATTTATAAAAACACCGAGATTTACGGTCGACTACCCTCTTAAAATTCATCAATAAATATGCACCCAAAAGTTTGACACTTTTGTAGGTGCATATTTTTATGGCAAAAAAGTACCATATAAAATTCAAGCAATTTTAAAGTAACATTTTTGTTGAATTATCTTATAACTTTTGGTATAATCAATGTGTATATAAAAACAGAAAGGGGCCTTAAAATGCCTAAGGTATATCTATTAGCACACACTCCTAATCCCGAGCACACCGTTGCCGCCGCCGCAAAGCTTTGTTACAGTAGCTCAAAAGTAAGCGATTTGGCAAATAGTTTGACCGAGGAACAGGCCGCATCCTTTGTTGAAATGCTCAGCGAAATCGGACATGAAAGTCCTATTGAACACGCAAGCTTCACCTTTGGAATTGAAGGTGTTTCTCGTTCGCTTTTGGCACAAATCACCCGCCACAGAATGGCATCATTTTCCGTTAAGAGTCAGCGTTATGTAAGAGAAGGCTCCTTTGAATACATAACCCCTCCCGAAATTGCCGCCGAGCCTGAAGCTTTAGCATTATACGAGGAAATTATGGCAGAGGACCAAAAAAGATATGACCGACTGACTGAAATATTAAAGGAAAAGCACAAGGCTACATTTATATCTGAGGGCAAGGATGAAAAAACCGCCGACCGCTTGGCTGAGAAAAAGGCCATTGAGGATGCCCGCTTTGTTCTGCCAAATTCCTGTGAAACCCAAATGGTTATGACTATGAATGCACGGTCTTTAATGAATTTTTTTAAAATTCGTTGCTGTAAGCGTGCTCAATGGGAAATTAGGGAAATTGCAGACCAGATGTTAGCACTGGTTAGTGCGGTCGCCCCAAACATATTTAAAAACGCTGGTCCCTCTTGTCTTAGAGGCAAATGCAGTGAAGGTAAAATGTCCTGCGGTAAACCCGAGGAAGTTAGAGAATTTTACAAGGAACTTAAAAAGAATGGGTAAATTAATTGTTATTGAGGGTCTTGACGGTAGCGGAAAGTCCACCCAATTAGAATTACTTGAAAGCAACTTAAAACAACAAGGCGTTGACTGTAAGGCCGTATCCTTTCCGAATTATGAAAGTCCGTCAAGTACGCTTGTCAAGATGTACTTGGGCGGTGAATTCGGAAAAAAACCAAACGAAGTGAACGCCTTTGCTGCATCAGTTTTTTACACGGTTGACAGATACGCCAGCTTTAAATCCGACTGGGGTAAATATTACGAAAACGGAGGTACTGTTGTTTCGGGAAGATATACTACCTCCAATGCTGTTCACCAATGTTCAAAGCTACCCGAAAGCGAATGGCAGTCTTTTCTTGACTGGCTTTACGATTTCGAATACAACAAAATTGCCATTCCAAAGCCGGATAAGGTGATTTTTCTTGATATGCCCATTGAGATTTCGCAAAAGCTACTCACAAAGCGTTACAGTGGAAACGAAAGCAAAAAAGACATTCACGAAAGTGATACCGAATATTTGGCAAAATGCCGCAAAGCGGCGGTCTTTACTGCCGAATATTCAAATTGGGAAATTATTCCCTGCAGTGAAAACGGCGAGGCAAGAACTATTGATGCTATCGCAAAAGACGTTTTGGCATGCGTTTTAAAGGTTTACGGAGACTGATTATGGTATATATTTTTTTAGCAAACGGCTTTGAGGAATGTGAAGCATTAGTCCCCCTTGATATCCTCCTCAGAGGCGATATTGAGGTTAAAACCGTCGGTATTGGCGGATTGGAAATTAAGGGCACACACAACATAACGGTAATTGCCGATATTACCGATAGTGAGGTTGTCCTTAAAGATATTGATGCCGTTATTTTGCCGGGTGGAATGCCCGGGACTGACAATCTTGAAAGCAACGAGACCGTAAATAAAGCAATAGAGTATGCAAATGAAAACGGTAAGCTTGTTTGTGCTATCTGTGCCGCACCTAAAATTTTAGGCGTTATGGGACTTTTAAAGGGCAAGTCTGCGACATGCTTTCCCTCCTTTGAAAAAAATTTAATTGGTGCCGAGGTTACCACAAACTCAGTTGTAAAGGACGGCAACATTATTACCGCTAAGGGTGCAGGAGTCGCTTTTGAATTTGGATTTACTGTCTTAGAAAGTCTAATTGGTACTGATAAAACCGAAGCTCTCAAAAATCAAATGCAGTACGGAGGTTAAAATGGATAATAATTTCAAAAATGATGACGATTTTATAATCGGTAAAGGCTTTCAACTTGAAATTCAAGATGAAAAACCAAAAAAACATAAAAAAAGCAAATCCAAAAAGAAAAATTCCGCCGTTAAAAGTATTGTTTGGATACTCTCAATTATTATTGTGTCGGTGGGACTTTCCGCTGGCATTATTTACGCCGGTGCCGACTTTACGGGCATTGGCTTTGGCCGTGGAGATGACACCACAATGGAAATTGAAATGGGTACCCCCACCGCCGATATTGCCGAGCAATTAAAGGAAAGCGGTGCGGTTAAAATACCTATGCTTTTTAGGATTTACGCTAAGCTTATGAAATATGATAGTCAGTTTAAGTATGGTGTTTATACCTTTAATACCGAGGCTGGCTACAAGGACATTTGCCAAATGCTGATTAGCGACGGTGCAAAGGCAGAAACAGTTCAGGTTACTATTCCGGAAGGAACAGGTATCAACGATTTTACAAAAAACGTTAACGGCGAAAAGGTTACGGTTAAAGGTATTGCAACCATACTTTCCGAAGCCGGTGTTTGTACCAGAAGTCAATTTTTATCCGCTTTAGACGATGTAAAGCGTGACTCTAAGCTACTTTCATCTGCGGACGATATTAAGACCTACCACACTCTTGAGGGTTACCTTTTCCCCGAAACTTACAGTTTTTATTCCTTTGATGACGGAGAAGAATGCGCTCGCTTAGCAGTGAAAAAAATGCTTGAAGAGAGCGAAAAAAGAATTACCGACAGTATGTTTAAGCGTGCTGACGAATTGGGCTACTCTATTAACCAAATACTTACTATGGCATCTATTATTCAAATGGAGTCGGGTATTGAAGTTAAAACTGAGGAAGCGAAAAACCGCCTTCAAGACAATATGAAGGGCGTTGCAAGCGTTTTTTACAACCGACTTGATTCTGCCGAAACTGGCGGCACCTTAGGTTCCTCCCCCACCTTGTTTTACGGGGACAGCTTTAATCAGGACGACGGACGGTACAACACCCAAGCCGACGATAAGTTTTCTGCTATTAAGGGACTCCCACCCGGACCTATCTGCTCACCCGGTATTGATGCTATTAATGCGGCACTTTACCCAAAAACATCCGATTATTACTATTTTGTGACCGATAGCTCGGGTAACTTCTACTTCCACAAAACAATGGCCGAGCAAAATCTAACAATTGCCAAACTCAAAAAAGGACAACAATGGATTTATGAGTACTTCAACTGATTTTCTCACTCTACCCGAGCTTCTTTCCCCAGCGGGTGATTTAACCAGACTTAAAGCTGCGGTGGATTTCGGTGCAGATGCAGTGTTTTTAGCGGGTGAGGAGTTCGGTATGAGAACTGCCGCAACCAATTTCGGTGAGGCTGATTTAAAGGCGGGTATTGACTATGCCCACCAAAACAGCGTTAAGGTGCACGTAACCTGTAACACAATACCCCATAACGCCGAAATGCCAAGACTTCCCGCCTTTTTGGAAAATCTTAATTCCTTAGGTGCAGATGCAATAATCGCAAGTGACCTTGGAACTATGAATATGGTTAAAAAATATGCACCTGACTGTGATTTGCACATTTCGGTACAATCGGGAATTTGCAACTATGAAACCGCAAAAGCTTTTTACGATTTAGGTGCAAAGCGTGTAGTACTTGCCCGCGAGCTTTCCCTTGACGAGATTGCTGAAATTCGTGCCAAAACACCTAATGACCTTGAATTAGAAGCCTTTGCTCACGGAGCAATGTGTGTCTCCTTTTCGGCAAGATGCTTGCTTTCGAGCTATATGACAGGCAGAGACGCTAACCGAGGTGACTGTGCACAGTCATGCCGCTGGAGTTATTCTCTTATGGAGGAAAAACGTCCGGGGCAGTATATGGATATTACCGAAACCGATAAGGGCACCTATATTTTAAATGCCAACGATTTGTGTATGGCGGAATATTTGGATAAAATGATTGCCGCCGGTGTAGGCAGTTTAAAACTCGAAGGTCGTGCTAAATCCCACTATTATACCGCAGTTGTCACCAATGCCTACCATGGTGCATTAGATAGTATCAAGGAAAATCCCTTCGGTTGGGAATGCCCTGCTTGGGTTTTAAAGGAGCTTAATAAAATTAGCCACCGCACCTATTCTACGGGCTTTTATTTGGGAATTCCCGAAAATTCACAGACCTACCAAAATGCCGGCTATGTCAGAGATTACTCGGTTGCCGCCATTGTGGACGGCTACGAGGAAGGATGCGTTATTGCGACACTTAAAAACAAGTTTTTCTGCGGTCAGGAGCTTGATTGCTTAGAGCCAAAAGCTCCGCCGTTTATTATCAAGGCTGATAATTTAATGGACGAAAAAGGCGAAAAAATCGAGTCTGCTTTCAGACCGATGATGAAAATCAAAATTCCCTATGAGCGACCCATTAAGGTCGGTTCACTTTTAAGAATGAAAGCCGAATAAAACCTTCACCTCTTGTCAAAATTAAAACAAGAGGTGTTTTTTTATGAAAAATCGTGCTTTGATTTGCTTCACACTTTGTATTGTGTTATTTTTTGTATCAGTAATGAAGGTGGCAACCGTTGCGACAAGTGATTTTTACGAGGCAAATAACACACAGAACGGGATTAGGCTTAATATCGGCGACAGTCGCGGTACAATTTACGACTGCAATAATATTCCTTTGACTAACTGTGAGGAAAAAATCATTGCCGCCGTTTCACCGACACCCAGAGCTATTACTGCTATAAGCCAAGTGCTTGACGGCGATGCACTTGAAAATGTTTTACAACAGCTTAAAAGCGGAAAGCCTGTGCTTTGCGAGGTGCCTAAAAAGATTGATTGTGACGGAATAGTTTGCACTACTCTTTTCACTGACGAAAATACTCCCTCACGCCATATAATCGGCTACACCGACGAGGACTCAAAGGGCGTTAGCGGGCTTCAAAAGGCTTTTGACAGCATTTTAACTTCCGATACGGGTATTTCTGTCTTTTATACTACCGACGCAAAGGGACGGATTCTAGAGGGCATAGAGCCAGAGCTTACAAATCCAAACCGTGCCATGACACACGGCATTATTACTACACTTGACAGTAACATTCAAACCATTGCAGAGAAAAATGCCAATTTTCTGGAAATGGGTGCTATAATTGTCGCAGATGCCAAAAACGGAAAAATCCGTGCCAGTGTCAGCAAACCCGCCTTTGACAGCAATCATCTTGAAATATTTTTAAATAGTGATAATTCCCCGCTTTTAAACAGAGTAATAAATTCTTACAATGTAGGTTCTATCTTTAAACCGTGTATTGCGGCGGCTGGAATTGAAAACAACAAAAACGATTTTATTTATAAATGTACTGGCAGTTGCGAAATTATAGACAGGTTTTTTAAATGTCACAAGCTTGACGGTCACGGCAACCTCGATTTACGCGGTGGCTTAGCCTTTTCTTGTAATACATTTTTTTACAACCTTGCATTTGAAGTTGGATATGAGAATATTTATAATACCGCAAAAAAACTCAGTTTTGGTCAAAGTCTTAAGCTTTGCGACGGAATTTACACTTCAAAAAGCAATCTGCCTCAAAAAGAAAGTCTCAAAAATATTGCTTACCTTGCGAATTTAAGTATAGGCCAAGGTGAACTGCTTTCATCTCCTATTTCGATTTTGCCTCTTTATACGGCAATAGCCTTAAACGGAGAATATTATATTCCATCTTTAGTTGAGGGAACTATTGAAAACGGCAAGTTTACTCAATACGATATCGGTGCTCCGACCAAAGCTTTTAGCAGTGAAACTGCAGATGTATTAAAGGATTATTTAAAAAGTGTAATTGAGGAAGGAACGGGTGAAAAAGCAAAGCCTAAAACCGTTTCAGCCGCAGGTAAAACTGCGACGGCACAAACGGGAAAATTCAGAAACGGCAAAGAAATAAGCGAGAGCTGGTTTTGCGGTTTTTTTCCGGCCGACGACCCCGAATACGTTGTAGTAGTATTTTCCGAGGACGAACAAAAACAAGAAAAAACCTGCAGTGAAATTTTTAGTTTTCTTGCCGACCAAATAACTGCATTAAAATAAAAATGCTCCCTTTCGGGAGCATTAGTTTTAAATCAGTTCCTTTGCCAAGGTTTTGATTTGTGCCACTGTATCGTCGGTCATCGCCGACATAATTTTAACGTTTGTTTCAGTAAAGGTAATATTTTTACTCTTTTCAAGCATAGCGGTCATAACCTTAGCGGCAGTTGGCGCCCATGACCCGTTTTCAATTAAACCGACAGTTTTATTTTGAAAATTATGCTCGGTTAGATGCTCAATAAACTGCTTCATAAAGGGAAAAACATCCCCATTGTAGGTTGTAGTAGCAAGAACAATTTTTCCGTAACGAAAAGCATCCTCCACTGCTTCTGCCATATCACATCGAGCAAGGTCATTTACTGCAACCTTTGGGCAACCCAAAGCCTTTAATTCCTCTGCCAAAAGTTCTACTGCCTTCTTTGTATTACCGTAAACCGAGGTGTAAGCAATAACAACACCCTCACTCTCGGTGCCATAGGACGACCAAATATTATATAAATTTAGGTAGTAATCTAAATTATCTGATAATACAGGGCCATGCAAAGGACAAATAGTTTTAATATCCAAGGCAGATGCCTTTTTAAGTAAGACTTGTACTTGGGCGCCGTACTTACCCACAATGCCAAAATAGTAACGACGAGCCTCGCAAGCCCAGTCCTCCTCCGCATCAAGAGCTCCGAATTTACCAAAACCGTCAGCTGAGAAAAGCACCTTGTCGGCACTATCGTAAGTAACAATAACCTCAGGCCAGTGCACCATGGGAGCTGTTATAAATGTAAGTACACGGTCACCTAAATTAAGGCTGTCACCCTCCCCTACAACAATACGGTTATTGGCAAAATCATTACCGTAAAAATTTTTCATCATTGTAAAAGCATTAGCAGATGCCACAATTTGTGCATTAGGGTACTTTTCACTAAATCTTAAAATATTTGAGGAATGGTCCGGTTCCATATGTTGAACAACCAGATAATCGGGAACCCTACCATCCGTTACTTTTTCAATGTTTTGGAGCCATTCGTCACCGAATTCCTTATCCACACTGTCCATAACAGCAATTTTTTGTCCCAAAACAACATAAGAATTATATGACATACCGTTTGGCACAATGTACTGACCTTCAAACAGGTCAATTTGATGATCGTTAACACCAACATATTTAATTGAATTAGAGATATTCATTTTTTCACCTATTTTATATAATCTTTAAAGTTCTTTGAATAATGCTTTTTGCCATCCTCTGTTATCCACAAAACTTCAGTATTTTCCAATGACTCTACAAATTTTTTGCCATCGTTCAAGTCCATACAAAAAAGTGCGGTTGAGAGGGCGTCTGCAACGGCAGAGCTTGGATTTATAACCGACACCATTTTATATCCCTTTGCTGGCATAAGTGTTTCGGGATCGATTATATGGTGGTATTCCTTACCCTGCACAGTGTAGAACCGTTGATAAGAACCGCTTGTGACTATTGCAGAATCTGTAAGCTCAAGATATTCAGAATATTTTTTAGACTCTTCACCGTTAGGATTTTCAAGTCCAATTTGCCACTTTTTTCCGTCAGGTCTATTACCCACAGTACGGATGTTTCCTCCCACATTTAATAGGTAGCCTGTTATTCCCTCTTTTTCCATCCAAAGTGCGATTTGCTCAGTAGCGTAGCCTTTAGCTATGGCACCAACATCAAGGCGAGATTCTGGGTCAGTTAATGAGACCGTATTACCCTTGATTTCCAAGCCTTTAATATCGGTATGCTTTGCAGCTTCTCTTAGTATGTCCATATCGGGCAACCTAGCTTCGAGAGGATTATCAATACCCTGTGTACGGTAATTATGCCAAATTGAAAGTACACTTCCCATTGCCACATTAACCTTACCGCCAGTCAAATCATACATCTCTTTGGAAAACTGAAGCATTTCGGTAATTTTACCATCAACCTCAAGAGGTGTGTGGGCAGTATTAATAGAATAAAGATTATTTACTCCGTCATACCGACTGTAAATAGTATATAGCTTATGGTACTCACCGAGCTTTGCCTTGATTTTTTCACAGTTCGCTTTAAAAACTGACTCGTCCTTTTCAAAGCCGATGATCGATGTAGCGGTATCAAAATAATCAAAGGAGTAGTCGGTAAATTTTTCGTACTTTTCCCTACAACCGGTAAAAGTTAAACTCAATAAAAAGGTCAAACACAAACAAATGGCTTTTTTCATATATTTCCTGACTTAAAAACAGGGAGGTGCAATGCACTTCCCTACTTTTAATTGTAAATTAAATTATTTAACAGTTGCAGCCTTAATAGCAGCCTTAACCATATCGTTAACATTAATGGTGCAACCGGCAGTTGTTAAATCCTCAGCAGGCTTACCGGTGTCGTCAGCAAATGCGGCAATGCCATCAGCAGTTTTGCCAATTAACTTTGAATCAAAAGCATCAGCTTGCTCGTACCACTCCTTTGGAGCCTTAGCATAAGCCTTCATACCGTAATTGTCGCCAAGCTCATACTTAGTAGCGATTTCCTTACCAAATTCGGTAGTGGAAACGCCCTTATCGTCAAATTTAACTGCGGTAATAACTGCGTCGGTCTTAGCGGCAGTAATTTCCTTCTTAGAATTAAGAGCAACGGCAATGGCAGTGGTCATAATCTCGTTAACACCTTCAACGCCGTCAGCTGCATTCTTACCCTCATTTTGAGAGGAAACAACACCTAGCTGAAGTGTATCGTCAGCAGTAGCTGCAGAATCCTTAGCACTCTTAACTGCTTTTTCTAAAGCAGGGATAAACTCGGTAATCTTAATTGTGCAACCGGCAGCAGTAACTTCGTCATTACCCTTATCGCCAACCTGAAGTGCCTTAACCTCATCAATGGTCTTACCAATGATTACAGAAATGAAAGCATCCTTCTGTTCATACCACTCTTTTGGGGCCTTAGCATAAGCCTTCATACCATATGCATCGCCAAGCTCGGTCTTGGTTTTCATTTCGGCGGGAGCAATAGCCTCGCCCTTGGCGGTGAAATTAATCTTGTTTTGTGCAGTGTCGATAGCAGCCTTTACAATCTTACCGTCCTTGTCTAGAAGCACGGCGGCAATAGTTGTAAGAGCTTCTGCTGAGCCGTCGTTATCACCATCGGCATTTTTAACCTCAGACAAAGCAGAATACATACCGTAGCCGAGCTTTAGGGTTTCTTTTTGGCCGCAGCCTGCAAGAGAAATCACAGAGAAAATCATCAATACAGTAAGGATTAAGCATAGAATCTTTTTCATAAAAAATCTCCTTATAATTATTTAATTTTATTTTACTATAAAACTGTATATATGTCAAATATTAAAATTTAAATTCAGCAGTATATTTTAACAATATTATTCCACAGAAGCCGACAAATATCCCAGCAACAGTGCCACTTACTGTCAATACAGGCATATAAAATCCAATTTCCTTTGTTCCAAGCAAAAAAACTGCAGCAATAATTTGTCCTAAATTATGGCAAACTCCACCGGAAATACTAACTCCTACAACAGAAAAATGATTTGTTTTTTTTAGTAACCACATAACTGTGAGGCTTAAAACTGCACCGCTTAAGCTATAAAGAAATGTCATAGCATTACCAAAAAGCAAAACCACAGTTAAAAGCCTTATAAAAGAAACGGTCGCCGCCTCTTTGATAGAAAACCGATAAAGCAAAAATATTATTATTATGTTCGGCAGCCCCATTTTAATTCCGGGAACTGCTGACCATATAGGCGGCAAAAGGCTTTCAACAAAGGAAAGAATTATTGCAAAAGCAGAAAAAACTCCAAGAAAGGCTAACCTTTGAGTAGTATTTTTCAAGTTTCTTCCTCCCCGTTAATCACAACTACCAGCTTGTGCGGAAGACAAACAATTGTTTCCCCTGATTTGGAAATCGCTTCGTGATGAACGCATATTTTATCGCGACAATCCGCGCTAATAATTTGCGCTATACCGCCTTTTATTAAAATTACATTTTCGCCCAGTTCACTTTTAACGGTTTTTTCGGTGTCGGTATTTAACGGCAGTTTAAAAGCCGTTTCACCGTTAATTGAAATTACGACCATATCCCCTGTTTTTAAACTGAATTTAAAGAATAAAAACAGAATCAAAGCAACAACTAATATTATGCTGACAAGCATAATGTCATTTTTAAATCTACTTTTCATTGCTTTAAAGTGAGTGAATACATTTTGTGGGACAAACCTCAACACATTTGCCGCATGCAGTACACAAATCATAGTTAACGCGTGCAAGGTTATTTTCCACTTTAATAGCTTTCGTCGGACAGTTATTTTCACACTTTTTGCAGGCAATACAGGCATTTTTGCAATTTTTAAGTGCTACTGCACCTTTGTCTTCACTTGAGCACATAACCCATACCTTAGCGGTTTGCGGAACAAGTGAAATAATGTTCTTTGGGCAGTCACTGACACAAAGGCCACAACCAATGCAAATATTTGGATTAACTCTGGCAATACCGTCCTTCATACAAATAGCATCCACAGGGCAAGCTCTTGCACAGTCACCGCAACCAAGACAACCAAAGCGGCATTTTCCAGGGCCGCCATAAATAAGATTTGCGGCTCTGCAAGTCATTTGACCGTCGTAATGAGCCTTAGAGGATGTGGCATCACAATTGCCGTTACAATGTACATAAGCCACCATTTCCTCTACATCCTTAAACTCAACACCCATAATTTTCGAAATTTTTTCAGATACTGCATCGGCACCAGGGATACAAAGATTTGTTGCGGCAGCGCCCTCGGCTATTGCCTTGGCATAATCGTCACAACCGACATATCCGCAAGCACCGCAGTTAACACCAGGGAGTTCTTCACGCACTTTTTTTACGGTTTCGTCCTCTTTAACACTCATAAAATGAGCGGCTAATGTTAAAATAGCTCCGAGTACAAGACCTATAACAGTTACAACCAGAAAACCTAATAAAATGTCCATTTTTTAACCTCCTATTAAGTTTTCCACAATTCCCGCAAAGCCAAAGAATGCAAGGGAAACAAAGGAAGCGGCAATCAGTGTTACGGGAAGTCCTCTAAAGCTTGGCGGAATTTCGCTTTCCTCAATTTTAGAACGAAGTCCCGAGAAAAGCACCATAGCCAGTAAAAAGCCTAAGCCTGCACCAAGGGAACTTATCATTGACTCCAAAAAGCTGTACTTGTCATTAATATTATTAATTGTAACACCCAAAACTGCACAGTTAGTGGTAATTAGGGGCAGATAGACACCTAGACTCTTGTGAAGAGCGGGTATAAACTTTTTAAGAGCAATTTCAACAAACTGAACCAAAGCGGCAATAATAAGAATAAATAAAATATTCTGCATATAGCCTAGGTCGTTAGTATCTAGCACGTAGTACTGAATCGGCCAAGTAACAGTGGTAGCCAAGAGCATTACAAAAATTACCGAAATGCCCATACCGACTGCCTGATTCAGTTTCTTTGAAACACCTAAGAAGGGACAAATTCCCAAAAAGCGATTCAAAACATAGTTATTAACCAGTACAGAGGACATTAAAATTACAATTAAAGTCTTAAAGCTTTCCATTTTAATTTTCCTCCTTTAATACCTTTTTACAGGTATGGCAAACACCGGCGGAAGGACAACCCTCACAGGTAAATTCCTTTTTAAAGGGCGCTCTGCCATTAGTGATTTTAGTAACAACTGCAATCATTATACCGTAAACCAACAATCCTCCGGGTGGCTTAATAAAGAATTCAATTCTGTGGTCGATTATAAAGGGAATTGCCATTCCCGCGAAGGTACCGGCACCTATAACCTCACGGATGAGTGAAATTGAAAGGAGTGCCAAGGTAAAGCCGATACCCATACCAATACCGTCTAGAACCGACCTTCCGACTGAATTCTTGCCTGCAAACATTTCAGCTCTGCCGAGAATGATGCAGTTTACCGTTATAAGGTCAAGGTATACACCCAAGTGACTGAAAATCGAAGGTAAATACGCTTGTATAAACAACTTTACGATAGTAACAAAACCGGAAATAATTACAATATAGCAAGGAATTCTTACAGTATCCGGAATAACCTTACGCAAAGCAGAAATTACCGCATTCGAGCAAATTAGCACTACCATTGCGGCAATACCCATACTAAATGCACCGATAATTGAAGTGGTAGTGGCAAGTGTCGGACAGGTACCCAACACAAGCACAAAAACGGGATTTTCAAGGAGAATGCCCTTTAATAGTGCTGACAAATTACTGTTATTTTTCATTATCGGGCACCTCCCTCTAAGATTTTAATTGCAGTGAAAACGCTTGAAATTGCTGATTTATAGCCGTTAGTTGTGATTGTGGCACCTGCAATGGCATCAATCTCGCCGTAGTTTGCTTCCTCTTTGCCGTTAAACTGACTGTAAAACTCAAGGTTAGCACAAGCGTCACCAATACCCTCGCTCTCCTTTTGAGCGGTGGTCTTGCAGACGATAATCTTACCCGCAGGTGTAACACTTACCTTAATTTCAATATACTCATTTGAACGGGTATATTTGTCCCCGTTAATGCCGTAGCCTGCAGCACGTAAATCAAATACATAATTACCGCCGGAGGTTTTGTAAGCCTTTTGAATGTGAGAAGGCATATCAGCAAAGCCCGATAGGTCAATTTCTGTCATTGTAGAATTAATAATCTTAGGTGCAACGGCAGAAATTTCATTCTTAATTGCTTCACCAAATTCGGCAGTAATATCACCGTTAACGTCGGCAGCAACAAAATTTTCACCGATTACAAATACAAAACCTGTATTATTATCCGCTTTATATACTGCCGAAATGTTACCAACCTCCTCTGTTATGAAAATCTCGGTAAATTTACCCTCTGCGGAAGGTAAAGCGATACTTAAATTGTCATTGAGAATTGTAGCCTCGTCACGGATATCAACCGAGCCACCGCCTAAAATAACGGCAGAATTTAGTGCATCCTTAACGGCATTTTTAAAGGCTGCAGAGGTTTTAGTGGCACCTGCAACGGTTTCAACTGCATCTATTGTATCCGATGTAGTATTTACGAGGTTGTCACCATAGGTAACTTCTACACCCAAGGTCTCGTTACCCGAAACATACTTAACACCCTTGACTGTACCATCTTTGTCAATTCCGCACATCAGAATTAAATCGGATCCGTAGCCCGCAGTTCTAAGCTTAATAACATAACCGCCGTTCTTTTCGCTGTAAGCTTCCTCAACGGTTTCGGGAAGTGTGAACTCAGAAAGGTCAAGTGCTTCAAAACCTTCGCCGTTGGGTAATACTTCAACCAAGCCGCTACTTACGGCGGCCTCTTCTTGCTCCTTGATAATAGGAGCTGCAATGGAGTTTGTAATCGCAAGCAATAAAGCTACAACCGCACAAATCAATGCTAAGGAAAGGACGTTTTTAATATGATTTTTCATTATTTCGTCCTCCCAAACAGCTTGCGTCTTGACCATATATTAATATACGGATTTAAAATGTTCATTAAAAGAATTGCGAAGGAAACACCCTCGGGATAAATTCCCCACAAACGGATAAGCACTGTAATTATACCGGCACCAATACCGAAAATAGCTTTGCCCTTTGGTGTGGCGGGTGAAGTCACATAGTCGGTAGCCATAAAGAAGGCACCGATAAACAGTCCGCCCGAAAGCACCTGATAAAGTGCGGCAGTAAGGCTAAAGTCCTTGACAAGGAAACTGAAAATAAATACTGTTCCAATAAAAGACATCGGCATTACCCAAGAAATTACTCCCTTAATTATAAGATAAATACCGCCGATAAGTAGTGCCAGCTTTGAGGTTTCGCCGATAGCACCGCCGCAGTTACCGAGGAATAAATCAAGTAAATTAGGCTCACTTCCCTCTGCTAACTGAACAAGAGGTGTAGCAGTAGCCACACTGTCCACCGGAAAAGCCGGCTTTGCCAAATCGGTAAAGGCTATGAGCATAAATACACGGGCGGTGATTGCGGGGTTAACAAGATTGCAACCGATTCCGCCGAAAATACATTTTACCAATACAATTGCAAAAATGCTTCCGACTGCCGCTTGCCAAAGAGGTGTTGTTGCAGGCAAATTAAGACCCAACAGAAGTCCCGTTACAACTGCGGACAAATCGTCGGTGGTATCCTCTTTTTTAACGATTTTGTTGAATAAAACTTCCGAAATAACACAAACGGAAATGCACATCAAGACAATGGAAAGTGCTTTAAGTCCGAAAATTAAAAATCCGGCAATAGTAGCGGGGAGTAATGCAATGATAACATCAAGCATTATGCTTGTAGTGGTTTTATTTGTATGAATATGAGGGGATGATGAAATGTGTAGCTGTGACATTTATTTTCCCTCCTTCTTACTGTGTTCGCGTAATGCTTGCTTTGCCAAGCGGTTATTTGCTACAAGCGGTCTGCTTGCGGGACAAACGTATGAGCAGCAACCACACTCCATACAAAGAGTGGCACCCGCAGACTTCATTTGCTCAAAATCTTCATTTTTAAGTCCCTTTGCAATGGCAGGAGGATTAATACCAAATGGGCAGGCATTAATACAAGCACCGCATCTGATGCATGCAGTGGTTTTCGAAATAATGGTTTCCTTTTCGTCAAATGCCAAAACTGCGTTGGTGTTTTTAATAATTGGATATGACATATTTGGTACGGTAATGCCCATCATAGGTCCGCCGTAAAGAACCTTTTTAGGCTCGGTCTTAAATCCGCCGGCAAACTCAAATACATCACTTAAAGCAGTACCGATTGGTGCAATAATATTCTTTGGTTCTTTAACTGCACTGCCGTCAACCGTTACGGTTTTTTCAATAAGCGGCATACCGGTTTTAAGGTATTTACCTATAAATGCGGTGGTCGTACTGTTAAGCACAACACAGCCTACGTCAATCGGTAATTTGCCCTCGGGCACAACTTTGCCAGTTGTATGGTAAATCAGTACCTTTTCGCCTCCCTGAGGATAAACCGACGGCAAAATTTTAACAGTTATCTTTTCATTATCCTTAATAGCCGACTGTATAATTTTAATAGCCTTTTGTTTGTTATTTTCAATACCGATAATAACCTTACCGATATCAAAATACTTTAATAGTGTTTCCAATGCATAAACAATATCGTCAGAATACTGCTCCATTGTGAGAGAGTCACTTGTAATATATGGCTCACATTCTGCACCGTTAATAACAAGCTCCTCAATTTTACGTTCAACACTGAGCTTTGCGTATGTGGGGAAACCCGCACCGCCGAGGCCTACAAGACCGCTGTTCTTTATTGCTTTTACAAGGTCCGCTTTGTCGGCAACATTAGGCACTTGAATATTTTCGTCGGGAGTCTGCTCACCATCAGCCTCAATTTTAATTGCCGGAGCAGTACTGCCGTTTGACATTAAAAGGTCAAAAATTTCAATAACTGTACCCGAAACACTTGAATGAATCGGAGCAGAAATACCGTTTCCCGCATCAGCAATTAATGTTCCTACTTTAACACTGTCGCCCTTTTTAACAATAGGCATTGCAGGAGCACCAATGTGCATACTTGTAGGAATCGTAACACTTTTTGGAACTGTCATTCTAACCGGCACAAAATTTGCTGTATTCTTTCTGTGCGGAAGATGAACTCCCTTGAGATAGAAAACCATATTTTATCTACCCTTCTTTTGTAAAATTTTCCACTTTGTATTATAGCTTAATTAACGGCATGTGTCAACTTTTAAGATTAGTTTTCCACATGTCAATTTTTTATACAAAAAGGCAATTTTAATTAACTCGTTTGCTTAAAATTTTCTTCAAAACAAAAAAGTGGGCGGATAAATCCGCCCACTTGCATGAATAATTTTGTATTATTGAGCGCCAACTGTAACATCGACTCCATAATACATTTTTTTCTGTCTGAGACAATCTACAAGATTTATCTTTTTATTCATATCAATATCGGCAACGACAGTTCCGTAGTCAATATCACCTATATTAGTTTTTTCTAAAATAACTTTATGCAACAAGGCAACATCGTGAACGGTAATTTCTTCGCCGGTATCATTTAGATCACCATAATAAGCATACTTAGGTGTAAAGGTCACATCCTTTTCAATGGTATATTTCGCACCGGAATTATAAAGTGCGGTACCATCATTCCAACCTACAAAATATGCACCTTTCTTTGTAGAACTCGGAAGTGTAATAATACTTTCTGCCAAATGCTTCTCCGGCAACATTTTTGAAACCTCACCGGCGAAATTAACACTATATTCAGTTGAAGAAGCCGGTGTAAAGCTTACAACGGGGTTAATGTTTATACCGGATATTGCTGCAGCAGAGTCAAGTGAAAGCGAGTTTGCAGGATCATCAACAGTTGAATAAATTATTGTAACCGTATCAAAGGCATTAACGGTACCGATATCAATAATATTTGTTGATGCAATTGTACCGCCGTTATAGACATTGGTAACAGTGTCATTCTTTAAAATGATTATCTTCCCCGGATTTTCATAATCACCTAAAGTCAGCTTTATATCACCCGCAGAAGGTGCAGTAAAGCGTTGATAATGTCCCAAATTAAGATATACCTTATTGGCGTGATTGCCTGCATAGGGTTGAGAAAGTCCATAACTGATTTTAATATCTGTGGTTGTTACATTTGCCACGGTAGTACCGAATATTTTTTCATAATTTCTCAAAGGAGCGGAACTTAACAAAGACCTCTGCGTGCTATCGTTATTTAAGACAGCTCTCAATTGGCTTTCCTTGATTTGATAAATCCTTTCAGATCTGGCGGTGTAATAATAAACCATTTCAAAAGGCTTTAATGCTGCCAACAAATCGATCGGGTTGCTTCCGACAACAACATCCTTAACACCTAAAAGATCGTGATTAATAACCGTAACACCGTCCGATACGGCAGCATCATAAGTCACGTAATATAATGCATTATACTGAGTGCCGCCAACAGTATAAGGATTTATAAAACTGCCGAATTCCCAAGAGCTGGCAAAACCTAAATCGAGTCTGTCCTCAATACCGAAATATTCATTTGCACTGTATTTTATAACACCTTGGTCTTTATTTTTTTCTATAAAGGTAAATTGCGGAACTCCCAAATCAACGGTAGCACCTGCAACCTCAGATTTAACTGTCAAGTATACTGTTTCACCTACCGCAAGATTTACATTCATAAGTGAAAAATACTTAGTATCATCAGTATATAACTTTTCTTGCTGCAGAATAGATACCGCACCAGTAGTAGTTTGCTTAATAACCGAGTAATAAATGTTATTTGCAGAACTGGCAGTTATTGGTGCTGAAATTTCGTACAAACCGCTCTTTGGTGCAGTGAAGCCAAGCTTCATTACCTCACCCAAAGCAGTAGTAAGCTTAATGCTTGTCGGTGCCCAGTCAGTAGTTTTTTGATTATCAATAAAGTAACTTGACTGAACATTACTGTCGGTAAGGGTGTATTCAGCTAAACCGGAATCCTCATCAAGGACATTTTTGTTAATTGTATTCAAATAAATGTTTGGTAAATAATCTGTACTGCTTGACAGTGCAGAAAGATTAATGTCCGTAAGGTCGCTTGTGTTAATACAAGAATCAACAAACTTATCGTAATCGGCAATAAAATAGCAATCGGTGTAGTTTAGTGAACGGTCAAATATAGTTTTAATTTCACCTGTAGACTCCGTCTCATAGTCTGTATGTTCCCAATTTAAATACTTCCATACCCAGTTGCCGTTTGTATTTAATTCGTGCTTGGCATAATATCTGTACCTTTGCAATACAATCGGAAGAAAACCAACATTTCTGATAGCAGAAATTCCGGTTTCACTAATAACATCAAACGGTATGAATACAAAACCGTCGCTTAACATTTGACCCTTCCAACCGGCATCGGTAGTTATTACCGTAGCATCAACTGAAGTTGCAACCTTATTTCCCTGAGTAGAAAAATATTTTGCCGTTCTTGTAGCAGAGGTATTATTAATAGATGTGTTATCATTACCTAATACGCCGTTATTAACAGTAGGTAATTTTAATGTTGTCATAACAGAGATACCTAACTTATCCGAATTTGATTTGATCGGAATATTCTCATAAGCATTATCTAAAAATGCTTTTGTTCTGCTATCAGAATCATCTATGTATTTAGTAATATTATAATCAACATTAGCTAAATCATCAGACTCAATTTTAAACATTATACCTGCATTATTACCTATAAGGTCGATATAATTATCAAGATTAATGTATTTTGTATCAAAGCTTGCGGTAGCAATACTTGTGGATTGATTTTTTGAAGCATTTGTAGTTATTGTAGGAGCATAAATATGGCTGTAATTAAGTATTTTAGAGGATACATTGCCCTTAGTTATCTGTGCTCTGTATAAACCGCCCAAAGGAATATCGTTAAGGGTTATGCTGTTCCCAGCAACCTGAATTTCTTTAAAATAATTATCTCCTATTATTTTAAGAGTAGTTTTTCCGCTTGCGCCATCAGGCGGAGTCCAACTAAGGGTCAATCCGCCACCAGAAATAGGGGTTGCAACCGGTGCAGCAAAATTTGCAGAAGTGGACTTAAAGGTAGCTGCTATATCACTTGAAACGGCAAATTTCCAAGTGGTAGTAGCATCAGAATTATAAGCCAAAGAATTATTAACTGCAATATCGCCGTCCATAACCTCTTGTGTAACCTTTGATGCATCAGTAGCACGGTAAATAGTAATCTTTCCATGCTCATATTCTGTTGTTTTAAGACCGTTATAATCTTCGTTTAGTACAATATTATTAATATAATTAGCAAGAATTTCAGAATATGTAGACTGAATGGCAAGTCTCGGGTGCTTACCGCTTGGCTCTAACGGTAAGGATAATGTATAATACCCATTTCTGTATCCGCCGGCTTCTAAAACAACCTCATTAATTAAATCATCGCCAGCTTTAGTCATCATACCATGAATCCAAACAACTTTAGCATTAGGATTATTTTCGCGGATAAGTTGGAGCATAGTTTGAAAACCGAGTTTAATATCGTCTGTTGTCATTCCCTTGTTAGAATAGGTCCAAAAATCGTTGGTACCAAGACCCAATACTACTACATCGGCTTTTCTGTCAAAATTATAAGATATGAAATTTGTTTCATCAGCATTATATTCTTGAAAATATCTCTGCATTTCATATATTTCACTCATACTGGCAGAAGCCGTGCCCAAGCCCGTTGTTGCTGCAATACCCGAGCGGGCAAGTATAGAATAATCAGCATTTAAAGCTCTTGCCGTTTTGTATGCCCAGCCACGTGTGGAATCTTGATATAGTGGCCAAGCCTGATCACCGTCAGTACCTGCAAGCATACCATAACCTGCAGTAATGGAGTCTCCTATAAATTCAATATATAAATTATTGCTTTGGGGAGCAGTATTAACAGTACCGTTTAGTGAAATTTCCTTTATACCGAATGTAGCATATACAGCTTCGGTTTGTCTGTAAATTTCAAAGGTATGGTCACCTTTCGGGAGATTTTCAGCAATTTTAAAGGTAGTATCGCCCTTTTGGGTAATATGAAAAGGATAATTTGTATTGTTGGAAATCCAATCTGCAACATTGTTGTTTTTTGGAATACGCATATACTCACTTTGTACAGTACCATCAATAATAACTGTAAAATACGCACCGGTAGCATCCGGTGTTGCATTAAGTGTGGATAAATAAGTTGCATTGAATGTTACATTTACATCGCCCTCACAGTCGGCCGTAAATATCATGCCGCTTGCCGACCAGTCGAGCATTAATACCCCACCATCAATAAAGGTTCTGCCTTGGGTTTTATACTTACCGTTCAGCATATCAATAGTGTAGACACTTTCTGCACAAGCATTAAACCCAAATGACAGTACCGAAAAAAATGATAAAATCGGTGTTAATACTATTGCTATTATTTTGTTTAAAAAGGCACCTTTGATTTTTAGTTTCATAACACACTCTCCAAAACTCTCGTTATAATTTTAAAAAACATAATGTACTTTTTTTATAATTATAAACACTTTCATTTGTGTTGTCAATAATTTATGTATAGATAGCATAAAAACCTTTTTTGTAATAGCACAAATCTTTTATTTTTGCAATGATAAAAATCATCAATGAGAAATGTCGGGAATGAGTCCTGTCAGTGCATAAAAAAAGACCCTGCATACCCGAAGGTATACAAGGTCGATTTTCTTGTTTTTTCCGTTTTCCTTCAATCTCTTTCACGCTAAAAAAGTTTGTCCTTTTTGAGCGATTTGGGGATAAAAGGGTTTAACAGGAGACAATTAGCTGTGATTATTTCATATCAGCAATAGCAGCTTGCGCGGCAGCTAAGCGAGCTACAGGCACACGGAAGGGTGAGCAAGATACATAATCAAGACCAATCTTGTGGCAGAACTCAACAGATACAGGGTCGCCGCCGTGTTCACCGCAGATACCGCAATGAATTTCGGGACGAGTAGCCTTACCCATGGTTACAGCCATTTCCATTAGCTTACCAACACCTGTCTGGTCGAGCTTAGCAAAGGGGTCGTTCTCGTAAATCTTACGGTCATAGTAAGCATCTAAGAACTTACCGGCATCGTCACGGCTGAAGCCGAAGGTCATCTGAGTCAAATCGTTAGTACCGAAGCAGAAGAACTCAGCCTCCTTAGCGATTTCGTCAGCAGTAAGACAAGCTCTGGGGATTTCCATCATTGTACCAACTTCGTACTTAAGCTCAACGCCTGCAGCAGCGATTTCTGCATCAGCAGTAGCAACAACAACATCCTTAACGAACTTTAATTCTTTAAGCTCGCCGGTTAGAGGAATCATAATCTCGGGAACGATATTCCAGTCAGCGTGTGCTTTCTTAACATTGATAGCGGCACGGATAACTGCAGTGGTCTGCATCTTAGCAATTTCAGGATAAGTAACTGCAAGACGGCAACCACGGTGACCCATCATGGGATTGAACTCGTGTAGAGAAGAAATGATATTCTTAATATCAGCAACAGTTTTGCCCTGAGCCTTAGCTAAAGCCTCGATGTCGGCTTCCTCGGTAGGAACAAACTCATGAAGCGGGGGGTCTAAGAAACGGATGCAAACGGGGTTACCCTGAAGAGCTTCATAAAGCTTCTCAAAGTCGCCTTGCTGATAAGGCAGAATCTTTTCAAGTGCTGCCTCTCTGCCCTCAACTGTGTCAGAGCAAATCATTTCACGGAAAGCGGCAATTCTGTCAGCCTCAAAGAACATATGCTCAGTACGGCAAAGACCGATACCTTCAGCACCAAGCTCAACAGCCTTCTTAGCATCGGCAGGTGTGTCAGCATTGGTACGAACCTTAAGAGTTCTGAACTTGTCAGCCCAATCCATAATAGTCTTGAACTCACCAACGATTTCAGCATCAACAGTGGGGATAATACCGTCATAGATATTACCGGTAGAACCGTCGATAGAGATATAATCACCCTCATTATAGGTCTTACCTGCAAGAGTGAACTTCTTGTTTTCTTCATCCATAATGATGTCGCCGCAACCTGAAACGCAGCAAGTACCCATACCACGGGCAACAACGGCAGCGTGAGAGGTCATACCGCCACGAACGGTTAAAATACCTTGAGAAGCCTTCATACCGGTGATGTCCTCGGGTGAAGTCTCAAGACGAACGAGAACTACTTTCTCGCCACGGTTGTTCCATTCAACTGCATCCTCTGCGGTGAATACAACCTTACCGCAAGCAGCTCCGGGAGAAGCACCTAAGCCCTTACCGGCAGGAGTAGCAGACTTAAGAGTCTTAGCATCAAACTGGGGATGTAAAAGAGTACCAAGGTTGCGGGGGTCAATCATAGCAACTGCTTTCTTCTCGTCAATCATGCCCTCAGCAACTAAATCACAAGCGATTTTAAGAGCAGCCTTAGCGGTTCTCTTACCGTTACGGGTTTGAAGCATATAAAGCTTACCGTGTTCAACAGTGAACTCCATATCCTGCATATCGCGATAGTGGTTCTCAAGAGTTGCACAAACCTTGTTAAACTCAGCAAAAGCCTCTGGGAACTTATCAGCCATCTCAGCAATAGGCATAGGAGTACGAACGCCTGCAACAACGTCTTCACCCTGAGCGTTGGTTAAAAACTCACCCATAAGACCCTTATCACCGGTAGCGGGGTCACGTGTAAAGGCAACACCTGTACCGCAATCGTCACCCATATTACCGAATGCCATCATCTGTACGTTAACAGCGGTACCCCAAGAATAAGGAATATCGTTGTCGCGACGGTAAACGTTGGCACGGGGGTTGTCCCAAGAACGGAAAACTGCTTCAACAGCACCCATTAACTGCTCTTTGGGGTCTGAGGGGAAATCCTTGCCGATTTTATTCTTATATTCAGCCTTGAACTGCTCTGCTAATTCCTTAAGGTCGTCAGCAGTAAGCTCAACGTCGAGGGTTACGCCTCTGTCAGCCTTCATTTTGTCGATAAGTTCTTCAAAATACTTTTTACCAACTTCCATAACAACATCAGAATACATCTGAATGAAACGGCGGTAGCAGTCGTAAGCCCAACGAGCATTACCGGACTGTTTAGCCATGGTCTCAACAACGTCCTCATTAAGGCCGAGGTTAAGAATAGTATCCATCATACCGGGCATAGAAGCGCGTGCACCTGAACGAACGGAAACGAGAAGAGGATTTTCCTTATCACCGAACTTTTTACCGGTGATAGCCTCCATCTTGTCAATTCCTACCATAATTTGCGCCATGATTTCGTCATTAATTTTTCTGCCGTCATCATAATACTGTGTGCAAGCCTCGGTAGAAACGGTGAAGCCTTGAGGAACAGGAAGACCAATTTTGGTCATTTCTGCAAGGTTGGCACCCTTACCGCCAAGAAGCTCACGCATGCTTGCGTCGCCCTCTGAGAAAAGGTAAACATACTTGTGACTCATTTAAGTCAACCTCCTGATTTTTATTATGGGTAAACCCACTTTTAACTATTTACATACTTAAAGCATTTTAAGTATCCGCTACATTATACCACTTTGCATTTAAAAAATAAAGTATTTTTTTGGAAAAAGCTTAAATTTTCTAAATAAGTAATTTTTGTCAACAAAAATATGATTTAAATTATGCAAATTTACGAATAATTTAAAAAATCCTTGCTTTATTTTAATGTTTTTGTTATTATATGTTTGTATTTCCGTTATGGAGGAATTTAAAAATGGCAGTAGGATTCAGAAAAAGTCTCTTTGGCTACAACCAAGACGATGTTATTGAATATGTTAAAAAGCTTCACGCTTCCTTTAGCGAAAAGGAGGCTATCTTTAAAGCACAAATTTCTGAGCTTGACGGTAAAATTAATGCTTTAATAGAAAACGAAACTAAACTCGAAAACGAAAAAGCAGAGCTTAATTCAAAGCTTAGCGAATATGAAAGTAAAAAGGCTGAAATGGAGCGCTTGGGAGAGAATATCGGCAAGCTTTATTTAGTTGCGCAAACCAACGCTAAAACAATCATGACCAATGCCGAGGAAAATTCCAAAATTGCTGACGAGGAAATCGGGAAAAACGTTTCTGCTATTGAGGAGACTCATATAGCCCTTGATAATCTCAGAAAAAGCATACTTGAAACCTCCGAAAACTTTAATAAAGAGGTTACAGCTTTAATGGAATCTCTTGAAGCCACCAAGGCAAAAATTGCCGACGATGCTATTGAAAATACAAAAGCAAATAAACAGTTTGTCACACTTTTAGAGTCAATTTCAAAATGAGTGAATTAAAGGTTTCTACCGAAAATCTAAGACAAATTATCCCCGACTTAAAGGTTGGGGATAAAATATATTTAAGCGGAACGGTTTACACTGTCCGAGATGCCGCACATAAACGAATTTTCGAGTTAATTGAAAAAGGAGAAGCTCTCCCCTTTCCTATTGAAAATGCAGTAATTTACTATGCAGGTCCGACACCCACACCGGAAAATATGCCGATTGGTAGCTGTGGGCCTACAACAAGCGGCAGAATGGATACCTTTGCTCCCGCCCTTTATAATATGGGACTAACTGCTACTATCGGAAAAGGTGAGCGTTCTAAAGCGGTTATCGACTCAATAGTAAAAAATAATGCAATTTACCTTTGTGCCATTGGCGGCGCAGGTGCCTTGGCAGCTTTAAGCATTACCGAGTGTGAAATTATCGCTTTCGAGGATTTAGGTTGTGAGTCGGTCAAAAAGCTTACCTTTAAGGATTTCCCCCTTTATGTGGGAATTGACTCTGAGGGTAACAGTATATTCAAAAATTAAAGGCAAGGTTTTAAACCTTGCCTTACTTATTTTAGGAAGCATCCATTGGAAATATTTGATATAGACCGTTAACTCCCGCCCAGCCTCTTACATAATAGACACTGCCGTCCTTTTGTTTTAGAAAATAATCAAAATTTCCGTTTTCGTCCTTTATATGTCTTAATGCAACCTCATTATCGGCAATAATACTCTCTACGGAAACACCGTTTAAATGCCACTTTCCGTTGGTAATGCCTTTAAAATCATCCTTAGTTATTTTAAATTCTTCTAATTTGCAAATTTCATACCATTCTTTAATTACGTTTGAACTATTAAATGCCTTTGAATATAGAGTATTATCTTCACCCAAAAAGTATGTTATAGGTGTATCATTAAGCACAACAGTTTCATTATGAGTCCAAACCGCATTTGAAGCAGTTAAAACAGCGCCTGCTGTCTTGCTTCGATCAATCTCAAAATCAAAATATACGCTATATGTGTCGCTATGGCCTTCTATTCTATACTGTTTAATCAATCTGTAGGTTATATTTTCTTTTAAATCAAAATCGCCTAATTCAAAGATTTGGCTACTTTCCTCACTTGGCTTTAGGGTAGTTGAAATTGCCGGCCAACTTAGAGTTTCGGTGGGTTTTATCTCATTTATACCATTATAAATTAAAAACTGCTGACCATAAATTATTGTGTGTTGGTCACTTTTATTTTTGATTATTGCAGAAATATAAGGCTTATCACCCTCAAAACCCATTGAATTTACAGTCATCACCACATTATTACTGGTAAGCAACTCTGTTTGAGCCTTCGAAGAAACGGCGCTCTCATTCTCGGCATCAGAACAACCCGCAAATACAAGTATTAAAAGAAACCCTAAAATTACACATATTTTTTTCATTGCAATACCTCTATTAAATCACATAAAGTCCCGATTCTAAAATAACAAATCTGTATCCGTTTACATTAACATACTGTAAAAGTGGTTCCTCAAAGGTTTCATACTCTAAAACATCATAATTTTTAATGCTCAATCTTTGAATTTTAGCCGATTTTTTATTACAAATTATAAGTGTATTATCCTCCTCAAACAAATCACAAGGACCGTCAAAAGGAGATGTTTTTCCACCTACACGAAGCTCCTGCTTCATATTTGTAAGGCTGTATTTGAGTATCAAATTACCCTCCGGATAACATGCCCAAAGACCCTCACCGAAAAGAATAATGTCACTGGGAACAATCCCTCTGTAAACAAGACTACCCGTCCAAAGAGCATCACCCTCAGGGTCAATTAGGTGGGCAGTGCCGTCCTCTAAAAGCAAAAAGACCTTACCGCCAGGCAAAATAAGTGATTTTGCTGTAATATAATTTTCACAAAGCCTTTCAACACCCTTGTAGCCGTTGCCGAACTTTGTAATCATATAAATATTTTTTGCAACATCGGTAATACGGCGATTATCAAAGGAAATCATTTTGTAGGAAACCTCTGTTTTCCCGTCCTCCATTTCACCGCTTAAATAAGAAAAGATTATGCCGTTTGTGGTGGGTAAAATTTCAAAAACTTTTCCGTTAAATACTTTTTCCATTTTATTAGTTTATTACACCTTTCTCCAGCATCTTTTGTGCCGCTAAAAGCACACCCATTTTTGCACTGTGAAAATTAATTCCGCCTTGCATCCAAGCGGCATAGGGTGGTCTAATAGGCCCGTCGGCAGAAAGCTCGATGGAAGCTCCCAACGTAAAAGCACCCGCCGCCATTATTACAGGATCGGTATATCCTGGCATATCCCAAGGTTCTGGTATTACAAATGAATCAACGGGGGCACCCGACTGCATGCCTTGGCAAAAAGCAATTAAACCCTCAGCCGAGCCTAAGGTTACACACTGAATAATGTCTCCTCTAATTTCATCGCTTTTGGGAGAAACCTCAAATCCCAAAAGCTCAAAAAGGGATGCGGTGTAAACAGCAGTTTTAAGAGCTTCACCTACGACATGAGGTGCCGAAAACAGTCCCATATAAAGCTCCCTTGAGTGACCAAGCGTTGCCCCTACTTCCCTGCCAACACCCGCGCAGGTTAAACGGTAGGCGCATTTTTCAATTAAATCCTTTCTGCCAGCTATGTAACCGCCCGTTGGCGCAATTCCGCCACCGGGATTTTTAATTAAAGAACCGGCAATAATATCCGCACCGATTTCGGTTGGTTCTTTTTCCTCAACAAACTCTCCATAACAATTGTCAACCATAATAATACTGTTAGGAGAAGCCTCTTTAACGGCAATAATCAGCTTTTCAATGTCGCAAATTCTAAGACTGGGACGGGTAGAATAACCGCGCGAACGCTGAATGTATGCCATTTTCGGTTTTTCCTTAGCCAAGACACGCTTAATTTCCTCAATATCGGGAGTACCGTCAGGCTTCAAATCGACTTGACCGTATGAAACGCCAAAATCGGCAAGCGAGCCATCGGTCTTTTCGTCAATGCCAAAAACACCCGTAATAGTATCATAGGGTCTGCCGGTAATACAAATTACCTTATCGTTAGGTCTTAAAATGCCAAATAAAGCAACAGTTAAAGTGTGTGTACCCGAGACAAAATTATGACGAATCAGGGAATCCTCTGCTCCCATACAATCAGCCATTACACGCTCAAGCACCTCTCTGCCTCTATCGTCATAACCATAACCCGTAGAGCCTGCAAAGGAAGCCTCACTAACGCCGTTGTCAATAAAGGCCTTAAGCACCTTTAACTGGTTATATTCGGTAATTTCGTCAATCCTTTCGAACTGCTCCTTTGAGCGCCCCAATGCCTTTTTATCCAGTTCTAAAAGCTTATTGTCAATATTAAAAAAATCAGTCACTTGCATCATCTTTCACCCAGTAGCCACCAAAGTTCAGGTGGCAAAATCCGTTCTTTTTATAAAATTCAAAGACAGAATCTCTGCAACAAACAAGAAAATCTCTGCCGTAGTTTTTTTGTAATACACCCTTGAGTGCTACACTGCCCATGCCCTTTTGGTGGCTTGCAATTCCGTTCATAATCGCCATATCACCGCAGTTAAAGGTCACTGCACAGCATTTATCTTTAATCGCAAAAAAATCGGCAAAGCCGTTATTTAAGCGATGACAGTAATCAACTGCAAAATAAGGATATTCAGGAAGCGAAAGCCCGTCCACATCCAGTAAATCATAAATTTCCTTGCTTGAAAGGGTATCGCATTTTGCCTCGCCCTCGATATCAGCTTTACGGTATACAACGTTAATTCTTTCCTTTGGATTTTTACCTATTGCACAAAGGGTACCGTAATCGCTGAAAACACAGGCAGGATTTATAACATTTACAAACTCCGCCAGCTCCTCGGTGTCACCGCCGTTATTGTAAATTATCATATTACCGTCGGTCATTGCTATAACACCCGTTTCGTCCTGAACCCAAAACATTACGTTTGGGTAATTTGGGTAGGCATTGTAAAGACACTTAATCTTTACCCATTCGGCAGAAATAACACTTAATTCAGGGATTTTATCAACTAATTTTACCACTGCAAATACCCTTAAGCATATATTTTGCAAGACTCAAAAGACACTCACAATCATCTTTATCCGCCACCGAGGAGGATGTGTGAATGTAACGGCAAGGAAGTGACAGTGCCACTGTCCTAACACCTTCTCCGTTGAAATGTATAACGCCCGAGTTGTTGCCACCGGTTACTGCTGCTTTAGGTTGACATTTAATTCCGCTTGTTAAGGCGTAATCATAATATTCCTTGTCATAAACGGCTGCTGTGTCCATAAAAGAAACAGCCACGCCTTCACCTAATTTGCAAACCTTATTTTCCTCACTTACTCCCGAAATATCTGCGGCGGTAGTACCCTCCAGCACAATAGCACTGTCGGGGTTAATTGCAAAGGCGGTTACCTTAGCACCTCTGAGTCCTACCTCCTCTTGAACAGAGAAGCTTGCGTAAAAATCGTACTCATCATATTCTTTTATGAGTTTAATCAGTACTGCACAACCAATACGGTCATCAAGTGCTTTGGAAATTATTTTTTCTCCGTTTTCACTGTACTCACCGCACAAAACTGCTCGTGAACCGAGAGAAACACATTTTAAAGCATCCTCTTTCGAGATTGCACCAATATCAATATATAAACTGTCCTCTTTAGGCGGTTTTTTTCTCTCGTCACTGCTTATTAAATGTATTGGCTTACCACTAATAACACCGTTAATGTTATCGTTAATTTTAATGCTTCTGAACATTAATGCCGAAGCATCAATTCCGCCGACAGTCTTAAATTTTAAAAATCCGTCGGCAGTGACAGAGGTAATAATAAGACCAACCTCGTCCATGTGAGCATCAAGCATTAGTTTTTTAGCGCTTTTATTTTTACCCTTTTTAAAGGCAATAATGTTACCTAAATTATCGGTTTTCCAGTCGCAATAATCCTTGATTTCGTTGATAATAAATTCTCTGACCGATATTTCATCACCCGAGGTGGAGTCAAGATTACAAAGTCTTTCCAATATATCAAACATCCTTGACACCTCCCGCAAGGATATACTCACAAAGGCACTGGCAAACGCTTTCTAAATCACTTAAATCCACAATTTCTGCATCGGAGTGCATATTCCTTAAAGGAATTGAAACGGTGCAGGTGCGTACACCCTCTTTATTTACCGAAATCATATCCGCATTAGTTCCGGTTTTTCCATCCATAACCTCTGTGGTATATGGGATATTTTTGCTTTCGCAAATATTCATTAATCTTTTTGAAATCTTACTGTCAAGGGTAGGTGCCACACCAATCATAGCGCCGCTACCAAGGGGTGAACAATCTTCACTGTCAATGCCAATCCCGTCACCAAAGGAAACATCAACGGCAATAGCCTCGTTCGGATCTATCTTAAAGGTTGCGGCACGAATACCACGAAGTCCCAATTCCTCCCCGTCACTCAGCACAAATGCTAAATTAAAGGGCAATTTTTTACCCCTTAACATTTCGGCTACAGCTATAAGACAAGTAACCGCCGCGCGGTTGTCAAAGGAACGGCTGCAAACTCTATTATTAAATAATTCTTTTGGTGTATTGGCAAAGGTTACATAGTCACCAACCGAAACGATTTCCTTTGCCTTACTGCCTATTGCAGTGTCAAGCTTAATGCTTTCAATATCGTCATAGGTTACTTCACCTTTTGCAAGGTGGGGCGGTGTGGCAGAAAAAACTGCGGTGATTTTTTCCTTGCCGTGAACTGTCACTCTGCGTGATGGCAATGCGCGAATATCTATTCCGCCAATATTCTTAACCGTCAAAAAGCCTTTATCGTCAACGCTTGTAACAACAAAGCCTACTTGGTCAATATGAGCATCAAGCATTAGGGTGTAATCGCTCTCACCCTTCATAAAACCGATAACTGTCAAATTATCGGTTTTAGTACATTCACAATATTTTGAAAGCAAATTATATGCTAAATCACTTGCCTCTTTCAAATCACCAACACCGTCAGCATTGGACAGCAAAAAAAGTGTTTCTTTTAAATCAATCACAGTTTATTTACAAGCTCCTTAAAATAGTTGCCTCTGGCGGCAAAATTTGGGAATGCATCAAAGCTGGCACAAGCAGGACTTAAAGAAACAATATCCCCAACCTTTGCAGTTTTATGCGCTAATTCTACTGCCTCGGCAATATCCTTAACCCTGATAATTTCAGGGTTGTTGTTATAATTTTCGTTACTGCTGACAGCCGCTTCAATCTTATCAGCAGTGTCGCCGCAAAGGTAAAGCTTTTCTACCTTTTGCAAGATGTAGGGTACCATTGGCTCAAATGGAATGTGCTTATCGTAACCGCCAGCAATGAGGTGAATTTTTTTGTCAAAGGCTTTAAGTCCCGCAATAGTGCGAGTAGGACTTGAAGCAATGGAATCGTTATAGTATTTAACGCCGTTAACCTCGCGGACAAACTCAATTCGGTGCTCGACACCGCCAAACTCTCTTGCCACCTTTTTAATGGAATCAACACCCACATAGCCCCAAACAGCGGCAATAGCAGTCAGATAATTTGCAACATTGTGTTCGCCTATTATTGCAATTTCCTTTTTGTTAATAATGGGCAAATCCATTCCTCGGTATGACATATAAAGCATGCCCTCGTCACTTACCCAAGCGCCGTTGTTAAGCTGACGCTCCATACTAAATCCCAGTGACTGACCGCGAACATCCTTGCGGAAGGACTCGGTAATCTCGTTATCTCTATTAAGAACAGTACGGGAAAATGCATTTTGGTGTATAATAATGTTTTTCTTAGCCTCAACATATTCGTCCATATCACGATGTACATCAAGGTGATTAGGTGCTACGTTTGTAACAACCGCCACATCGGGACTTTTACGCATTGAGATAAGCTGGAAGGAGGAAAGCTCTACAACTACAAAATCGTCTTTTCTAATATTTTCAATTTCAGGTAGTAAGGGCTTGCCGATATTACCGCCAACAAATACCTTTTTGCCCTCTGCCTCAAGCATTTTGGCAATTAGTGTTGTTGTAGTAGTCTTACCGTCAGAGCCGGTTACGGCAAAAAT